>NZ_RXHU01000001.1 GCF_003955665.1 Paenibacillus whitsoniae
GCAGGAAGGGAAGTCGAAACAAGAGTAGGAACTAAGGACAGGGACGCGGCCACAGATGACATATCATACGAGGAAATTCCCGTCGCTGAAACCGCTTTCGTCGGCAGCCTCTCTGGTGATGACGCTGCGCATGTGGACGAAGCGCTCGCTGTCCGGTTCCGGGTGAATCCCTACTATGTGGATATTTTATCGGCGGACGTCATGCAGGCGTTCCTGAACGCTTGTCACGAAGTGTATCGGGCGCGTTTTGGCGATCGTTTTGGGCCGGACGGCATCCCGGGAATTTTTACGGATGAATTCAAGTTCTCCGGCCTTCCGTGGTCGGCGGATCTGGCGGAAGCTTATGCCGATATGTATGGGGAAACGATCGTACAGGCTGTCGGCTGGCTGCTCACCGAGGCCGATCCGGCTGACGCGGATGCCGTCCATGCGATGCATCAAGCGCGTTATCGCTACTGGCGCCTGGTCAGTGAACGCTTCCGCCGGTCAATGCGGCTGGTCGCGGACTGGTGCGATGCGCACGGCTGGCAGATGACAGGCCATGTGATGGGCGAGGACAGCCTCCTCGACCAGATGCGGTACACAGCCGGCGTTATGCCGCTGTACGAGCGGATGCATATGCCGGGCATCGATCTGCTGGGCCGCAGCGCGCGCTCCGTCCTGCTGCCGAAGCAGGCTTCGTCGGTCGCGCGACAGCTCGGCAAGCCGTTCGTGCTGACGGAGACGTTCGGCTGCTGCGGCTGGAACCTCAGCTTCCGCGAGATGAAGCGCATCGCGGAGTGGCAGTTTGTGCTCGGCGTCAATCGGATGAGCCAGCACTTGCAGGCGTATTCCATCCGCGGCGTACGGAAGCGGGACTACCCGCCTTCCTTGTATATTCAGCAGCCATGGTGGGACGTCTACCGTACGTTCAATGATTACTTCGCACGGCTGACGTACGTGCTCACGCTAGGGCATGCCGTACCGGGCATTCTCGTACTGCATCCGATGCGCACCGCTTGGCTGCACTACGGGCCTGGCGGCACGCAGGCGGTGGATCGGCTGCAAGACGGCCTCGACGCCGTGGCGGATGAGCTGCTGGCGCTGCAGCGCGACTTCGACTACGGCGACGAGGCGCTGCTCGCGCAGTACGGCGCCGTCACCGGCGGCGCGCTGCGGGTCGGCGAGATGACCTATGGCACGGTCATCCTCCCTGACGGCGCGCTGACGCTGGACGCGCCGACACTGACGCTGCTGCGGCAGTTCGCCGCAGCCGGCGGACAGGTGCTGCTGCTGGGCGCAGCACCGTTGTATGTGGAAGGCGCGCCGAGCCCCGAGGCGGCCGCCTGGTTGGGCAGTGCAGCCGTCACGCGCGTGGCGGCTGCGGCGGATTTGCGCGCGCACGTGGGCGCGCGCGGCGACTGGCAGCCTGCGGGCGCCGAAGGCGCGCAGGCCGGGGATGCGGCGCAGGCGGAAGCACTGCGCCGGCTGTATGTGCAGGAGCGCCGGGTGCCCGGCGCGACGCTGCTGTATGCGGTGCACACCGGCGAAGCCGGCACCGTGCGCCTGCGCATCCCGGCCGAGGATCGCCGCCTATGGCGGGAGCTCGACCTGGCGCAGGGGCACATCGGCGAGAGCGATGTGCGGCAGGCGTCGCCGTTGCTCGTGTTCGACCCGGGCGATGCCAAATGCTTCGTGATTGAGGATGCGGCTGAAGCTGGGCAGGGGAGCTTGGAAGCTGCCTTGCATACGGAGGCGGCCTTTGCTGCCGACGAAGGTGTGCCTAAAGCTGCCGCTAGCGATCCGTCGGCTCAACGAGCTGCGCTTATCTCCGTGCCTACTGGCGCCTCCGCCGAGCCGCCGCCACAGTGCGCAGTGCCTATATCTGCCGCTAGCAATCCGACGGCTCAACGAGATGCCCCTGCGCCTGCCGCAGCCCTTGCTGAACCGCCATCGCAGTTCACAGCACATGCTGCCGCCGAACCACCTTCGCAGCCCGTGACTCGAGCAATCCCGCTCGATACCGAGCCGGATTGGCGCTACGGGCTATCGGCGCCGAACGCGCTCACCTTGGACTACGCCGCCTATCGGATCGATGACGGTGAATGGACCGCGCCGACGTATGTCCTGAACATCCAGGAGCGCTGCATCGCCGTGGGGGCTCCTGTTTTTGTGGAACTCCGCTACACCTTTGATGTGGCTGAGGCGCTTATGGCAGATACCGACCGCAGCCAGTGGAAACTGGCGGTGGAACTGCCGACGGATTGGCAGCTGGCTGTGAACGGTTGCGTGCTCCCAGGCGATGCCGCCGACGGTTGGTTCGGCGGCGACCGCAGCTTCCCGACCTATGCCATTGGCGAAGCAGTGCAAGCCGGCACGAACGAAGTGCGGCTGTCGGGCATCTTTTACGCCAATGAGGACGTGTACCGCTTCTTCGGCATCGCCGGGGCCGACTTGGCGCCGATCCGCAATAAATTGCTGTTCGATGTGGAAATCGAAAGCCTCTACATCCTCGGCCCGTTTGCCGTTCAGCCTGCCGCCTCCGCTTGGGAGCCTGCCGAGCGCCATGCGCTCTGGACGGAGGGGCCGTTCACGCTGACTCCGCTGCCGAAGCAGCTGCCGATGTGCGACATGACGCCGTACGGCTTCCCATTTTACAGCGGAACAGTCACTTTGGAGCGGGATGTTCCGCTCTCCCCGGTGATGCGGGGCCGTCTGAAGGGAGGTACAGGTAGGCTTGTCCTTCAATGGGACCGCATGCTTACCCCGGCGCTCCGCATCACCGTGAACGAAGGAGAAGCTCGGACCGTGCTGTGGGGAGCGCCGCAGCTGGACCTCACGACAGCGGTCTGCGGGTCGGAGGCGCCTTCACAGTTATCGCTTCGTATCGAACTCATAACGAGCGGCCGCAATACGTTTGGCCCTCATCATCATGTGAAGGGTGAGGTGACCTTCGTCGGACCGACCAGCTTCACCGACAAAGTCGGCTGGGTTGACGCCGGCGCCGACCACATTTGGACAGATCGCTATTGCGTGATCTCCTGCGGTTTGCCGGGATTGCGCTTGGCAATTGATTAAACTTTTTTCCTTTAAGACGACGCAAAACCGGTGATCTTTATATCCATTCTATTCCATAAATGTGGTATAGTGATAGCACGAAGACGGCAGCGTCGCCGTCCATCCGCTTGCGCGACCCAGCGCGTCCAGAGGGTGAATAGGAGAACGGGGTGAGAAAGGGTGGGGCTGAATCTTTGGGAAATCTACCCGCCGGAGCAAGAGAAGCTTCCTTATCAGGATGAGCTTCAAAACATCGAGATCAACCTTCTGCTAGAAGGGATCTATCAGATTTGCGGCTTTGATTTTCGCCATTATGTTCGCTCCTCCTTGCAGAGGCGCATTCTCCACCGCATGAAGCTGGAGAAACTGCCGAGCATTACGGCGCTTCTGGAGAAAGTGCTGCATGAACCCGGCTTTATGGATGTTTTATTAAATGACATGTCGATACGCGTGACGGAGATGTTCAGGGACCCAAGCTTTTTTGCAGCGTTCCGGTGCCAGGTTGTCCCGCATTTGAAGGCGCTTCCCGAGATTCGCATCTGGCATGCGGGCTGTGCGACGGGCGAGGAAGTTTATGCGATGGCGATCCTGATGAAGGAAGAAGGGCTGCTGGAGCGTACGCGGATCTATGCCACGGACATGAACCGCAAAGCCATCAAAATCGCACAGCAAGGCGCTTATCCGCTCAAGCAAATACAGACGTATACCCGCAATTATTTGGAGGCGGGCGGCAAGATGGCCTTTTCCGATTATTATACGGCGGACAGCCGGAACGCTTACTTTGGGGAGGGGCTCCGGGACAAGCTCATGTTCGCGCAGCACAATCTCGTGACGGACGGCTCTTTTAACGAGTTTCATGTCATCATCTGCCGCAACGTCCTGATCTATTTCGATCTTCATTTGCAAAAGCAAGTGCACCGCCTGTTCCACGGCAGTTTGACTCCGCAAGGTTTCCTTGGACTGGGGACGAAGGAAACGATCCATGCTGTCTCGGCGGCCGTGTGCTATCGAGAATTTGCGCCGAAGGAGCGGATTTATCGGAAGGTGTAGAACCTCCGTGACGCCGCTTTGTCATGGGCCACCTGCCGCCGCATTGACAAGTTGTAAAAACTACATCAAATCCCCAGAAAGTCGGGGGAAAACTACGAAATCCTGCAAAACCTACATCAAATTTGCGCCAACTGCGTCCAAATCAATGGATTTGGCGGATAATGGGCTTTTTTGATGTATAAAATGCAGGATTTCTTCGTATTTCTCTCCGAAAAGGTAGAATTACATGTAGGAAATGCAGGTTCTGGACGCTGGTCACAGATCTCACAGAGCTCGGCTCCCCATTCTCCATTCTCCAGACTCCAGACTCCAGACTCCGGACACCGGACACCGGACACCACTCTCCAGACCCCGGCCCCCGGTTGCAGATCTGGACAATCCGGTTCTGATTCCTGGTCCCGGATCTCCGGCCACCAAGGACCCAGTCTCCATTCCGCAGCCTAGTCCCCGATATCCGGTCGGCGGTACCTGCTCCCAGGCTCCCCGCACCTCCGGCCAACGGGCGGCCGTGTCAGCCATGCTCCCCACGCCACAACAATAAAAAAAGAGGGATTTCTCCCTCTTTCTCCAAATGCTTCATTATCGCCTACTGCTTGTGTTCGTTAAGGTTGGGAGCATCTTTGATTCTTTGACCATCGCGGAATGGCAAATCGGACATACGGGACTTTCGTCGAATGAAAAATTATCTCTCATCCAGCAGGCGCACGTCTCTGTGCTGCAGGACCAGATGCTGGTTTCTTCTTCGGGTACCGGTTCCAATGATTTCTTTGAAAAGTACAATCGAACTCCTCCTTGTCATGACTAGACTTCAACCCAAGCAGTGGAGCAATATGTGGTGAAGGGACTACAGCTTGACTACATTTTCAGCTTGCGGTCCTCGGTTGCCTTGAACTACGTCGAACTGAACGCGTTGGCCTTCATCCAGCGACTTGAAGCCTTCGCCTGTAATTGCGCTGAAGTGAACAAAAACGTCATTGCCATTCTCCACTTCGATAAACCCAAATCCTTTTTCTGCGTTAAACCACTTTACCGTACCTGTTTGCATGTTATCTAAAAACCTCCAAGCATAATTTACGCCGCGCTTGCCGCACGCCAGTCCGAAGACCGATAGCTTGTAAGCAAATTACGCAGCTTTGATAATATATCCAAAAACGCGGAAGCTTATTCCAATTTTTTTTGCGAAGGGGTTGACGACGGGGTGTCTCTCTCCTATACTGGGGCTTAATCGACGTTATGTCAAAAAAAATAATGTTCGTATAACCCTGATAATCCGGTTCAGGGGCTCTACTGGGAACCTAAAATCCTAACTACGAACACGATATAAGCCTCGGCTTGTGTTGTGTTTGGCGGTTAGGATTTTTTATTTTTTTCAAACATGGAGGAGGCTGTCAAAATGAGTTCAATTCTGATTCGCAAAGCCCAAGCAATTGTGACCGTAGATACGGAGGACCGCGTGCTGGAGGGCGCTGATGTATGGCTAAAAGACGGCGTTATCGCCGGGATCGGCCCGGAGTTGGCACCGCCGGAGCCGGTGGATCGCGTCATCGAAGCGGGAAACATGTTCGTCTATCCGGGGCTCGTGAATGTCCACCACCATTTGTACCAGACGTTCACACGCAACCTGCCCCAGGTGCAAAAACTTGAACTATTCGATTGGCTGCGCTATCTCTACGACATCTGGCAAGGGCTGACGCCGGACGCCGTGTACCACAGCTCGCTGACGGGCATCGGCGATTTGATGAAAAATGGCTGCACGACCGTTTTTGATCATCACTACGTGTTCCCTCGGCAGAACAGCGCCGAGTTCATTGACAGACAGTTCGAAGCCGCGGAGCGCCTCGGGATCCGCTTCGTCGCTTCGCGCGGCTCGATGACGCTGGGCGTCGACGAGGGCGGCCTGCCGCCGATGAGTGTGGTGCAGGACATCCACACGATTCTGGCCGATAGCGAGCGATTGATCGATCGCTATCATGACGCGCGGGCGGGCGCGATGCGGCAGGTCGTGCTCGCACCGTGTTCGCCGTTCAGCGTCTCCGCGGACATCCTCCTAGAGTCGGCGAAGCTCGCCAGAAGCCGCGGCGTGCGGCTGCACACGCATCTCGCCGAGACCAAGAACGAGGAAGCGTACACGTTGGAACGCTTCGGCATGCGGCCGCTGGCTTACATGGAAAGCCTCGGCTGGCTCGGGGATGACGTGTGGTATGCGCACGGCATTCATTTCAATGACGCCGAGCTGCGGCTGCTGGCGCAGACCGGCACCGGCGTTGCGCATTGCCCTATCTCGAATATGAAGCTCGCCTCGGGCGTCGCCCGCGTGCCAGAGATGCTCGAGATGGGCATCCCGGTCGGTCTCGCCGTCGACGGCAGCGCCTCGAACGACGGCTCGAACCTGCTGGAGGAGCTGCGCGTCGCGTACCTGCTCCACCGCTTGCATGCGAGCGCCGGGGCGCCGACGGGCTACGACCTGCTCAAGGTCGCGACGCGCGGCGGCGCGGCCATCCTCGGCCGCAACGACATCGGATCGCTGGAGGTCGGAAAATGCGCCGACTTGTTCATGATCCGTGTCGATCAGCTCGATGCCGTCGGCACGCAGGCTGACGCCCGCTCGTGGCTGGGCACCGTCGGGCTCAAGCGCCCGGTGGACTACACAATCGTGAACGGCCGCGTCGTCGTGGAGGACGGCCGTTTAACCGGCGCCGACGAGGAGCGGCTGGCCGCGGAGTGCCAGGCGGCGTACCGCCGGTTCGTGGAGGCGTAGGAGAGGGGCTGGCAAGGCTGATGAGCCGCGTGAAGAAGCCTTTCGCCCACGAAGCACGCCAAGCCGTAGTCCGCAGCACCAGCGTCCACGAGGCACAGTCCCGCGTCTACAAGGCGCGCCGAGCATAAGCTGCCTGTCTGCACGCCTTTAACCATCCGCTGGGCGAGCTTTTTTTCGAGGTCATCTTGCCTGGTTGGCAAAAGACGAACTGGAATTGTTCCTGTTCATTTCGGCGATTCTCAGCTGTAGGAATGACTGAACAGGAATTCTTCCAGCTTATTCAAGGGGTAGAGCCGCCAGTTGGCTTCAATGCCCGAAATGAACTGGAGCTTTTCCAGTACAATGCGAAGAAACGGGTGGTTTCGGCCAAATGAACTGGAGGAATTCCAGTTGAAGCGCTCGCCTGTAAAGCCAACCTAAACAACCACCCCGGCACTGACTCCAATGGGAGACAAGCGTCAGGGGTGGTTTTGTTTATCGGCCGTGGCCGCACTCATGACCGCACGAATTAGGCATACAGCAAAATCACCAACAGCTCGAACAAGACCAGCGTCAAAATCTGAAACTGTGCCGGCGTGTAAATCGGTCTGCCATGGCCGTCATGTTGGCCATGGTGATGGCCATGCGAGTTGACTTGGAGGTACACGTGATGGCCGTCCGCGTTAATGAGCACGCCTTCGTGCGTGTGTCCGTCGATCGTGGTAACACGGATCGTGTGGCCGATATGCGGGTGGAGCGCATGCATAAGCTCCTCCCGTTTATGCTTGATCACCGACTGCCACTGCGGATCAGCCTGATACAGGACCTGCGGACCTTGATGTCCGTGATGATGCATAGGGTTATTGTACATGGGGGTTGTCGCTCCTTTGAGCGCCTCTGCTCCGCAACAGCTGCAGCGGCAGCGGGCGGGCTTGCGCCTAGATGTACTACTAGACTATTCAGCCACACCCAAAAGGGTGATTCATCCAGCAGCAATCCCGCCCCACCATCGTACTTAATCGCGTTTAATCGTCACAACATGTGTAGCCTCGTCGAAGGAGATGTTGGCTTCCAACGCTTCTTCCACAATGAAGCGAATCGGCACGTACGTGGAGCTGTTCGTTAAGGTAGCTGCACTCTCGAGTTGGACGGCTTTGCCGTTGACCAACGCCGTGGTGCTGTCCAGCGTAAGGACGATCGTTTTCCCCGTTACCAAGTCGGTGATGGTTACTTCATGCGTAGCACCGTTCCAGGCGACGTCTGCGCCAAGCTTCTCGGAAACGAAGCGTACAGGGACCATCGTATTCCAATTCTCATTAATATAAGCCTGCGGCGTATCCGCGGCCTCACCGCTGCCGTCTGTGGCCAGCTGGATTTCTTTTTTCGTCACCTTCAAATCATTCTTCAACAGCATGTACAGTACGGACTGCTTATCCAGATTGCCGAGCACCTTGTAAATGCTGGAAGCGCCAGTTCCGATTGTCAGTGCTCCATCTACAGAGACAGGTACCGCCTTAACCGGCTTGTCGATGTTCCAAATTTCGCTGGCCATTGTGATTTTCGCCGCCGATGCGCCGATGTTGGAATGGGGCAGCGGCAGGTTGATGGCCAGACTTTGCTTGCGGATTTGCTTGTTCGCATCGAAATAGATGTCGGCTTGGAGACTTGCCGCAGGGTTCAGAAGATCCTTCGTCAGGGAAGGCTCACCGGAGGCGTCTGCCGCAGTCAGGGAACCAGCCAACTGCTTAAGCAGGTCGTGAATCGGCGAGAATACGAGGCCGACGACCAGCTGTTTATTTTTCAGCAAATTCAGGGTAAAATCAGCCGAACCGGCGTTAATCTGCTCATCAATGACTGGCTGAAGCGCGTCGTACAGTTGGCTGATGACTTCTTTCAAGCCGTCTTCATCAGCCAGGAGGTTTTGCAGCAAGCCTTGCAACAAGGCGGAAGTTTCGGTGCCATTTAACGCGATGTGCGCTTTTTGCAGGGCGAGCGATTCGCCATTCACGGTTTCCGCAGCCGAGGTCACGGTGACATTCGCAGGATTCGGCGAATTCGCAAGCAGCCAGTCGACGATTGCGGGCTTAATTTCGGCCACGGCTCCGCCAAGCGGTGCTTGCAGTGCAGCCGGAATCAGCTTCAGAAAAGAGAGATCGGAGCCGCCGAGGATGTCGAGGACGATCGGCTTTTTCGCGCCTTCAATGGAAAGGGCCACTTTCAGTCCGTCCGTGGACAGTTTGAAAGGCACGCTGCCCTTGCTGTACGTGAGCTTGCCTTCGGCAGAGAGATGCTGCGGATCCTGTTGAAGGACCGCAAGGTCAATGGTAACGTTTTGCAAGGCGGTTAGCGCCGCTTTTTCTTCAGTTGTCAATTTGGAGGTGTCGCCTGGGACAAGCTCCAGTTGCAGGGAGGATTTGGACTGAGAGGATTTGACGGATGCGCTCGTATGAATCGCTTGTGCGAGATCGAGCCCTTGTACCGTTTGACAGCCGGTTAGCGCCAGCATGAGGACGATCAGAACGGCGGACACCAGCCACGTCCATTTCTTAGTAAGCATGGAATGATCTACTCCTTTATTTTTAATAGAATCGGGATAAGCGTCGAATGATTATACGCGGGAAAAAGGAGAAGGATGCGCTGACCGGAGGAAAATCTCTACGAAACCTTTTCTTTCCAGTTGCGTCTTAATTAGGGGGAGGTATTGCGGATGATCACATTTTTTCTGGTATGCTTCATTGCCGGCTTGCTCCTTACGGTCCTCATTACCCTGTTCGGAGTGGATAGTCTGGACTTCGGAACAGATATGCACGCAGCACATGGACATGGCGGGCATTCGGGCTTCAACCTGCCCACGCTGCTCGCGGGGATTACCGTGTTCGGCGGTGTCGGGTATTTGCTGGCGGCATTCGGGCCGTGGAGTCTGATTCTTGTTATTGTGGTCGCGGCTGCAGCCGGGGTCGGCGTCGGATGGCTCTTCTTTTTGCTGTACGTCAAGGTGCTGTATAAACACGATGATACGATGCTGGAGAGCGAATTTGATTTGAGCGGCCAACTGGGCGAAATTACGGTGCCGATGGCCGGCAGCGGGATCGGAGAGATGGTGTACGTCCTGCACGGCACAAAGCGTTCGATCAGCGTACGGTCGGAGCACGGGGAGCCGATTGCCAAGGGAGCCAAAGTGATGGTTGTTCAGATGAAGGATGGCGTCGCAACGGTGGCGCTATGGCAGGAATGAGCGGGCTGGCGCCTGCTTCAAACTTCTTACTTGGGAGGTTAATTGGATGATGTTACCTGTACTCATTATTGTTGTGGCTGTTGTTCTTGTTGTTTTTATTTTACTGGCGAGTATCGTGAAGGCTTATAAAAAAGTTCCGCCCAATGAAGCGATGATCGTGTTCGGTCTAGGCGGCAAAAGGGTCGTGCAAGGCGGCGGCACCTTCGTCATTCCGGGCTTTCAAAGCTATAAAACAATCTCGATGATGCTCATGAGCTTTGATGTGAAGCCGGATCAGCCGATGTTCTCGCAGCAGGGCATTCGGTTGAAGATCGAAGCGGTCGCGCAGATCAAAATCCAAAGTGATCCCGTCGCGATTTCGACGGCGTCGGAGCAGTTCCTCGACCACTCGATGCAGGAGCGGGAAGCGATTATTTTGCATTCGGTCGAGGGTCACTTGCGCGGTCTTGTCGGGCAGCTGACGGTGGAATCGATCCTGAAGAATCCGGATGAGCTGAACAGCAAGATGCGGGAAACGTGCTCGGCGGACCTGGATAAAATGGGGCTGAGCCTCATCTCCTTCGTGCTCAAACGCGTTGCGGACGATCAGGGCTACATCGCCAACTTGGGCGTGCCGGAGGTTGAGCGCATCCGCAAGAGCGCTTCGATCGCCAAGGCCGAAGTCGAGCGTGACATTCAAATCCGCGCAGCGGATACGGAAAAAGAGGCGGCGATCCGTCGGGCGGAGGCGCATCAGCTCAAGATTGAGGCGGAGACCGCAGCCTCCGCCAAGGAAGCGCAGTACCGGAAGGAGCTCAGCCTGAAGGAAGCGGAGTTTAAGCAGGAGACGACGAGCCGGCAGGCGGAGGCGGACCTTGCGTATGAATTGAAGCAAAAGCAAATTCAGCAATCGCTCGTGACGGAGGAGGTCCGAATCCGTCAGATGGAAGCTGAGGCGAACAAGACGGTTCGCCAGATCGAAGTCGAGCTCAAGCAGAAGGAGCTTGAGGCGACGGTGATTAAGCCTGCCGAGGCGGAGAAGCAGGCGGCGATTTTGCGCGCTGAGGTGAATAAGCAGCGGCAAATTCTTGAAGCGGAGGCCGAGGCGGAGGCCACGCGCAAACGCGGCGAAGCGACGGCGGAAGCCGAGTTCGCCAAAGGGAAGGCGAACGCCGAGGTCGTGCGCCTGGCGGGTCTCGCAGAAGCGGAGGCGCTGGAGAAAAAAGCCGAGGCCTACAAGCAGTATACGCAGGCCGCCGTCACAGTCGAGATCCTGCGCATTCTGCCGGAGCTGGCCGAGCGCGTTGCCGCTCCGCTGAGCAACGTCGACAAGATCACGGTGATCTCGCAGGACGGCGCGACGTCCGGGGTCAACCGCATCACCGGCGACATCGCCAAAATGATCGCGCAGGTGCCAGAGATCACGCAAACGCTGACCGGCCAGAGCGTAACGGAGCTGGCACGGGCGTTTTTAGGCAAAGATGCCGTTGCAGCCGCTCCTTCGGCTAAACCGGAAGAATAAGACAAGGAACCATGCCACAGCTGTTTTCGGTTGGCGGCATGGTTCTTTTTTACAGGCGGAAACGGCCGGATTGCTATACAATAGAAGCAAAGCATCTTTGTGATGGACGGGGGGATGGCATGACGAGCAAGCAGGTTTATCTGAAATTTCTGCGCAATTTGATCCGCAACTATCTCTGGGGCTCCGGTCTGGCGGTGCTGATTGTCGGCGGGGTGATGATCTCGACGACGCTAGCCATTTCGGGCGAGGAGCTGTTACGGCTTTTTCTTATTTTGGCAAGCTCGCTTGGCGTGATGGTGATCTCGGAAATCGTGGTGTTCCGCCGGCATATGCAGCCCATCCGAGAGCTGGTTCGACAGGCTGCGCCGGACTTGACCATGATTCGGAAGGCCTATGTGCAGACACACCGTTTTCCGGCGCTGTCCGTCCAACGAATTATGGGACCGCACTTTCTCGGGCTATCCGTTCCTGCTGTTGTGCTCACGTGCTTGGGGATCGGACAGGGGTGGCTGACACTGCCCTATTACTATGTGGGACTGGCAGGTATTGGGGCGGTGCTGGTTGCGAGTATGCATGCGCTGATTGAGTTTTTTATGACGGCACAGGCGATCCGGCCGATGCTCGTGCACATTCGGGAGCTTGGCCACCGGATGTATGCCGAAGACGTTTCCCTGGACGGACGGATCATCGTGTCGATTGGGCGGAAATTTCAGCTAAGCGCTTTTCTGATCGGGACGATGCCGCTCTTTCTATTTAGCCTAGCGACGCAGATTCGGTTAGCCTCGAGCAGTTCATCCGCGGATTTGACGGCGAGTTACTGGCGGTGGGCGGGGTTAATCCTGCTGCTGGGCATCGGATTTTCTTCCTTGGGAGCGCGCATGCTGGCCAGAGATATTCGGCAGCCGATTGAAGATTTGCATAGCGACATGCGCAAGGTGCAAGGGGGAGATTTGCAGGTGCGGGCCTCCGACTTGTACTCGGATGAGTTCTCTCGGCTGATCGCGGGCTTCAATCATATGGTGAAGGGCCTCGATGCCCGGGAAAAAATGAACAGGCAGCTTCTGCAAAGCTACTACGCGACGTTAGCGGCGGCTCTGGATGCCAGAGATACGTACACGGCGGGGCATTCTATGCGCGTTGCCCAGTACGCCCTGCTGATCGGGCGGGAAACGGGGCTTAGCGAGCCCGAACTCGACCTGCTGAACAAAACGGCGCTGCTGCACGATATTGGCAAAATCGGCGTCCGTGATGCCGTCCTGCTCAAAGAGGGACGGCTCACGGACGAGGAGTTCGAGCAGATCAAGCTTCACCCGGTGTTGGGTGAATCCATTCTGAAGCAGATCGAGCCAGCCGAGGCGATGGCTCCGCTGCTGCCCGGCGTGCGCTCACACCACGAGCGCTACGACGGGACTGGCTATCCGGACGGCCTGCGCGGCCCGGCTATTCCGGTGTTCGGCCGCATCATTGCGGTGGCCGACGCTTTTGACGCGATGACGTCCGACCGGCCGTATCGGAAAGGGATGCCGTTCGAGAAGGCATGGGCCATTCTCGAGGAGGGGAAGGGGAGCCAGTGGGATCCCCTGTATGCCCAAAGCTTTATCGCCGCGCACAAGCGGTTGGCGGCAGCCGAGGCGGAAGCGGCGCTGGGCGGGAAGCAGGCGGCTGCCGCTGCGGGAGGCGGGGCGTAGCGGCGCAGCAGGGAGCAGCTGGCTAGATCCGCGGTATGGAAGGCATGTCGATATCCCCATGGTTGTTTTTACGATTTATTTTGATAAACTGGTCTTACATGGCGGAAAGGGGCGGACTCTAGTTGGGAAGAAAGCAATCATTTACGGAGACAGAGCTGTTAGACGTAACGAAAAGATTAATCCTGGAACATGGGTATGACGGATTTCATCTTAAATTACTGTCCCAGCATCTGTCAGGAGCCCGAAGTACGATTTACCAATATTACTCCAATAAAGAAGAGATCGTAGCTGCATGTATGAAGCGAGTCATCTCACAAATTATGCAAAATGCTTCATCCATTGACGAAACAGACGCGATGAGTGCACTCCAACAGTTGCTGCACGTGTATATGGAAGAATCCAAGCTTCATCAGCTGCTTGGCGATGCGAGTAAAATTAAAACACAAAACGTGAAGGCGCTTGAGGATCTTGCATTCGTCGAGCAAGCGCATTCGTTTCTCAAAGTGCAACTTTCCCGTTTGTTCGAGCAAGCCCAAAAAGAGGGGAAACTTCGAGAAGATCTGCCACTTCCAGTACTTATCGGTACTTTTTTTAACCTGATAAATACCCCGAATCTGATGAATGTCCCGACGCAACAATGGAGTAGTCTGTTGTTCCAAATATGGATAGGGGGTTCAAAACGGTAGCAGCATCTCCAATTAATTTTGACACAAGTGTCGGTTATGTGTTTTAATAGTCGAAGACGACCGGGCTTGTTTGTCGAATTTGACACTTGTGTCGAATAAATTAGGAAAAGGAGATGACCTCATATGTTTTTGGCAATGAAAGAACTCATGTATAGCAAGACAAGGTTTTCAATGATCGTCATTATTTTCGTACTCATCGCCTGGTTGGTGTTCATCCTAACAGGTTTGGGTAATGGGTTGTCGACGCTGGCGGCGTCCGTATTCAAGAATATGCAGGCCGATTATGTCGTCTTCCAACAAGGGGCGCAGTCTTCCATGAGCAAATCACTGCTGTCCGAGCAGGTGGCAGCTGAAGCATCGAAATTACCGAACGTAACGGCTGCCTCACCTATGGGGAGTTCGATGGCAACAGCGCTCAAGGGGCAGAGCAACAAAAATGAAGATAAAGTGGACATCGCTATTATTGGCATCAGCCCTGGCAGCTTCTTGGAGCCAACCGTCATTGAGGGGAAGCCATTATCAGCTGATAACCCGAAGCATGTTGTTGCAAATGTGACGATGAAGGATAAAGGCTTCAAACTCGGAGACACGTTTCAATTGGATGGATCCACGGAGTCGCTGACGATTATCGGATTTGTCGAAAATCAGACCTACAACCACGTTTCTGCCGTGTTTACGCCGATGTCTGAATGGCGGAAGATTGCTTTCGCGGCACCCGGCTCCAATAAAGGCATTGCGGATCCTGTTAACGCTATTATGCTACAAGGAAGTAATATTGATCTAAGCTTAGTAAATAGCAAGCTATCGAACACGGATACCGTTACCCGGGCTCAAGCCGTGCAAGGAATGCCGGGCTATAAAGAAGAGAACGGCTCAATTATGATGATGCTTGCTTTCCTGCTGGCGATCTCTGCCTTCGTTCTTGGCGTATTTTTCTATGTGATTACCATACAGAAAACCAACCAGTTCGGCATTATGAAAGCCATCGGTGCCAGGAACGGATTCTTGAGCAAAGCGATTATGTCCCAAGTGTTGGTGTTGTCGTTGACCAGTATAATCGTCGGAATTGTGCTCACTTACGGAACAGCTACCATTATGCCGAAGGCGATGCCATTCAAGCTTGAAATGAACCTGGTTATTGGATATTCGATGATCCTTCTTTTTATTGCTTTGCTGAGTTCATTGGTATCGGTTCGCAAAATTACCCGGATTGATCCGCTGCAGGCGCTTGGGAGGGTAGAATAATGAATAAAGGTTTACAGCTTAGTCAGATCACAAAATATTATGGCGAAGGCAACAATCGGGTTGCTGCACTTGATCATGTCACGATCTCTGTTATGCCGGGTGAGTTTGCGGCTGTTGTCGGGCCATCCGGTTCTGGTAAGAGTACCTTCTTATCCATTGCGGGGGCACTACTCAAAGCTTCTGAAGGAGAAGTCACCTTAAATGGGCATCCTATTTCTAATCTTTCCGATAAACAATTATCTGACACCAGGTTGAAGGAAATCGGTTTTATTATGCAGTCATCGAATTTGGTTCCCTATTTAAACGTACTTGATCAATTGCTGCTAGTGAAGAAGATGTCCGGGAAGGTTACAGCGGAGGATAAAAAATTCGCTATCAAGCTGCTTGAAGAACTGGGACTTGGTACGAAGCTTAAGAGCTTTCCGGAAGAACTCTCCGGGGGGGAGAAACAGCGTACAGCCATCGCTCGCTCTTTAATTAACAATCCGAACGTCATTTTGGCGGATGAGCCGACGGCAAGCTTGGATACCAAACGTGCACATGAAGTGGTCAGCCTTATCGCCCAAGAGGTGAAGCTGCGCCAGAAAGCGGCGATCATGGTTACCCATGATGAGCGGATGCTCGCATATTGCGACAAGGTATACCGCATGGAAGATGGAAGGATGAGCCTTATATAAATCATCCTCCACTTAACAGGAAAGTGTTCAGCGTCATCATTTGCTGAACACTTTTTTGCGTTCTTAAGCAGCCTTTTCAGACAATGAAGATAAAATATGGTATCAAAACGGATAAAATCCGACATGTACAATTCTGAATCTCTGCCCTTATAATGAGATTGATAATTATTATCAATTACATAGAGTCAGCATTCGCCTGCTGACCAGAGAGAGGAAGAAACGCAATGAGAGCCATACAAGTCATGATCGTCTTCATGTTGACCCTCGCGCTGAGCGCGTGCGGTACTTCGTCGACGACAACAGGCGGAAGCGCGGGCAGTCCGGCAGCATCGAACGCAGCGGCGACGCCTGCAACGACTGGAACAGATACAGGGGAAAAAACGATCAAGCATGCGATGGGCACGGTGACGCTGAAGAAGAAACCGGAGCGCGTTGTGGTGCTTTTTAACGGCATGACCGATATTACCGTACACCTCGGCGTGAAGCCGGTGGGTTCAGTCCAGTCCTGGGAAGAAAAGCCGTGGTACAACTACCTGCGCGCCAAAATGGACGGTGTGAAGGATCTCGGTGAAGAAACGCAGCCGAACGTGGAGGCCATTATCGCGCTGAAGCCGGATCTGATTATCGGGACGAAAGCCCGCCACGAGAAGTTGTACCCACAGCTGAGCAGCATCGCGCCGACGATCATTACGGAAGAGATTTTCGATTGGAAGGCGAATCTCAAGTATGCGGCAGACGCGCTTTATAAGAAAGAAGAAGGCGACAAGATCCTCGCGGATTGGGACAAAAAGGTAGCCGAATTTAAACAAAAAATCGGCGATAAGGCTGGCAAAACCGAGATCTCGATCGTTCGCTTCGAGCGTGACGGCAGTGCGCGCTTCTATGCGACGGGCTTTGCCGGGACGATTTTCAAGGAGCTGGGCTTCGCGCGTCCGAAAGCGCAAATTCTGGAGCCGGGCAAAGCGGTGCTGAACCTGGCGACGAAGGAACAGATGTCACAGTTGGACGGCGACTATATTTTTGATATCACGAGACTCGATCCATCCGACAATTCTGTAGAGAAATCGCAGAACGACTGGACGTCGCATGCACTGTGGAAAAATCTGAAGGGCGTCAAGAACGGCAAGTATTTCAAAGTGGACACGATCACGTGGAATCTGGCCGGAGGCTCGATGGCGGCGCAGACGATGCTGACGGATCTCTACAAATACTTCGACATCCAATAAGATGAGTTATAAAGGAATGCGCGATGCCCCCATCGTTCATTCCTTTATGAGCATAGGGAGAATTGATGATGAATGCTACAAGATCGAACCTTTGGCGAACCGGCTGGCTGATCGGGTTTGTGCTGGTTTTTCTGGGGTGTTTCGTCTCCAGTATTGTGTTCGGCGCGACGCAGCAGTTCAGTTGGTCGACCGCCTGGGCGTCCATGTTTCACTATGATGAAAGTATCAACGATCAGATAATTGTGCGCACGACACGGGTGCCGAGAGCCTGCATTGCGGCTGCCGTAGGGGCGAGTCTGGCAATTGCCGGTGCACTGATGCAGACGCTGACGCGCAATCCGCTTGCATCGCCAAGCGTGCTCGGGGTCAATGCCGGGGCGACGTTCTTTGTCGTCTTGGCAGCCGTGATGCTCTCCGTATCGTCGATGCAAGCTCTGACATGGATCGCTTTTCTTGGCGCAGCCGTGGGGGCGGTCACGGTGTATGCGCTGGGGTCTGTCGGCAGAGACGGCCTGACACCGCTCAAAATCGTGCTTGCCGGGTCCGCCATGTCAGCGCTGTTCGCCTCGTTTACCCAAGCGGTGCTTGTGCTGAGGCAGCAGGGGATCAGTACGGTCCTCTTCTGGCTGACCGGAACGGTGGCGGGGAGATCGCCGTCCTTTCTCATAACGGTAATTCCTTACCTGGTCATCGTCTGGATCGGCTCCTGGCTCCTCGCTAAGGAAATGAATGTACTCCAGATGGGCGAGGAAACGGCGAAGGGGCTCGGGCAAAAAACAATCTTCATTAAAGCGACGGTCGGCATTTTCATTGTCGTACTGGCCGGCTGCTCGGTTTCCGTTGCGGGTCCGATAGGATTCATCGGCATTGTGATCCCGCATATCTCGCGGTTTTTCGGCGGGATGGATCATCGCTGGGTCATTCCGTATTGCGGCGTGCTCGGCGCCATCCTGCTGATTCTGGCCGATATCGGCGCGCGGTTTATCGCCATGCCCGAGGAAATGCCTGTCGGCGTCATGACGGCAATCATCGGGGTCCCATTCTTCATCTATATTGCACGGAAGGGGCTGGCGAAATCATGAAGCCGTATAAAACGGTTCGGCTCCGAGGCGGCGCTGTGTCCTTGCTGATCCATCGCAAATCGGTGCGCATCATGTTCGGGCTGCTGCTCGCCTGCCTGGTTGTTGCAATCGTCAGCACAGGTCTCGGAGAAATGGTCATTTCGCCGATTAATGTCGTGCGAAGCTTGTTCGGCTCCGGGACGGAGGAACATACGATGGTCATTCAAAAAATCCGTCTTCCCCGCATAATCGTCTCGCTGCTCGTAGGGGCTTCCCTGGCGGCCGCAGGGGCTATTCTGCAAGGGATTATCCGGAATCCGCTGGCGTCTCCCGACATTATGGGCGTCACGGGCGGGGCTTCCGTAGGGGCGGTAACGTTTCTGACGTATTTTCTCGGCGTCTTCAGCATTCGCTGGCTGCCCGTGGCGGCGATGCTGGGCGCGGCAATCGTGTCAATCGTTCTGTATGCACTTGCTTGGAAAAAAGGGGTCACCCCCGTTCGTCTGGTTCTCGTCGGGATTGGCCTCGCCGGCCTTATGTCGGCGACAACGACGATGATGATCGTTTTCTCGCCGACCAATGATGCGAGGCAGGTCTATCTGTGGCTGACAGGCTCTGTGTATGCGGC
Organism: Paenibacillus whitsoniae; assembly: GCF_003955665.1. Classification (GTDB taxonomy): domain Bacteria; phylum Bacillota; class Bacilli; order Paenibacillales; family NBRC-103111; genus Paenibacillus_E; species Paenibacillus_E whitsoniae. The sequence goes on from NZ_RXHU01000001.1 coordinate 18,771, forward strand.
CAACTGGGAGAACGTGCTGACGGTGCTGCCTTGGACCGTCATTCTGATTCCGCTGGCGTTCCTGCTGGCGCGGCATGTCAACATCGGGCAGCTTGGCGATGACATTGCGGCGAGCGCCGGCAGCGCCGTCGAGAGGAATCGGCTGCTCCTGCTGTCTATCAGCGTGGCGCTGGCCGGCTCGGCCGTATCCGTCGCCGGCGGCATCGGCTTCGTCGGCCTGATCGCGCCGCATATGGCGCGGAAGCTGGTCGGCTCCAGCTTCGAGAATGTGCTGCCCGTCGCCGTGCTGCTCGGCGGGACGGTTGTCATGCTGGCCGATCTGATCGGCCGCACGCTGTTTCTTCCGCTGGATATACCGGTAGGGGTATTTACCTCCATGGTTGGCGCACCGTTTTTTATCTATTTGTTGTATACCAAACGGAATTCGTAAGAGGAAGGAGTGAGCGCTGTGCAAAGCTTGGAAGTGAAAGATCTGCATTTGACCTATGGGGAGAAAAGCATCATCGAAGAACTAAACCTGTCCATTCCCAAGGGGAAAATTACGGTGTTCATCGGCGCCAACGGCTGCGGCAAGTCAACGCTGCTGCGGTCCATGGCCCGCTTGCTGAAGCCTGCCCAGGGGGACATTATTTTGGATGGCAAGCAGATTGCGGGCATTCCGACCAAGGAGATCGCCAAGCGGTTGTCGATTTTGCCGCAGGGGCCGATTGCGCCGGAAGGGTTGACGGTGTTTCAACTGGTTAAGCAGGGACGGTACCCGTACCAGAACTGGCTGAAACAGTGGTCGGAGGACGACGAGCGCCATGTGCAGGAAGCGCTGCGCGTGACCAAAATGGCAGAGCTCGCCGAAAGCGCCGTCGACGCCCTATCGGGCGGCCAGCGGCAGCGCGCCTGGATTGCGATGACGCTGGCGCAGGGGACACAGACAATTTTGCTGGATGAGCCGACGACATATTTGGATATGGCCCACCAAGTGGACATTCTGGATCTGCTGTTTGAGCTGAATGAACGGGAACAGCGTACGATTGTCATGGTGCTGCACGATTTGAATTTGGCCTGCCGGTATGCGCATCATCTCGTCGCGGTCAAGGACAAAAACGTGTACGCCCAAGGCAAGCCCGAAGATGTGATCAACGTGGAGTTGGTCCGGGACGTTTTCGGTATGGCATGTGAGATTGTAGCTGATCCGTTCTTCGGGACGCCGCTGTGCATTCCAAGGGGAAAGGGACGGCGATCGGACCGGGCGGCCAATTCTATCAACGAGACAAGAGAGGAGCAACAACATGAGCTTATCCTTACCTAGATCGAATGAAGCCGGTGCCATTGCACAGGCGATTAAAGCGCGCAGAACCGTGCGCACGTTCAAGAGCGATCCGGTCGCCGACGAGCTGCTGCTGGAGCTGCTCAATGTGGCGGTCTGGGCGCCGAATCACGAGAACAGGCAGCCTTGGCGCTTTCTTTTATATAAAGGGGAGGGGCGGGCCCTACTGGCGGATGCGATGCTGCAATCGTATGACGCTGAGGATCGGGAGAGATATGGCAAGCGCAAAAGGGAATATTTTCTGGAGGTCCCTGCCCACCTCGTCGTCGTGTTGAGGGAAGATGCGCGCCAGAAGCAATGGGATGAGGATTATGCGGCGGCCTGCGCGCTGATTCAAAATTTCCAACTGGCGGCGTGGGAGCAGGGGCTGGGCGTCGTCTGGAAAACGAATCATTACAACTATGATCCGAAATTCCGCGAGTCCATTGGTATTGGGCCCGGGGAGAAAATCGTGGCGGTTCTGCACATCGGCTACCCGTCCGTTATTCCGCCCGTGCAAAAACGGAAGCCTGCCGAGGAATTGCTGACCATTATTGATAAATAGTGCCTGAAGCGCCTTTTCAAGAAGAGGGAGAGCCGTTATACTTCAATTAATTGATAATGATTCTCAATCATAACTTGCAAAAGGGGTGCTGTGCATGCTTCCGGTTTCAAAACCCGGGTATCCGTTCGTCTATCTTTCTTCCATCCGTAAACGCGGCTACCGTGAGCGGGATGTGTGGCAGCAGACGAAGACAATCCCAGGGGATCTGCTCGTCGTCATGGAACAGGGCCAAGGCCGGCTCTACGCGGAGGGGCAGACCATTCGGATGCAGCCGGGACAATGCGTATGGCTGAGTGTGGGGATGAAGATCGATTTTCTGCAGGAATCGGACAGTCTGACAGTCTATGTGCTTGCAGCGCGGGAGCTGCGCGTGGCGAGGCGCAAGGGCGGTTGGAGCTGTGTGCCGCAGGTACGGGAACAGTCCGGTGCGCTAAAAGCCGTGATGAGCGCGGCGATGCTTGAGGGCGTGCAGCGTCTCTACGAGGAGAGCCGTCATCGGGGGATGAGCGACGCTGATCTGCAGCATCGCTTCCAGCTTCTGCTTCATGAGCTGCGCGAGTCGAAGCCGGATACGGCGCAAGCTATGCAGGATGTGCAAGAGCCGGAGAACGGCATTGAACGTACGATCCGCTACCTGCACGAACACTATAGTGAGAAAATCAAGCTGGAGACCTTGGCGGATCTCGCCGGTCTGACGCCAACCTCGTATTCGCGGAGTTTTAAAAGAGCGAAGCAGGTGTCGCCGATCGAATATTTGAATCAGATTCGCATCGATGCCGCCAAGCGGCTGCTCCAGCTTCCGGAGAGCTCGGTTAAATCCGCGGCTGGGGCGGTCGGTATGGGCAGCGAGTTTTATTTTAGCCGAATGTTCAAAAAGGCCGTTGGCCTGTCGCCGACGCTCTTCGTGAAACGAAGGCAGCTTCGGGTTGCTTCTGCGTCTTGTTTTCGATACAAGGAGTGTTTGTATTCCCTGGGCGTGGAAGATGCCTTCGAGCTGGATTCGTACTTGAGCATCGAGACGGAAGAAGATCGACGGTTCGGAGAGCTTCAATTGGAGCAAATGCGCGAGTACCGTCCGGACGTTATTGTGGCCGACTCCCGCCATTTGTCGCTCTACGAGCGGCTGAGGCAGATTGCGCCGACGGTCATGCTGCGGTTTACGATGGACTGGCGGAGCACCTATATGCGGCTGGCCGAGCTGGTCGGCAGAGAATCTGAGGCGAGGTTCACCTGCCGTCAGCTGGAGCTCAGGGTGGAGGCGGCGCGGAAGCGGTTTGCACAGACGATTGGCCAACAGACCATTTCCCTGATCCGGCTGCAGCATGGGCGCATTCGGGTACAGGGACGGGTCGACCATCCGCTTAGCAATCTGCTGTATGCGGAGCTGGGGTTGCAGCCAGGCAGCTTCGTACCGCCGAATCAACGGCTTAAGGATATGACCTTGGAGAGTCTGGCACCTTTTGACACCGATTATTTGCTGGTGTATCAGGATTCGGAGGAGGACAAGGACTTGCTGCCGAAAGCTGTCTGGCAGGGCAGTGCGGGAGAGACGACTAGGGGCGGCCATGTTGGCAAGACTGATGGAAGTGACAGGGCCGGCGAGGAAGCGTATAACCCGAATCAGACGCTGCTGATTCCGAACTGGGTGAGCATGAGCTGGGCGCCAACCGGGCAG
>NZ_RXHU01000010.1 GCF_003955665.1 Paenibacillus whitsoniae
ACGGCACCGGTTGCTTCATGCTGATGAACACCGGAAACTACGCCATCCCGTCGCGCAGCGGCCTGCTGACGACCATCGCCTGGCGCCTGAACGGAAAGGTGGAGTATGCGCTGGAGGGCAGCATTTTCGTGGCGGGCTCGGCAATTCAATGGCTGCGGGACGGGCTGCGGATGATCAAAGCGGCGCCGGACACAGAAACTTACGCGAAGCGGGTCGCCTCGACCGACGGCGTGTATGTGGTACCGGCTTTTGTCGGGCTGGGAACGCCCTACTGGGACAGCGATGTCCGTGGTGCGGTGTTCGGGTTGACCCGGGGGACGTCGAAGGAGCATTTTATCCGGGCGACGCTGGAGTCACTGGCCTACCAGACCAAAGACGTGCTGCAAGCGATGGAGGACGACTCCGGCATCGAGCTCACGAAGCTGCGCGTGGACGGCGGCGCGGTGCGCAACGATTTTCTCATGCAGTTCCAGAGCGACATGCTCGGTGTGACGGTAGAGCGTCCGGTCGTGAACGAGACGACGGCGCTGGGTGCGGCGTATTTGGCGGGCTTGGCCGTAGGCTTTTGGCAGGATAAAGCGGAGATTGCCGCACAGTGGCAGGTGGACCGGGCGTTCGACCGTGAGATGGAAGCGGCGCATCAGGAAAAGCTGTACGGCGGCTGGAAAAAAGCGGTGCAGGCAGCTATCGCTTTTAAATAACGAGCACTCATGCTATACTGAGATCACAAGTTCATATTCGGTTGGAGACTAGGAGAAACCACAGCGGACCTACACGTGCAGACGTGTTAGGGATGTTGTGGTTTTTTATTTTATCGGCCAAAGGGAGAGGTTGACATGACAAACACATTTAGCGGGTTCAAAAGAAAAGAAATGCTGGCGGCGATGACTGCACAGAAATTTGATGTCATCGTAATCGGCGGGGGGATTACAGGGGCCGGGATCGCGCTGGACGCCCAAAGCCGGGGACTCAAGACGGCGCTGATCGAGATGCAGGATTTTGCTTCGGGCACGTCGAGCCGTTCGACGAAGCTGGTGCACGGCGGGCTGCGCTACCTCAAGCAGCTGGACGTAAAGGTTGTGGCGGAGGTGGGCAAGGAGCGCGCCATCGTGTACGAAAACGGGCCGCATGTGACGACGCCGGAGTGGATGCTGCTGCCTTTTTATAAGGGCGGGACGTTTGGGAAGTTCTCGACGTCGCTGGGGCTGCGCGTGTACGATTTCCTCGCGGGTGTGAAGCGCTCCGAGCGCCGAAAGATGTTCAACCCGGCCGGCACGTTGAAACTGGAGCCGCTGCTGAAGCGGAATGATTTGAGGGGCGGCGGGTATTATGTCGAATACCGCACGGACGATGCGCGGCTGACGATCGAAGTGATGAAAAAAGCGGTGGAGCTCGGCGCGATGGCCGTGAACTATGCCAAGGTGGAAGAGCTTGTGATGAAGGACGGCAAGCTGGTCGGGGTCAAGGTTGTGGATCAGTTGGCGGGGGAAGCGGTCCACAGCAAAGCAGCGGGTCGTGATGGTCAAAATCAGGATCAGCCCGGCAGCAGCTACACGCTCTATGCCTCCAAAATCGTCAATGCGACCGGCCCTTGGGTCGATACGCTGCGGGAGATGGACCGCTCGAAGCAGGGCAAAACGCTGCACCTGACCAAAGGCGTGCACCTGGTGTTCGATCAGAGCCGGTTTCCGCTGCGGCAGGCGATCTATTTTGATACGCCGGACGGGCGCATGGTGTTTGCGATTCCGCGGGACGGCAAAACGTATGTCGGCACGACCGACACGAACTATAAAGGGGATATGGCGAATCCCCGGATTACCGCGGAGGACCGCGCGTATGTGCTGCGCGCCGCGAACGGGATGTTTCCGTCCCTCGGCTTGACCGAAGCGGACGTCGAGTCGAGCTGGACCGGGTTGCGCCCGCTGATCCATCAAGAGGGCAAAGACCCTTCCGAGATTTCGCGCCGCGACGAAATTTTCGTCTCGGACTCCGGCCTCATTTCGATGGCCGGGGGCAAGCTGACCGGCTACCGCAAAATGGCGGAGACGGTCGTGGACAAGATCGCCGCCATGTTGGCGGCGGAAGGGCGCACGGCGGCGGTGCCGCCGAGCCGTACCCGCACGCTGCCGATTTCCGGCGGCGACGTAGGCGGCTCAGCGAAGCTGCAGCCGTTCGTGCAAGCGAAGGTCAGCCAGGGCGTCGCCCTGGGGCTGACCGCGAAAGAGGCTGCGCAGCTGGCGCACCGGTACGGCTCCAATGTGGACGCCGTCTATGCATTGCTCGCGCAGCTGGAGGATGAGGCCGCGCGGCGGGGCATGCCCGCGGCGGTGCTCGCTTCGCTCGTGTACGCGATTGAGCACGAGATGGCCGTGAAGCCGGCGGATTTTTTCATCCGCCGGACGGGGGCCCTCTTCTTCGATATCGCGTGGGCAAGGCAGTGGAAGGCGCCGGCGGCGGCCTTCCTGGCGGAGCGCTTCGGTTGGAGCGAAGCGCAGGTGAAGGCCTACAGCGCCGAGCTCGATCGGCTGCTGGAGGAGGCGGTGCACCCGCTGGAGGCGTAGCGGGGGCGCTGGTTATGGCCGCAGGCTGAGAGTGAGATGTCGGTTTCCTCATGTGAAGGCTGGCGGCTCCTCGAAATAGGTTACTTCCAATAACTTATTATCACGGGTTGCCCTTAGTTTCCAGAAATAAGATAACAGTCTTATCTTATTTACGGGTTTTCATCGTGTTGCGGGCTCCTGTGCAGCGAATAAGTTCGCTTACCTAACTTATTTCTTTACAACTCACTTTAAACTTCCAAATAAGATACCGCCGTTATCTTAATTGTCTAGCGAAATAATGGATTGAGGGGCAGAAAGGAAATCCTGCAAATAATACATCAAAAGTGAGCTGATGCTCCCCAAAACAGGGGGAAATCGCGATTCAATGGGCTTTTGATGTAGGTTTTGCGGGATTTCTTCTATTTTCCACGATTTTTTGGAATAGGGATGTACATTTACAGGAGCATAGGCAGCCCCCGCTGCATCTGGGCTTGCGTTTCTGCAACAACTGGAAAATTTCAGCAAACCCTCATTTTCCATTCACTGTGCGTTCACGCAGCCGAGCTATGATTAGGCGAAACTCATACGAGGAGAGGGAAGCCGCGATGAATATTTCCAGTTCAAGCCTTTATTCGTTGTACAAGCTGAACACGTATCAAGTGACGGACAGCGCAAGCACGGATTCGAATAGCACGACCGCCGCCACGCAGGAGACCAAATCTAAAAAAGCAGCCAGCGATTCCTACGAGGTCAGCCCGGAAGCGCAGCAGTTGTATGCGCTGCTTCAGCAGCAAACGGTCGGCGGCACGGAAGAAACGGACGCGGTAGAAGGCGTCACGTCCGCGGACAGCGCTTCGACAAGCACGCTTTCCGCGGATGATCTGGACCGCCTCCTTGCCCAGCTTGCGGAAAAGCTGTCGGATGCTGCTGATCCGACTGCATCCGAAGCAGCGGATCATGCAGCCGGCGCGAAGCCGCCGATGGGCCCGCCGCCGCCGGGCGGCAGACCGCCAGGCGGACCTGGAGGCCCGGGTGGCCCCCGCAGCCCCGGCGGTCCGAATAGTGCGGACACTACGGAGGAGACCTCGACGGAAAACTCCCTGCAAGCGCTCTTGCAATTGTTGGATGAGCAGGATGACGACGAGGACGATGCAGACAGCGTAGATGCGACAGACGGCACAGCGTCCGGTGGTCTCTCCACAACACTGTCCGCTTCGGATGCGACGGAGGCGCAGGCATCCACCCAGACAGACGACACGGGAGCCGAAGCGGATGCGAACCAGGCCGCTATCGCGCAGAAGCTGCGCGAGCTGCTGGAGCGGACGTATTCGCGCAGTACGTTGTAACACATCGGATATTCCGCGAGGCGGCTTCATGCCATCCGCACATACTTCGTCTTGGAAAGGACGGAGAAGCCAGTAATTTTTGTGGGTTTGACCGAAGCCCTCTGCCTCGCGTCCTTACGCGGGTGTGGGGGCTTTTCTCTGTCCGCGGATAGGGTTGCTGGGCTCGGTGATGCGCTGTTTTGCATGCGGCCGCCACCACCTATTTTTTGTTCAACAGACATTCAGGTGCTATTCAGTTCAAATTCAGACTCGTTCGATACACTCAAAGTTAAAAGATGGAGCGAAAGGAGGGATTTCGGAAGTGGCGCGTATTCTTCTCATTGATGAAGACAATCCCTCCCGACAGGAGCTGGCGGAGCAGCTTCGCAGCGAAGGTTTTGCCGTCGCGTGTACGGACGATCGTCGGTTGGCGGCGCAACTGATCGAACGGTTGCAGGTGGATTTAATTGTGCTCGACGTGACGACATCGCAGTGGAACGGCTGGCAGCTTGCGCGTGGACTGCGACAGCAGGCGGAGCTGCCGATGCTTCTGCTTGGTCACGGCGGCGACCCGACGATTGTGGTGAAGGGCTTCCAGCTTGGCGCCGAGGATTATTTGGCGAAGCCCGTGCATGCGGAGGAACTGATCGTGCGTGTGCGAGCGCTGCTGAAGCGGCATCGGATGCCGAACGTCATCCGAATCCAGCTCGGCGATCTGATGATCGATAAGGCGACGCATGAGGTGCGCGTGCGGGAGCAGCGACTTTTTTTGCCGCTTAAGGAGTTTCAACTGTTGTTTATGCTGGCTAGTAACCCGAACCGGATCTTGTCCAGAGCACAGTTGATCGAGCATGTGTGGGGGGCGCAGTATGAAGGAGGGGAGCGGACCGTCGACGTTCATGTTAAAAGGCTGCGGGCGAGACTCGGCGCGATTACGGCCTCGATTCGGTTCCTTTCCGTGCGCGGCGTCGGGTATCGGCTCGAAGTGGAAGAACCGTCAGCGCTCGGCGATGCATAAAAAAGAAGCGCTTGCTGGCCCTGCTGCTTGCCACGGTCGGTGTTGGACAGGCCGGCTCTTCGGTGAAGGCCGCGGAGCTCGATCGGCATGAGCCGGTTGTGGCTGCCTGCTACAGCGCCAAAATGGCCCGGTTCCAGGCGGCCATGCAAAAGCTTTGGATCGATCATGCCGTCTGGATGCGAAAACTATATTGTCAGCGCAAGGGGCTGTTCCAACAGTCCCCGCAGGGATTCCAATATATGGTAAAAGCTGACGTCAGCGAATGCGCGCGGGGTCAGCTTTTTTTATACAAATTATGCTATAATTTTCTCATTGTGACGAGAGGAGCGGAGTGCCTGTCTAGGCATATCCTATAACACCAATGGGGATTCATGAGTTTTTATCCTATTTTAACGAAAGTAATTTAACGCGCCTGCTGGATCAGTACCGTTCGCTCGGACCGCTGCCGGGGCTGCTCATTCCTTTTATGAAGTCGTTCATTCCCCCGTTGCCTACATTGGTCATTATTAGCGTGAATGCGGCGGTGTACGGGTTGTGGCTTGGGTTTCTGTACTCCTGGATCGGGTTGGTATGCGGCTGTCTGCTGACGTTTGCCATTGTGAAAAAAGTGGCGGGTCACCCCTATCTTGTGCGTTGGTCGCAAAAGCCCAAGGTGCAGAAAAGTCTCACCTGGGCGCGGCGTCAGGCGTTTAATTATGTGTTCGTGCTGAGTTTGTTCCCGCTGGGCCCGTTCGTTGTTATCAACATGGCGGCGGGGCTGGTGCAGATGCGTTTTCGTTCATTTTTGCTGGCGGTGGCCTCCGGCAAGGCTGTGATGGTGCTGTGCGTCTGCTTTATCGGCTACGATCTCAAGCGGTTTATTGCGCATCCGTTCCAGCTTCTGTATGTCGTGCTGTTCATTGCGGCGACGATGGTCATTATGAAGCGGGTGGAACGGCGGTTTATGTAAGGATGGCAAAAAGACGAGCAGACGCTAATGGAGCGTTTGCTCGTCTTTTTCGGCTTCGATCCGGATTTGGCCTTGATCGTCAATGGTAGCGAGCACAACGTTAGCCATTGTCGTGTGTTTTGCGGCAATCTCCGTCTGCAGCCAGGCAAGGTCTTTGCCATGCTGGGCGAGCGTCTCCTCTTCGGAGGCCCCTTCCACGATGATGGGTTTGATGAGGGAGAATGGCGTGGTCTGGATGTTCAAATCTTGGGCTGTCACTGCTTGATGCGGCGTTTCCAAGAAGACGGAGATGACGCCGCCAGGTTCCCAAAGCGCAAGCGCAACCTTCGCGACGTCGTCCACCTGCAGCTTGCGGAGCTCGGAGAACAGATGGTCGACGGAGATGCGGGCTTTCCGTAGGTTGTGCATCTGAAGCCGGCCATGCCGAATGAAGACGAGCGGCGGCGGGTCCAGAAAATGCTTCAGGAGATTCCACTTCATCCCCAGCCAGGATGTGGCTGTATAAAGGGCGACCAGGACGACGGTCGTGATCATGGGGCCGATTAATCCGATATTCGGGTCGGACAGCGGGTTTGCGAGAATGTCGCCAAGGATGAGCGCGATGATGAAGTCAAGATAACGCAGCTGCGAAATGGAGCGTTGGCCCAGCGCTTTGGCAGTTACGACGAGAAAGAGATAGCCGGCCACGGCGCGGAGCCCCCAGTCTAACGACGTCAGCGACATTTGACTGCGATAAAAATCGAGGACAGACAGAGCGGTACCCTCCAGTGGTTTTTGCAAAGATGGTGCCTTTAACGTGCCCGCCTCGCTCTGAATCTATCCGTGCCGCTTCGCCTGAGGCCGTGAGGCTGACCCGGTATGAGCCCTGTACCTTTCACCTGAGCGATCTTGTGGTACACTGAAGATGAGAAGCCATTGAAAGGGGCGTGGCGGTATGGAAGCGAAAAAAGCCGCAGCCGAGCTGGCCGTGGAGCGCAGCGTGCAGGACGGGATGATTGTCGGTCTGGGGACGGGCTCGACCGCCTATTGGGCGATTCAGAAGCTCGGCGAGCTTGTGCGCCAAGGGCTGCGCATTCAGACAGTCGCTACTTCGGTTGCGTCTGAGGAACTGGCGCGGTCGCTGGGCATCCCGCAGCTTGTAACGGCGGACATCACGGAGATCGATGTCACGATTGACGGTGCGGATGAAGTGGATCCGCAGTGGAATTTGATGAAAGGCGGCGGGGGCGCGCTGCTTCGAGAAAAAATTGTGGCTTGCGCAAGCCGCAAGCTGGTGATCGTGGTGGACGAGGGCAAGCTCGTCCAGCAATTGGGCGCATTTCCACTGCCAGTGGAAATCGTGAAGTTCGGCTGGGAGCTGACGCTGCGGAAGCTGCGGGCTATGGGCTGCGAGCCGGCCCTGCGCTTGGCGGCCGATGGCCAGCCTGTTGTGACGGACAACGGCAATTACCTGTTGCATTGCCGTTTTGGCGCGATCGCGCAGCCTGCGGAGCTGCAAGCGGCTTTGCAGGGTACCCCCGGCGTCGTGGAGAGCGGCCTGTTTATCGGCCTGGCGCGCGAGGTAATCGTCGGGTATACCGGCGGCAAGGCGGTTAGCCTTGTCCGAGCATAAAAAGGCGGAGTCGCCCGTGCAGTCGGGTGCGGACTCCGCTTTTTTTTGTGGATATCAGAAAGTGTATCCTCGACACGGCGCAATGCCGTCAGTAAACGCTTCCCTCTATGAAAGAATGAAGGAGCTGTTTCTCTTTGGTGCCCGGGCTGATGTCTACGCGCGCTACACGAGCGGTTCCATCCCTCGCTCGATCCACTCTTCGCGCGACGGCCCGTAAATCCCCGGCACGCGCAGGCCTGCTTGGCGCATCAGCACAATCATTTCTCCGCGGTGATGAATCTCGTGGGAGATGAGCACACGTAGTGTGGCGGCGTTCGGCCATTGATCGCCGTACATGTCGCTCGTTTCTGTCAGCTTCGCGTCCGTCCACTGGGACTGAAGTGCTTCGGTAAACGCCGCTGCTGCGGTGCGGTAGGTCTCGGCGATTGTCTTGGCGGAAGCTGGAGCCAATTCGCCGCCTTCCGGCTCTGCGAACTCCAGCCCCGTACGGGACATCATCTCGTGAATCGTCGTCGCAATGTGCCAGCCGAGTTGCCCGAGCTCACGGAAATTAGGCGCAATGCGTTGGGTCAGAGAAGCATCCGTTAAAGTATCCATTATTTGCTGTGTGGCCTGTGATTCGCGGCTCCATTCATTTAGAAAATCCTCGATGGTTCTGAACATGGGATCATCCCTTTCACATAGTCGTTCTAACATTTTCCAGTATAACTGTGTTCTGCTGACAACAGGTTGTCAGTATTGTACACGCCCACGATTCCCTCGGCCAATTCCTTCATTCTCGCGGCCACATGCACAGGCTCTAGCACGCGCAGCTGCGGTCCGTAGCTCAACAGCATGCCGTACAGCCACGGCTCGTCGGGTTGAGTGGACGTGATAAGCAGCGTGCCGTCCTCCTGCAGGTGGATCTGCTCCGGATGAAAATAATCCTCCGCTTTCGCTCGTACGCTTGGCTGCACATGCAGCTTGAGGGTGATGAGGCGGGAAGTGTCTCTTTTGCCCCAGCCATAGTCGAGCTTTTCCAATGTTGCGGGCCTGCGCTCGAATGTTTCCTCCAGGACCTGCACGTCTTTCATGCGCGACAAGCGGAACACGCGATAGTCTTCACGCAAGCGGCAGTAGCCGTACAGGTACCAGCCGAAGCCCTTGACGACAATGCCCATCGGTTCGATGGTGCGAACGGACGTTTGACTTTCCGCAGTGATATAGGCGAAAGAGATAAGGCTCGAGTCGCGAATGGCGGACCTAAGGGCGGCGAGTTGTTCTTTATTTTGATTGCCTGTGCGCCAAGGGTTGATATCGATGACAAGCTGATTGTTCAGCGATTGGACGGCGGATTGCTCGGATTTGCCGATCAGTGCGCCGACTTTGTCGAGCAGTGCGCCGATTTCCTGATCGCCGACGGTCGATTGTATGCCTTTCAAGCCGACGATGATGGATTGCAATTCTTCCATGGACAGAAATTGACGGTCCAGCCGGTACTGCTCCATAATCTCATAGCCGCCGCTTAGTCCTGCGTAGGATACGACGGGGATGCCGGCCTGGTTAATCGCCTCCACGTCCCGGTAGATCGTGCGCAGCGAGACTTCAAAGCGGTCTGCCAGCTCTTTCGCGCTGATGCGGCGGTGATTGAGCAGGAGCATCGTGATGGCGAGTAATCGATCTATTTTCAAAACATGCACCTCATTATAACGTTATCCTCTATTGGTTGTGTCAGCCTCAGCCTGCAGAATCAGTGTAACATGAATGGGGAAGCGGCTGCATATCTCGTGGGGCATTTTGACACAATAAGCAAAAACAAATGCCAAAAAAAGGGGATCGTCGCTTATGTTACGGAAATCGGGTAAGTTCAACATGACGCTGCACACCGCAGCCATCAGTATGGGGCTGTCGCTGCTGTTATTCAGCAGCAGCACGATGGCGGAGGAACTGCCGCCGCAGCCTGCGCCGCAAGCGGAGCAAGGGCAGCTTATTCAAACGCGTGAAATCGACGTGACCGGCGACGGCAAGTTTGAGGTCGTGTCGCTCATCGGTACGAAAATGGATATGAACAGCCCCTACTACGACAAGCTATTTCTGACCTCCGTCGGCGAGGGGCAGGCGCAGGTGGTCATTCCCCTTCAGGGCGGCTACAATCCGCGGATGGATTTTTGCGATTTTATCCATGACAAGTTGCCCCAAATTTACGTGACGTCGGATACGGGAGGTTCGGGCGGGTATACGACGAATCAGATTTTTTCGCTGAGAAACAACGTCCCCACAGAGATTCCGATGCCGGAGCCGCTGCATGTCAACGCGACGTTTAAGAACAATTACAAGGTTAAGATGAAAATCCAGGAGACCGGGAAGTCCTTTAAGCTGAATATAGCCGATCGGAAGGACAGTTACGAGCAGTTTGGCATTTACAAGGACGGCAAGGTCGTGAAGCCGCTGATTGTGAATGTCGATGCCTATAGTCTGCTGAAGCCCGTTGATGTGGATGGGGACGGTTTCTGCGAGCTGAAAGGCGTACAGCGGATCACGGGCATTGCGAATGCCGATACGCTTGGGTATGTAACCTCTGTGTGGAAATGGCGCAAGGACAAGTGGAAGCTAAGCGAAGCCGCCGTCGAACAGACGCTTCGGACGGGTATGATGCGTGCGCCGAATCGGTATGATGAGGATTAACGAAATAGAGCGCAGGTGGGGAAATCCTGCTTGCGCTCTTTTCCCATAAAATCGTGCTATGGAACGAAAAAATGTTGAATATTCATCCCGGCGGTTCTCTGATAAAATTTAGAGGCAGCAAGCCTGCTTGGAGGTGACGCCTATGTTTCAGATTCTTATCGTGGATGACGAATTTATCGAGCGGGAAGGCATGAAGAGGCTGATTCAGAAATATAAGCTGCCTTTGACCGTGCTGGAAGCAGAAAATGGCGAGGAGGCAATGGGGCTGCTGCGTACCCATCCTGTCGATATTCTGCTGACGGATATAAAAATGCCGTTCATGGACGGCCTCGAATTATGTCGGCAGGCGCGGGACTTGCTTCCAGAGCTGACCATTATGATTGTAAGCGCGTACGGCGAATTTGAATATGCCCAGCGGGCGATCGATTATCAAATTTTCTCGTACTTGTTGAAACCGATTGATGTGAATGAATTTATTCGAGCGTTTACGCAAGTGATTGAGCTGTGTGAGAAGGATCAGGAGCAAGAGAAGGAGCACCGACTGCTTGGGCTGATCCATGCGTACCAGCATCAAGCGCTGCACCCGGGGGGCGAGGTGACCTCGGGTATTGATTTCGCGAGACACCGCGTTCAGATGATGCTGATCGACTACGACCTCCCTGTTTTTGATGCAGAGCAGGATCGCGTACCCGTCATGGTAAAGTCGGCGGTGGCGACGCCATTTGAATATGTGAATGTAAACGAGCATCAGAGTCTGCTTTTCTTTCTGCTGGACCGGAAGGGGCAGCCGCAAATGCCGGAGCCGGCCAAGCTGTTGGAGCAGCTCATCAGGGCTGACGATGGAAGAGTGACGCTGGTTGCGGGAAGTCTTCTTAACGAAGAGAGCGAACTGGCTGCCGAGTTCAAGCTGATGGAGAGCGTGCTGGAAGATAAATTCTTTTATCAGGGGAGCACGGTGCTGTTTACGGACGGCAGCCAAGGCAAAGAGGAGCTCTCAGATACGATTTCGAAGCTGATGGATACGGTGTACTGGCATCTGGAGATGAAGGATGATTATGGCTTCCGCAAGGGCGTGGAGCTGTTCTTTAAGACGGTCGACGGGAGCGGTCAGCATTCCGCGATCTATATCAAGTACCTGTGCACGCAGCTGGTCAGCAAAGTCTGGGAAACGTCCGGACGGGACGACAATCAGGCGTTCAAGGGGATGGTGGAAGGCATTTTCGGCAGCAAGTCGCTGGCGGCGCTGAAGGCACAAGTGCACGAGGTAATGGCGATGCTGGGGAAGGAAGCCGAAGAGCCGAGCGCGGAGCAGGGAAAGAAGGTCATTAAAGACATCCTGAAGCTGATTGAGGACAACTATATGTCCGATATTAGTCTGAAATGGCTAGCGGACCGGGTATTTCTCACCCAGACGTATTTGAGCTACTTGTTTCATAAGGAAGTGGGCCAGACGATTGTCAAATTCATTACGCTTGTTCGCATGCAGAAGGCGGCAGCTTTGCTGCGGGACACGCATCTGACGATTGCGGAGATCAGCCAGCAAGTGGGTTTTATGAACAACTCGTATTTCTGCAAAATGTTCAAGATTTACCACGGCTGCAGCCCGGCCAAGTTTCGGGAAACGGCGGGATGAGATGAGAACATTTCTGGCATATTTTCAGAATTTGCGTTTTAAGCAAAAACTGTTTATTTCGTACATGGTGGTCTCCATCATTCCGCTCCTTGTGTTGGGCCTGTTTTCGTACCATCAAGCCGGCAACTTCCTTCTGCAGCAGGCCAAGCAAAATCTCGACGGCGCCATTAGCCAGATTGCGGATACGATTAACTACAGGGCCAAGCAGCATGAGGCAATCATCAATTCCATAACGCAAAATGTGGTGTTCAAGCGGATCTTCGTCGCAGGCGACGGCGATTTCCCTGTGTTGTATCGGGACTATGTCGATCCGTTCTTCAGCAACATTTTGGATTTCAATAAAGATATTTTGCAAATCTCTGTGTTTACGGATAATCCGGCGATTCTGCGGGGGGAGTACATTCTCCCGCTCGGGCTGACGAGTGGTGCCCCGTGGGCGAATTCGGAGAAGGCGCAGACCCAGTGGCATATTCAGAACGGCAAGCTGTACGCCACGCGTCCTTTTGTCGGCGAAGAGGGAGCGTCCTTGGGGAAGCCCTCGGCGATTTTATTCTTGAGCATCGATGCAGACCGCATGTTCCAGGATTTGGCGGAGATCAAAACAGACGCCTACGGCGTCCTGATCGTGAATCAGCAGGGGACACCCTTATGGTCGAAGAGTATTCGGCTGTCGTCACCGCTCCCGACTTCCATCGATCTGGCGTTGAATCCGGATGAACGTGTTGGCTCGCTAACCAGCAATCATACGGATTACATGTACATTACCCAAGACATCCCGGAAACGGGCTGGAAGCTTGTCTATTTAACGCCGCAGGCGGAAATTTCGGTCAACGCGAAGCGCATTGTCAGCGCGACTGTGCTCATTACGGTCATTTGCCTCGCGGTGCTCCTGCTCATTATCTGGATGTTCTCAAATACGTTCGTGAAGCGGATTATCAAGCTTAACAAGAACATGATGACCGTCGAGAAAGGGAATCTGAAGATCGACGTCTCCAGTCAGTCCAGGGATGAGATTGGCCAGCTGACGAACCGCTTCGGCCAGATGATCGCGAACATCAACACGCTCATCGAAGAGGTGTACCAGAGCAAAATTACACAAAAAGAAGCGGAATTGAAGGCGCTGCAGACGCAGATCAATCCGCATTTTCTGTATAACACGCTATCGATTATTAACTGGAAAGCGCTGGAGATCGATGCGATGGAGATCAGCCAGATCACGAATACGGTATCCCGGTTTTACCGTACCGTATTGAACAAAGGCCGCGATTTCATTTCGGTGAGGCATGAGCTCGACAATGCGAAGGATTATATGCAAATTCAGAGCATTATGCATAATTATTCGTTTGATTTTATCTGCGAAGTTGACGAGGAGCTGCTGCGCTACGATATGATCAATCTCGTGTTCCAGCCGATTCTGGAGAATGCGCTGGAGCATGGCATCGATCAGCTGCGTAAAGGAGAAGGCCGGGGCCGCATTGAGTTGCGGGGCTATCAGGTTGGCGGCGACCTGCTGTTCAGCATTGCCGACAACGGGCCGGGCATGACGCCGGAGCGGGCGGAGGAAGTGCTGCAGCTGCAGACGGCCGGGTACGGGCTCAAGAATGTGCATGAGCGCATTCAGATTCGTTTCGGCCAGCCCTACGGCCTGCGGATTGAAAGCGAGGTTGGCCGCGGGACGACGGTCGTGATGACGTTTCCAGCGTATCAAGCGGCGGTTCAGCCGCTGTCGAAATCAACACCTGTCTAGTCAAGGCGAGGACCTTGCGGGCAGGTGTTTTTTTTATTGTTCAGGTCCGTAAAAAAGTGTTACATATCGAAAAAATGTTGGATTTAGGCATACCTTTCCCTTTGCTAGAATGAGATTACAAGGTGCCGCTGAGCGAAAGGGGATGGAACGATTGGGGGATAAAAAAACGCCGCTCATCAAGCTGGTGCGCAGAGATCAATGGCTGCTGATGATGTTTCTGCCTGTATTTTTGTACTATTTGATTTTCTGTTACTTGCCGATGCCGGGGATTCTGATTGCGTTCAAAAATTTTACGCCGGGACACGGCATTTTCGGAGGCGACTGGGTCGGTCTGAAATGGCTGGATCAGTTTGTGCATTCCCGCTATTTCTGGCGGCTGCTGCGCAACACGTTCCTGCTAGCCTTCTACCCGCTTGTCATCGGGTTCTGGATTCCGATTCTGTTCGCGATCTGCGTCGTTGAGATCAAGAACAGCGCGCTGAAGCGGTTCACGCAGACGGTGACGTATTTACCGCATTTTATCTCGACGGTTGTGATCGCGGGGATGATTATTAACTTCCTGTCGCCGACGGACGGCATTGTGAATACGCTGCTTGCCTCGATCGGGTTGGAACGGATCAATTTCATGATGGCGCCGGAGTGGTTTCGCTCGATTTTCACGGTATCGGGGATTTGGCAAAGCTTTGGGTTCAGCTCGATCATTTATATTGCCGCGATCATGGGCATCGATCAGGAAATGTATGATTCCGGCAAAATCGACGGGGTGAACAAGTTCCAAGAGGTATGGCATCTCACGCTGCCGAGTCTGAAGCCGACGATTGTCATTCTGCTGCTGCTCTCGATTGGCGGCATTATGAGCGTGAATTTCGAGAAGGTGTACTTGCTGTACAACGGGGCTACGTATGAAACGGCCGATGTCATCTCGACTTACGTATACCGGCAAGGGATCGAGTCGCAAAATTTCGGCTTTGCCACAGCGGTCGGGTTGTTTAATTCCATCATCAGCTTCGTACTGGTGTATATCGCGAATCAGGCAAGCCGCCGGGTCAACGATATGTCGCTCTGGTAGGTTTAACGAAAGGAGGGAAAAGGATGGTCAAATCCTGGTCGGATCGAAGCTTCTATGTGCTCATCTACAGTGTCGTCGTGATCGCGATTCTCGTGACCCTGTATCCCTTTATCTATGTGGTCAGCATTTCGATGAGTTCCGTCGAAGCGATTGATAAACAGATGGTAACGCTGCTGCCGGTAGATCTGAATTTTGACGGGTACAAAATGGTGCTGGGCTACGGCGAGCTGTGGCGCTCCTACTACAACACAATCTGGTATACGGTGGTTGGGACGATTTTCAATCTCGTCGCGACATGCTTGGCGGCGTACCCGCTGTCGAGAAAGCAGTTTTTTCTGAGAAGGAAGCTGAACTTTTATATCGCGTTTACGATGTATTTCTCGGGGGGGCTCATCCCGCTCTATATGATTATTACGGAGCTTGGCCTTTACAATACGCGCTGGGCGATGATTTTGCCGGTGCTGGTCAGCACCTTTAATGTGATGATTCTGCGTTCGGCGTTTGAGAACATCCCGAATGAGATTTTTGAAAGCGCTACAATGGACGGCGCACGGGACTTCACTTTGCTGTTCCGCATTGCGGTGCCGCTGACGAAGCCGACGCTGGCCGTGTTGACGCTGTACTATGCCGTCTCGCACTGGAACGACTTCTTCAATGCGCTGCTCTACCTGGGGAAGACGGACTTGCAGCCGCTGCAAATTTTTCTGCGCAGGGTGCTCATTATGGCGTCGCCGGAAATTATGCAGAAGATGGGCGGAGAAACAGCCGCCAAGGCGCTTGCGGTGTCGACGCTGCAAGTGCGCTACGTGTCCATTGTCGTCAGTATTTTGCCGATTATCGCGGTGTATCCGTTCATTCAGAAGTACTTTGTACGCGGGATTACGTTAGGGGCAGTAAAAGGGTAGCTACGACGGTATCCTGTTCATTATAAGCAATCATAGGGAGGGCGTTGATGATGAAAAAAATGTTCAAAACCGCGGCCAGCGGCACGCTGGTTACAGCCTTGCTAACACTGGTGCTGGCAGCTTGCACAAGCGGAGAAAGCGCAAGCACGCCGGCGGCGAGCGATGCGGGAGCGAAAAGCCCGGCCGCAGGAGCTTCGGCAGCACCGGCAGGCTTCACGTATACGGGCAAAGGCCCGATTACGGATAAGACAGCTTCGCTGCGCATCCTGTCCACGAACGCCTGGACGAATAATGTCGATCTGAATCAGGCGCCGATCGTGCAGGAAATCAGCAAGCGTGCCGGCATCACGGTGAACTGGGAGCTGCTGCCGCCATCGACTTATCAAGATGCGATCGCTCCGCGCTTAGCAGCGGGCTCCGACCTGCCTGACGTCATCTACCAGCTGGACCTGGATCAGACGATGAAGAACATTCAGGGAGGCCTGTTCAAACCGCTGAACGAGTACATCGACAAATACGGTGTGAATATCAAAAAGCTGTTCGAGAAGTACCCGGCCCTGAAAGCCAGCCTTACGACGCCGGACGGCAAAATCTACTACCTGCCGCAGCTCGCGGTCACCAAAAACTACATGCCGACGTTCATGGTGAACGTGCGTTGGCTGGAGAAGCTCGGACTGAAGGAGCCGACGACGCTGGACGAATTCACGGACATGCTGCGCAAAATGAAAGCCGGCGATCCGAACGGCAACGGCAAAGCCGATGAAATTCCGTTCTCCGTCGCGCCGAACCAGTTGGGGAGCGCCTTCGGACCGGTCTTTGGCCTCGATCTTGCTAACAACTTCTATGCGGATAAAGATGGCAAAGTGCATTACTCCTATTACGAGCCGAACTACAAAGAGTATCTCACCTACCTGAATGGGCTGTATAAGGAAGGGCTGCTGGAGTCGAACTTCGCTTCCGTCACCGCCGATCAGATTACGTCCAAGTTCTCCCAGGACATTACGGGGGTTACCTTCAACTTCAGCTGGTATACCTCGATGGTATACAGCAAGCTGTATAAGGACTACGATCCGTCCAAGCCGCTCATTAAAGGCATCGCACCGTTCAAAGGGCCGCATGGCGATCAGTTCTATGTAGGCCGCAATCCGATCACAGGCATCTTCGGTATCTCGAAGAATGCGAAGGATCCGGAGACGGCGTTCAAGTTCCTCGACTACGCGAGCAGCGACGAAGCGAAGGATTTGTATGCCTGGGGCTTGGAAGGCCAAACCTATGAAGTGGTGAACGGCAAGAAGCAGTTTACGGAAAAAGGCAAGGACAATGACTTTATTCAGAAGTTCGGCATCAACCCGACGAACCTGCCGATCGAGCAGTCGGTGGAAGCGACAGATGTGCTCGTGGCGCCGTGGCATGCGAAGATCGACAAGGAAATGGAGAAATACATCAAAGCGCCTTTCCCATTCGTGTACGCGCTGCCGGCTGAGGCCAGCACGGAGAATACGGTGATGCCGGATATCAACACGTATGTGAATGAGATGAATATTAAATTCATTACAGGCAAGGAAAGCTTGGATAAGTTCGACAGCTACATCAAAACGCTGAAGGGCATGGGCGTCGAGGATGTTGTTAAGGGCAGACAGGCGCAGTATGACCGCTATTTGGCGGCAAGCAAGAAATAACAGGGAGGAAATTCTCCATGGACAGCACAGCGGCTTTCGGGCCCGCTGTGTTCCCCTGTTTGTAGGCAAAAAAGTATGGCAGCGGTATCGATGATCTTCGCGTACAATAGATATAGACAATTTGGTGCGCAAAGGAGTGGCTGGGCAATGAAAAAGGCAGCGTATGCCGGGCTGATAATCGTGCTGGCGGTGATCATCGTTGTGTCCTTTCGCGCTTGTTCCAAGGAAGTGAGTGATGATCGGGGCACGACGCCATCGGAGTCCGCCAAGCCGCCGCTGCAGCCGGCCACGCTCAAGCTGTTGTTTCCGCTCGATAAGCCGGCCTCGCAGGACGAGGTGGTGCAAGCGGTCGAGGCCAAGCTGGCGAAGGATGGGCTTCCAATCAAGCTGAGCATCAGCTACGTTCCCTATGATCAATATTGGAATAAGGTTTGGCTGACGGCAGCGAGCGGCGAGCCTTATGATATTGCGCTGACGGCGTTCTCCAACATTTCAGACTTCGTGGCCAAAAAGGTGCTGGCGCCTCTCGACACCGCGCTGGAGGACTACGGCCAAGCGATTGTGCAGAGCACGCCGGACTACGCGTTTCAGGGTGTGACCGTTGGCGGTCACATCTACGGCATTCCGAGGGTCATGCCGATCTCGGAGTTCCAGAGCTTTCTGCAAATCCGTGGCGATTTGCGCAAGAAGTACGGCTTGCCAGAGATCAAGACGGTGGCGGACATGGATCTGTATCTGGAAACGATCCATCAACGCGAGCCCGGCATCACGCCGTACTTCTACGACACGGGACGCTTTCTGCTTCGGGAATACGGGGATGTGGCCTTTTTTGCCGGCGGTTACTTGAATGCGCCCGTCTACATCGATCCGGCCGACCCTCAGCTCAAGGTGAGGAATACGTATGAGTCGGATTTCTTCCGCAACATCATGTTCAAAATGCACGACTGGCAGGACAAAGGCTATGTGCCGTACGGCCCCTCGGATACGTCCAAGTATCCAGATCCGGAGCTCGCTTTTAACTCGGGGAAGGTCGCGGCAACTTGGAGTGTGGTACTGAAGCAGACAGAGCGCATCGATGCGTTCAAGGCGATGAACCCGGAAGGGGAGCTGGAGAATGTGTATCTGCATCCGGAGAAGCCGAAGTATCTGTTTACCGGCGCGGATAATATTCTGTCTGTGCTCTCGACGAGCCAGCATGTCAATGAATCGGTCGCGTTCCTTAATTGGCTGAGGAGCAGCCAGGAGAATTATGATTTGTTCACCTACGGCATCAAGGACGTGAATTACAAGCTGACGCCGGAAGGGGCTGTCGATTACGAGGGCATTGTGCCGGAGAAGCAGTATATGCCGATCTCCTGGACCTGGAACGATATTCGCTTCGTCCGGTTCAGCAAATACATTTCGCCTGCTTACAGCCAGCTCCTGCGCAATTGGGACAAGGAGGCCGTCCCTTCGCCGACACTGGGGTTCGTGCCGGATCTGGCACCGATCAAGTCGGAGATTGCGCAGCTCAACGTCATTATCTCCGAATATCTGCCTCGTCTGTATGACGCCAAGGTGGACTGGGATGGCGAGATGGCGGGCTTCCGCCAGAAGCTGAAGGATGCAGGCATCCAGCACGTCATCACGGAAATTCAGAAACAGTTCGATGCGTATCGGGCGCGAGGAGGAGGACATCAACCATGATTACGGTAGCGGCGGATGGGAGCGGGGATTTCGTCCGTATACAGGACGCCATTGATCAAGTCACAGAGGCGCCTGGCTCGGAGCACGTTGTCATTTCGATTAAAAGAGGGATCTATCCCGAGAAGCTGCACCTCATTCGACCGAACGTCAGCCTCATCGGGGAGTCGGCGGAGACGACCATCATCACCTATGGGGATTATGCGAATAAACAGTTTCCGAACGGTGAGCCCTACCATACGTTTCACTCTTACACCGCGTTTATTGGTGCGGATGATGTGATAGTGGAAGGGCTGACGTTCGAGAATACCGCGGGCAAAGGCGAGGATGTAGGACAAGCGCTGGCTGCCTACGTGGACGGCGACCGCGTGAGCTTCCGGCACTGCCGGTTCCTCGGCCATCAGGACACGCTGTTCACGGGGCCGCTGCCGCCGAAGCCACGGGACCGTGCCACTTTCGGCGGTCCCCGGGACGGCGTGCCGCCGCGTCCGGTGCGGCAGTACTATGAGCGCTGCTATATTCAGGGCGACATCGATTTTATTTTCGGCTCAGCGACGGCCGTCTTCCTGCATTGCGACATCGTCTCCTCCGGCAGCGGCTGGGTGACGGCGGCTTCAACCCCGGAGGGCGAGCCGTACGGGTATGTATTTATTGGCTGCCGGTTGACGGGCGAAGCCGCGGCCGAGACGGTGGGGCTGGGAAGGCCATGGCGCAACGAGGCGCATGTGGCCTTCCTGCACTGCTGGCTCGGGCCCCACGTGAAACGGGGCGGCTGGGACCGCTGGAACGAGCGCGAGCCCGTGGAAGCCGTGCGGTTTGTGGAGCACGGCAGCACGGGGCCAGGTGCGCTTGTAGGCGAGCGCGTGCCGTGGTCGCGGCAGCTGACCGCCGAGCAGGCGGCAGCGTACACGGTCGAGGGCGTGCTGGCGGGCCGGGATGGTTGGCACCCGGCGGCTGGCGGTGCGCGGCGATGAAGAAAAGGGAGTCCTTCCCGGCGGTTTGGTTTTCCGCCGGGGGGCTCCCTTTTTTGGTAAATAAACTGGAATTCCTCCAGTTTAATTCCGGGTTTTGCGCAGAAATGTGCGCGCGAACTGGAATTTCTCCAGTCTATAGGACCGATATTGGCGAAAAATCGGTATTTGGGCGAAATAAGCTGGAGAAATTCCAGTTCAGCTTCGCCGAACGGCGCATAGGTGCAGAATGAACGGGAGGTTCTCCTGTTCAGGTACCGTCGTTCTACCTTAAGCCCAGTTCCCCTTGCGGAACAGCGGCTCGCGCGTGCCGTCCGCCAGGATGCCGTCGATCTCCATCTCGGCGGAGCCGATCATGAAATCGACGTGGATGAGGCTTTTGTTGTAGCCGTTCTGCGCCAGCTCTTCGGGCGTCATCTCGGTACCGCCTTCAATGGTGAACGGGTACGAGTTGCCGAGTGCGACGTGGCAGGAGGCGTTCTCGTCAAACAGCGTGTTGTAGTAGATGATGCCGGATTGCGAAATCGGCGAATCGTACGGCACCAGTGCCACTTCGCCCAAATAGCGGGCGCTTTCGTCTATGTTCAGCATGTTGTCCAGCATTTCTTGTCCAACTTCGGCTTTGGCTTCGACGACGCGGCCGTCTTTGAACGTCAGGCTGAAGCCATCGATTAAGGAGCCTTGGTAGACCAGCGGCAGCGTGCTGCGAACGGTTCCGTTCGTACCGCCGCGGGCCGGCATCGTGAACACTTCCTCCGTGGGGATGTTCGGTACGAAAAAAGTGCCTGCCTTGGAGGTGCTGCCGGCTGCCACCCAGAGGTGCTTAGGCGCCAGCTCTATGGTTAAATCGGTTCCCGGTGCGCGCAGGTGGAGCTGCTTGTATTTTTTCTCGTTGAGTCTGTTCATTTTCGACGTGAGTGTGTCGATGTGCTGCTTCCAGGCCGCGACCGGATCCGGCTTGTCGACGCGGGTCAGCTTGAAAATTTGCTCCCATAGCTTCGTAATCCGCTCGCCTGCGTCCAAGTTCGGGAACACTTTGGCCGACCATTCGGCAGTCGGGTACGACACCATGAGCCAGTTCACTTGGTTGCTGCGCAAGTATTTGAGAAAGCCTTCGCGTGCGGAGGCGGTGGTTTTGCTGGAAATGGCGACGCGCTGCGGGTCGACGTCTTTCAATAAATCCGAGTTTGGCGCGTAGATTTGCAGGAATGCCGCGCCACCTTCGGCGAGCTCTTCGAGGCCTTTTGCGCGCCACATCGGATATTCGCGCAGCGTCTGCTCCGGCGCGTGCTTAAGGCGGAGCGCCTTCACTTCATCGTCGTCCCAGTCGACGACCACGTCTTTCGCGCCGGCGTCATAAGCTTTCTTTGTCAGCTTCCGCACAAAGTCTGCGCATGAGATTGGCGTCATGATGACGACGGTTTGGTCTTTTTGCACATTCAGGCCTACACGGATCGCCAGCTCCGCATACTTGTCCAAATAATATTCGAATGTTTCCATAGTCGCTGCTCCTTTATATTTGAGTACCATTTAGTGTATGATAGAAAATAAATCTTTAACCCCCGCGGGAGAAAGGCTGGTCACAGATGGAAACGAAAGACACGGTGGTAGCACCATCCAATTTCATTAAGAACATTGTAATCGAAGATTTGAAATCAGGCAAAACCAGTCAGGTTGTGACCCGTTTCCCCCCGGAGCCGAACGGATATCTGCACATTGGACATGCGTATGCGATTTGCACGAATTTTGAAATCGCAGATGAATTTAATGGGTTGACCAATCTTCGCTTTGACGATACGAACCCCGTTAAAGAAGATGTGGAATACGTGGAGTCGATCAAGGCAGACGTCGCTTGGCTCGGCTTTCAATGGGACGGTCTCTTCTTTGCTTCGGACTACTTCGAAGAAATGTACAACCGAGCGCTGGTCTTGATTCGCAAAGGGTTGGCATACGTAGACGACCAATCGGCCACCGAAATACGTGAAACGCGCGGAACGTTGACACAAGGGGGGACGAACAGTCCTTATCGGGATCGTACCGTGGAAGAGAACCTGTCTCTCTTCGAGCGGATGCGGGCGGGTGAATTTAAAGACGGCGAGCGCGTGCTGCGTGCCAAAATCGATATGTCCTCTCCGAATATTAACCTGCGGGACCCCGTTATCTACCGGATTCTTCACGCACATCATCACAATACCGGGGACAAATGGTGCATTTACCCGATGTACACGTATGCGCATCCTTTGGAGGATGCGATCGAGGGCATCACGCACTCCCTCTGTTCGAACGAGTTTGAAGATCAACGTCCTTTCTACGACTGGGTGATCCGCGAGTGCGAAATGCCGAATGTGCCGAGGCAGTATGAATTTGCCCGCATTAGCCTGATGAATACCGTGACGAGCAAAAGAAAGCTGAAGCTCCTCGTCGACGAGAAAGCCGTTGACGGTTGGGACGACCCGCGGATGCCGACCATCTCGGGTCTGCGCCGGAGAGGCCTCACGCCGGAATCGATTCGTAATTTTGTCCGTGAGCTTGGCGTGTCCAAGGGCGGTGGCGGCAGCGTCGTGGATACCCGCATGCTGGATCACTTCATCCGTGAGGACCTGAAGCTGAAGGCGCTGCGCACGATGGGCGTGCTGAACCCGCTGAAAGTCGTCATCACCAACTATCCGGAGGATGGCATGGAGTGGCTGGAAGCCGAGAACAACTCGGAGAACCCCGAAATGGGCTCCCGGCAAATTCCGTTCTCGCGCGAGATTTACATCGAGCAGGACGACTTTATGGAAAATCCGCCGGCGAAATATTTCCGCCTGTTCCCTGGCAATGAAGTGCGTTTGAAAAACGCCTACTTCATCAAGTGCAACGACTTCATCAAGGACGCCGATGGCAACGTGGTGGAGCTGCATTGCACGTACGATCCGGAAACGAAGAGCGGCAGCGGCTTCACCGGCCGTAAAGTGAAAGGCACGATCCACTGGGTCGATGCCAAAAGCGCCGTGCCAGCGGAGTTCCGCCTGTATGAGCCGCTGATCCTGGACGACGAGGAAGGCGAAGAGGAAGTCTCCTTCTTGGACAAGGTGAACCCGAACTCCTTGCAAATCGTGCAAGGCTTCGTCGAAGCGAACATGAAGAGCGTGAAACCGCACGACAAGTTCCAATTCTTCCGTCACGGTTACTTTAACGTGGACCCGAAATACACAACCGAGGATCACCTCGTGTTTAACTTGATTGTCTCGCTGAAAAGTTCGTTCAGCGTGTAGAGGAAAGGCTGCCCCTGGCACTGGTGTCGGGGGCGGCTTTTTTATGCGTTGAAGGGTAGGGGGAGAGTGAGGGAGTAAGAACGAGAGAGGAAAATGAGAGGGTTAGAATGGGAGTGAGAGCGCAGGCGGGAGTTTGAGTGTGAATGCAAGTATGAGTGCGAGTGCGAGAGTTTGAGCAAGTGCTAGTGCTTGTGCGTGTGCCTATGCTGGATGGAACCTGCATTTCGTACAGGTAATTTGACGATTTTGGAGAAATTTCAGCGAGAACCTGCACTATGTACATCAAATTCTAGCAATCTCTATCATGAAAGGGCTTACAATAGAAGATCACCGGAATTTACATGTGAATGCACTTAGAATAAAAAGT
>NZ_RXHU01000100.1 GCF_003955665.1 Paenibacillus whitsoniae
CAGTGGCAGTGGCAGTGGCTCGTCAGACGCAGACCGAAATGCAAGTGGCCAGGGCGGCCAGGGCTACAGCAATCAGCAGGATCAACAAATCCAGTTTCGCTCAATCGGGCAGCAACAAGATCAGCAAGGCACGAATCAAAGCGGCGGCAGCAATTACAATCAAAGTCAATCGGGGCAATCCAATTCAAATGGCCAGGGCCAAGGCATGACGAAAGTGTCGGATCTCGCAAATGAATTGCTGAAAATCAAAGAGCTTGTCCTACAGCTCGAAATAAAGACTTCGCAATATGTCAGTAGCCAATCCAACGGCAGCCTGACGGAGAAGGATGCGGTTAACCTTATTCTGACGCTCATGAACGGCATGGTAGATTGGGCAAGCGAGTTCGTTTCCTCCAAAGCGGCATCGAGCGGTCAATTGCAATAGAATGTGCCGGCATAAAAAAAGACAAGGCATCTGCACTTGTCTTTTTTTTGCTTGAATATGAAAATGATGGCGAATAGATGAATTACCGTTCATGAGATACGGAAGCTGCTTTAAAATTGAGCTGTTTGGCGCAATATTCAATGATTTCGCTTCTTCGCACAATACCGATGAACTTATCGGAGTCGTCCACGACCGGCACAAAGTTTTGAACTTTGGCGAGATCGATAAGATCGACCATCTCGGCGTGAATGTGGACTGGCTTGTTATTAACGCGGAGCGGGACTTCCGACAGCACGTGGCGATGGGCATTATCGAAGCTGACCGTTTCCGAGTTTTTCAGAAACCAGAGCAGATCACCTTCTGTAACCGTTCCCATATAATGACCGTCGTCAGAAATGATCGGCACTGCCGTATACCGATGAAACTCCATACGTTCAAGCGTTTGCCTCAGCGTCGCCTGAGGCGTGGCGGTAATGACTTCGGATTTAGGTAAAAGGAAAAAAGCAATATTCATGAGTTCACACTCCTAAAGCTGAGAATCGTACATTTAGTATAGCAGACTTTGCGTATAGAATCTAAATCTGTGATGGATGATAGAAGTGAGGTGATCGCGATGAATCGAGCGTTAACAACGGCATTAGTGGGAATTGGCGCGGCTCAGTTTTTGAAAATTCCCATCCATTACCTGCAATTTCGCAAGTTGGATATTAGCCAAGCAGTGCAAACTGGAGGCATGCCAAGTTCGCATTCCGCCGGGGTATCGGCACTGGCATCCTACATCGGACTCAAAAAAGGATTTGCGGCTTCCGATTTTGCGATGAGTGCGATTTTTGGGGCCGTGGTCATGTACGATGCAATGGGCATTCGGAGAGCGGCAGGCGAGATTGCCATGGAGGTCAACGATCTCGATGTGCAAGTGGAGAAACTGTCGGAACGCCATCCCGGCATCTATCATATTCGCAGACGCAAAGCGCTGAAAGAGCGGCTCGGTCATTTGCCGCGGGAAGTACTGGCAGGCTCGGTATTAGGGCTAGCGATTGGCGCATGCAGCTATTGGATGGAGAAGAAGTAGTAAGGCAACCCGCGATCCTGTGGACAACTGCTCGGGAATGGGATAAGATCAATAAACGATCTTAGAGAGGAAGTTGGCCACCACATGGATACGATTCGCGTTACAACACGAGAACAACTAGAACAATGCTTTTCCGTCCGCATGGATGTATTTGTCCGGGAGCAGCAAGTACCGGAGCATTTGGAAATGGATGAGAAGGACGCTTCGCCGGAAGCCTGCCATCATTTTCTAATCCTAAATGGCCAGGAGCCGGTTGCGGCCGCACGCTGGTACGAATATCAACCTCGCACGGCCAAGCTGCAGCGGGTTGCCGTATTGAAAGCCTATCGAGGCCGTTCGCTCGGCAAACAGCTTATTCTGGCCATGGAGCAGCAAGCGAAGGAGCTTGGCTGCACCGCATCGATCCTCGATGCGCAGTGTCAAGCAGAAGGCTTTTACGCGCAGCTTGGCTATCATGTGATCTCCGAAGAGCCGTTCTATGATGCGGGGATCCTTCATGTGCGAATGAAAAAGCAGCTGTAACCGGATTAGCTTGCGGCGTTGTCTTTTAGCGTATCCGCTTTATCGGCCATAGGGAAGGTCAGAATAAAGCGGGTGCCTTTATTGAGCTCGCTCTCGACTTCCAGGGTTCCATGGTGATCCTGCACGATTTTATAGCAAATGGAGAGCCCGAGCCCGGTTCCCGTCTCCTTGGTCGTGAAGAACGGATGGAAAATCTGCTCCAGGTATTCACTCGGAATGCCAGGGCCGTTATCGGCAATAACCAAAGTCGCGTTCTTCGGATCGCGGCTTACTTGTATGTGGATGGAACCGTTCGTTTCCATCGCTTCGCACGCGTTTTTGACAATGTTCAGCAAAAGCTGCGTCATCTTATCCTGATCCATGAGCATGAATATTTCATCCGCCGCCATATCCTGAAAGTGAATCACATGGCCGGAACTTGTGGCCTCAGATTCCATGAGGGAGATGACCTTGAGAATGCAATCATGCAAGGAATCCGTGCGGAAATCAGTGCGATGCGGCTTGGAAAACTGCAGAAATTCACCCGTTAAATCACTCATTCGGTTCACTTCATCCATAATCAGGTTGTACCAGGCTTCGATGTTGTAACCGCTTGCTTTTGCCAATTGCAGAAAGCCTCTGACCGTCGTCAGGGGATTGCGGATTTCATGCGCCATGCCGGATGCCAGTTCCCCAACGACTCGTAACTTCTCAGAACGCTGCATATGCTCTTCCTGCTTCAGCAGCGAGTCGCGCTTCTTCATAAATAGATTATGCTCGGCGTGTAAAATAAGATCATCTTTTGTTTGCGCATCACTTGGATATGTCGCGATACCGTATGTATTCTGGATACCCGTCAGCTTGGGCAGCTCAGAATCGAGCTTAAGCTGGATGGAGGCATCTTTCAGTGTGATATGGTCGAGCGGCATGACGACCGCGAATTCATCCCCACCGTAGCGCGCGATGAAGTGCGCGTCCTTGAACAGGATTTGCAGCAAATCAGCCATTTGCTTGAGAATGAAGTTACCGGCCTGAAAGCCGCCGGACGTATTCATCGCCTTAAGATCGTTGCAATCGATTAGAATGAAAACGAGCGACTGTTTATTTCGAATTAGTTGTTCCAACCGTCGATGAGCTTCTTCGAAATTATAGAGGCCTGTCAGCGAATCCTTCTGGGTAATCACCAGGGGCTCGCTATGTAGGCGTTCTTTTTTTAGAAACTGGGCGCTTGCCGTATTGCAGAGCAGTGCAATGGCCGTGAAATCCAGCAAGCAGTTCAAGCCGTACAGCCATATCCTGGCTTCGGATTGAACAAAGATATTCATGACCAGAAGATAAGCAGCGGCATAAACAAAGGTGCCGGCCCAAAGCTTCTTTTTATCCGGCGTGATGAATGAAAAACGGGCAAGGGCTAAAACGTACAGCGGATAGCATAGATTAGAGTGACCTGCCGCATGTAGCAAACAGATGCTCAGCAGATGAAGCCAAGGGATGAGACGGTGGAGCTTTTGCAAGCGGTATGTCACGAAACAGAGGATGAGTCCGGTCAACATCAACGGGATGCTGGCGACAGTGTCTTGATACAAGGCGAAAGCTGCATATAAGCAAGCATAGACATAATAAATCCAAATCGTAACCACACAACGACCTCCCAGCAGATTGGCACCGTGCACACACTTTTGTGAGACAATTTCTCTGTTTATCGGAAAATCCCTTCTCCGGACAGGAAACTTAATGTAAACTTAAGCAGAATTGGACAAAAAAAACCTTTAGACGCAAAAGTCCAAGGTTTTTGTCGAAAAAACTATGTCAGGTCGATGATTTGATGCTGCTGGACGAAGCTCATTTGGCCGGTTCGACCGATATAATCCGGCATCGAATCGTCGTAGTGCATTAAGTAAATACGCTGCTGAACCTCTTCCGGCAGCGTCAGTAGTTCTTCTAATGTCGTGTGCACGAAGCCTTGACCGCTTAATTGACAATCGTGAAAAATGGTGTGACAATTTCGTTGTTGAATCACTTCGCCGATCAGCAATTCGGGATTAAACCGGATGTCTGCGCTGTAAAAGGTTCGGTCATTAATGAAAAGCGAATAGCTCGGCTTCAGCTGGATGTGCTCGGTCGGAATGATCTCTACGGTTAAGCCCGGAAACAGTTCGACGGACGCACGCTCAGGCAGCAAGACAACATCGAAGTAATCTTCAAGGGTAAGGAGGTTTTCAGAAGGACTGTACAATCCGCCCTTGAGTGTGTTCTCCCAAAGAGGAACAGCCAGTGACTCCGCTATAAACAGTTTGGTGCGCTTGCGGCCGTGTTCGTAGAGAAGACGGAAAGCCATTTCTTCCAGTCCGCCTACGTGGTCTGCATGGATATGGGTAATCAGGATACCATCGATCCGATCCGGCTGGATCTGAAGCTCATGCAGGGAGCGTGGGACCGATGAGCCGCAATCGATCATAACCTGCTTGTCCTGCGTGCGAAGCAACGCACTATTATTATAGCGTTCCTTAGCAAACGCACTGCCGGTTCCCAACATCTGAATGTGCAAACTCATGAATCCGCCTCCGATTTTCGACAAAAATCCATCTTTTTCTAATGTAGCATGTGCGCTGGGAGACTTCAACCTTTATTCTTGACGAGAACGTGAAAAGGGATATTCAAATTGATTCTATTTAAAGGGTGTTGATCTGCATGATCTGGTTAATCGCAGGGAGTATTGTGATCGTTGCATTCGCTTTAATCGTCGGCGTTTCCATCTTTGTGGGATGGCGGCTGACGCATCCGAAACGAAAGCCGTTGGAAGAAGGGCCGGCCGACTACGGTCTTGCGCCTAGGCAGATCATCTTTCCAAGCCGATTGGGGGATGTCCGTCTCGACGGCTGGTTTTTTGAAGCAGTTCACAAGCCGCAAAACATGACAATTATCATGTCGCACGGCTATGCCGGCAATCGCCTGGAGATGGGGCTGCCTGCGCTGTCGCTTACGCAGTGCCTAGTGGAGGCCGGCTATCATGTGCTTATGTTTGATTTTCGCAATTCCGGGCTGTCGGAAGGAACGACGACCACGATCGGCTATCTGGAGCAGCAGGACGTGCTCGGGGCGGTTGATTGGGTGAAAACGCAGGTTGCTTCGCGAATTGTGCTGCTCGGCTTTTCGATGGGCGGCAGCGCCTCGCTGCTGGCCGCGGCTAAGGAGGAAGCTGTCCTTGGTGTGATTACCGACAGCGCGTTCAGCCAGCTGCATCCTTATCTAAAGGAAAATTTGCCGGTGTGGTCCGGGCTGCCGCGGTTTCCGTTTACCCCGCTGATCTTGACATTTCTGCCCCGGCTGGTCGGTATAAATCCGCATGCTGTGGACGGTCTTGCGGCGGTCGACCGGATTGCGCCGAGGCCGGTTCTATTCATTCACAGCCATGACGACCCGGCCATCCCCAGCTCCAACAGCATCCAGATGTATGACCGTCATCCGGCGCATTTTGAACTGTGGACGACGACCGGCGCGGGACATGTTGGGAGCTACCGTTTGTATGCAGAAGCATACGTCAAGCGATTGCTGAATTTTTTATCAAAATTTTAGAATTGACGCAACTCTTCATCCTGGCCGGAGTATAAAGATGCAGACAGACAGATGACTAACGAGGCTGGAGGGCTAGAGAATGAAAGTTCAACGGATTTTTGCGTTGATGGTTGTGTTGTTTACATTGAGTACAGCCGTAGTGGTGGGCTCATCGATTTGGGGGGAGTATAAAGGATACAGTATTGCCCGTCTCGTAGTGAATGGGAATACGAAAGAGTTTGGCGACTCGGACGTCCCGCCGCTCATCATTGACGGGAAGACCGTTCTTCCGTTGCGAGCGGTGACGAATTCGCTGCAAGGGCTCGTTACCTGGGATGATGCCAGCAAAACCGCTTATTTGTATAAACCGAATGTGCATATGTTCTTTACAACCGAAGTGAAGAAAGATTCGGCCATTGTACCGTTTGGTGTTGTGGAGCGGGGCAAGTCCGCGGATTTTATCGTTTTTGCACAAGTGGATAATTTGAAAACAAGCATTAACTCGGTCAGAGTATCCGTCATTTCTCCCAGCGGCAAAAGTGTGATCACGCCGGTTGAGAAATCCATTTCCGAATCCAAGGAGTCGTTCTGGTTAAAAGTGCCGTTGTACGGCGTCTCTTTCGATGAGTACGGTACCTATGTGGTCCGCTTTGAAATGCAAAGCGGAAGCAGCGACTACGCCGTTGTATCTGAGAAGCAAATTCAATCTGAATAGTGTGTTTACTCACGCGAACTGGTTTGACCTCAATCTGCGAAAATGATAGGATATTGAGGTAACTATTATTTGATGAAATGAGGTTCTGCCTGTGAGCGATGAGAAGCATGATCATGTACACGGCCCGGACTGTGACCACGATCACGACCATGGGGAAGATGTTTTTATCGTAACGGACGAGAACGGGAAAGAGCATGAGATGGTGATGGTGTATACCTTCCAATCTCAAGATCAAGCTTACGCGGTATTGCTTGATCGCAATGATCCGGACGCTGATGGCGTCATTTTCCGTGTTGAAGAAGAAGACGAAGAGGCTTATTTGGTCAACATTGAAGATGAGCAAGAATGGGAGCGCGTCGTAACGATTTACAATGAAATCGTAGCCCAAGAAGGCGACGAATAAGCGCAATTCGTACATAAGCGATAAAGAAGACCCCTTAGCAGAGCGATCTGTTAGGGGGTCTTGATTTTTTATCTTTATTTGCGAGGATTAAAATACATGGTCCGGCCATTAAATAAATGAAGTTCCGCTTTTAATAATTTGCCGAGATACTTGCAATATTCGTTGCCCTTGCTCTTGTCTCCGTGGGTCGCGTTGTCGGGCAGGACGAACTGCACGTAATGGCGCTGCTCATCCGGGCTTCCTTCCGAGCCGACACCAATAACGATGTTGCGGTACAGCGCATTCGTCCCTTTCAGGTAAAACCATTTGCCTTCGCCTTCCGGCTTCGTCTCGATGGTATACGGAAAACCGGCTTCGTCATATTCCCAGCCAAGCTGCTTGGCGGTTTGACCGAGCTGATCACGGTAATGCAGCAGCTTTTCCTTGATTTCATCCAAGGTAAGAGCGGAGACGGCGGATCCAGATACGAATTTAATATAAGCGCTTTGAGCCATTCCTTGATCACCTCATTCGCTAAACATCTTCCCTATCATAGCATCCTGAAAACGGTTTTACAATATATCCCTGCAGAGGCGGGAGGTTCGGGAAAATGACGCTAGAAGATCGCTTGCGTCTCGACAATTACCTTAACGTTCTGCACGCTGCGGTCTTCCGGACCTTTGACCGGCAGCCCAACTTCGACATGGTCGACGATGTAGT
The DNA here is from genome assembly GCF_003955665.1 of Paenibacillus whitsoniae. Taxonomy (GTDB): domain Bacteria; phylum Bacillota; class Bacilli; order Paenibacillales; family NBRC-103111; genus Paenibacillus_E; species Paenibacillus_E whitsoniae. The sequence continues at coordinate 7,370 of NZ_RXHU01000100.1, forward strand.
CGATCAGCTCTTGCGTAATGACCTCGCCTGGCAGCAAAATCGGAATGCCCGGCGGGTACACGTAGATGAATTCCGCAATGATCCGGTCGGCGGATTCTTTGAACGGGATCACTTCCGTTTCGCCATAGAACGCGTCGCGCGGTGTTAGCGTCAATTGCGGGATGGCCGGCACTTCAATGACCACTTCTTTGACTTCGGCCACGTCATCGTTAATGTGGGAAAGCTCGCGCAGCGCCGTCAGCAGCGTTTCGACGTCCTCGCGGGTATCGCCAGGCGTGATCAGGCACAAAATGTTATACATATCGCTCATTTCCACTTCGATATTGTAATGCTCACGAAGCCAGTTCTCGACTTCAAAACCGGTAATGCCGAGCTTGCGCACATGAACGCATACTTTGGTCGGGTCGTAGGTGAAAGTCGCTTCCTCGCCCAAAATCTCTTCTCCGAAACAGTACAGATTCGGGATTTCGTTAATTGCACGGCGTGCATGCTGGGCAAGCTCAATCGTGCGCTCCGCCATGTCACGGCCGTTGAGCGCCAAGTGGCGGCGGGAAGTGTCCAGCGATGCGAGCAGAATGTAAGACGTCGACGTTGTTGTTAGCATCGACATAATCGTTTGAATGCGCTTCGGATTGACGCGCGGGCCCTGCACGTTCAGCACGGAGCTTTGCGTCATGGAGCCGCCGAGCTTATGTACGCTGGTGGCCGCCATGTCGGCGCCGGCTTCCATTGCGGACATCGGCAGCTTGTCATGGAAGTGCGTCAACACGCCGTGTGCCTCATCAACGAGTACCGGGATATTGTAGCTGTGGACAAGCTCCACGATTTCTTTCAAATTTGTGCAGACACCGTAATACGTCGGGTTAATGACGAGCACCGCTTTGGCATCGGGATGCTTCTCAAGCGCGCGGCGAACCGAGCGGACGGGAATGCCATGGTCGATACCCAGGTTCTTGTCGCGCAGCGGCTGAATGAAGACAGGCTTGGCGCCGACGAAAATAATTGCCGCCAGAATCGATTTATGCACGTTGCGCGGTACGATGATTTTATCGCCCTCGGAGCAGACGGACATGATCATCGTCATGATCGCTCCGCTCGTACCTTGGACGGAGAAGAACGTATGGTCGGCGCCGAACGCATCCGCAGCCAGCTTCTGCGCTTCCTCAATGACGCCCATCGGCTGGTGCAGGTCATCAAGCGGTGCTATATTAATGAGGTCGATGGACAGGGCATTGTCGCCGATAAAAGCGCGAAACTCCGGGTCCATGCCAACCCCTTTTTTGTGGCCAGGAATGTGAAACTGAATCGGATTTTTCTCAGCATGCTGAAGCAGTGCACTGAACAGGGGAGTACGGGTATGATCCACCTGAATATCGCTTCCCTTCTATCGTAGATTGCTTGTCGAATAATGAACAAACTTAATTGAGTATATCAAAATGGGCCGCGCATGCAAGCTAATTTTTTGAAAATAGTTTGTACGCTTTTAGGCGAAACTAACAGTCATCCTGCCAAATTCGTGAAGTAAAGGAGAAACCCGGATGGAAACTGCAACAAATAAGGCCAAAACGGGGAAATTTTCCCCCTTTGTCATTGAATTATTAATCATTATGTTCATCGTTGAATTTGTAAAAGGAGCCTTGCTGATCACGATATTGCCTGTATATCTGAAAACGTCGCTCGGCGCCTCGGCCTTTATGATCGGCTGGGCGCTGGCGGCGCAGTATATCGGCGATAATGTGCTAAGAACGCCTGTAGGCTGGCTGATCGATCATTTAGGCTACCGGACGATTATGCTGTCAGGCGTCTTGTGCACGTTCATCTCCGTCATCCTGATGGCCGTACTGATGAGCCCCGGCTGGATCGTGCTGGCGTGCGTGCTGCTCGGCGCAGGCACAGCCCCGCTGTGGCCGTGCGTCATTACCGGTGCAACCGAGGTGGCCGGCGAAAACGGCAAAGCGACGGTGCTGAGCGTCGTCTATATGGCATGGCTGTCCGGGGTGGGACTCGGGCCGGTGGTCATTAACTTTTTTATCCATGGCGCGGCGTACGGTCCTTCGTTTCGACTGCTGCTCGGCTGTATGACGATCGTCGTCGTGACGGCGCTGCTGCTGCCGAGGAAGAAAAGTGCGGAACCTCGGGAACGGCAAGAGGAGGCGGGGGGCGCGAAGCTGCCGCTCGGAGCGCGAGTTCAGCAGTATTGGCGGGAAGTGCGCCGTTCGATGAGCGTCAGTCCGCTGATGTTTCCTTTAATGTTCGCGCAGACGTTCGCGCTCGGCATTTTGACGCCGATTTTGACACTCTATGCCAAGGACGTACTGAAACTTACCTCGCTGCAATACAGCATGTTTCTGATCGCGGGCGGGGCAATTACGGTCGTCTTCCTCCTGCCGATGGGCAAAATCGTCGATAAGACCGGCATCCGCCCGTACTTGATCGCGGGTTTTTCCTGCGCGGCAGCGGCGCTTCTGCTGTTTACATATGTGACGTCCATGACCTCGCTTTACGTGCTTGTGGGGCTACTTGGCATCGGATATGCGTTCATTATCCCTTCGTGGAATGCACTGATTGCATCGGCGATTCCGCCAGAGAAGCGGGGGGCCGTGTGGGGCTTCTTTCTGACGATAGAGGGTCTTGGCATGATTATCGGACCGATTGTCTCCGGCAAGGTGTGGGACGTGTACGGCTACCATGCGCCATTTGTGATGAGCGGCTGTGTGCTCGTGGTGCTGCTTGTTCTTCAAATGTTCATTTCCATCCCTAAAAAAGGTATGGTACGATAAAAAGAAAATGATAAGTTGGAGGCATTAGGCATCATGGGCAAACAGATTGGAGTCATCATGCTGCTGTTGATGACGATTTTCGTCGGCTTCGGAATCATTATTCCGATTATGCCGGAAGTGGTAAACGGCGCGGGCGCGCAGTACCATAATGCGCTACTGCTGTCGGTTTACTCGGCGGTGTCTTTTTTTATGTCGCCGTTTTGGGGCGGATTGTCGGACAGGATCGGGCGAAGACCTATTATTTTGATTGGACTCTTGGGATTTAGTGTGAGCTTCGTCATTTTTGGCGTGGCCAACGACCATCTGTGGATTATGTACGTGTCTCGCATTTTGGGCGGATTGTTCTCCGGAGCGGCGACGGCGTGTGCCGTTGCGTATGTCGCCGATATTACAACGTCCGAGAATCGGACGAAAGGCATGGGGATGGTCGGCATGTCGATCGGGCTCGGCTTTATTTTTGGACCGGCGATCGGCGGCATCGTCAGCAAATGGGGGACGTATACGCCGTTTTTCGTGGCGGCTGCGATTTCGCTGGCTTCGTTCATTCTGGCATTCGCCGTGCTGAAGGAGTCGCTCACGCCGGACAAGCGCCGCTCCGTGAAGGAAAAAGCGCCGTCACGCTGGACGGCGTTCTCCGGCTCTTCCAAATATTTATACGTGCTGTCCTTCTTCGTCACGTTTACTTTGGCCGGATTGGAAGCGACGCTTCAATACTTCCAAATGGCTAAAATCGGCGCAAGACCGTACGACATCGGCATGATGTTCCTTGCCAGCGGCGTCGTCGGCGCGCTGATCCAGGGCGGCGTGGTACGCCGTCTGGTCAAGCAAGGCGCCGAGTCGTACGTGATTGGCGTCGGGCTTGTACTGTCGGCAGCCGGGTTCTTCCTGCTGCTGTATTCCAGCAGCGTGGTTACGGCTGCGATCTATTTGTCGGTCTTCGGCGCAGGCAACGCGCTCATCCGTCCATGCGTGACGTCGCTGATCACCCAGCGGACGACGGTAGGGCAGGGCGTCGCTTCGGGTCTGAGCTCCTCGATGGACAGCCTCGGCCGCATCATGGGGCCGCTGCTCGGGGGCGCCGTGTTCGCCATTGCGCACGAGCTGCCGTTCATCATCGGCGGCGTGCTGTGCCTCGCCGCACTGTTCTTACTGCAGCGATTCATCCAGATGGATCGCCGCAAGGTGAGAGCGCAGCAGGCTGTCTAGCTGCGCTAAATGAAAAGCTGCACATCCCATCCCCGGTAAGCGGAGAAAGGTGTGCAGCTTTTTTGCTATGGCGGATGTACGCCATAGCATACAAATGTGACCCATTCGGTCTCCACATTGCGTCAGAACGAGCTAAACCTCTTAAAAAGCATTACCCGCCGCCGCCCCCTTCACGAAATCATGCAAATTATACAGTAAATTCTTGGCTCAGGCCCACAATTCCCGAGAGATCCTGCAGAAAGTACAGTTAATTTCGAGCTTAATTGGAATGAAGGCGATTCCAAACGAGTTTACACGGGTTTTTACTGCAGAAATACAGGATTTCATGAGATTTCGCCTTCTATGTCCGAATTAACTGTAGTTTTTACAAGTTGGTGGCGAAAGGGGCGGTGGGCAAGAACAGTGACGAGGCAAAATACGCGTAAACCAGGGGAAGTTGTAACCAGGAGAGTATCAGAGTATGTGCATCAGTATCGTAACCGTGTGGGTGTAGCATTCTGAGTGAACATAACAGAGAGAAAACGTAACAGAGCGTAAACGCAATAGAGAGTAAAAGTAACAGACCGAAAACGAAACACAGAGAAAACTCAACTGGGCAAGTAAGCGCAAGGGGAAGCCGACAGAGCAGCTAAAAAGCCCGGTCGCAAAGGACCAGGCTTTCTTAACCGAACGCCCCAGGAAGGGGAGCCCTGTATCGTTATTGCCGAGGCGTCAAGCCATGCAAAATAAATTGAATCGTCCGCTCCAGCTCCAGCTCATCGTCCCAGTCGTTCTCAGCCAGCAGCAGGAAGCGGAAAATGACGAAGCCGATCATGCTCGTGGCCACCATCCGCATGATGGCGGGAGGCGGCAGCTCAATGAGCTGGCCCTGTGCCTGAAAATGGCGAATCGCTTTATAGGCCTTTTCCAGCACGAGGGGAGCGACCGTGTCCTTGAACTGCTCGCGCAGCTCGGCATGGAAAGGAATCTCATGCAAAAAGATTTTCAGCACATGAACATGCTTGCGGGCAAATTCAAACCGGTTGCGCAGCACAGCGCGCAAAAACTGCTCAACGTCCGGGTAATCAGCCTCGAGGACCTTGGTAAAATCCTTGACGGCGAACGGCGCGACAAGCTTTGCCATAATCGGCGCTACGATCGAGAGCAGCAGTTTCTTTTTCGTTTTATAGTGGCGGAAAATGGTTCCCTCAGCCACGCCGGCTTTCTGCGCGATCTCGCTGGTGGAGGAGCCGGCAAACCCTTTTTCCGAGAAAATCTCGACAGCGGCTTGCACGATCTTGATCTGTTTATCCGTCATTTTCTCTTCTTCATCGTTCAGGCGCAGCAGCTCCGCCAGCCACGGCTCTATGTCAGACATTGCCTTTACCTCGCTTCATAAACTTTCGACATCGCTCTATTATATCTTACGATGTTTCTTAAGCGCCACTATATTCAGCCCCATGAAGACGATGGTGAACAACGCAAGCACCAAGACGTCATACCAGATGCGGTCCCAGCCGGCGCCGCGTATCATAATGTTCCTCAGCGCGTCAGCGCCGTATTTGAGCGGCATGATTGTGCCGATCCAGCGCAAATAAACGGACATCGTATCCAGACTGAACAGGCCGGAGAAGAACACTTGCGGCACAATAATGAGTGGGATGAACTGAATCATCTGGAACTCGTTATTAGCAAAAGCCGAAATCAGTGTGCCCAGGGACAGTGCGGTTAACGCCAGCAGAAGCGTTATGAGCAGGACGTACCAGAATGAACCGACCAGCATCAAGCCCAGCACGCTTGTAGCAAACCAGGCGATGAGCGCCGACTGCAGTGTCGTAAAAATGCCGAAGCCGAGAATGTACCCGACGACGATTTCCCATCTGCGCAGCGGGGTGGCGAGCAGCCGCTCCAGCGTACCGCCGGTTCGTTCCCGCAGGAAGGCGACGCCCGACAGCAGGAAAACGAAGAAGAACACGAAGAAGCCGATAAGCACAGGGCCGAAATTGTCAAAAGCCGCCATATCGGCGGAGCCGTGCAGATACGTAATGGCCGGCATGGCGGCAGCGGCGCTTGCCGGAACAGCATTTTGCACGGCCTTCTGCAGCAGGAACAGGATGGCTCTGTTCTTGCTTGGATCGCTGCCTTCCAGCTGAACTTGCGGCGCTGGGCCGTTCATGGTGATAACCGCATCCAGTCGATTATGGTCAATCTCGATTTGAGCCTCTTCGGATGAATAGGCGATGACTTCCGCGTTCAAGTCCTGAAGCTTTTGCACAAACGGAGCGGGCACGTTCACAGCGCCAATCTTGGGCACATACGTATCGCCGTTAAAGACGAGCGACATCATGAACAGAATGAGCATCGGGGCGACGAGCATCATCATAAGCGTTCGTTTATCATGGAAAAATTGCCGTAAAATCCGAATCACAATGGCACGTATTCTCATGCGCGTGCACCTCCGTATGACAGGAACGCTTCTTCAATGGTTGCAGATCCCGTTGCCTGTTTAAGCTCAGTCGGCGTGCCGACAGCGGTGAGGCGTCCGCCGCGAATCATACCGAGTACGTCGCATTTCTCCGCTTCGTCCATCACGTGCGTCGTCACGACGATCGCAGTTCCTTGCTTGCTGAGGTGTGTGAGCTCCTCCCAGATTGATTTGCGCAGCACAGGGTCGATACCTACGGTCGGCTCGTCGAGAATTAGCAGCTGCGGTTCATGCAAAAGCGAAATGGCGAGCGAAAGGCGTCGCTTCATGCCACCGGAGAAATGGTGGATCTGCTTTTTCACGTGCGCGCTCAGATCGACGAGTTCCATGACGTCCTGAATCCGCTGCTTGCGCTTGGCGCCGCTTAGCCCATACAGTGAGGCGAAAAATTCCAGATTCTCCTGCGCGGTCAGCTCGGCATAGAGTGCATCCGATTGCGCCATATAGCCGATGCGCGAGAGCATGGCGAGCTGCGGCATCCGCTGGCCCAGCACATCGACGGAGCCGGAGGTTGGGGCATCGATGCCCGCGATCATCCGGACGAGCGTTGTTTTGCCGGAGCCGGACGGACCTAACAGACCGAAAATTTGTGCGCTTGGGAGCGTTAACGTGATATGCTCGAGCACGACCTTATCGCCAAACTGCTTGGAGACGTCTTGAACTTGAATCAAGGGCGGGGTTGGCACAGTGAAACACCTCTTTCATATAAGTGAGTAATCACTCATTTTTGGATTTGATCTCATCATACGCGATTTGCCGAACTTTGTGAAGTGAGTAATCACTCATTTTCTTAATAAACCTAAAAAAATGCCTCCGCCGGAACACACTTGGTTAAGTGTATTCCGTGTCAGAGGCATTACAACCAGAAGCACTACGATTTCTCGTTAGCTTTCGGTACGCGCTTATAGTCTACCCATTTCTCGATGGACGGCGTCAACTGCTCCTTGATATTCGCGACGAGCTTGTCCTTGGACATGCCTTTCGCTTGAGCGATTTCGGCAAGAGATTTGCCTGAGCGCAGCTGGGCGTGCAGCTCGTCTTTGGTCAAACCGAGCGATGTTGCCAGCTTGTCGGTATCCGGGCGCAGTCCGAACTTGTGATGTTTGCCGTGGCCGCTGTGCCGATCAAGCAGATTCTTTTCGTTCAGGATGAACTTCAAATGCTGCCCGAGACCCTGCTTCATGTGTTCGCCTTGCTCGGCAGTCAGCTTGCCGTCCTTGACGGCGGTCTCGATCTTGCTCGTTCGCATCGCCATCAGCTTCGCGGTCAGATCCGCTTCGGAGATGCCTTTCTCGGCCGCAGCCTCGACGATGCTTTTGCCGCCCTTCAGCGTCTTGAACAAGGCTTCTTTATCCACGCCGATGACGGTCGCGGCTTCTTCAATAATCGGCCATTTGCGCTTGTGCTGGCCGCCGCCTTTCTCATCCGCTTGCTTCGCGGTCACAGAGGGCTGGTCGGTTTGAACGGGCTCCTGCGCGCCAACCTGCAGCGCGCCGCCCAGCAGGAACGCCAGCGCGACAGAGCTGACGAGTAGCTTTTTCATCGGTAAAGCTTTCATTGCGAAAGCCTCCTTTCCTGTGAAATGGAAGTACAGGACATAGTCTGCACAGGAGGCTTTCATTTTAGTTTAAAGGATCCTTAGGCTAATATAAATTTTTCATGAAAAAGAATTAATTGGCAGCGGCGTCTACCGCCAGATGGTATAAAGGCAGGAGCGTGTGGAAGGTCTCCGCAATGAAAGCTTCCAGCTTGTCCGCCTGCGCGAGCAGCGGATCGGTGGCCGGCAAGTTGCGGCCCAGCAGCAATTCGGCTTTTTTCACGTCGCGGAACCGTTCGAGTGCAGAAATCCAGCCGGCGCGGTCCAATTCGGACAGCGGAGTGACGTCTTTTTTCATATGATCGAATGAAAGGACGAAATCGGCAGGCAGCTTCGCCATGGTGTCCAAATGGTTCATGTAGCTAGTTGCGATCTGGCTTTTGCTCGGAAGCTCATAGATTAGGGCGAGCCAAATAAAGACGCGATCGTCAAACAAGCCGACCTGAAAATGCGGTACCTGCTTATATCCGCGCTTGTTCGGACAGATCGCGAGCCAGGTATCGACAGGGGGATTGACTTTGCGGCGAAGGTGTTTGGCGATGTGCAGGAACATTTCGCTGCCCACGTGCAATGAGAGATCAGTGGTCAGCGCGTCACCGAGCGACTTGAATTTAGGCTGAATACGCTCGCGGATCGCTTCCATACGGCCGTCTAGCCCCTCAATTGAAAAGGTATCAAAATCGTGTGAAGTAAACCCGGCAAAACTCATAAGGCGTAGCCCTCTTTTCCAAATACATGTTTTCAATCATTTTAAAGGATAAGATGTCTTCCCGCAATTGTATCGCGCTCCTTGCAATCAGAACTAGGACAATAGTTCGATTTTTGTCGAAAAAAGCAGGGAAATTCAGCCATTTGCCGAAAGAAATGGAGTTAGCATTTGTGCACGAAGAGGAGGAGATACCGAGATGAAGCTTTCGAGAATGTCCAAAATAGGGATCGCCGTCGCTGTGATGGGCACCTGCTTTACCGCTGGCGTATATGCGCAGGATGTGCTGCAGCGCGTGGATGCTTATTTGCGGCCGGACTTTAAAGTTGTTGTGGGCGGTCAAAATATCCAGCTGGCGAACCCGCCGCTGATTTATAATAATACCAGCTATTTGCCGGTGAAGGAACTTGGCGGGTACTTGAACGCGGTTGTCAATTGGCAGGAAAGCACGAAAACGATTTATGTGAATCCGCGCATTAATGAGAACCAGCCTGCCCAAGGGAATGAGACGAACTATACGGAAATCGTTCTTCAATCTCCCTATGCGTACTATATGGATTATCGGGGCGGGACGTTTCCGGTGCTCATGAACATGACCGTGGATCAAAATTACTACCGCCTGGCAGATGTTACTCGCATGGGTGTGGATACGAGCGGCCTTCGCAAAGCCAAAGAGAAATATACGCAGGAGCTGTACGTCGGAGAATCGGAGCTCAATAAAGTCTGGGGGAACCAGCCGCCGCAGCCTTCCTACACGATCTACGAACCGATTGTAATCTCCGGGGAGACGGATACCGTCAAGCTCAAAGCACTGCGGGACTATGTTGAAAGTTTTCGCTACTACCAAATTAACCAGACGGCGTATTATTCCACTCCGCTCATTATCGATAAACTGCCGGAAGAGAATACATACAGCTACCTGCTGAATGAGAATAATCATTATTACAAGACGACGCTCAAACTGACGCAGACGTTCATCATTGGTAACAACACGCCGAATTATGTCGTTGGCAGTTCAAACAAAGAGGACATCGAAGTGACACCGGTCAATCGATAAAGGGTGTCAAAGGTAAGGGGATGGGGACAATGAGCAGAGCGGCAACAGAAGTCGCGGAATGGATGCTGGCTGAACTGAAAAACGCCGGCATCCTGCATCAGGACAAGGCAGTGGACTATATAATCGAGCACTTTGGGGAATCCTTTATCTACACCAACGAGAACGGCAATCGTTCCATTGATAAGGAAGTTAAAAAAATCTTTAAGAAGCTGCACGGCGGAAGAGCCGCCTGGGAGCGGGACGGTTTCTTTTGGGGGTGGCACTAGCCTAGCATGCTAGGCTAGTAATCCGGGCTTGTATAGGTCGATCAAGACGTCATATTTTTGTGCGGTTTCTTTTTAAAAAATATCCATAATCCAAGTTGCTAAAACATAGAATTCATAATAAGATAACATTAAGCAGATAAGTTGTCTGAATATTCAACAAAATCTATGCGCACCATTATGGAGGGGATTGCCGTGAGTAAGAGTCATGAAGTGGAGTATTGCAACCTAGAGTTACGATTTGATCGCCGGCTAATCCGGAACTTCATTAAATCGCTCATTCAGGAAGGATATTCTCTGTATTGGAACGAAAGTGAACTGCAATTTATTATCTCGATACGCACTGGACGCAAGCTGATTAAATTAAAGTTCGAGCGCATTGGCGAGAAGTACAAAATTGTCGGCAACTACTCCTTCAAGGACGAGAAGCTAGCCGAAATGATGGAGAAGTTGATCGGGGATACACGCGGCCACGCGGTCGTCAAACGCTTCAAGGACCGGCAAATTCTCATCGAGAATATTATGTTTGGTGAGATTATCCGCATGGTTGAGATCAGCGGCATCGAGCATAAAGTGCTGTATCAGAAGGAGCCGGCCGTGACCGTTGAAGAAGTGATGCAGGCACTGCGATCGAAACGGACCGACGAGCGCATTCCGGTGCTGCGGTTGGAGCTGGATTATGAGCTGGCAACGCTGCAAGATGCGATCGCTGCGGGGGACTTGAAGGCTGTGATGGACAGCAAGCTGAAGCTGCTTGAACTGCGACAAGAAATGTTACTATTGGAGATGTGAGAATGAAGCGTGAGATGGGGTAAAAGAGAGCCTGTGTGGATACATACGGGACTCTCTTTTTGTGTTATAAAGGGCCTCTTCATGCCGAGAAGGCGGGAGGGGTTGTGTTTTTGCATTCCCCCTATTGTTAACGTGTGCATTCCTGTGGTAAGCTAAGATACGAGGTGATGGCATGAGCGTTACCATTAAAGATATAGCCAAGCTCGCGGGCGTCTCGCATACGACCGTTTCACGGGCGCTCAACAATTCTCCGCTCATTCAAGAGGAGACGAAGGAGCGTATTCGTGCGCTGGCGGAGCAGCTTGATTATACGCCGAATTACAATGCCAAGAGTCTGGTGCTGGATCGTTCGTATAACTTGGGGCTGTTTTTTACAACACTAAGCCAGGGAACTTCTGCCGGATTCTTCTACGAGGCAATTCGGGGCGTGAATTCCGTCATCCAGGACCGATACCAGCTGATTGTCAAAGGGATCGATGACTACACGAGCTTTCATTCGATTACGAAAAAAAGCTTCGACGGCATCATCGTCGTTTCCCAAAGCGACAACGATCAGCCGATCATCGAGCATATTGCCGGCAAAGGCATTCCGCTCGTCGTGCTGAACCGGCCTGTGGACACGTCAGGTGTGCTGAACGTGCTGTCCGATGAGGAGCAGGGCGCTTACCACGCCGGCTGTTACTTGATTGAGCAGGGGCATCGCCGCATAGCTCTGATTGAAGGGCGGAAGGGCTTCCGTTCGGCGAAGCATCGGCAGGCGGGCTTTGAACGCGCCATGGCCGAGCACGGGATCGTGACGCCAGCGACATATCGCCAGCCCGGTTTGTATGATTTGGAGAGCGGTCATTTGGCGATGCAGAAGTTTCTTGCGCTGCCTGAGCCGCCGACGGCTGTTTTTTGCTGCAACGACGAGATGGCGCTGGGCGCAATGAAAGCGGCGTACGGGGCAGGTCTTCGCGTGCCGAGAGACATATCCGTCATGGGCTTCGACGATACGGTGTTTGCGGGGTACGTCACGCCTGCGCTCACCACGGTGCGAAGGCCGATTGAACAAATTAGTAAAGAAGGCGCTATGCGGCTTCTTGGCAATATAGAAAACAAGCTTCATACGACAGAGCGAGTGCTTCTCCATACGGAGCTGATCGTTCGCGAGTCGGTGCAAGCGCTAAAAGCAGAAGAAAGTGGGAGAGACGCATGAGCGTATTGAGAGAGCTGCTAAAGGATATTCCGATTCCACAAATGGTGAAAATTCGCCAAAAATTCGATCGCGCGATCATCCAAAATCCGGAGGAAGCGCTCGCGAAAGAGCTTAGCGCTTCCGGCGTGATGGAAACGATTCAGCCCGGCCAACAGGTGGCGGTCGCCGTCGGCAGTCGCGGCATCGCGAACATCGCGGGCTTCACGAAGACAACGCTCGACGCGATCAAAGCACGCGGCGCGCATCCGTTCATCGTGCCGTGCATGGGCAGCCATGGCGGCGCGACGGCCGAAGGCCAGACCGAGGTGCTGGAGCATCTCGGCATCACCGAAGCGTCCATGGGCGCGCCGATTCGGTCGTCCATGGACGTGGTCGAGATCGACAAGCTGCCGAACGGGCTGCCGGTGTATGTCGACCGCATCGCCTCCGAGGCGGATGCGATTGTCGTGATCAACCGCGTGAAGCCGCACACGGCGTTCCGCGGACGCATCGAGAGCGGCATCATGAAGATGATCGCGATCGGGCTCGGCAAGCAAAAGGGTGCGGAAGCCTGCCACCAGCTCGGCTTCAAATACATGGCGGAGAACGTGCCGGCCATGGCCAAAATCATGATCGACAAGCTGCCGATCGTGTTCGGCGTAGCGCTTGTCGAGAACGCGTACGACGAGACGTGCCGCATCGAAGTGCTGCCGGCAGCCGAGATTGAGGCGCGCGAGGAAGAGCTTCTAGTTGAAGCGAAGTCGCGTTTGCCGAAAATTTTGTTCGATCAAGTCGATGTGCTCGTCATTGACTACATCGGGAAAAACATTTCCGGCGACGGCATGGACCCTAACGTCACGGGCCGTTACCCGACGCCTTATGCGCACGGCGGGCCGGACGTGTCCAAGATGGTCGTGCTCGATCTGACGCCGGAGACGAAAGGCAACGCGAACGGCGTCGGCACCGCGGACTTTACGACGCAGCGTCTCGTGGACAAAACCAACCTCACGTTCACGTACGCGAACGGGCTCACGTCCACAGTCTGTGCGCCGACCAAAATCGCGACTACGCTCGAGAACGACTTTTACGCGATCAAAGCCGCCGTGAAAACGTGCAATATTTTGGACTACACGACGTGCCGTCTTGTACGCATTCAAGATACGCTGCACCTCGGCGAGATCGAAATTTCCGTGAATTTGCTGGAGGAAGCGCGCCAGCACCCGGACATTGAAATTTTGTCCGAGCCGTATGAGCTACAATTCGATGCAGAGGGGAACATTGTCCATGACGGAAAAGCCAGCTCCTCGCACCACTAATTCGGGAGCAGGAGACCAACCTTATGTTGTTGCCGCCGACATCGGCACAACGAGCACCAAGACGCTGATTATCGATCGGAACGGGCAGGTGCTTGCCTCCCATTCCATCGAGTATCCGCTGTTTACCCCGGCGCCGGGCCGCGCGGAGCAAGATCCGGAACAAATCTTTAACGCGGTCGTGGACGGGATCGGCGAAGTTGTGCGCAAGCTTAGCTTGATGCCGGAGCAAATCCTGTGCGTTTCCTTCTCTTCCGCCATGCACAGCCTGATCGCAGTTGACGAGCGGCTCACCCCGCTCACGCAGTGCATCACCTGGGCGGACAACCGCGCAGCCCAGTACGCGGAAGAGCTGCGGCGCAGCGGGCTGGGCCAGCAGATTTACTCACGCACCGGCACGCCGATTCACCCGATGTCGCCGTTGACCAAGCTCATGTGGTTCAAAGACCACGAGCCTGAGCTGACGCAAAGGACATACAAATTCATCGGCATCAAGGACTACGTGTTTGCCAAATTGTTCGGCGAGTACGTCATCGACTACTCGCTGGCGAGTGCAACCGGCCTCTTCAATCTCGAGAAGCTCGATTGGGACGAGGAGGCGCTTCAGCTCGCCGGCGTGACGCCGAAGCAGCTCTCCACGTTGGTGCCGACGACGCACCGCGTCCAAGGCATGAGCGCCGAGTACGCAGCGCGGACGGGCCTTGCCGTCGACACGCCGTTCATCGTCGGCGCGTCGGACGGCGTACTCGCCAACCTTGGCGTCGGCGCGTTTGAGCCTGGTGTCGTCGCCGTCACGATCGGCACGAGCGGCGCGGTTCGCGCCGTGGTGAACAAGCCGCAGACCGACCCGGAAGGCAAGCTGTTCTGCTACGCGCTGACCGAGGATTTCTGGGTCGTCGGCGGGCCGATCAACAACGGCGGCATCGTGTTCCGCTGGGTGCGGGACCAAATCGCCACGGCTGAAGCCGAAGAGGCGCGTCGTCTGGGTCTTGACCCGTACGACCATCTGACAGCGATTGCGTCGGAAGTCAGCGCCGGCTCGGACGGCTTGCTGTTCCTGCCGCTGCTGTCCGGCGAGCGCGCGCCGTATTGGAATGCGAACGCGCGCGGGGTGTATTTTGGCCTTAGCTTAAGTCATCAGAAGAAGCACATGATTCGCGCAGCGCTGGAGGGCGTGATGTTCTCGATTCAAGCGGTGGCGAATTCGCTGGAGGGCATGATGGGGCCGGCGAAGGTCATTCGCGCGTCCGGCGGGTTTGCCCGTTCCGAGTTCTGGCGGCAAATGATGACCGACATGCTGGGCACGCCTGTGATCGTGCCGGACTCGATCGAAAGTTCAGGAATTGGCGCTGCCTTACTCGGCTTGCTCGCGATGGGCGAGATCGAGGATCTTTCGCTTGCCCATGAATGGATTGGGGTAGGGAAGGCACATGAAGTAAATGAAAGCGATTATCGCACATATCGACAATTGACATCTATTTATACGAACGTATATCATCAGTTAAAAGATCAATTCGACGCGATAACCGCCTTTCAAAGTCAGCAACGGAATCCGCAATCTTAATTACGCACAATGAACTGAGAGGATGGACGACACATGAACTTATTTGATCTTTCGGGAAAAACGGCCGTTATTATCGGCGGCAACAGCACGCTTGGCGGCTCCATGGCGCTTGCTTTGGCAGGCCACGGGGCGAAAGTAGCGATCGTAGGGCGCAACCAGGAGAAATGCGAAGAGGTGCGTGCGAGCATCGAAGAGATCGGCGGCACGGCGAAGTCGTTTGAAGCCGATGCGACGAAACGTGCGGATCTGGAGCGCATTTTGAGCGAGGTTATCGCTTGGAGCGGCAGCGCGGACATTCTGATGAACTGCCCAGGCAAAAACAGCGCAACGCCTTTCTTTGACATTTCGGAAGAAGAATGGGATTCTATTATGGAAGTCAATCTGAAAAGCGTCGTTCTGGCCTGCCAAGTTTTCGGCAAATACATGGTCGAACGCGGTGAAGGCGGAAGCATTATTAACATTTCATCCGTTTCTTCCGGTCCGCCGCTTTCCCGTGTGTTCACGTACTCCGCCTCGAAAGCAGCTGTTAACAACATCACACAGAACCTTGCGCGCGAATTTGCGCCGAGCCGTGTGCGTGTGAATGCCATTATTCCTGGCTTTTTCCCTGCGGAACAGAACCGCAAGATCTTGTCGCCTGAACGGATCGAGTCCATTATGCGCCATACGCCAATGAATCGTTTTGGCGAAGCGGCGGAACTCCAAGGGGCTGCCGTATATCTGGCTTCCGAGAAAGCGTCCAGCTTTGTGACGGGAACAGTGTTAAGAGTGGATGGCGGCTTTGGCGCGATGACGATTTAATAAAAATTTATATATCGGAAGGGTGTATGAGAGACATGTCGAAGCAACAAATTGGTGTCGTAGGTTTGGCGGTAATGGGTAAAAACTTGGCTCTGAACATTGAAAGCAGAGGTTTTACCGTTTCTGTTTTCAACCGCTCTGCTGAGAAAACAAAAGAGCTTCTTGCTGAAGCCCCTGGTAAAAATTTGGTAGGTACATACAGCGTGGAAGAGTTCGTGCAATCGCTGGAAGTGCCGCGCAAAATTTTGATCATGGTCAAAGCGGGCGGCCCGACAGACGACACAATTAACCAACTGCTGCCTCACCTCGAGAAAGGAGACATTCTGATCGACGGAGGCAACGCGTTCTTCCCGGACACGCAGCGTCGCAACAAAGAGCTGGAAGCGCACGGCATCCGTTTCGTTGGAACTGGGGTTTCCGGCGGCGAAGAAGGCGCGCTGAAAGGGCCTGCAATTATGCCGGGCGGACAAGAAAGTGCCTACAAATTGGTTGAGCCTATTTTGACAGCAATCTCGGCAAAAGTCGGCGACGACGCTTGCTGCACATACATCGGACCGGACGGCGCGGGGCACTACGTGAAAATGGTGCACAACGGCATCGAGTACGGCGACATGCAGCTCATCTGCGAAGCGTATCAATTGCTGAAAGACGTGCTGAACGTCACAACAGAAGAGCTTCATGAAATTTTCACAGAGTGGAATAACGGCGAGCTGGACAGCTACCTCATCGAAATTACCCGTGACATTTTCACGAAATACGATGCAGAAACAGGCAAACCGATGGTTGACGTCATCCTGGACTCCGCAGGTCAAAAAGGGACAGGAAAATGGACCAGCCAAAGCGCGCTGGACCTGGGCGTACCGCTTTCGATTATCACGGAATCCGTCTTCGCCCGTTTCATCTCCGCGATGAAAGAAGAGCGCGTTGCAGCAAGCAAAGTGTTGAAAGGGCCTGAGGCTCCTGCATTTACAGGTGACCGCAAAGCGTTCATCGAGGCTGTTCGCCAAGCGCTGTACGCTTCCAAAATTTGCTCCTACGCGCAAGGCTTCGCTCAAATGAGAGCGGCTTCCGACGAATATAAATGGGATCTGAAATACGGCAACATCGCGATGATTTTCCGCGGCGGCTGCATCATTCGTGCAAGATTCCTGCAAAACATCAAGGATGCGTACGACCGCAACCCTGAGCTTAAAAACCTGCTGCTGGATTCCTACTTCCAAGGTATCGTTGACAATTATCAACAATCGTGGAGACAAGTCGTAGCAGAAGCGGTTACACGCGGCATCGCGGTACCTTCCTTCGCATCAGCACTTGCGTACTACGACAGCTACCGTACGGAAAGACTGCCGGCGAACCTGCTGCAAGCGCAGCGCGACTACTTCGGCGCGCACACGTTCCAACGTGTGGATAAAGAAGGCACATTCCACTACAACTGGATGGCCAGCGAGTAATCGGAGGGGCTATGCCTCTTCCTGCAAGCCGAATGCGGCTTCCTTGAGCCACATTTTCAGCCGATCGGTTTCGGTGTCGAAGCCGTTATGCTGGTGAATGAGCATGAGGGAAACCTCGGCAAAATAACGAAAGTTTCGTAATAATCGTGGTTGAGCAAGGCCCTGCATTTGCGGGTCTTCTTCAGCCACTTTTTTCTTAATATATTCGAGAATCCAGACAATATCTTCCCGGCAGAGGGCATAGCTTGGGTGCAAAATTTGCTCCAGCTTGCGTTGTGTGCGATTCGTAAAGGTTGTAGATTGTTTCAGAACAGTCGGGTTCAAAGCGCCATCTCTCCTTCTTTCAGGTGGTCTTTCTCCAAGCTTAACTGTTTCTGTTGGCATTTATTCAGCGTATCGGAAGATATTTCCTCGTCCCGTCCATGAAAGGACGGTAGGCCGTTTATCTTTGTACTACGTATATGATTTTGGATAGAAATGTATTCATGTGTGAACCGCTATGGTATGATGTTGGGAAAGTTTGAAGTGACTGCGTAGTTGCGCTCGAACAGCGCGTGGAAAAGGGGAATTCAGGTGACCGTTCGCAATCTGGTGTTGGTAGGTTTTATGGGAACAGGCAAGTCCACGATTGGCAAAAAGCTGGCGGAGCGCCTCCATTGGCGCTTTATTGATGCGGATGCGGCGATTGAAGCGAATCAGGGATCGAGCATTACAGAAATATTCCGACTTCAAGGAGAAGCTTATTTTCGCAAGGTCGAATCGCAAGTGCTGGCCGGCGTTTTGACGGGCGCTTGCCAAGTCGTAGCGACGGGAGGCGGCGCTGTGCTGGCGCAGGAGAACCGGGACTGCATGCTGGCAAACAGCTTCGTTGTGGGGCTTAAAGCTTCGGCGGAAGCGATCATTGACCGTGTAAGTCAAGATACGAACCGGCCGCTGCTGCAAGGCAATTTGGAAGAGCGGGTACATACGTTGTTGGAGTCGCGTAAAACTGCGTACGATTTTGCGCACGTCACGATTGACACAACGGCGCTCACGGTGGAACAGATCGTCGAGGAGATTGTCGGCCGGATGAGTTAGCGAGAAGTGGACAAGCTAGGCGTCATTCCTAAAAGTACCGCTACGTTTCAGACAAATCGCCGTAGGCCCGGTGGTTTTGTCTGAAACTGTGGGCGGTAATTTTGAAAAGCGCCCTTAGTCTTCCCACTCCAGCATGCCGCCGGTCATGTTTTTGAGTCCGCTGACGCCTTGCGCTTCCAAGAACGCAAGTGCGCGCCCGCTGCGATTGCCGCTGCGGCAGACGAGGATGACTTCCTCGGCTTTAGGGATGTCGTTCATTCGGTCAGGCAGCTGCCCGAGCGGGATATGTACGGCGCCTGGAATCATGCCTTGCGCTACTTCTTCATCTTCGCGTACGTCGACGATGACCAGCTTTTCACCGTTCGCGAGGCGTGCTTTGACTTCGGATGGCAGAATTGTATCCATGGTGTGACCTCCTTCTCTTACTAAGGGGTATCCCCCTCATCTCCGTATGATAGAAACAAAAACGCGAGATGTCAAACGCACGGACCGCTTTCGGACATTAGTTGGAAAAGGATCGCAAGGTTCCCAAGTTCTATTTCGTATGGTACACTGGCAATATAACATTGGAAGCTAGGTTTCTGTTCAACGCGGAAACTGTACATAATTATTTATTTGTGAAGGAGCCGTCCATTTACATGAAAGCCATCGTTTATCCTACAAGTCATCTCCTGGGGGAAATCAACGCCCTTTCCTCCAAAAACTATACGACCCGCTATCTCCTGATTGGCGCGCTCGCCGAAGGGACAAGCACGATATACTATCCTGCGCATAGCGAGGACAGCGATGCGATGCGCCGCTGCGTGCGCGATCTGGGCGCGATTATCGAAGAGGACGATGAGAAAATCGTGATCACCGGCTTCGGCAAACATCCGAAGCATGTGTCCGAACTGAACGTCGGCAACGCGGGCGCTGTGCTTCGCTTCTTGATGTCGATTGCGGCATTTTGTCCTGATCTTACGTTTGTCAATACCTATCCGGAATCACTGGGCAAGCGCCCGCACGATGATCTGATTGACACGCTGCAGCAAATGGGGGTGGAAGTCGAGCATAACAACGGTCGTCTGCCCATTACGATCAAGGGCGGCAAGCCGCGCGGAGGCAAACTGACGGTTTCCGGCAACGTGAGCTCGCAGTTCCTCAGCTCCTTGCTTTTTATGACGCCGCTGCTTGAGGAAGACACGGAAATTGAAGTGCTTCACGATCTGAAATCCAAAATTATCGTCGGTCAAACGCTTGAGGTTATGCAGCAAGCCGGTATCGTTGTACATGCAAGCGATGATTTGATGCATTATCGCATCCCTGGAGGACAATCCTATCAAGCAAAGGAGTATGTCATCCAAGGCGATTACCCTGGATCAGCTGCAATTTTGGCGGCTGCGGCCGTCACGAACTCGGACGTTCGCGTACTGCGTTTGGAAGAGAACAGCAAGCAGGGTGAGAAAGCGTGCGTGGATGTGCTTCGCGCCATGGGCGTGAACTTGACACACGATAACGGTGTCGTTCATGTCCGCGGCAATCAGCAGTTAGTGGCCGGCGAATTCGACGGCGACCATTTCACGGATGCGGTGTTGGCGATGGTAGCGGCGGCCGTATTCGCGAAGGGCACTTCGCGTTTCTATAATGTAGAGAACCTGCGCTACAAGGAATGCGACCGTATCACCGATTATTTGAATGAGCTTCGCAAAGCCGGTGCAGACGTGGAAGAGCGTCAAGCCGAAATTATCGTTCATGGCAAGCCGGAAGGCGTTACGGGCGGCGTTGAAATCAACGCGCATTTCGACCATCGCGTTATTATGGCGCTTACCGTTGTCGGCCTTCGCTCGGAGAAAGGCTTGACCATTCGCGATGCGCATCACGTAGCGAAGTCATATCCCCAATATTTCGATCATTTGCGTTCCATCGGCGCGAAAGTCGAGCTTGTTGAGGAATAATAAGATTATGGGCAAGTAGGTGAGTCAGCATGAGAATTCTTTGGCAGGGCTTGAAGGTGACATTCGGATTGTTTCTCGTTGCAGGTCTGGTGTTCGCCAGCTCCGTGCTCGTTGTCCTGCTGTACGCCAAAGCGACCGATCAGGAGCCGCTGCTCTTTGCGCCTTCGACGGTAGCGCTGGCAGCAGGGGAGCCGCCTGTGCCGTCTCCGACGTCAGCGGGTAAGGTAGAACCAACGCCTTCCCCAGCCAGCCAAGTGAAATTATCAGCGATGATTGATGTCCCCGCGGTATCTCAGTTCCCCGAGCTGCCGGCAGGCTGTGAAATTACGAGTTTGACGATGCTTTTGCAACATTATGGCATCGCGAAATCGAAGATGGAGCTCGTTGAAGAAATGCCGCGCGACACCACGCAGGAGAAACTGAACGCTGACGGGAGCATCGCTTATTGGGGCAACCCTAACGTGGGCTTTGTCGGCGATGTATTCCGCAAGCAGCGCGGCTTCGGCATTTATCATGCAGGTCTGTTCCCGTTATTGAAACAGTACGTGCCGCAGGCGATCGATGTGACAGGCAAGCCGTTTGAAGCTTACGAGCAGCAGATTGCCAAGGGAATTCCGGTTATCGTGTGGACGACGATCGACTATCAATTGCCTTATAAATGGGTGACCTGGGATACTTCGCTCGGCCCGATTCAAACGACATATTCGGAGCACGCTGTCGTTCTCGTCGGCTACGATGAAACGAATGTATACTTGAACGATCCGTATAACGGTGGCAAGCAGGTACAAGTGAACAAAAAGCAGTTCATGGACAGCTGGGAAGCCATGGGAAAACAAGGTCTTACTTATTCCAAATAAGAAGGAGTGCGTTACATATGGGGTTTGATAATCCGTCCAGAGAACGTATCAAGGAAATACTCGCAGGAGCCGGCAATATTGCCGTTGTCGGTCTGTCGGATAAGTCGGATCGGACGTCTTATATGGTCGCGGAAGCGATGCAAAAGAGAGGCTATCGGATCATTCCGGTTAATCCGAATGCCGAAAACATCTTAGGCGAGAAGTGCTATCCGTCGCTCTCCGATATTCCGGAGCCGGTCGATATCGTCAACGTATTCCGCCGCGCGGATCAGGTTGTACCGGTCGCTGAGGAGGCGGTCAAGATTAATGCGAAGGTGTTCTGGCTGCAGCTTGACATCGTGAACGAGGAAGCGGCCGCAATCGCGCAGGACGCCGGTCTTGAAGTCATTATGGACCGCTGCATCAAAGTCGAGGACGCGATTCTTCATCCGCGACAGCCATAACGCAAAAAACCGCTAACAGCTCCCTTGGAGGGACGTCGTTAGCGGTTTTTATATAAGACTACGCTTTTAAAACATCATGGTCGACATAACGAGCTCCGTTCAGCTCGCTGATCACGTTGATTGCTACTTTGGCGCCGTCGCCTGCTGTAATGATTGTGTGCATGCTGACGCCGGCAACTGTTCCTGCCGCCCAGACGCCTTGGACGTTCGTCTTGCCTTGGCTGTCCACGCCGACGATCGATTTGATGCGCGGCTCCGTGCCTGGCTTGATTTCGATGCCGGAAGCCTCTGCGAGATCTACTGACAACCCTGTCGCCAAAATCACGTGCTTAGCGGTGTATGTAGCGTCTTCCGTCGAAACTTGAAGCCCTTCAGCTGTAGACACTAGTTTAACGGCTTTGCCTTGTTTAAATTCGGTACCAAACTTCGCGGCCTGCTTCTTCCCGATCTCAACGAGATCTGGGCCGGTGATGCCGTCCACGCCGTAATGATTCTCGATCCAGGCTCTTTTCGTCACACTTTGGTCGCTATCGATCACAAGCGTGGATTTTCCTGCTTTGGACGTGAAAAGCGCAGCGCTCGCGCCTGTTGGACCTGCGCCGACAACAATGACATCATAAGACATGTGCATAAAACCTCCCTGAGAATGGTAATGGTACAAGAATAGTATGCCAGATACGCGATGACTTAGTCAATTTATGTGTTTAGAATGTAGCTGAAAGGAATTTCCAGTGCGAATGCCAGCCCTTATTTTGTTTTGACAAACGCACGCACAAGCTATACGATTTGAGAAGAGCCTATTCGCGTTCACAATAGAAAGGTTCGACTATGCGAAGGAGGTAGCATCCGTTTGAACTGGATGGGGAACTTACAACAGCTTGGCCGCTCCTTAATGCTGCCTACCATTGCGCTTCCTATTTCTGCGATACTGCTCAGGTTAGGGGATTTGCCTTGGGATGCTGTACATGCCGCGGGCTTTGGAGATATGCTGATGCTCGCCGGGCGAACCGTCTTTGATTATATACCGATTATTTTTGCGGTTGGCGTTGCGCTCGGATTAACGGAAAGTGCGGGCATCGCCGGCTTGTCGGCCATGCTCGGATACTTTATGTTTACGCGGCTGGTTGAACATCAGCTGGGCTCGCAATTTCAACTAGGAGTGTCCGGCGGTATCCTGATCGGGCTTTTGTCCGCTATTATTTATCATCGCTTTAAAGATGTAAAGCTGCCGGAGTATATTCAATTTTTTGGCGGACCGAGGATCGTACCGCTGATTATGGGCTTCGCAACCTTAATTGTTTCGTATATTATGATCGGCATCGGACCTTATTTGGAAGTGGGGATGGGCAAGTTGTCCTCGTTTCTGCTTGGATTAGGGGGCTTCGGCGCCTTTTTGTACGGTATCGGTCACCGTTTGCTCGTGCCTTCGGGGCTGCATCATATTCTAAACAACTTCTTCTGGTTTCAGGTGGGCGCTTACAAAGAACCTTCAGGCCAGTATGCCTATGGCGATCTGCCGCGATTCTTCGCGGGCGATCCTACGGCTGGCATTTACATGGCGGGCTTATACCCGATCATGATGTTTGCGCTGCCGGCCATCGCCTTTGCCATTATCGGGGAAGCGCGGGAAGATTTGAAGCCCAAAATCAGGGCGACGTTTCTTACCGCTGCGCTGGCTTCCTTTTTAACCGGAGTGACCGAGCCGATTGAATTCGCATTTCTTTTTGTGGCGCCGTATCTGTTTGTCGTTCATGCGATTCTATCGGGGGCTGCGATGTGGATTGCGTACGAGCTGAATATTCATCACGGATTCTCCTACTCAGCCGGAGCGATTGATTATATTATCAACCTGCACCTCGCGCACAACGGCCTGCTGCTGATTCCGATCGGCATCGTCTACGGGCTCTTATATTACTTCTTGTTCCGCTGGGCGATTCAGCGTTTTCGGATTCCGACGCCGGGACGGGAAGAAGGCTCGCCTTTGGAAGAATGGGCAGGGGATATCCCGTACCGGTCTCCGCTTATTTTACAGGCGCTTGGCGGGAAAGAAAATATTAAGAAGATTGAAGCCTGCATTACAAGATTGCGACTTACACTTGTCAACGATCGTCTGATGGACATCACGGCACTTAAACACTTGGGAGCAGCAGGCGTCATTCGTCTTGGAGGAGGCAATGTACAAGTCGTGTTTGGGACATTTTCAGAACTCATTCGAGAAGAAATCATGAAAGTGCTGCGCAAAGATATTCATGTCGTCCTCTTTACAGCGCCGATGCAGGGACGCATGATTCCGATCGAGGAGGTGCCGGATAAAATTTTTGCATCGCGCCTAGTCGGCAACGGCGTCGCCTTCATCCCGGAGAAAGGGGAACTGTTCTCACCGGTTGCGGGTACCATCGTCCACATTTACCCGACGATGCATGCACTCGGGATTGTCACGGAAGAAGGGCTTGAGGTGCTGCTGCACATCGGCATCGATACATCCAGCCTTCCCGGCAAATGCTTCAATGCCGTCGTGAAGGAAGGTGATCGCGTTGAGCCCGGCCAACTTTTGGTCAAATTCAATTACAATAAAGTGAAAAAGCTTGCCTCTTCGCTGGCGACACCGATGATTATCACCAATCCGGACATCGTCAAATCATGGAGCTTTGCGCCGTACAAGCCGGTTAAAAAAGGCCAGGCCTCCGTGATGTCTGTGGTTCTGAAGCCTACTAAATCCGAAGGGGGGACAAACGGATGATTAGAGGGATAGGAGCTTCTTCGGGCATTGCAATGGGCAAAGCCTTCGTAATTCCAACCTGGGAATGGGATTTTCCGGAAAAAATGATTGACGTCACCGACCTCGCTTACGAGTTTGAGCGTTTATATGACGGCATCCGCTCCTCCAAGGATGAGCTCGAACTCATCAAGCAGGAGATCAAAGAAGTGGTCGGCCAGGATCAGGCCTATATTTTCGATGCGCATCTGGCGATTCTGGAAGATCCGATTTTTATGAATGAGATCCAGGGGATCATCGAGCTGCAGTACAAAGCGGCGGAAGTCGCGGTTAAAGAAGTGATCGACAAATTTGTCGACATGTTCAATTTGATCGATGACGAATACATGAAAGAGCGGGCGCTCGATATTAAGGATGTCGGCAATCGCCTGCTCAAGCACTTGCTGGGCGATACCAACCAGACGGTGCCGCCAAACGATCATCCGTATATTTTGGTAGCGAAAGAGCTCACGCCGTCACAGCTGGCGCATCTCGATCCGTCGAATGTGCTCGGGCTGCTGACGATTCTCGGAGGCACGCATTCCCATGTGTCGATCATGGCGCGCGCGATGTCGGTTCCGTACGTGCTCGGTCTGGAGGGCAAGCTGCTGCGACCGATCCAGAACGGCGATTTCCTGATCATTGACGGCCAAGAAGGAACGCTGTACATCAATCCGGATAAAATCACCATCGAACGCTATCAGATGCGGCAAAAAAATTGGCTGGATTTTAAGGAGAGCTTGCAGGAAATTGCCGATGTTGCGCCAGTAACGCTGGATCAAAGCCTAGTGAACCTTCATGCGAATATTAACTCCATCATGGAGATTGATCAGGTGATCCGCAACGGTGCATCCGGCGTCGGTTTGTTCCGGACGGAGTATCTGTATATGGACCGCGACTCCTTGCCGACGGAAGACGAGCAATTTGAAGTGTACCGCCACGCGGCGATTCAGCTCAAAGGGCGTCCAATTGTGGTCCGCACGCTTGATATTGGCGGCGATAAGAAGCTGGACTATTTGCCGCTCGCGAAAGAAGACAATCCGTTCCTTGGCTATCGAGCGATTCGTATTTCCCTTGACCGCAGCGAGCTGTTTCTAGCGCAGCTCAGGGCAATTTTGCGGGCGAGTCATTACGGAAACGTGAAAATCATGTATCCGATGATTACGTCATTAGACGAGGTAAGGCAGGCTAAAACGCTGCTGGAGCGGGCCAAAGCCGATCTCACCGAGCGAGGAGTGCCGTTTAATCCGGACATCGAGGTTGGCCTGACGATTGAAGTGCCGGCTGCCGCGCTGATTGCCGATGTGCTGGCGACTGAAGTGAATTTTATGAGCATCGGCACCAATGACCTCGTCCAGTATGTCCTGGCCGTAGATCGCATGAACGAAACGATCGCGCACTTATACAATCCTTATCATCCTGCGGTCATTCGCATGCTCAAGCTTGTGATTGACGCAGGCAAAAGGGCGGGCATTCCCGTCGGCGTCTGCGGCGAAATGGCGGGCGATATTCGCGCGCTTCCGATTTGGCTGGGACTTGGCATCGAGGAGCTGAGCATTTCGGTGCAGACGCTGCTGCAAGTGAAGCACAGGCTGCTTGCGAGCGATTCGGCGGTATGCAAAACGTTGGTCGACCGCATCCTCGTATGCCGAACAAGCGATGAAATTATCGAATTGCTCACCGAAACGGAGCACAAAGAATCGATTGCAGGAGGGGCATAGGGCATGTCATTAACAGGACTGAAAGTATTGGCTTTTGTAGACGAAGAATTCGAAGATTTGGAGATGTGGTACCCGGTTCTCCGCTTGCGAGAAGCTGGCGCTACTGTGGATATCGTCGGTCCGAAGGCGGGAACCGTGTATCACGGTAAATACGGCGTACCCATTACGACGGACTTTGCTTTCGACGAGGTCAAATCGCAAGATTACATCGGGCTGTATGTACTGGGCGGCTGGGCGCCGGATAAACTGCGTCGCTATCCCGACGTCATCCGCCTGACAAAGGAATTTCATGCGGATGTCAAGCCGATCGCACAAATTTGTCATGCCGGCTGGGTACTGATCTCCGCCAAAATCGTGAACGGCTATACGATGACGTCAACGCCGGGCATCCGCGACGATCTGGAAAATGCGGGCGCAACCTGGGTGGATGAAGAGGTGGTCGTTGACCGCAACATCATCTCCGGTCGCAGACCGCCGGATCTGCCTGCATTCTCCAAACGTTTTGTGGATGAGCTTATCCAATTTGGTGGGCGATAGGTAAATCAGCCTACTCCTTTCCACTGGTGGGAAAAACTACTACGCATGCCTCGGAAGGAAATTCAGAGGGATCGTAGAATACCTTAGTACAAGCAACTAGGGACTTGCCGCCTGTCAGTGAAGGAGTGTTAGAATGCAAAAGATTTGTAAGTGCGGACGCACGATGAACCTTCGTCTGCGTACGGTAATTTATCAAAACAAAGTGGATATTGAAAACGTTCCGATTTATTCTTGCGAAACTTGCGTTCGCAGCGAGGTTGTCGCCCATGTGAAGCCTGAGCTTACCGGGCTCATTGCCAAACTGGGGAGCAAGCCGGAGAAACAGCAGCTTTTCTTTCATGAGATTTCGGAGGTGGCGTTTCTTCTCTTGAAAGTGACGGAGAAAGAGCACATCAACGACTCGATGGAAAAAATCGTGGAAGATCGCATCAACGAGCTTTTGGACATTATGCTTCTGGCACAATCACTTGGGGACGAGCCTTGGGCGGAGGAAACTCGGAAACGATTGTCGCAGATTACACAGAGCGCCATTTCCACTTAATCTTCTCAGGGGGCTGTCCCATATGGTCATTACCGGACCTTGGGCACCCTCTTTTTGTTATCAAAGGCGCTCAGATCCCGTCATCTTATGAAAAATATTTGAAATTAGTTTCAAAGCATTTTCATTTTACATTGCAAGATGGATTAATTTGTCGTATCATTACCTTCATATACTAGGTTCGCAGAATACTTTGTGAAAATGGAGAGAGTAACCGTGACCGTAACCATTTATGATGTGGCAAGAGAAGCAGGCGTATCCATGGCAACTGTGTCTCGGGTTGTGAATAACAATCCAAATGTGAAACCGCAAACACGCAAGAAGGTTTTTGAAGCGATCGAGCGTTTGGGCTATCGTCCGAATGCCGTAGCAAGAGGTCTGGCCAGCAAGAAAACGACGACAGTCGGTGTCGTCATTCCCGATATTTCCAACTCAATTTTCGCAGAAGTGGCGCGCGGTATTGAAGATATTGCGAACATGTACCACTACAACATCATTTTGTGCAATGCGGATAAAAAGAAAGAAAAAGAAATTCGCGTCATCAACACGCTGTTGGAGAAGCAAGTCGACGGCCTGCTGTTCATGGGCGGCGTCGTGACGGACGAGCACATTCAAGCGTTCCGCACGTCCTCAGTGCCGGTTGTGCTGTGTGGTACGAAGGACGAGAACCACACGATGCCTTCTGTCGACATCGATCATGAGAAAGCGGCATTTGACGCTGTGACGGTTTTGATTGAGAACGGGCATCGCGATATCGCGATGATCTCCGGCACGTTGCAGGACCCGGCTAACGGTTTTGCACGCTATCAGGGTTATAAGCGCGCGTTGGAAACAGCGGGCATTCCGGTTCGCGACGAGTACGTGCGCATCGGGAACTACCGCTACGAGTCAAGTGTAGACGCGGTGAACTATTTCCTTGAGCTATCGCCAAGACCGACGGCGATTTTCTCGGCAACGGATGAAATGGCCATTGGCGCCATCCACACGATTCAGGACAACGGCTTGCGCGTGCCGCAAGACATCGCCGTGATCTCCGTCGACAACATTCGCATGGCGTCGATGGTGCGCCCGATGCTGACGACTGTGGCGCAGCCGATGTACGATATTGGTGCCGTCTCCATGCGCTTGCTCACCAAATTGATGAACAAGGAATCCACGGACAACATGCAGGTTATTTTGCCGCATGAATTGATCAACCGGAATTCGGTTGCAGCGAAGTCGTAAGATACACGGACAAGCCTCTATCCGCGTCGTTCCTGCCGGGATGACAGCGGGGTAGGGGCTTTCTTGTGCAAACCATGTGTAGAAGGAGAAAAAAGAATGACACAGAAAATTGCGCTCATCGGTGCGATGAACGAAGAAATCGAACTGTTGGTCGCCCACATGACAGACATTCGGGAAACCGTCAAAGCAGGCATTACCTTCCGGGAAGGCCGCTTTTACGAGAAGGACGTCGTCGTCTGCCGCACAGGCGTCGGCAAAGTGAATGCGGCGGTAACGACGCAAATTTTGATTGATCAATTTGGCGCGAGCGCTGTTATTTTTACTGGCGTAGCAGGAGCGGTCTCTCCCGAGCTGCAAATCGGGGACATCGTGATTTCCAGCGAATGCATGCAGCATGATATGGATGTGACGGCGCTCGGTTTTGCACGCGGCATCATTCCGTATGAAGGGACATCCATCTTTCAAGCGGATCCGAAGCTTGTGGAGCTGGCGGAGGCGTCCGGCGCTCGCTTATTCCCGGGCCGCGTGAAGAAGGGGAGAGTGCTCTCCGGCGATCAGTTCATCGCAAGCCGCGACGTTGTCGCGGGTCTGCATCAAGAGTTGGAAGGCGTTTGCGTGGAAATGGAAGGCGCCGCCGTGGCGCAGGTATGCTCGATGAACGCGATTCCATACGTCGTGCTGCGCTCCATGTCTGACAAAGCCGATGGCTCGGCTCACGTGAATTTCGCGGAGTTCACGGTGCAAGCCTCCGAGAATTCGTATAAGATGGTCGAGGATATAGTGAAACATTTGGCGTAAAATTGGGACCGTCCGGCAGCGTTTGCCGGGCGGTTTTTTGACGTTGCGGGTCTTTCCGGGTCTCGACGTAGGATTCTGCAGGCCTTACCGTAGGATTCTGCAGGCCTTACTGGAGGATTCTGCGGGCCTTACCGTAGGATTCTGCAGGCCTTACCGGAGGATTCTGCAGGCCTTACCGTAGGATTCTGCAGGCCTTACCGTAGGATTCTGCAGGCCTTAACGGAGCCTACTGCAGACCCTCGCCAGTGCTTTCTGCAGAGCCTGTCGGGACATTTGCTGCAAAATGTGCAGGAAATTTCTTGAAAACGGTCCAATATGGTGCAAGACCTGTAAAACTTATAGCAAATTCTCGTCGTCTGGCGTGGTTTTCTGGAAAAAGTGCCTATTATCGATGATTTACCTGTATGAAATACAGGATAGTTCGGGAAATCGGCCAATTTTCAGAATTTCACTGTACTAAATACATGATCTCGTCGAAAGTTTGCGATGAAAGGCGCGTAGTTTGGGGGAGCACAATGGAATCCCGCGAAGGCAGAACGAACAAAAAACTCAACCCTGGCACCGACCGGCTGAGGGATTGAGCTTTTCATTAAGATGGATGCTACCTCTTGACTGAAGAGGAACGAGATGACGCTATCTAGCGGATTTTCCGTGATTTGTGCCACCAGGCGGAGCGAGGAGGCGCTATTTGGGCATTCAACCCTCCCAGAAGGGGGAAAAGCTGCAAATAAGGGCCATACGCTCCTTTTGAAGTGCCAATTAGCTAAATTTGCTTAAATAGCGCATCGACGTTCCCCATGGAAATGGTCAGGCTTCGTGCTGCATAACGTCTCACGAATCCTTTCGTCGCAGCTTCGCTCCGGTTGTGTCTCAACAGGAGGATGATTTATTTCAAGTACATCATCGCGATCTCTTTGGTTTGCCGATTCTTCTCGGCAATCGCCTGTCGCCGGGGAATCGGCGACCACGTTTCCACCGGGTCCAGCCAGGTGTCCACCAACTGGACCGGGCTCTTGCCCTGCCAGGCGTTCAGCCACGCCTGAGGCAGCCTCAGCTGGGGCTCCGCCTCCAGCTGGCCTAAGAGCGCCTGCTCGCTCATCACGAGCCAGAGCAGGCTCCAGGCCCGCGGTACGACGCGCCAGATGTCGTACCCGCCGCCCCCGAGCGCGACCCACCGCCCTGCGCACCACTGGTGCGCAAGGCGATGGATAAGCTCGGGCATGGCTTTGTACACGTGCATGGAGCAGTGCACGTGCGCAAGCGGGTCGAACGCATGGGCGTCGCACCCATGCTGGGAAATGATCAAATCCGGCTGGAAGCGGGCGATCAGCTCGCCGAGCACCTCGCTGAAACACTCCAGCCACGATTCATCCTCGGTGTACGGCTCCACGGGGACGTTCACCTTCGTACCGAACGCTTCGCCTTCACCGCGTTCGTTCACGGCCCCGGTGCCCGGGAATAAGTATTTCCCGGTCTCGTGAATCGACAACGTCGCCACCTGCGGGTCGCTGTAGAAGCTCCACTGCACGCCATCGCCGTGATGCACGTCCGTGTCGATGTAGAGCACCTTGGCGCCGTACTTCTCCTTGGCGTAGGCGATGGCGGCCGAGGCGTCGTTGTAGACGCAGAAGCCCGCGCCTTTGCTTTGCATCGCATGGTGCAGGCCGCCGCCTAAGTGGAGGGCATGCGGCGCCTCGCCGCTCATCACGAGATCGACAGCGTGAATCGAGCCGCCGACCACATTTGCGGTAATCTCATGCATGCCCGGAAAATACGGCGTATCGTCCGTATCCAACCCGAAGCGGCCGGCTTCCTTGATCCAGCGCTCCTCAGGTTGCGGGCTGCTCAGCGCTTTGACCGCCTCGATATAGGCGGGCGTGTGTACACGCAGCAGGTCCTGCTCCGTCGCCGCCTGTGCGGTGACGATCACGCTGTCCGGCAGCGCGCCTGCTTGGCGCAGCAAATCGACGGTCATCGTCAACCGAAGCTGGTTAAATGGATGGTCGTCATTGAACTTGTATTGCGTCTCCCGTTCATCATAAATAAAGACGGGCTGCTTACGATTCGTCATGTGCCATATTCCCCCGAATGGACTACTATGTCATGTGAAGCGGCTAATACATGAAGCGCTGCTGAAAGCGGATGCGGTCAAACTGCTCAATCGAAGAGAGCGGCACGTTTTTGCCGATGCGAACCATGAGGCAGTTGGCCGGGTGTGAACAGATTTCCGGATCGTCGGTTGCAAACCAGACCATATCGACGCTCTTCATGAGCTTCTCCATCATCTTTCGATATTCCCATACGGTGAGCTTGCTGTTCTCGAGATCCCAGTGCCAATAATATTCCGTTGTAAACGTAATCACGTTTTCCATTTGATCTTCTTCAAAAGCAAGCTTGATCAATTTCTTACCAAGCCCGAGAGAGCGGTAATCGTCGGCCACTTCAATCGCGCCAAGCTCGATGAGATCGGGCATGTTGCCTTGCGACCAACGCTCAATCTCGTCCGGATAGTGAAAGGTGACGTAGCCGACAATGGTGGAACCGTCTCTGGCCAGGATAATGCGGCCTTCCGGCAGCTCGGCAATTTCGATCAGCGCCTCAAGCTGCTCCTGCGGCCTGCGAAAAGCGTCAAGCTTGGGATGCATAGTAAGCTCGCGGAGATGCCCTGGGGCAACCGGGCCTTCAATGATGATTTCTGGATGATGGGGAGCTGCAAGCAAGCGATGTGCGTGATAAATTTTGATATGCTCCATAATCTTGGCTCTCCTTTTAAAAAACAGCATAATAGGCAAATTTCCTTTACCAATCGGTCCTACTACTTATATACCAAACTTCCCCTGGAAATCATAGCTAAACTTACCCGTAGGCGAATATTTCTTCTTGTGATATAATAGAATGTGTCAAAAATCGCTCACATTTTGCGCGAATTCTTCACTAAAATGAAAGCGGTTTTATCTCGTGAGGAGGGTTTGTATTTATGGAAGGTATGAAAGAGGAAATCATTCAAGCGGTATCTTCGAATCCCAATATGGACAATTATGAACAAACTCATGCCAATTTTGATTGGAAAGACATCGAGAAAAACTTCTCCTGGTATGAAACAGGTAAAGTGAACATGGCTTATGAAGCGATTGACCGTCATGCGGAAGGCGGCAAAAAAGACAAAATTGCGCTGTATTACAGCGATGCCACAAGAGACGAGGCCATCACGTTCGGGCAAATGCGGGACAAGTCCAACCAGTTCGGTAATGTGCTTCGCCGTTTGGGAATTGGCAAAGGTGAACGCGTTTTCATTTTCATGCCGCGCACGCCGGAATTGTACTATTCACTGCTGGGCTGTCTCAAAGTCGGCGCGGTCGTTGGACCGTTGTTTGAAGCGTTCATGGAAACGGCGGTCAAGGACCGTCTCGCGGACAGCGAAGCGGTAGCGATCATTACAACGCCTAGCCAGCTTTCCCGTGTGCCACAAAGCGAACTGCCGCACTTGAAGCACGTTATTCTCGTTGGCGAGAATCTTGAGTTGGGTGAAGGGCATGTTGATTTTCACAAAGAAATGGCGAATGCATCGACAGAACTGGACATCGAATGGCTGGGCCGCGAGGACGGCTTGATCATACATTACACATCGGGCTCTACCGGCAAGCCAAAAGGTGTGTTCCACGTTCAGAACGCGATGCTGCAGCACTACTATACAGGCAAAATCGTACTCGATCTCAAAGAGGACGATATCTACTGGTGTACGGCCGACCCGGGCTGGGTAACGGGTACATCTTACGGGATTTTCGCGCCATGGCTGAACGGCGTTACGAACGTCATCCGCGGCGGGCGCTTCTCACCGCAGGATTGGTACAACACCCTGCAACGTTACAAAGTTACCGTTTGGTACAGTGCGCCTACCGCGTTCCGTATGCTGATGGGCGCAGGCGACGACGTATCCGCTGCTTATGATTTGTCTGCACTGCGCCACGTGCTGAGCGTCGGCGAGCCGCTGAATCCGGAAGTCGTGCGTTGGGGCATGAAAGTGTACAACCAGCGTATTCACGATACGTGGTGGATGACGGAAACTGGCGGCCAGTTAATTTGTAACTATCCGTCCATGGCGATCAAGCCAGGCTCAATGGGCCGTCCGATCCCAGGGGTGGAAGCGGCGATCATCGACGATGCAGGCAATGTACTGCCACCGAATCGCATGGGCAATCTGGCGATCAAAACGCCTTGGCCATCCATGATGCGCAAGATCTGGAACAATCCTGCAAAATACGAAGAATACTTCCGCTTGACGGGCTGGTACGTATCCGGCGACTCCGCTTACATGGACGAAGACGGCTACTTCTGGTTCCAGGGACGCGTCGATGACGTCATCAACACGGCCGGCGAGCGTGTAGGTCCGTTCGAAGTCGAAAGCAAGCTGGTCGAGCATCCAGCGGTCGCGGAAGCCGGGGTTATCGGTAAGCCGGATCCAATGCGCGGCGAAATCATCAAAGCATTCATCGCGCTGCGCGAGGGCTTTACGCCGTCTGACGAGCTGAAGGCGGACATCGCGAAGTTTGTGAAAGAGGGCTTGTCCGCACATGCGGCGCCTCGTGAAATTGAATTCAAGGATAAGCTGCCGAAAACGCGCAGCGGTAAAATCATGCGCCGCGTCCTCAAAGCGTGGGAACTGAATTTGCCGACAGGCGACTTGTCAACGATCGAAGACTAGGCGGAAGCTTAAACAGCCTTCTCTGCATCTTGTATAAGGTGTGGGGAAGGCTGTTTTTATGCAAAAAAAGACTGCTCCCCGCGGCTTCTTTCGCCTAGAGGAGCAGCCCTTTGTAGTTCGTGTTATTGATTATACGCAATGACAGCGGAGAATTTAGACTCTCCCGCATCGTTCACGGCGGTTACTTTGTAGTAGCCGTTGTATACAGCCGCATAATAGCGGAATTCCGTCCCGCTGTCTACGGCGCCAAGCTTGGTAAAGGTTCCTTTTTCCTTGTCGCTGTAGTACACATTGTAATGCTTCACTTTATCCTTCGCCGCATTCGCTTTCCAGGAGATGACCAGCGACGGACCGTCCATTTTTGTTTTCAGGCCGGTTGGGGCAGAAGGGACGTCTTTCGCGTTCGGTTTGCCGCTGTTGGTGCTGTCACCGTTCGCGCCGGTATTGCCGCTGCTGTTCTCCTGACCCGGTGTCCCCGGGGTTGGGGAAGGGCCTCCGCCGTTAGGTCCGAGCCCGCTGCCGTCCAGACCTGGGACGAAGAGGGAATCGAGCGTACTACCATCCGTATAAGCAGCTCGGCTCGGAGTGGATTCCTTGCCGGCCACATCTACTGCGGTTACATAATAGCCGGCCGGGCCGCCTGCCGGCGGCTGGTCGGTAAATTTCGCCTCCGCTCCGACCATGACGACTTTACCGCCAAGCAGTTGGAATTTGCCATGGTTGTCAGAGCGATAGAGGCGATAGCCGACGAGATCCGCCTCTGCACCGGGTTGGAACGTAATCGTGGCGCTATCGCCCGATTTGACCGCCGTGACGTTCGCAGGCGCCTGCGGCGCCTTGCCGTCATCGACACGGGGATCGGTTTCCGATGGTGCATCGACATCGTAATCTTCCGGTTTGTAGAAGTCCAGCGGCTTTCTATTTTTCTCCGGCAGCTTGCTCATGGCAGCCTCGATTTCCTTGAGCAGCTGGGTAATGGATTTTTGCCGTTTGATGACGGTTTTCTCCTGAACGAAATCGGCTGGCGTCGCTTCTTGCGCAATATAGTTCAGCCCGCCGAAGGAGCTCACCTTCATTTTGACCATGACGTTATCCGTCTCGGTCGGCAAATATTTCTTGTTGAAAATATCTGTAACTTGCAGGTTCGAAGCCGTCGTGAGCTCGCTGGGCAGCATGCCCGACAAGCTGGACACGGTTGCGGATACGATGCCTTCCGGTTTCGCAAACGTTTTGTTCGGGAATAGTTCGGGCTTTTGTTCGATTGTTTTGTTCATAATCAAAGCCCAAACGTCTTTGGCGTGATACGTTTGCAGCGTTTTGGAGGACAGCTTGTTGATCGGTTGATCATAGCCAATCCAAACACCTACCGTAATATCCGGCGTGAAGCCCATGAACCAGGCGTCCGCATCATCCTGCGTCGAACCGGTTTTGCCCGAAATCTCGATCTTGCCGTACGATTTGTACTTTTTCATCAAGTCTGTCGCTGTACCTTGGGAGATGACCGTTTTCATCATATCCGTAATCAGGTAAGCGGTTTGCGGCGAGTACACCTGCTCCGGTTTCAGTTCATGCTGATAAATCACTTTGCCGTTCGAATCCTTGATCTCGCGAATCATGAACGTCTCATTGAAGGTTCCTTTGTTCGGAATCGATGCGTAGGCTCCGGTGAGCTCCTTCACGGAAGTTCCTTTGCTAAGCCCACCGATTACGCCCGTTTGCGCATAATAGTCATCCTTAGTGATGGATGTGATACCTAATTTCTTCGCAAAGTCCCAAGCATTATTGATGCCAACCTTGTTAAGGAACACGTCAATGGCCGGAATGTTGTACGATTGGTTTAAAGCTTTTCTTGCCGTCATCAGACCGTGGAACTTATGATCCCAGTTTTCCGGAAGATGGAAGCCTTTTTCACCGTCTTTCAGAATGAGCGGGATGTCGTCCAGAATGCTGGCCGGCTGTAAAACCCCTTTTTCCAGCGCCGGTATGTAAGCGGCAATCGGTTTCATCGTGGAACCCGGCTGTCTGTAAGCCTGTGTGGCATGATTGAGCTGCTCTTCAAAAAAGTCGCGACCCTCAATCATTCCTTTAATCGCGCCGGTTTTCGAGTCGATCATAATCGCGCCGACTTGCTCGGGACCTTTCTTCTCGTCGGTAGGAGCGTAGTTTTTCTCGTTGCTGGCAATCTCCTGCATCGAGTCGTAAATCGTTTTGTCGATCGTCGTGTAAATCTGATAGCCGCCGCGCAGCATTTGCGCGTGGACGTTTTTGAGCGCTTCATTGTAAGCTGCTTGATTTTTGACGGGGTCGAGATTTGGCTGCTGCACTTTCAGCAAGATTTCCGCCGCTTCTTGTTCCGTCTCAATCATCAAGTAAGGGTACGTCGTATAAGCCTTTTGCGAAGGTTGCGGCATCGACGATTTGATATCGAACTTCAACGCATCCTGGTACTGCTCAGTTGTAATTTTGCTCTCTTCCAGCATCCGTTTAAGAACGAGCTGCTGCCGTGTGATGGCTTTCTTGAAGCCTTCCTCATCGAACGACGGTTTGCTGGTGAACGCCGAGTACTGCGACGGGGATTGCGGCAGACCGGCTAAATAGGCGGTTTGCGCAATGTTCAGTTTATTCAAATCGTCGATGTTGAACAGCCCTTTGGCTGCGGCTTTGATCCCGTACAGGTTATACCCGGTGGAGCCGTTGCCGTAAGGAATTTTGTTCAGATAGGCGAGCAAAATCTCGTCCTTGGACATGATCCGCTCCATGCGGAGAGCGAGAAGCAGCTCGCGGGCTTTCCGTCCGTCGTCCCGATCCAAGGTCAGGAACACGCGGCGGGCCAGCTGCTGGGTAATCGTACTGCCGCCGGTCTGAACGTCCTCGTTCAGCAGCTTTTGCGTGACAGCACGGTACAGTCCGCGGAAATCGATGCCTCGGTGGTTGTAAAAATCGGTATCCTCGATGGAGAGGACCGCGTCTAGCAAAAGCTGTGGAATGTCGCTGAGCTGCGCCATCCGGCGGTCTTCTTCCGTGCGGAGCTGGCCGATGACGGTGTCGTCGTTGAAGTACGCGAAGCCAGTGATGGCATTGTCTTGCATTTGTTGGCGAATCGCATCCTCACTGCGGACCGGATCGTTTTTGACAAGCGCGCTGACATAGCCGAAAGCAGCGAAGCCGCCAAGCAAGCCGGCCAAGAAGGCGAAAATGACGGCCCATTTTAAGGTAATCCCGGTAACTTTCAACGTCGTTCGTACCCACGGGCGATTCCATTTGGCAAAAAAATTACGCATAAGTTCCAATTTCCTCCTTACATGAACGTTACTAGTATACCACAGTTGCCCAATTTTTGCGTTAAAGAACGGCGAAGGTGTAAGGCATTTGGCGTTTGACAACCTGGGGCGGGGTATGTTATAACTTTTACAAATGCGAGGACAGATCAGCAGTAGGTAGCTTGCGGATGCTTTCAGAGAGCCGGTGGATGGTGCGAACCGGTACCTGCAGGTTAGTGAATTACGGTCTCGAGCAGCCAGTGGGAACGTGCCGGATTCGCCGAGCATCAGTAGCATGGGCCGATTAAACCCCGTTACCGGTTGTCGAGTGAAAACAGCTGTGCCTATTCGAGCGCTTAACAATAGCCTTCGTAAGCTGCTGTTTTAATTAGGGTGGTACCGCGAGCTAAGTCTTCTCGTCCCTTTGTGGATAAGAAGGCTTTTTTTATTTTCAGAAAAAGGAGAGGCTGCAGATGGATGTACTAAAGGATCTGGAATTGCGCGGTTTGCTGAATCAAGTCACAGACCGGGAAGGCTTGGACAAAAAGTTAAAAGAGGAACGCGTTGTTTTGTACTGCGGCTTTGACCCAACGGCGGACAGCTTGCATATCGGCAACTTGCTGATGATCTTGACGCTGCGCCGTTTCCAAATGGCCGGACACATTCCTTTAGCGCTTGTTGGCGGGGGAACGGGGCTGATCGGCGATCCAAGCGGTAAAGCGAATGAGCGCACGCTGAATGGGCCGGAGATTGTTCAAGAATGGTCGCAAAAAATTAAAAATCAGCTATCGCGTTTTCTCGATTTCTCGACGGATATTGAGAACCCTGCGCAGCTCGTCAATAACTACGACTGGCTGGGCTCGATCAATGTCATTGAATTTCTGCGCGATGTCGGTAAAAACTTTACCGTCAACTACATGCTCGCCAAAGATTCCGTCGATTCCCGGATCGGGAGCGGTATTTCGTTTACAGAGTTCAGCTACATGATTCTTCAAGGGTATGACTTCCTGAAATTGACCGAGCTGAAAAACTGCTCGCTGCAAATCGGAGGAAGCGACCAATGGGGCAACATTACGGCTGGGCTTGAGTTAATCGGCAAAACGGGAGATTTCCGCGCGTTCGGTGCTACGCTTAAGCTGGTCACGAAAAGCGACGGCACGAAGTTCGGGAAGAGTGAAAGCGGCGCGATCTGGCTCGACGGAACGAAAACATCGCCATACCAATTCTACCAGTTCTGGCTCGGCACAGCGGATAACGATGTCGTTCGTTTCCTGAAATACTTCACATTCTTGTCCCTCGAGGAAATCGACCGATTGGAACAGGAAGTGCTCGCACAGCCTGAGAAGCGAGAAGCGCAAAAAGTGTTGGCTGCGGAAGTCACGAAGCTGGTGCACGGCTCGGAAGCGTTGGAGAGCGCGATAAACATCACAGCTGCGCTATTTAGCGGCAACATCGGCGAGCTGTCCCGCGCTGAAGTTGAGGAAGCGTTCAAAGACGTGCCTTCCACGACGCTGGAAAGCGACGACGTACTCCTGATCGACCTGCTTGTTGCGGTAGGGGCTGCGCCTTCGAAGCGTCAAGCGCGTACGGACATTGAAAGCGGGGCTGTCACGGTGAACGGAGCGAAGGTTACGAGTCTTGAAGCCAACGCGGGCGAGCTTGGTCGCATCGGGGATGCATACCTGGTCATTCGCCGCGGTAAAAAGAATTACTTTCTTGTGCAATTCGCATAAGCTTGCAACAAAGAAAAAAAGAACTGGGAGTCCCAGTTCTTTTTTTTGCATTCGAACCAAAACAAACCCCTTAGGGAAGTCCCTAAGGGGTTGATTGGATTAACGGCTGTAGAACTCGACGATTTGTTTTTCGTCAATTTCTTGAGGAAGCTCAGCACGCTCAGGAAGACGAACGTATTTGCCTTCAACAGCAGCTTCGTTGAATTCCAGGTAAGCAGGCACGTGAACGCGGTTAGCAATAGCTTCTTTCACGGAAGAAAGACCTCTGCTTCTTTCACGCAAGGAGATTACGTCGCCAGTGGAAACGATGTAGGAAGCGATGTCCACTTTTTTGCCGTTAACGGTTACGTGACCGTGAGCAACCAGTTGGCGCGCACCGGCACGGGAGTTAGCAAGACCAAGACGGTAAACCAGGTTGTCCAAACGGCTCTCGAGCAAGATCATGAAGTTCTCGCCGGCGATACCTTTAAGTTTGGAAGCTTTGTCGAACAGGTTGCGGAATTGTTTTTCATTCAAACCGTACATGTGACGCAGCTTTTGTTTTTCATTTAATTGAACGCCGTAGCCGCTCACTTTTTTGCGTTGGCCTGGGCCATGTTGACCTGGAGGGAATGGGCGTTTCAAGTCTTTGCCGTTGCCGCTCAAGGAAATACCTACGCGACGGCTAAGTTTAAATTTAGGGCCTGTATAACGTGACATTTAGGAAAAACTCCTTCTCTTGACAATTGTTTTTTGTACTGGCATCAAGATGTCAGGGTGAAGTCAAGTGCCTGATTTTGCTTGCGAATCGATAGATAGGATTCCCTGTCAAGAGTAGTTCAGCCGCTGTCTTGGCAGGAGCAAAAGCAGTGAGGGTGATCACAAATGGCATTCACCGAAATCATGGTGGTACTCGACTTCTAATTTTATTAAAAAGCAGAGGCAGTGTCAAGTAGTCAAACTTGAAATTCACTTGAAAATATCGTGTACAACGGCATGTGAAAAATAGTATGATAGAAGCAGTAAATAGGACTATAGTTGTGCAGAGAGGAGAACCTTATGAGTGAGCCACTACGCAGTCTAATGATTCAAGGTCGCGCGGAACACTTTGAAGTGTTTCTCCGTCAAGGCTTAACTCTTTCTCGTAACTGCTCCTGCGAGGAATCTCGTTGGAACGTCGTATTGGCGGGAGCGGTCGGCCAGTGGAAATCACTGTTCGAAACCACCATGCTTCCCGAACAAACCGCGTTGTTATGCACCGACGGTCAATTGAACATGGTTGCTTCCTGTTCGCTTGGTCTTCCTTTTCTGGAGCCGCTGCTGTTCCCAGGAACAAGCTGGAAAGCATCTGAGAGAGGGGATAATCCGATTGCCCGCTGCACGGCTTCTCCAGGTCTTCACGCCATTGCTGCAGGAAATTATCCGGATAAAACACTGAATGGCTTGATGGGGGTGGCGGTCCCTGTTTACGATGCAGAAGGCAGGTTTGTTTGTTGTTTGGGACTATTTTCCCAATCTTTTTCTGGAATGGATGAACTTGCGCATTTCTTTTACCAGCTTACAAGCTCGTTTCATAGCTGTGTGCTCGCTGCAGTGGAACGAAGTAAATATAAAGATTTGAATTTGCGCTATAAAGAGCGGGAAGCCGAATCGAAAAAGCGCGACATTTTATTTGAAGCTTCCAAAAAGCTGCACGCTCAAATCGACGTTCATTCCGTCTTGACGGAAGTGACGGATTGCATGAACCGCGTTTATCCGAATAAGCGCGTGGACATTTTGTTGTCCCAAGACAACGACTCAACCAACTTGGCGGTGAAGCCGCTTCATTTTCAACGGTCGGAAACGGATATTCGCACACGCGCTTTCATGGAGGGCCGCGTGATCGTCGATGATGCGACAGGCCATATCGCGGCGCCGCTGACCGGCAAGCAAGGGGTTTACGGCGTTCTTTATATGGAATCCGATGAAGATGAGATTCTGCCTTCCGACGTGCAGTTCCTGTCTCTGCTGGCGGATTCCGCGGGTACGGCCTTTGAGAATGCAAAGCTGTACGAGCAGTCGAATTTGATGATTAACGAGCTGCGGCTGATTAACGAGATTACGAAGCAGTTAAATCAAAGCTTGCGCTTGAATGAAATTTTTAATGCGGCTTCGAGTGAAATTTTGAGCATCTTTGGAGCCGATTACAGCTGCCTCCTTCAGAGAGTCAAGGACAGCGAGCGCCTTGTCGTTCAGGCAACGAATTTGCCTGCCATGTTCCATGAGACTTTTACGCTGGACCACGGTTTCTCCGGGCTGATTTATTCTTCCAGGGAACCTGTGATTATTTCCGACTACTGGACAAATAATAAAGTTGAATCGAGCCTGATGATGCGTACGAAAGCGCGTTCGTTGATCGGGTCGCCGATCATTGTGAACGGCCAAGTCGAAGGGGTTATCCTCATTGTGCATCACGAGCCGAATTTCTTCTCCTACGACAATTACAAGCTTCTGCAGGTGCTGTCCAGCCATATCGGTCTTGCGATGTCGAACGCATCCTTGCACGCGGAAGTCAAGCGGATGGTCATTACCGACAATCTGACGGGGCTGTATGCGCGGCATTACCTCGACGAGCAAGCGAACGCTATGCAGAAGAAAGATTTTTGCGGTTCCTTGATCGTTGTGGATATTGACAATTTCAAACGGGTCAACGATACGTACGGGCATCAGGTCGGCGATAAAATTTTGATTCAGGTGAGCCAGATCATCAAATCCAGCATCCGGGACAGCGATATTGCTGCGAGATGGGGCGGGGAGGAGTTGGCAATCTACTTGCCGCAGGTGACGAAGGATCAGGCAGTGCAGATTGCCGAACGGATTCGGACGCG
Source organism: Paenibacillus whitsoniae (assembly GCF_003955665.1). Taxonomy (GTDB): domain Bacteria; phylum Bacillota; class Bacilli; order Paenibacillales; family NBRC-103111; genus Paenibacillus_E; species Paenibacillus_E whitsoniae. Next base: position 48,966 of record NZ_RXHU01000100.1, read on the forward strand.
TGTGATGCAGGAGACGCAGCCGCAAGTGACGGTTTCCTGCGGCGTATCGGACTGGAATTGGGACGAGGAAAGAATCAGCGTCGAGTCGCTTTTCTACAGAGCGGATATGGCGCTGTATCAAGCGAAGAACAATGGGCGCAACCAAATCCAAATCGGCTGAATATAACGATGTGCCTGCCCGAACGGCAGGTACATTTTCTTTTTAAGAACATCCTGCATGCAAGGGTTAAGTGAAGAAGAATCCTCTTCCTGAACGTCTCGCAACATGTTACAATGATTGGGTCAAGGGGAGGTTGGTCGAATTTTGTCGGCAGCTAATAAAAAGCGTACAGGATTGATTCTCATCGTCACGATTGTGGCGGTCGGGCTGATTTACTTTTTCTTTTTCACTCATCTTGGGACAAAGCTGGCTCACAGCAATATGCGCCAGTTAGCCGGACATTTGAGGGACATTGGATGGCCGGGTAAAATTATCGGGATGTTGTTGATTTTTTTTCAAACCTTCTTTCCTTTTATTCCGTTTGTTGTCGTCGCAGGCACGAATGTAGCCATCTTTGGCATCAAAACCGGATTTATCGTGAATTATGTAATGTCGGTTCTGGGAGCCGTGGCCTCGTTTTATTTTGCCCGGTATTATGGACATGCTTGGGTGGAGAGAAAGCTGGAGCGTTTTCCCCTCGTCACGCAGTTCAGCAAACGCATGGAGCGGCACGGCTTTATCTATGTGCTCATCGGCCGTTTAATTCCGATTCTGCCGTCCTCCGCCATTAATTTTTCGGCAGGCCTTACACGCATGAAGTTCAGTCATTTTCTGTGGGCGACAGTGATCGGCAAGCTTCCGATGATTTTGTTGGAATCGATGATAGCGCACGATCTGTTTCATTTTAAACAATACAAAGGAAGACTGCTGCTTTTACTGGGAATTCTGGTGGTGTTGCTCGTCATTGGGAACAGTGCGAAGAGAGCGCTTGCACCGAAAACGAAGTAAAGGCTTTCATACAGGAGAATGCAGGAAATTTTATAGTTGCTTCCCATGCTTTTCCACGCTATCATAGAGAGAGCAAGACGAACAATTCAATCCTTAGTGAGTAAATGGAGGAGTTTCCTATGCCAAGTGCTAACAATGCAGCAATCGTAGAGATTTCACAAACAGCGAATAAATTTAGATCGTCCATCGTACTTCAATACGACAATAAGTATATTGATGTTAAGAGTATTCTGGGCTTGTTCACTACATTGATCAGCTCCAGCAAATATGACCTGCACGTGCACGGACCGGATGCAGACGAAGCGAAAGCCGCAATGGCGGAAGTTTTTGCGAAGCACAACCTTGAAATTAACGTTGTAGAAGAATAGGCTTTGTGAAAAAAGAAGGTATTCTCAGAATCTCTGAGGGTACCTTCTCTTGTATATTGCGTCAATTTCGCTTAATATAGATCATATAAGGACGGATGACTATACGTATAGGGGGAAGTTGGAATGTCTTCATCTGATCTATTGCTCGACATGAATCAAAAGGCGCTAAATCTTCTCCAAGAAGATGCAGATAAAATCGAAAAGCTGATCGAAGTGCAGATGGGGAATTTGACAACACGTCAATGTCCATTGTACGAAGAGGTTTTAGATACGCAGATGTACGGACTTTCGCGAGAAATTGATTTTGCAATTCGCGCCGGGCTCATCTCGGAAGCCCCTGGCAAGCAAATTCTAAGCAAGTTGGAACGCAATCTTGCTCAGCTGTATGAAGCATTGAACAAAAAAAGTAACCCGTAGCGGGTTACTTTTTTTTGTCTAGACGAGGAAGAACACAACGCCTAAGATAATGTACACGATCAGTAAGAGCAATCCTTCGTACCAGTTGGTGGAGCCGTCTTGCGTAATCGATTTGGTGATGAAAACGGCCACGCCAATCGCCGCAATCTCATAGGTCGAGAAAACGATGTTCATCGGTGTGCCGCTGACGACAAAGCTGAGCAGAATGAGCACCGGCGCGACGAACAGCGCGATCTGGAGCGAGCTGCCGATGGCGATTTCGACGGCGGCGCCCATTTTGTTCTTGAGCGCCATCATAACCGCTGCGCTGTGCTCCGCCGCATTGCCGATAATGGCGATGAGGAACGCCCCGACGAACAATTCGGACAAACCGAACTTATGGGTGACTTCTTCCAGTGTGCCGACCAGCCACTCGCTTGTGAACGCGACCATGACGGTGGCAACGAAGAGAAACAGGATGGACATGCCTTTGGACCAGGCGGCTTCCCCGTGCTCGATCGCTTCGTCGGAGAGCAGGCTCTTATGCGTCACCATGGAGAAGAACAGCCAGAGCAGATAGGCGGCGATGAGCAGAATGGCAACGATCATGCTCATGTTGGACGTTTCTTTCGTCGTCAGTCCGCCGGTGAAAATCGCCGGAATGAACAGAGCCACGACGGCGAGGATCATCAGCGAAGAGTTGTGCGAGGCCAGATTGACGTTGAACTTCTGTTCTTTAAATTTGAGACCCCCGGTGAAAATACTGAGCCCAAGCACAAGCAGCAAATTCCCGATGATGGCGCCGGTCACGCTGGCTTTGACGACGTCGTAGAGCCCGTCCTTCACGAGGAAGAACGCAATGATGAGTTCGGCTGCATTGCCGAAGGTGGCATTGAGAAAGCCGCCCATCCGCTCGCCGGCATAGTGCGCCACGCTTTCCGTCGCTTTGCCCAGAAAGCCGGCTACGAAAATGATCGCGATACACGCGATGATGAATTGCAGCGTCGTGTTCATATGCGCATAATGGGCGATCCCTGCGAAAATGAAGAAGACGAGCAAGCCTGCATAAAACAGTTTCCCTTTCAACGATAACCCTCCGAATTCTGAATTGTAAGTTCTCTGCAATTGGAATGATTTAACTGTCTTCTACTATACCTACTTTGCCGAGGAATGTAAATTCACTGAGAGCGCAGCATGCAGTTCTTGCTTTCGGCTCTGGATCTCATTACAATAGATTTATACCAAGTTTAGGGAGTGATCCGTATGTCCGAAGACAATCAAACCGGTTTAATTCGTATTTCAGATGACGTAGTATCGACTATTGCAGGGCTGGCTGCTCTGGAAACTCCAGGCATATCCGGCATGTCAGGGGGCATCTCGGAAGGTCTCGCTAAGCGTCTCAGCGGTAAGAACGTACAGCGCGGCGTTTCGGTCGAAGTCGGTCAAGTCGAAGCGGCAATCGATTTACGGGTCATTGTCAAGTACGGCTCCCGCATTCAGGACGTGTGCAGAGATTTGCAAGAAAATGTACGTGAAGCTGTTGAAAATATGACTGGACTGAATGTCGTGGAAGTCAACGTGAAAGTGGAGGGCGTCGCGTTCAAAGAAGAAGAGACGCCGGAAGATCCGCTACGCGTAAAATAAGAAAAGACCTTGATTAGCCTTTTACGGCGGTCAAGGTCTTTTTTGATGAAGCGGGCGCTTCTTTCATGGATTGCTCCCGGGAGATGCCAAGAATGATGCCCATGGAGATGAGCGAGACCATCATGGAGGAGCCTCCCGCGGAAATGAACGGTAGCGTGACCCCCGTCAACGGGATTGTACCGGTCACGCCGCCGATGTTGATAAACGCTTGAAAAGCGAACATGACCATAATGCCGACACCGGTCAGCATGCCGAACATGTCTGGGCAACGCACCGCGATGAGCAGCCCGCGCCAAATGAAGATGAGGTAGGCGAGGATGAACAATGCGCTGCCGATAAAACCGAGCTCTTCGCCGATGATGGCGAAGATGAAGTCGTTGTGCGCTTCAGGCAAATAGTGAAGCTTCTGGATGCCTTGTCCGAAACCGGCGCCGGTAAGGCCTCCGTGGCCAAACGCATACAAAGACTGCACAACCTGAAGGCCGTCGCCCTGCGGATCCGCAAAGGGGTCCATGAAAGAGGTCAGCCGGCCGATCCGGTAATTGGAGCCTGCATCTCCGAACAGAAGATAGAGGCAAATGGCAAAAGCCGCAACCGCCGCGACGGTAAGGCCAAGGAAGAAAATATGCTTAAGATTCGCCCCGCCGACCACGATGACAATCGAGGCGCAGGCCAGTAAAATCATACAGGAGCCGAAATCCGGCTGCAGAATGATCAGGCCGCAGACAAACCCTACGACGAGGAGGGCGGGCAGGAGTCCTTTTTTGAAGCTGCGGAATTTCTCTTCCTTGTTGGAGATCAGTGAGGCCAGGTACATAATGACGATCAGCTTGGCAAATTCCGTCGGCTGAATGCCATATCGGCCTAGCGTATACCATGAGCTCGCACCGTTCGCTTTGCCTGTGAAGACAACGAAAACAAGTGCGATGACGATCATGACAAAAACCGGGATGACCAGCTTTTTAATCTTGGAGTAATGGATATTCATGCAGAACAACATACCGACGACGCCGATGCCGACAGCGATCAACTGCTTCCTCGTAAACAGCCAAGGATCGTCCCAGCGGTAAGCGCTTGTCATGGAGCTGGCGCTGAATACCATGGTGAGGCCGAAACAAACGAAAACGAAGGTTAAAAATAGCAGCAGAAAATCCGGCGTTCCTCTGCGAGGTGGATTCATGCTGACCCCCCCTGTCTATTCAGCCAGTTCGTTTCTCAGCTGATCGAGCTTTTGTTTGGAAAGCTTCAGGATGTTCTCAGGAATGGGGGAATTGTAGTCCAATCCGTGAGGGAACGTTTCTCTTCCGATGTATGTATCTTCCACATAAAGAACAGCATAAGGGGACTCCAACTTGCCGGATTCCACGCGCGTGTTGACACGCAAGAAGTACACGCTTTTGCTCGCTTTATCTTCCATTTTGAAATCATAAGTCGCGCGTGTGTATTCCCACTGCCAACGTACGAATCCAAGTTTGGTCGTAACTTCATCCAGGTGAGCCAAATCGCTTTTCAGGCCTTTCAAGCCAGGTGCTTCAATAATCAAAATTAACGCCTCCATCTTGTACGTATGCATTCTTTATTCATGATAGTATGTTTCACATGGTTCTGCAAGTCGCTAAGGTTTCTTAAATTCTAATATTTGATGGCACTTTGGAGATGAAACGGGTGCCGGAATTTGATAGAATAGGGTCTAAGACTTGAATCTGATCGTAAGTAACGGTTGTCATGAAGGAGATGAGGGTTCCTAATGCATAAATTTGAAGCCGATTTGCAAGCCGTTTATGAAGAGATGGTCGAATGGAGACGCTATTTGCATCGTCATCCAGAGCTGTCCTATCAGGAGGTTGAAACCGCCAAGTTTGTGGCGAATCACCTGCGCAGCTGGGGCATAGAAGTGCGCACAGGCGTAGGCGGCAACGGCGTTGTCGGCTTGCTGCGCGGTGGAAGCGCCGGACCGACGGTCGCCCTTCGCGCGGACATGGATGCGCTGCCGATCCAAGATGAGAAGACAGACTGCGCGTATGGCTCCACGCGAGCCGGCATTATGCATGCCTGCGGTCACGATGCGCATACCTCGACGCTTCTGGCTATTGCGAAAGTGACAAGCGCGCGCCGTGAGGAATTGACGGGGAACCTCGTATTCCTGTTCCAGCATGCGGAAGAGATTTCCCCCGGCGGCGCCCATTCGATGATTGAAGCCGGCGCGCTGGAAAGCGTGGACGCTGTGTACGGCGTACACCTGTGGACACCGTTTCCTGTGGGTCACGTGTATACGCGGCCTGGAGCTTTTATGGCCGCGCCGGATGAGTTCGCCATCCGCATTCAAGGGAAGGGCGGGCATGGCGGGCTGCCGCACCAAACGATCGACAGCGTCTATATTGCGTCCCAGCTCGTCGTGAACCTGCAAGGGATCGTGAGCCGCCAGGTCGATCCGATCGAATCCTGCGTCGTGAGCGTAGGCGCGATCCACGGCGGGACGAGCTTCAATGTGATCGCAGAGTCTTGTGTACTGAGCGGCACGGTGCGGACCTTTAACCCTTCGCTTCGCGAGGAGGTTCGAGCGCGCATCGAGCGCATTACGCACGCGACGTGCGAGATGTCGCAGGCCTCGTACGAGCTGGATTACAAGCTCGGCTATCCGACGGTTGTGAACGATGCGCTGGAAGCGCAGCGGTTTACGAAGGTCGGCGCCGCTTTGTTCGGCGAAGATCGCGTGCATGAATCTCCTCCTATTATGGCCGGCGAGGACTTTTCCTATTATTTGCAGCATAAACCGGGCTGCTTCATGTTCGTAGGCGCAGGGAACGTGGAGCGCGGTATTGTGCATCCGCACCATCACCCGAAATTCGATATTGACGAAGCTTCGATGCTGAATGCAGCCAATTTGCTGATCGGCATGGCGCTTGATTATATGGCGAACAACTGAAACGAAAGGCATTCACCTGACAGGGTGGATGCCTTTCGTACGTCTGGCAGCATGCATTTCCCCGAGAGGTCGGCACGGCGCTTTTTTACAGCTGCAAAAAAATTTGCTCTACACATTATCCCAATGGATCCATAATACAGGCGTGAAGAAAAGGGGGATCTACTTACTGATGAAGACGAGAACAGACAGCCCTCCCATCGGATTTATCATTTTGGATGCGGTTTGGAACTTCAAGTATGTGAACGATTTTGGCGCACAAGTATTGAACCGGAAGCCCACCGATCTGATCGGCAAGCATGTGTGGACGGAGTTTCCAAAAGCAGTCCGGCATGCAGTGTATCACCTTTTTATGCAAGCAAGAACAACGGAGGAAGAAGTAGAATTTGAAGAGTTTGTAAAGCCGTCGGGCATGTGGGTCCATGTCAATGCGTATTGTGTAAGCGATTGCATTCATGTCGTAATTCGGCAGATCCAGATGATAGAGCGGGAAGTTACGCTTCAAAGTGAATTTTTTTATAAGTATACAGATCATGTACAAGATTTAATTATGCTGACGACTGATGACGGCATGATCCGCTATGTCTCACCTTCCATTAACCAGCTGCTGGGCTATGAGGATGTTGACGTCATCGGTACGAACGTGCTCGATTACTGTTATGAAGGAGATCTGAGCGCGCTGCAGGGCAGTTATCTGGCCAAATTTGACGAGGCGAGCAGGGGCAAGGGCACAGTGACGTGCAGGTTTTTACATAAGCAAGGCGGGACTGTGTGGTTTGAAAACAATTTTAACTGGTTGGTCAATGAGGATGGCGAGCGGAGCGAAAAGCTTGGGATTTGGCGGGATGTAACCAAGCGGAAACATATTGAAGAAGAACTGACCAAAAGCAAAGCGAATTTGGAGATGGCGCACAAAATCGCCGGTTTAGGGCATTATGATTGGGATATCCTAAACAACGTTGTGTACGCTTCGCAAGGCCTGCTGGCGATTTTCGGCTTGGAATTGGATACGCTGCGGCTGCCGGTAGAAGCCTTTTTCGACTGCATCCACCCACAGGACGTGAAACAGCTGCAGGAGGACATGGAGAGAGCGTTTCAAACGGGCTCAATGAATTCCTCGTACCGTATAATGTTGGGTGACGGGCAGACGCAGCGCATATTTCACACGCTGGCAAGAACGACCTATGACGAGGCCGGCAGGCCGGTTCGGTTCTTCGGAACCTCGCAGGACATCACGCTGCAAAAGCAAACGGAGGAGCTTCTCCGCAAAGCGGAAAAGCTGAATGTTGCCGGGCAATTGGCGGCCGGGATCGCACATGAAATCCGCAACCCGCTGACGTCGCTGAAAGGCTTTGCCAAGCTGATGTGCCATGCGGGGGATGACAACAAGCAGCGCTACTACACGATTATGCAAGACGAGTTTAACCGGATCGAACTGATTCTTGGCGAGCTTCTGATTTTGGCCAAGCCCCAAGCGGTCCAATATTTGCCGCACGCGCCGCTCACGATTCTGGAGGATGTCATCGCGCTCCTCAATACGGAGGCGGTGCTCAAGAACGTCCTGATTGAATGGACGTACGAAGCGGATTTGCCGCTCGTACTGTGTGAGCAGAATCAATTGAAGCAAGTTTTCGTCAATGTGATCAAGAATGCAATTGAAGCGATGAAAGATGGCGGAAGCCTCATGATTCATGTTCGCCGATGCCCGGAAGGCATATGTCTGACCTTCATCGATCAGGGGCACGGTATTCCCGAAGACCGGCTGCCTCGCATCGGGGAACCCTTTTACACGACGAAAGAAAAAGGGACAGGCCTCGGAATGATGGTCAGCTTCACCATTATCGAGGAGCACCGGGGCTCTATCCGGTACGAAAGCCAGGTAGGCGTCGGGACGACAGTCAGCATCTTTTTGCCCGGTCAGGAAGGGAACTGTCAAAGTTCGCAATAAGGTTGTCAATTCGTGACAAGATGCCGCCCGCCAAATGTGCTAAAGTGAAAACGTGCTCAATGAAACAATCTGACAAAGAAAAGGTGACGAACCGTGGACAAAGTAAGAATTGGTATTATCGGCCTGGGGAACATGGGTACGGGCCATGCCAAGTATTTGGTGAACAACGAAGTCAAAGGTGCGGAGCTCACAGCGATTTGCGAGTTCAGACCGGATCGCCTGGAATGGGCCAAAGAAAACTTTGGCGGCGACATCAAGCTGTTTGACGATCTGGATGCGTTCCTGACGTCCGGCTTGATTGACGGCGTACTGATTGCAACGCCTCACTACGATCACCCTTCAATCGCCATTAAAGCGTTTGCAGCAGGTCTGCATGTTCTTTGTGAGAAGCCAGCAGGCGTCTACACGAAGCAAGTGCGTGAAATGAACGAGGCGGCGAAAGCGTCAGGCAAAGTTTTCAGCATGATGTACAACCAGCGTACAAATCCTTTATATAAAAAATTGAAAGATCTCGTATCCTCGGGCGAGCTTGGCGAAATCCGCAGAACAAACTGGATTATCACGAACTGGTACAGATCCCAGAGCTACTACGATTCCGGCGGCTGGCGCGCAACTTGGGCGGGCGAAGGCGGCGGCGTACTGATCAACCAGGATCCGCATCAGCTTGACCTGTGGCAGTGGACGATCGACATGATGCCTAAGCGCGTTCGTGCATTCTGCTATTTCGGGAAGCACCGCAATATCGAGGTTGAAGACGACGTAACGGCATTCGTGGAGTATGAAAACGGGGCGACAGGCCTGTTTGTAACGACGACTGGTGAAGCACCTGGAACGAACCGCTTCGAGCTCTCCGGCGACCGCGGCAAAATCGTGATCGAAGACGGCAAGCTGACGTTCTGGCGTCTGCGCGTATCCGAGCGCGAATTCAATGAAACGTACAAAGGCGGTTTCGGCCAGCCGGAAGTTTGGAAATGCGAAATTCCGGTCGAAGGCAAGGAAACAAGTCACAGCGGCATTACGCAAAACTTCGTCGACGCGATTCTGCATGGCACACCGCTTGTTGCGCCAGGGGAAGAGGGCATTAAAGGGCTCATGCTGTCCAACGCGATGCTGCTGTCCACATGGACCGATAACTGGGTGGATCTGCCGATTGACGAGGATCTATTCTATGAGCATCTGCAAGCGCGGATCAAAGAGTCCAAATCGAGCAAAGAAGCGAATTCCTATCAAACGCTGGATGTCAGCGGCACTTCAAAATCTTAAGAGCTCCCTGTATCAGGGCGCTGTCGGAGGATCAGGACGATGCAAAAAAGTGATGGCATGAACTACGCGCCGAAAGGCAAACCGAACCTTGTCGTAGGCAAAGGAGAGTTTACTTTTGCTGCAATGTCCCTCGACCATGGGCATATTTATGGCATGAGCAACGGGCTTGTTGAAGCGGGCGCAGAGATTAAATGGGTATATGATCAAGACCCGGCGAAAGTGGAGGCGTTCCTGAAACAGTTCCCGCAAGCGCAGGCGGCTTCTTCCGAAGAAGTGATTCTGAACGATCCTGAGGTGAAGCTCGTGGCTGCCGCTGCGATTCCTTCCTTGCGTGGTCCGCTTGGCATTCGCGTCATGGAGAGCGGGAAAGACTATTTCACGGACAAAACGCCGTTTACATCTCTGGAGCAATTGGAGGCGGCGAAAGAAGCGGTTGCGCGCACAGGACGCAAGTACGCGGTATACTACAGCGAGCGTCTCCATGTAGAGAGCGCGGTATTTGCCGGTCAGTTAATCGAAGAGGGCGCAATCGGTCGTGTTGTTCAAGTGTTGGGCCTCGGGCCGCACCGCTTGAACGCGCCAAGCCGTCCGGATTGGTTCTTCGAGAAAGACAAATACGGCGGCATTCTGTGCGATATCGGCTCGCACCAAATCGAGCAGTTCCTGTTCTATGCAGGCTGCAAAGATGCGACGGTCGTCAGCAGCAAAGTGGCCAACTACAATGCGAAGGATTATCCGGAGCTTGAGGATTTCGGCGATGCGACGCTTGTGGGCGACAACGGTGCGACGAACTACTTCCGTGTGGACTGGCTGACACCGAGCGGTCTCGGCACATGGGGGGATGGACGTACGATCATCCTGGGCACCGACGGTTATATCGAAATGCGTAAATACATCGATATTGCCCGCGATCCGCAGGGAGATCAGTTGTACCTCGTGAACCAGCAAGGAGAAAAGCACTACAGTCTCCATGGACAAGTAGGCTTTCCTTACTTTGGTCAATTAATTCTGGACTGCATCAACCGTACGGAGAATGCGATGACGCAAGCGCATACGTTCAAAGCGGCGGAACTGTGCTTGCAAGCGCAAGCTAAAGCGGTTCGTGTGGAGTAGTTTTGCACAGAAGCCCCACAAAATTGGTCATCGGAACGGACAATTGCCGTTTGGCATGATAGCATAATTGCACAGTGAGCTTGAAATCAGGGTAGTCTAGCGGCAAAATCGCTAGCTGCCCTGTTTGTATTTCCGACGTAACCGTCGTTCTAGGCAGGAAGGTGACGCCGAGGCCGTGCAAGGCGCATTTCTTGAGCGTTTCAAAACTGTTGATCTCGTAGGTCAAACGGTACTTGACCCGATGCTTGCGCAGCATGTCCTCGAACAGGTTTCGGCATTTGCCGCCGGAAATGGACATCAGAATTTCGCAGCCGTTCAAATCCTCCGGTACGATGGCGTCACGTGAAGCAAGGGGATGATCCGGGGAAGCGACAACGACGAATTCCTCCTCCTGAATCGTTTCAAAAATAAGGTCGGGATCGTGACGCACCCGATCCACGATGAAGCCGAGATCACATTCGCCGGCTTTGAGCGCGCGGAACGTATCGTTCTCCAGCAGCTCCGTAATGGCGATGGAGATTTGCGGGTAACACCGCTTGAACGTGCCGAGAAAGGGCGGCAGCATATACGAGCAGAGTGTTGTCTCGTGTGTGCCGATCGTGAAGCTGCCGGTCGTCTGCCCGGCGACGTTGATTTTCGACTCCTCGAACACCCGGATAAGCTTCGCCGCATAGCGCAGCAGGATTTGCCCGGCAGGGGTCGGCATCATTTTTTTATCAAACCGTTCAAAAATTTCAACCCCGTACTCCATTTCCAGCTTCTGAATTTGGGCCGTCACACTGGATTGGGCGTACCCGAGCTTCTCGGAGGCCTTCGTAAAGTTCTGCCACTTCGCGACTTCGAGCAGGGTTTTATATAAGGAAAGATCCATGCTGAGCACCCCTTCAATCATCACATTTTTCGATGGAAACTATCGAATTTTATCGATAACTCCCCCTCCGCCAGGCGTGTTAAAATCATTCCAACCAAAGGATGGGGGGAATTACCATGTGGAATTTGTATGACATAGAGAAAAAATACGAACAGCATGTGAAGGAGCTCGAAGAGCGCGCCAGAAAGGCTCATTGGTACGCCAAAGTCCCGCAAAAAAGAGCTAAGTTTTCTCTCCTCGCAGGAGGCGTCGCCCTGATTGCGGTGCTGGCAGCCGGCTACTTTGCCGTATCAAACGCTTTGTCGTAGTTTTGCCAGATGCCTTTTTTCGCCTTGCGGGCGGATTCTTGGTCTTTCTTGAAATCATTCACGTACTTGACGTTCGGAGGGAATGTCGCCATGCGCGCATAGCCTTCCTGAACCAGGGTGCGGTTGAACAGCTCGTCCCCGATCCATACATAAGCGAGCACGCGGTCATATTGATCTTTCTTGTCCACGTCGTACTCCAGCTCCACGCGTTGCTTCTCCAGCCGTTTCGTCGTAAAGTCGCTGGCTTCCTTGCCATAGAACATAACCGGCGTATTCGCCTTCTTCGTCTCCGGCGTGTCCACGCCGATCAAGCGAATCTTCTCTTTCTTCCCGTTCAGCGTCACCTCCAGCGTATCGCCATCCACGACACGTTCCACTTTGACGGTTTCTCTGCCGGCTTGACTAGTCTTCTGCGCGCCGCAAGCTGCAACAAGCAGCGCGACAAGAAGCAGACAGCCCCCGGCGATGATCCATTTACGCATAATTCACCTCGAAAATACGTTAGCACGCGCCCAATGTTTAAATCAAGTATTTTCCTTTCATACTAAGGGTTAAAAAGGAGGTGCGCGGATGAGGATGGACACAGCCAAGCCGCTGATCGTGCAGAGCGATTTGACGATTTTGGCGGAGACCGGTCATCCCGGGTTTGAAGAAGTGCGAGGCGGGCTCTCTCGTTTTGCGGAGCTGGTCAAAAGTCCGGAGCACCTGCATACGTACCGGATTACGCCGCTCTCGTTATGGAACGCCGCCGCGGCCGGTGTGGATGTGGAAGAAATAGCAGGCTGCCTGCAGGCGCACAGCAAGTTCGGCGTGCCGCCGTCGGTGCTAAGCCTGATTCGCAAGTATACAAGCCGATACGGTGTGCTGCGTCTCGTGCAAGTGGGGGCTGAGGTGTTCCTCGTCAGCGAGGACACGGTAGTGCTCAAAGAAATTAGCGCCCGCGAGACGCTCGCCCCTTATTTGACCGATACCCGCGGCGAGCGGGCCATTGCCGTTGCGCCTGAACATCGCGGCTTACTGAAAATGGAGCTGATCAAGCTTGGCTATCCTGCAGAGGATCTGGCGGGGTATCGCAGCGGAGAATTTGTGGATCTCTCGCTGAAATCGCACGATCACGCAGGCGAGGAGGCGTTCCGGCTCAGGGATTATCAGCGGCAGGCCGTGGCCGCGTTCGGCCAGGAGAACGGCGGAAGCGGTGTGCTCGTCTTGCCTTGCGGCGCTGGGAAAACGATCGTCGGTATCGCTGCCATGGCCGAGTGCCGGTGCGCGACATTGATCCTGACGTCGAATGTGACGTCGGTAAAGCAATGGAAGCGTGAGTTGCTGGGCAAAACCAATCTCACCGATGAGCAAGTGGGCGAATACAGCGGCTCCCAGAAGGAAGTTAGGCCCGTTACCATTGCGACGTATCAGATTCTGACGCATCGCGCCTCCAAAACGGACAGCTTCGCGCATATGAAGCTGTTTCATGAGCGGGATTGGGGCCTCATCATCTACGATGAGGTGCATCTGCTGCCTGCGCCTGTATTCCGGGCGACGGCAGATATTCAGGCGACGCGCAGGCTCGGTTTGACGGCGACGCTGGTGCGCGAAGACGGTCGGGAGGAAGACGTATTTTCGTTGGTCGGGCCAAAGAAATATGACATGGCATGGAAGCAACTCGAGTCGATGGGGTGGCTGGCGAAGGTCGCCTGCCGGGAGGTTCGCGTGCCGTTATCGAGCCTGGATCGGGATCGCTACAGCGCATCGGGGGCGCGGAGCCAGTTCCGCATCGCCGGCGAGAACGCAGCCAAGCTGGCGGTTATCGACTGGCTGCTCCGGCGGCATCCGAACGAGCAAACGCTGATCATCGGCCAGTATTTGGATCAGCTCGAGACGATCGCCGCCCACACCGGCGCGCCGATGATTTCGGGCAGCGTCGATCATGAGCGACGCGAGGCGCTGTACGCGCAGTTCAAGAGCGGCGCGCTGCCGCTCCTCATCGTGTCCAAGGTCGCTAACTTTGCCGTGGATTTGCCGGATGCGGCCATTGCGATTCAGGTGTCGGGGAGCTTCGGGTCCCGACAAGAGGAGGCGCAGCGGTTGGGGCGCATTCTTCGGCCGAAGAAGAACGGGCAGAATAAGGCCGTCTTCTATTCGCTCGTCAGCACAGATACGAAAGAGCAGGACTTTGCGTTAAAACGTCAATTGTTTCTGGTTGAGCAGGGCTACGAATATACGATTACGAGTTGGGAACAGGAGGGACAAGCGGATGAAGTACGAGCAGGTCGAGGACAAAATGCCGCCGGACGTTAAACGGATGATTAAAGAAGAGTCGTGGTGGGCGGCCTGGATCCAGGAGGATGACGACCTGGCGCCGTTCTTGACCCAGCGGCCCTTGCTGGCAGAGCTGAACAAGCAGCTGACGACGGATGAGCAGCGCACGCTTCGGCTGATCGTCTCGGCGTTCGGCTGTTTGCCTTTCACCGGAGAGGCGCTGGAAAAGCAGGCGGCATGGGCGGTATCCGGCGCACAGACGAGGCTGGGGCTTATCGGGCTTCGCAGGCTAGGCGTGATTGTGACGTTCCGCAAATCGTGGGGCGAGCAGCTGTTTTTGCTCCCTGAGGACACGTTTCCCATTTGGCAGGAGCTGCTATTTCCTGTCGTGAAGTTTCCGGGAGGGCGGGAAGAAGCGCCGGGCGAAGAGCTGGAGTGGCATGAGCTTGTTCAGGACGAGAGTGAACGGGCTGTTGCGGCGAATCCGCGCGGTTTGGCACAGATGATGCTGCATGTTTTGACGGCTTGCGCCCAGCAGCCTGCCATGCCGCTTAGTGCAAAAGGCACGCTGCATAAAAAGCAGGTGCATAAGCTGGCGGAGCCGCTGCGGCTGCCTCCTGCGATTTTAACGGCAGCGGGGCTGTCGTATGCCTTTCGCGACGTCTACGATGAGCCTGTCGCCCTATTGCTCGATCTGGCGACCCGCAGCGGCTTTTTCAAGATCAGCGGCTTAAATGAAGCGCTGCGCCTGCACGAGCCATCCGTCGAGGCGTGGCTTCAGGGCGACTACAAATGGCAGCAGGAGACGCTCTATGCGCTGTGGTGCGACATGATAACACCAGCCCCGGCTTGGCTTCAGCATGCTATCGCATGCATGGAGCGGACGCGCAGCGGCGCATGGTACAAAGTGGAGCAACTGCTGATGCAAGTGCGCGCGTGTCTGTCGTTCGCGGGCAGCCATGCCGAGGCGGAATTGCTGGAAGCTGAGCTGCGCACTGCTTGGCTGCAGCCGCTCATGGCTTTTAGGTTCATCGATGTCAGTAAAGATACGGAAGGGCAATTGTGGTTTCGTTGGCTGATTGAGCCCCGGAAGATGCTAAATCCAGACGAGCCGGCGATCGTCGAATCGCAGGAGAGGCCGGGCAGCATGTATGTGCAGCCAGATTTCGAACTGCTGCTTCCGCCTGACGTGGGACTCTATACGGAATGGGAGGTCGCGTCGTTCGCCGACCTTCTGCAGTCCGATTATGTACGTTCGTACCGTGTAACGAAGAACAGCTTCCGCCGCGCATTGGCCAGTGGGAAGACGGCCGAACAGATCGCCGAGACGCTTGCGGCGAATGCCAGCCACGAAGTGCCCCAGGGCGTGCTGCGGACGCTTGCCCAATGGGCGGAGCAGGCGAACAAGGTAGCCCTTGAAGACGTGACACTGCTTCGCTGCGCATCGGAAGCGGATGCCGAAGCGCTGCTGCGGAGCAGCCGCTGCGCGCCTTATCTTGCAGACCGCGTAGGGCCGGCTGCCTTTATTATTGCCAAAGCGGACGCCGGGCCGCTTGCCAAATGTTTGGAGGCGATGGGCTATGCGCCTCACTTCAAGGCCGCGAAGCGGGCGGAATCGCCGGAGGCGGGCGCCGAACACCTTTTGGCCGCCGATATCCCGGTTCAGCCGCTGTGCTATTCCAGGGATTCCGCTCGGATCTATGAGATGGAGCCTTCGCTTCCTCGGCAGGAGGATCTATATCCTGATTTGCAGGACATTCCCCCGAGCTGGATCAAGGAGTTCCGGAATTATCATGCTTCTACGCGCAAAGACATGATTCGCAAAGCGATCGAATGGAAAAGCGTGCTTCAGCTGCGCAAAGAAGGACAGGATCGGTTCATTATCCCCCGTATGCTGCGGGAAGAGAAAACGGTCTGGCATCTAGAGGGTTTGGAACAGGCTCGTGAAATTAGCGTGCCCGGCGAGGATTGGCAGGAAATGAAATTGATTTTGCCAGGAATCAACGATGCGTTCCAGCGAGAAAAGGAAGAAACTCTTGAGAATCTGTGATATGATAGACATGTTATAGACTTTTTCAAGAGGAAGGATGTTGTTGTCGGAATGTTACAGACAATGGAAACTGAAACGCTGGATATGTCGGCCATCCTCATGCAGGCCTATGACATGGGCGATATGATTAATTCCTCCACAGAAGTGGCGGATTACCTATATTGGAAGCGGGCTGTGGAGAGCAGTCAGGAAGTGAAGGAACTGCAGCGGGTGTTTGCGAAGAAGAAAGAGCTGTTCGAGGAATGCGAACGGTTCGGTCATTACCATCCGAGCTATCACGAGGCGCTTGACGCCGTGAACAATGTGCAGGCGCAGCTTCATGCCATTGAGGCGGTTCGCAAATACAAAGAAGCGGAAGATCGCTTGGACGATCTCCTCTTCACGGTATCAACGACGATTGCGCACGCGGTGTCGGATTCGATCAAAGTGCCAAGCAATAATCCGCTGCCAACCGGGAAAGGCTGCAGCTCCGGTGGTAGCTGCAGCGGCAACTGCGGCTAAGTCAGCCTTCGAGGAACTGAGGCAGGATGCGTCCGACTTCAGTACCTTGCCAGTTGCGGATAACGGGTTGACGGAAGTCCGCGAGCTTCGCGGCTTCCTCGCTCGTTAGCAAGTTCAGCCCGATCAGCGCTTCCAATACTGCCGGATAGAGGGCGCGTTGGTTGCCGTCTTCAATTTTGAGGCTGAGCCCAAGGCCCTTATCTGGAATTGTAAGGGCAAACATGCCTTCGGCACCCATTTTGCCAACGATGCGTCCGCCGGTCACCTCTATGAGCTGCGTATCGAACCGGTCTTCGCCAGCGAGGTAAGCCGGGAACTTGCGCACCGCGGCGACGATGCCGCGGCAAGCGGCCTGGCGTGCGGCAGGCAGCCCGTCCGGCTTCCCAAGCCGGGCGAACGCCAGCGCGAGCTTGTCGAGCGGCATCCCGAAGACCGGAACGCCGCAGCCGTCGATACCGAGCTCCATGTCGCGCGGGGCTACGTTCGACATCGCGCTAACCGCTTCCAGCATCGCTTGCTGTACCGGATGCGAAATTGCCATATACGTATCGGGCGATGCGCCGAGCTGCGCGCACAGCGCCAGCATCCCGGAATGCTTGCCCGAGCAATTGTTATGCAGGGTCGTCGGCTTCTCGCCGCGCTCGCGCATGGCCTGCGCCGTAGGCGCGTGGTAGGGCTCGTGCGCACCGCACTGCAGGTGCAGCGGATTCAGCCCCAGCTTGCTCAGGATGCCTTGGGCGGCGCTTACATGCTCGGCTTCCCCGTTATGGGAAGCGCAGCATAGGGCGATTTCGGCCTCGGTCAGACCGAAGCGTTCCGCCGCGCCGGACTCCAGAACCGGCAGCGCCTGGATAAGCTTCGCGGTCGAGCGGGCGAAGGTGAGCAGCCGAGAATCGCCCGCGCCGGCGAGCAGCGCGCCTTCGGCGTTCACGAGTGCAAAGTGGACGCGATGCAGACTTTCAGTGATGTTTCCGCGGGTTGCGCGGACGATGATGTTGGAAAGCTTCATGTCTTGAGATCACTCCATACTAGGATTAGGTGAAAAGAGGTTGCCATCATGATGATTGAACGATCCGGATTAATCGTTTGGGTAAGCGATACGAAAGCGGCCAGAAATCTGGAGCGCTTCGGTTCCCTTCATTACATATCCAAAAAAATGAATTATGCCGTCCTTTATATTCATGCCAGCAAGGTTGAAGAAACGACGCGCAGCCTGATGAAGCTGCCTTACGTGAAGAAGGTCGAGAAATCGTACCGGAACGAAATTAAAACCGAATACAGTAGTGATATGCCCGACAAAACTAGATTCTACACGCTTTGAGGCTTGGTTGCAAAATGGAGAGCTTCTGCTTGAAGCTCTTTTTCTTTTTTTATGAAAAAGCGAACCAATATGTCGCCGATTTCGTCTGAATTTTTAGATAATAAGCATTTTTTGCAGATCTCACAAATAATTATTAATAATTTTATATATTCTTCCATGGAAAAAAAAGTTATGATAAAGTAAATTATAACTTACAAGCCTACATAGGTAGGATGTCCTAGTTCAAAGGAAAGGAGTTGTGATCATGAAAGATAAAATTATGGGGAGATGGAGCACATATGAACCGTTCTTCGTACAGCTAGGCGACAAGAAAGTGGCGGACATCGTGATCACGAATCATGCCAGACAGCGCTGGACGGACCGCATTTCCAAGGACAATAATTCCATTGAGGACATATGTGCTTTTTTGTGGGAAAAGTTAAAAACGAATCAAATTGTATCCTACTATCGGAATGAAGAAGACGTTTATTTGATTGATGACGACCTTGTCGTGGTCGCGGAATTCGCCCATTTGGAGCATGAAACAGATCTCGTCGGCAACCCGCTGCACAAAATGATTATCGTAACGTTCCTGGGCAAAATGTCCGAAACGATGGAACTGCGCGACTTGAAATCGTATTATTCGTGGCTGCGTCATTCCCGCCGAATGACCTTAATCAAGAATAGCCGGAAACAGCGATAATATCGCGGTTTTCTTACGTAGAGTATGTCTGGTCCCCAGGCATACTCTTTTTTTGCACGGAATGGACTGGACGGGCCCGATTTCATATAATGGTAACAAAGAGAGGCGGTTCTGTTATGGCACTGAATTTCCATCAATTACATATCTTCTACACCGTTGCGGAAAAAGGCAGTTTCTCGCACGCGGCCAGCGCGCTGCACATGACGCAGCCCGCCGTGACGATGCAGGTGCAGTCCCTTGAGGATTACTTCGGGGTCAAACTGTTTCACCGCAGTACGAAAAAAATCGAACTGTCCGAGGCGGGGCGGGCGCTGCTGCCTTTTGCGAAGAGTAGCATTGAATTGATCCGCGATACGGACGTCGCGATGTCCAAATTTACGATGATGATCGAAGGGCGGCTGCAGCTTGGCGCCAGCCTTACGATGGGCGAATATATTTTGCCGCGTCTTCTGGGACCTTTCCGCAAGGAATATCCGAACATTTCCGTCTCCATGAAAGTGATGAACACGGCGCAAATTTTGGAAGAAGTGCTGAACCATCAACTCAATTTCGGGCTTGTGGAGGCGCCGATTCATCATCCTGACGTGCATACGGAGGCGATCCTGAGCGATGAATTGAGCTTGATTGTACCTGCCGGACATCCTTTGGCGGACCTTGAGGTCGTACCGCTGGAGGAAATGCTGAAATATCCGTTCGTCCTGCGGGAGCAGGGATCGGGCACGCGCCGTGTGATGGAAGAGGAATTTGCCAGGTGTGGCATGGATTACTCCGGGATGCGCATCATGATGGAGCTTGGCAGCACAGGCGCCATCAAGTCTGCGGTTGAAGCGGGGCTCGGCATTTCCATTTTATCCAGTTCATCGGTCAAGCATGAAGTTACGTTAGGGCTGTTTAAGGTAAAAAAGATTGAAAATATCGTGTTCAAACGTAATTTTTACGCCATTTATTTGAGTTCGACGCTGCTGCCGATTTCGGCGGTCAGTTTCATGACCTTCCTGCGGCAGGGGGATTTGGCCCGCTATCTGTAGGGGAAGATGAGATTTAACATAAATCTGCAAGTGGTTTTACGCTGCAATAATGATGAACAAGTAAGATGAGGGGGAAGCCGGGTGGCAAGAGTAGAAGGAGATTTACACACGCATACGATCGCTTCGGACGGATTGCAGTCTCCGGCGGCGAATGTCCGCATGGCGAAGGAAGCCGGGCTAAGCGTGCTGGCGATTACCGATCACGATACGGTTTCAGGCGTTGTCGAGGCGCTTGCGGCAGGAAAAGAACTGGGCCTGACGGTCGTTCCCGGCGTTGAGATTTCAACGGTCGCGGAAGGCCAGGACATCCATGTGCTCGGCTACAATGTCGACATTACGGACGCTGTGTTCTTGGAGCGGCTCGCTTCCTTGCGTGATACGCGCGACGTTCGCAATCAGATGATCATTGCAAAGCTGCAGGAACTGGGCATGGCGGTTACGCTGGCTGAGGTTGAGCAGGAAGTGGCGCACATCAAGCGGAAAGGCGACACGGTGGGCCGGCCGCATATCGCGGCGGTGCTGCTGAAGAAGGGCTACGTCGACACGATAACGGAAGCGTTCGATCGGTATTTGGCGACAGGAGCTGCTGCTTATGCGAATCCGCCGCGGATTGCACCGGAGACGGCGATTACGTGGATTCACGAGGCTGGCGGCCAAGCCGTGCTGGCGCATCCCGGCATTTATGGCAATGATGCGTTGGTAGAAGCGATTATGAGGCAGGGGCTTGACGGCGTAGAGGCGTACCATTCGGACCACACGTCTGAGCAGGAAGCGAAGTATGCGGCGCTGGCCGAAGGCGCAGGGCTGTTCGTCACGGCAGGTTCCGATTTCCATGGCGTGCGCGATGGCGAAGCTTTTCATGCTGCGATCGGGGCAAGGCGCATCGATATGTCCCGCTTACCGTCCATCCTACAGCAAGCGAAGGGAGCTCGCCCATGAAGCCGATACGCAAAGCCATTATTCCCGCCGCGGGACTCGGAACGCGCTTTTTGCCGGCAACGAAAGCACAGCCGAAAGAAATGCTGCCAATTGTGGATAAACCGGCCATTCAGTACATCGTGGAAGAAGCGATTGAATCCGGCATCGAAGACATTATTATCGTAACGGGTCGCAACAAGCGCGCGATTGAAGACCATTTTGACAAGTCGGTTGAACTGGAAATGATGCTGGAGGATAAAGGCAGCACGAAGCTGCTGGAAACCGTGCAAGCCGTCTCCAACCTCGCCGATGTGCATTACATTAGACAGAAGCAGCCGCTTGGCCTCGGCCACGCGATCCTGTGCGCGCGCAAGTTTATTGGCGATGAGCCGTTCGCTGTCCTGCTCGGGGACGATATTTTGCAATCCTCGCCGCCGGGATTGAAGCAGATGATGGACATTTACCAAGAGACGAGCTCGTCCGTCATCGCCGTTCAAGAGGTGCCGTGGGAAGATGTGAGCAAGTACGGCATCGTGTCGCCGGCAGCCAGCTTTCCGAACTATCAGTTGATTGAAGATTTGGTGGAAAAACCGGATCGGGATCAAGCGCCGTCCAATCTGGCCGTCATCGGGCGGTATATCATAATGCCGGAAATTTTCGGCATTCTGGAGCGTCAGGAACCGGGGCGCGGCGGTGAGATCCAGTTGACGGACGCGTTGCGCGTGCTCAATCAGCAGCAGCAGATGGCCGCCTATTTGATGCAAGCGAATCGGTATGACGTTGGAGATAAAATGGGGTACATTGAAGCGACCATCGAGCTCGCTCTGCAGCGCCCTGATTTGCAGGATCAAGTGAAAGCGTACCTGCTTTCCTTGGTGAAGAGCTGGGGATGAGGCAAGCGCAGCCCGGTGAGTTAACTGGAGGTTAGCGCATGAGGGTTGCAGAACGAATCAGTGTCATCGGCACTGGGTATGTCGGTCTCGTTTCAGGCACTTGCTTTGCAGAGATGGGGCATCGGGTCGTATGTGTCGATCAGGATGCCCGTAAAATCGATGGTTTACTCCGCGGTGAAATGCCGATCTACGAACCCGGGTTGCAAGCACTGGTTGCGGCTAACCTTGAGGCGGGTCGGCTTGATTTTACATGTGACGTGGGAAAAGCGATTCAGCAATCCGACATTATTATGGTTGCAGTAGGAACGCCTGCCCAACCGGACGGCGATGTGGATATGAGCCAGGTCAAGTCCGTCCTGCATGCCATTGCCGCCTACGCGTTGTCATCCAAAATTATCGTGATGAAAAGTACGGTGCCAGTCGGTACCGGAGGGTGGGCGGAAAACCTGCTGCGCAATCGGGCGATGCCGCATCTGGCGTTTCATGTCGTGTCGAATCCGGAGTTTTTACGCGAAGGCTCGGCGATTCAGGATACGTTCCATCCCGATCGGATTGTGATCGGTTCCGAACATCGGGAAGCCGGGGAGCGCATTGCTGCGATGCACGCGCCGCTTGGCGCCGAAGTGCTGCATACGGATCGGGAGAGTGCGGAACTGATTAAATACGCATCGAACGCGTTTCTGGCTGCGAAAATTTCGTTTATTAATGAAATGGCCCATGTCTGTGAAAAAGTCGGGGCGAATGTGACGCTTGTCGCCAAGGGCATGGGGATGGATCGGCGGATCGGACCGCATTTTCTGAATGCCGGCATCGGCTACGGAGGCTCCTGTTTTCCGAAGGACACGCAGGCTCAGCTCAAATTAGCGCAGAACGTGGACTACGATTTTAAAATGCTGCGCGCGGTCATTGAGGTGAATCAGCTGCAGCGCCAGCGCTTCGTGGTGAAAATCGAAGAGGCGGCTGGTCCGCTCGACGGAAAGCGCATCGCGGTGCTGGGCCTTGCGTTCAAGCCGAATACGGACGATTTGCGCGATGCGCCGTCGCTTGATATTATCCCTGCGCTTCAGGAGCGGGGAGCGGTCGTCTCGGCTTACGATCCTGCGGCGCTGACGCAGGCGGCTGCACGACTGCCGGGCGTAAGTCTGTGTACGGATCCGTACGCTACCGTTTATGAAGCGGATGCCGTCGTCATTCTCACGGAATGGAGCGAATTTCGCCAAATGAATTGGCGGCTTGCCCGCTGTCTGGTGAACACGCCGCTACTCATCGACGGCCGCAACATGTTCGAGCCCGAGGCGATGCGCGAGCTGGGCTTTACGTATGTGTCGGTCGGCAGACAAACGGCGTATGCGGAAGACACGCAACCGATTCGTTCGACCTGACGGGTGTGACCTGTCGAGCCTATAGGGCTTGGCAGGTTTTTTCTTTTTCAGCCGGATGATACAATACAAGGACAGGCCTTGCCAGCTGTGCAGGAGAACGGGGGACATCAGGTTGAAGCATTATGCCATGCGATCGCATCTGACGGTGACGTTTGCGGTCATTGCGTTAATTCCGATTTTAATACTTGGTCTATTTCAGGTTTTTCAGATTACGCGTATTACGCAGGAAACGAATCAAAATCAGCGGCAAACCACATACCGTCTGGCTGATGCCGTGGAGGCGTACATGTCATACCACCGGAATGCGGTGGAGACGCTGGCGGCGACGATTTCCGCTTCCGATGCGGCTTTTCGCACGAAGGAGAGCTTGATGTTGAAACTGCAATCGCTGCAGGCGAATTTGGCGGGCTTCGCGGGTATTTATGTAGTGAGCCAGCAGGGCAGCATCGTGGCGAGCCATCAGCCGACCATGGCGCTGATTGGCACGGACGTGCAGGATCGCGACTATACGAAACGTATCCGCGCGGGACATACGACGATCGTTTCTTCGCTGTTTCAGGGGCCGGAGAGTGGAAATGTGCCGGCTCTGGCGATTGCGGTGCCCGTTTATAAAGGGGATAAGGAAGAGGACGGCTTTGTACTGGCCGTGTTGGAGCTTGCGCCAATCAAAGCGCTCGTCACGAAATATAAGTATGGCACGGATGCTTATCCCGTCGTGCTTGACCATGCAGGGAAGCCGATCTATCATCCGGCGGCGGAATTGACGGCTTCGATGGCGAATCTTTCGGAGGAGCCTGTCGTCACGGATGCGAGAATGAATTTGCAGGGTGAGGGCACCTATACGCTCGCGACGGCGGAGCAAAAGGAGTTCATAACCTACAAGCTGATCCCGAATTTGAATATGATCGTCTGGGTGAGCCGTTCCAAGGCTTCCGTCAATGCCGCTTTCAATGAGTCGCTGCGCCTTACGCTTGGACTGCTGCTGTTAACGTTAATCGTGACCTTGCTGCTCGGCAGCCTGATCGCCAAACGGCTGAACGGCACGATTCATGCGCTGGTTGGGTACACTCAGCGGCTCGCGGGCGGCGCGTATGCGTTGCCGGATTCCGTAACCGTGCCTCATGATGCGCCGTTGGAGCTGCACCAATTGGCGGAGCATTTTGGGGTGATGGCGGAAGAAATTAGGGCGAAGCAAACCGATCTTCTTCGATTGAACACCGAATTGGAGCAGCGTGTAGAAGATCGCACGCAGCGGCTGGCCGAGGAGCATACGACACTGAATGCGGTGCTGGAGAGCATGTCGGACGCCATCGTCCTTATCGATATGGCGCACCGTGTGCGGTATGCCAATCCCCGTATGGCGGAGAGTTTTGGCCTGGAGATGGCTGCGCTTGCCGGGATGCGCGAGGAGGATTTGTTTGCGCATATTGCGAGGTGGCTTCCCGCAGGGGAAGAGGAGCAGCTCGCCAAGCTGGCCGATGCTCCCAGCGTGCAGCTCGATTTGACGGTGGCGGCGGAAGGCGGAAAGCCGCGCTTTCTGCGGGTGTTCGCGTTTGAGGTTGCCCGCGAAGGGCGCGTGTTCGGGCGCGGCTATGTCTGGCAGGATCGCACGAAGGAGCATGAAGTGGATGCGCTCAAGAACGATCTGATCTCGCTCGCGTCCCATGAATTTAAAACACCGATGACGAGCATTCGCGGGAACGTCGAAACGCTGCTCCGGCGGGATGCGCAGTGGGAGGACGATTTTAAGCAGGAGCTGTTGGAAGGCATTCATGAGGACATTGGCCGGATTCAGGATTTGATCGACGAGTGGCTGGACATTTCGAAGATTGAGTCCGGCGTGATGGGGATTCAGCGGGAGCCGCTTCAGCTTGCCGCTGTTGTAGACAGCGCCCGGGGGCGCTTCCCGGCGCCTGGAGGCGGTCGCGATATGGTATTTCAAGTGGAATTGCCGGCGTCGCTGCCGCTGATTAATGCGGATAAAAGGCGAATGGAGCAGGTGCTGCTGAATTTGTTTGCCAATGCGGTTCGGTACAATGAGCGGGAGCCGCTCATTCGTCTTACGGCGGAGGCGGATGAAAGGTTCGTGTACCTGCATGTTGCAGATAACGGCATCGGGATCGCTCTCGAGCATGTGGACAAGCTGTTCGACCGCTTCTATCGCGTCGATGTGTCGTCCAGCCGGCAGACAGGCGGCACGGGGCTCGGGCTGGCCATCTGCAAAGGGATTATGGAGGCGCATGGCGGCAGTATTTCGGTGGTGAGCAGGCCTGGTGCGGGCAGCACCTTTACACTGGCGATTCCGCGGTTCATCGAGGGAGAGAAGGAGGAGGACTAGCATGAGCGGGAAAAGCGGGGTGAGTGGGATGAGCGGAAAAAGAATATTGATTGTCGACGATGAGCCGAAAATTATTCGGTTTATTGCCGCGAACCTGAAGTCGCTGCAGTATGAGACAGCTGCTTGCCAAAGCGGTGCCGAGGCGCTGAAGCAGGTCGATCTGTTCGACCCGGATCTGATTCTGCTCGATCTGATGATGCCGGGCATGGACGGCTTCGAGGTGCTGAGGCAGCTGCGGTCGTTTTCGAGCGTGCCGGTTATTATGTTGACGGCGAGGAGCAACAGCGCTGACAAGGTACAGGGCTTGAATCTCGGGGCTGACGATTATTTGACGAAGCCGTTCTCGCTTGATGAGCTGTTTGCCCGCGTGAACGCGGTGCTTCGGCGGCTTGACGGGCGGATGCCAGCGCCTGCGGCAGC
>NZ_RXHU01000101.1 GCF_003955665.1 Paenibacillus whitsoniae
AAGATGTGTATAAGAGACAGTCGCTTTTCAATACTGCGAACCATTCATTCGCTAAAACCTCGTCGATAACTGTCGCTGGTTTCATGTGGTAGCCTCCCTCTCCGCAAGCCGCCTGTCGCAATGAACAAAAAAACTATAGACCCAGGTCACTAGCAATACCCGGTTCCATAGTTAGGAAAGTTACATTTTCCCCGCAACCGCGCAACAATGTCACGCGAGTGCGAACGGCAGCGATTCAATTTGAATTCAGTATACGAAGAGGGTGGGAAGACGTCAATCCAATCGCGAGAAACTTGGCTTCATGCCTCATTGGTTTGTACCTCGTTACAAAGGAATTAGCGGTTACTTCGCCTCGATTCAAATTCGCCCCGCCAATAGCTGAAAATAATAATCCATCATCTCCACGTTCGTCGTAAACAATCGCTGGAACAAGGCCGGTGTCAACGCTGCCTGCTCCACATCGAGGCTCGTGCGATAACGCAGTTCCCCGTCGGACGGATCCAACTCGAAGTTGCCGATAACAAGATCGTAATTCTCCTCGTTCAGATATACGGCCAACTCCGCCCTTTGCGCTTCCGGGACACTGACAGGATAAACGGAATACACAAGGCACAACTGCTGCGCCTCATCCGTACGAATAAGAACGGCCCAACTGCCGTTCGCCCCGCTATACATGCAGCGGCCAATGTCGCCGTCCAGCCAATCAAAATCAAGTTCAGCCTGCGCCATATACGATTCCACCGTCTCGTGAAGGGACGGCTTCGCTGCAACAGGCAACGCCTGCACATCCGCAGCCCACTGCGTGCGGTAGCCTTTTTTCAACGTACCGCCGGCCAATGCTGCCGGCACCTCAAGCTGCTGAAGCGCTTCGGTGATCAGCCAGCATTCGCTGCACCGGAGCCGCTGCCCCTCCAAACTGTCCTCCAGGAGTGCTTGCAGCACATGTTCGGCCTCGATACCGAAGCGCAGCGCGGTTGTCAGCAGCGTATGCCTTAATACCACCCTAAGCTCCACGTCACGCCCGGCTTCCAGCGCCGCTTCCTGACCCTGCAGCCGAAAAGTGGCGTGCAACCCCATCCACGCATCGCTCGCGATAACTTGGTAAACATCCCAGCTTACCCTCACCCTGAGTCGGCATGCAGTCCCATCGCCGGCAGTGGAGAGCGCAACCTGGGTCAACACCGCATCCAGCGTCTCTCCGGTTAAGGTTAAGAAAGCAATCGGGTGTTCCAATTCGAGCCTCGATTGCTCAGGCCCACCCCCTGTTTGTGCATCTGCCATCGTTCAACCTCCTCCCGTTCTTACTGTCAATTCACATTATGGCGTCGTTGTCGGAGCCGGCCGATCCTGGCCGCCGCCTGCAAACCCGAGGCCTTCATACTTCGTCGTCTTCCCCTTGGCAAATTCCAGCTTGCCGAGGCGCTTCGCCTTCTCGACCGCCACTTTGACGATTTCCGCATCGACTTCCAGCGATTTTACCTGGCTGGCCTCAATCGAAATCTCCCAATTGCCCGGCTGATCCCAGCCCTCGTATTCCTTCTTGAAGGCTACACCCAGCTTCAACGCGTTAGAAAGGCCGATTTTATTCACCGTTTCAATACTCGAAGCGCTATCGTCTTGTCCCGGCAGCCAGGAACGCATCGTGTCGTTCACCGTCTCGTCGCCTTGGATTTTCTCGGCAAAGCTGGTGCCAATATCGTCAAAATAGTTGCCGGTGAACAACGCGTCGCTGCCCGCATCCAGCACCGTTCCCGCCGTGCGCTTGCCTTTGTCCGCTTCAACCTCACTGCTGAACGCTTTCTTGAGCAGCGCCGACACGTTTTTGCCGCCGCCGATGGCAGCTGTTACAATCTTGGACACATAGTTCGTAAAATCGCCGCCTTCTTCCCCGAATTGGGAAGGAATCGTCGCAGAAAGCTCAAGGCCGAGTTCTTTCAAGATCCATTCACCCGCCTCATTCCGAGTCTTCGTGATCGACCCTTCCAGACCGAAAGCGACCTTGTCCTTGCCGAAGCCAATCTCGATTTCCGTGCCGGCTTCAACTGTCGTATTCAGCTCGCCTTTGCCAATCGCGCTCTTCCCGTTTGCAAGCCGTTCGGTTGCAGTCAGCATGCGGGCTCCGGTTGCGTCTTTGCCTTTTTTCTCAATAATTTCCTTATTGTACTTGCTGAGCCGCTTGAACGCCACTTCCGCCGAGAATTCGGCCACACCGACGTTTGCTTCCATCGCCAGCTTGGCGAGGCCGCCGACGTTGATTTCCGATTCGTCTACCAAATGCTGTTCTTCGACCATCATCGCCCATTTCTCGGCTTCGACCAGCTTCGAATCACCCGACCTGCCGCCTTTGCCCCAGAAGTGGCCAGCCGCTGCCGAACTGATCGTCGCCATTTCTCGATACAGACCGTACGACAGCAAATTCATGACACTATCCGTATCTTTTCCTTTTCCTTCCAAAAACAACCCAAACCGAGCATTCGCATCAAAACCGAACGTTGTAAACCCAGCGCCGAAAGTAAGCTGCGAATTGACCGTTAAGTCTTCGGCCTCGCGCTCCGCTTCGCCTCCAAAGCCGAATAAGAAATACGCATGGCCGCCACCGGCCGCAGAAGCAACCGGAATTTTCAGTTCAAATTCCAGCGAGGAAGAATCCCCTGGATTCGGCGTAGAGATATCGATCAGCTTGCCGATTTTGGCAAAACCGCTGTTGAGGTCCGGCGCTTCGACCGATTTTGTAATGACCGTTTTGGCCATTTTCTTCGTTTTGTCATTATCCTGAATATCGGCGATAACTTGCTGCGTTTTGGCGGGATCCGGTCTTGTGGCCGCAGTTGTTCCAACTGCCTTCGTCCCTTTCGTCACCTTTCTGGCTTCCAGGACGGCAAGATCCTTCTTCTCCTTGAGCAGTTTCTCTGCTTGAGCCGTGGCTGCCTTCACGCCGGCCGCGCGAATTTGCTCACGCGTAGAGCCGGATTTTCTCGCGACTTCGTAAGCTGCGCTTTTCCCGATGTTTGTGAGCGCAGTAATCGTATCATTTTTCGGCGTCAGCGCCTCAATAATCGCATCCGCCTCAGTCGCCATGACCTCATCGACGAGCTGTTTGGAATCTTTATAGGCAATGGCCTTCGTCGCCATTTTCATATATTCCGCTTTCATCGGCGAATTCATCGCAGCGGTCAGCGCCGGGCTCGGGGACGTGCCACTTGTACCGCCACCGGCAGAAGCCGGGCTCTGCGACCGTGTAATCTCTGCTTCAATCTGCTGATTCACTTTCTCACGTGCAGCAGTTTTGAGTTTGTCGCGGAACTCGTTTAATTCCTTGCTTCGTCTAAACTCTCCGCGCCCGACACCGAGCTTGAGCAGCACCGCTTGCTTCATAGGCTGATGAAGCGTCGTTCTATAAATGTTTTCCATATCGTAAACGTTACGATCGTTACCGGTTGCATCCTTCTCCGTTTTCACAACGGTTTTGTCAACCAACTCATTCTCGAGGCCGATACGATTTGTTAATTCCGCGGTTCCGGTCGTGCCTACATCGATGCGGTCGAAGCCGCCGGCGCCGCCGGAAGCTGTCGATGCAAATTTGGTCACGATCGCCGTTTTGGAAGTGGCCAGCGCGTTTGCGATCAGGATTTTGGAGCGCGTAGCCAGCAACTTCTCGGCGTCCTTCGCTGCTTTCGACTTCTGCTTGGTGAATGCGGACTCGTTCAGGCTTGGCGTGACCAAATCGTAAGCTTTGTTCGCTTCTGCTGTCAGATCCCTTTTCTTCTCCTCGGCAAACTGGCTAACCGTCAATTCCCCTGCATAGGAAGTCAGCTTTGCCTGCATAATGCCCTCTGCGCCGTCCTTGGCAAATTTCAGCGCATCCGCTCGCTGCTCCGCTGTACCGGTGGCTCCCATACTCGCCTCGATCTCAGCGATGACCTTGTCTTTGACACTTTGCCGGATCGTTGCTGCTTTTGAGTCCGATGTAAGGTATGTTTTCAGAGCCGCTTCAAGTTTCGCCCGAATATCCGTAAAAGCCGTATTCACAAGTGGTGTCACTTTTGCATCGCGCTCAGCATCCATGCTCTCCTTGCGTTCCTCCGCCGGCGTTTTCACAGGCGCGCTTCCCTGCTGGACAGAAGCTGTTGATGATAGGCCCCCAGCCCGCTGAACGATCGGCGAAACGGTGCCCATCCGCTGGACCATATGTTGGACAGCCCGATTGCCCATTGTTCTCTGCATTTGCATAATGCGTGCCGTCGACAGCTGCCTTGCATCCAGCGTGCCTGATGCCGCCGTTTCGGTCGTGCTTGTCTGCAATTCCGGCGTTGCCTGGCCTTTCGTACTCCGCTGCGCAGATGCGTGTTCACTCACAAATAAGCCCCCTACTGGCTTCAGCAACCAACGATTCTAGGTTTTTCCGTTACGTTCATTGTAGCATTAGACCTAGGACGCGTATACAAAAAACCGCTAAAATTGTCGATTCATTTTAGCGGTTTGGTTCCCAATCTATTTATTTAAAAATGCTTTCGTTTAGCGGGCGGCGACCGTTTGGCAGCTCCCGATCCCGCAAGCTCTCAGGGAGCGTATCGCGCGAACCGCGGTAACCTAGGGCAATGACGGCATGAAGTTCGTACTCGTCAGGAATGCTCAGCACTTCGCGTGCTTTGTCGCGTTCATAGCCGCCGACCGCACGTGTCGCCAGTCCCAGCAGATGAGCCTGAAAAGCGATGGACGCCCAGGCTGCGCCCGTGTCGAACGCATGAGCTCCATTCGGCTCGCCATCCTGCCGAAGCTTATGAGACAGCAGCAAAAGCAGCACTGGCGCATGATCCGTCCAAAGACGGTTGTTCGGTTTGATAAACGCTTGGAAATGCTCCTTCTCCGCTTCCGTCGTTGCTACGACAAAACGCCAAGGCTGCAAATTGCTTGAAGACGGCGCCCAACGCGCAGCCTCCAGAATTGTGTTCAGCGTCTCCGGCGATACCTCTTTGTCATCAAAAGCGCGGGACGACCAGCGGTTCAAAAAAATCGGATGAACCGGATATTCCGCATTACGGTGCTCTTGTACTTCTTGAAGCAAGTCTTCATTCAATTGTCCGAATTGTGCCGTTGTCATAGAAAAGCGTCCTTTCTCATCGCGGGTCAGCCTCGCGTTTATTTTAAAATCCATTGATTCAAGTCAAAATCTTTCTCTGCAAGCTTCTCATCAACCAAGAACTGCTTCGTTCCTTCCAACAGCTTCACGCCGTCGTCCGTAAAATTCACGTCTTTAATGGTGGAAATCGGAGACACTTGCTTGTTGAGTTCAGGAGTAAATCCATTCAGTTGAGATAGAAATTGATAGTATTCGTCCGGCTTGGATGCCAAGTCCTTATAAGCTTTGAGTCTCGCTTCGTTCCACACCTTCTGGAATCCCGGGAATTTCTTCAAGTAATCCTCCGAGACCACCGTAATACTCGTTCCGATGAGATTCGGATGTTTCGTGGCATCGTCAATCAGGGGATAGCCTTGCTCGATCTGTTTGAGCGCAAAAATTGCGCTGTTCGTCATGGCATCAACCTCGCCACGGGATAAAGCCGCTTCACCGTCCGGGCGAAGCATATGGATAAATTTCACATCCGGCACTTTTTGCTCTTTCACGAGCCCTGCAATATAGCGGTGCATAAAGGAGCCTTTTTGAATGGCCACGGTCTTGCCCTTCAGATCGGCAATGGACGTTGGGCCGCCTTTTTTGCCGATTAAGTAGCCGATGCTTTCCGTTGCGCCTTGTGTAATCGCCCGCGTCTTCGCGCCCGTGGAACGCGCCAACAGTGCCGGGGTATCTCCCAGACTGCCGATATCAAGTCTGCCGCTGATCAGCGATTCGCTCTGATCCGGACCATTCGGGAATGCCGTGAGCTTCACTTCCGTAATACCGTATTTCTTCAATTCCTCTTGAATAATGCCTTTATAGAAGCCCCAGCCTTCCGCTCCGCCAGGAAAATTCAGCTTGTTCGTCCCGATGTAGCCGTAATTGAGCACGCTCGGCGGTTTAACGGCCGCAGCTGCCGTTTCCTCAGCTTTCCCTGCTGCCGGCTGCGAGCTGCTTGCCGATCCGTTGCCGCAAGCAGAAGCAAAGGCTGTCAGCAAGCCCATAAGCACGACCAATTGTACGGTACGGAATCGTCCGTTGCCTGAGTTACGCTTGTTCCAAATCATAATGAAAGTATGCTCCTCTCCATGTCCAGCGACAGCTTATGAGCCAACCGCAGATCTCTTCGCCAATTCATACATATAGGGATGCTCGGCCACAGGCCTGCGCCCGCGTCCCCAGCCGACTTTCTCGCGATAACCGCCAATCAGCCCTTGTTCGTCCAACAGCTCTTCCTGGATCACTGTCGGCTTCTCGGCATCCGGTGCTACATACAGCGCATCCGCCGGGCAATACAAT
The DNA here is from genome assembly GCF_003955665.1 of Paenibacillus whitsoniae. Lineage (GTDB taxonomy): Bacteria > Bacillota > Bacilli > Paenibacillales > NBRC-103111 > Paenibacillus_E > Paenibacillus_E whitsoniae. Next base: position 6,416 of record NZ_RXHU01000101.1, read on the forward strand.
TCGCACATAAAGCAAGTCTGGCAATCGCTTTGTCTCGCAATAACGGGGATGCCATCCTCTCCTTTATCGAATACGTTCGTCGGGCAGACGGACACGCATAAATTGCACTCCACACACTTCGTAGCGCTGACAAGCTCAATCATATCGTAACGGCCTCCTTGTTAACCTCTTGTTGTCGCGTCCAGATCTGATCCAGACCTCCGGTAATCAAGCGATATTGCTGGGACGCATCCAATTGCGGGAAATCGTCGCGTTTATGCATGCCACGCGTTTCCGTCCGCTCTAGCGCGGTATTGTACATCCATCTTGCTGTTGCCGCCATCGCCGTTGCTTCCCGATGGCGAACCCCTTCAATATCGCGGGTCGTCACGCGCTCCCGCAAATCCGACCAGAGATGATCAAGTCTGGTTAAAGAATCTGTAAGCCCTTCCTGCGTTCGGAACAAATTGCGGTCATACGGCTGTACCTCTGCCTGAACCGCGCGTGTCGCCTCGAGCGAGCGGGCAGTTGACGCGCTTGCATCCGATCCGGCAAAAGCCGTCGTCGACACGCGGTTCAACTCGCGGCTTGTTTGTTTATCGCCAAGCGTCTTGGCGTACTGGGCCGCCCCTTCCCCGGCGAACGAGCCTGACGACATCGCCCAAGCGGCATTGTGGCTGCCGCCGCCGGTGAAGCCGCCGCAGATCAGCTCGCGCGTTGCAGCGTCACCCGCTGCGTACAAGCCCGGCACCGCCGTCGCGCAATGCTCGTCAACGATGCGAATGCCGCCCGTGCCCCGGACCGTGCCTTCCAGCCGCAGCGTCACCGGGAATTTATCTTTGAACGGGTTGATGCCCAACCGGTCAAACGGCAGGAAGAAATTCGTTTGGTTCACGCGCAGCAAAGGCTGAATATCGTCCGGCGCTTGATCCAGCGAAGCGTACACCTGCCGGCCTTGCTGCAAATTCCGCGCGATGATCGAGCGTCCGCGCTGGGAACCTGCGCCCTCGACAATCGTACCGTCCTCGTAGTAGAAAGACGCGTACCGATAATACGCCGTTTTGGTAACCGAGGAGAACGTCGGGCAGATGGCATAGGCATTCGAGAATTCCATACCGGAGAAATCCGCCCCGGCTTCCGCCGCCAACAAGTACCCGTCGCCGGTCAACACGTTTGTGCCGAGCGCTTTGCTGAGGAACGCGCAGCCACCGGTTGCAATGACGACGGCTCCCGCCTTCACCGTCCAGGTTTGGCCGGTTTGCGTCCGCACACCGGTCGCGCCGCCGACACCGTGCTCATCGGCGAGCAGCTCAAGCACCGGGCTGTGGTCCAGAATTTGAACGCCGGCCTTTTGCACCAGCTTGCGCATCAATTTCATATACTCCGGTCCTTGGAGACCCCTTTTGTAAGGCTCGCCAAGATCGTCTTTCGGAAACGGATAGCCCCACGCGCCAAGCTTGTTCATGTTCTCGTACGTGCGGTCCAGCACACGGTTCATCCAGCGGGTTTCGGCCAGCTGTCCGCCGAGTTGAAACCGGCTTAATCTCGCTTCTTCTCTCAGCTTCTCATCCGGCTTGATATACCATACCCCAGTGCCTGATGGCGCCGTAGCCCCGCTGGTGCCGCAATATCCCTTATCCGCCAAGATGACCTTGGCTCCTTGCGTTGCCGCCGTTAAAGCCGCCCAGGTGCCGGCCGGTCCCCCGCCAATCACCAGGACATCAGCCGTCAATCGGAGTTCACTGTCTTCCCACACATTTGCCATTACCCATAACCTCCCTAGAATTGGTACAACAAAAAAGAGGCATCCCTGTCGTCAGGAATGCCTCCGTGTGTACGGTTGGCCTCGCTTGCTTCAGCTCTATTCTCTTTCCCGTTAATACCTACTTGTTTAATCGGATTATACGCATCATATCGCTAATTTTTTATAACGTCAATAGAAAAATTCAATTCATGACCCGCGCTTCGGTAAAATCCGGTCAATGAACGGCGTCGTATCGAGCTCAGCCAGCGTTGTCCGCCCTTTGCCCCAGCCGATGATCTCCCGCCAGCTGCCCAATACGCCGCCGTCAGCCAGCTCCTTCTCGGAAGGCGGAGCCTCCAAGGGATCGGCAAACGGCGCAACATACAGCGCGTCTACCGGGCAATAGACCTCGCAAATATAGCAAGTTTGGCAATCGTCCTGACGGGCAATTACCGGGATGCCGTCCGCCCCCTTATCGAACACGTTCGTCGGACATACCCGGACGCACTGATTGCAAGCTACGCAGCGCTCTGCGCTTACCACCTCGATCATCGTACAGTCACCTCCTGATGCTGAAACGCCTCAGGCCGAACGTGAATGTGATCGAAGCCAGAGACCGTCAGCCGATGCTGTTGAAGCGGATCCGTTTCCGGATATTCCAGGAAACGGTGAAGCCCGCGCGACTCCTTGCGCGCCAGCGCGGCGGCGTACATCCAGCGCGCCGTTGCGAGCATCGCGGCCGCTTCTCTCGCCCGCACCCGCCCCTGCACCGTGGGCGAGGCTGCGGCGCCCTGGATGCCGCTCCACAGGGCATCCAGGCGCGCCAGCGACTCCCGCAGCACAGGCTCGCTGCGGAAATAATTGATGTCCAGCGGAAACACTTCCCGCTGGACCGCCTCAACCAAGGCGGCTGCGTCCAGCTCAGCCGCCGCTGACGCCTTGCCCGCGACGCCATAGCGGCCCGCGGGCTGCGGGTTGCGCCCGGCCGCGCTGCGCCCCAGCGCCAGCGCATGCGTCGCCGCTCCGGCGCCCGCCCACGTGCCGGAGGAAATCGCCCAGGAGGCGTTGAACGCGCCTCCGCCCGACTTCGCCCCCGTGACACGTTCACGGGTGGCCGCATCGCCGGCGGCATAAAGGCCCGGCACCGAAGACGCACAGCTCTCGTCGGTGAGGCGGATGCCGCCTGTGCCACGGACGGTTCCCTCGTAGCGCAGCGTCAGCGGGAACCGTTCTTTGAACGGATCGATGCCCGCACGATCCAGCGGCAAGAAGAAAATCGCATGCGATTTTCGCAGAATTTGCTGCTTTTCTTCCGTATCCGCATGATTCAGCACTGCATACACAGGCCCTTTGCTGAGCATGTTCGGCAGAAAATCGCCGGCGCGCGGACCGCCGCCCTGCAGCACAGTGCCATCTTCAGCCGTATATGTGGCCCAGTTCAGCAGCCGACCTCTCGTCACGGTGCCGAACGCCGCACTCGGCGCATACTGACGAGTGAACTCCATGCCGGACAGCTCGGCGCCAAGCTCGGCCGCCATGAGATACCCGTCGCCGGTCAGCACATTGCAGCCGAGCCCTTTGCTCAGAAAAGCGCAGCCGCCCGTCGCCAGGACGACGGCATTCGCCCGTACTTCCCAGTCCTCGCCGGTCAGCCGGTTAATCCCCCGCGCACCGCCAACGCCGTGCTCATCGCTGAGCAGTTCAAGCGCCGGCGACTGATCGAGGATCGTAACCCCGGCGCGGCTGACTTGGCGGCGCATAATTTTCATGTATTCAGGCCCTTGCAAATGATCGCGCAGCGGCACGCCGTTCTCGTCCCGCCGGAACGGGTAGCCCCAGCTTTCGACCAGCAGGAGGCTTTCGTAGACCTGGTCCAGCACGCGATGGATCCAGGCCGGTTCCGCCAAATAGCCGCTCTCTTGATAGCGCTGCTGCACCGCTTTTTCCCGAAGCTCGGCGTCCGGCGGCAAATAAAGCAGATTGGTGCCCCCTGGGGCGGTCGCCCCGCTGGAGCCTAAGTAGCCTTTATCCGCCAGGATCACCTTGGCTCCTTGCTGTGCGGCGCTCCATGCCGCCCATGCCCCAGCAGGACCTCCCCCGATGACAAGAACATCCGCCTGCCGTTTTTTCGTACGAATCTCACTCATCTTCACGCATCCCCCTCATCTTGGATGTCCGTTATCCTTGATAGCTATCTCGCCAGCTCAGCCACGATTTCTCCAGCCACCGCACAAAAGAATCAATCGTTTTTCCAATGACGGCAAATAGAATAACCCCAACAAAAATAAGCTCGGCATTCGAATTTTGCTTGCCGTAATTAATCAGAAAGCCAATGCCCTGCTGTGAGCCAATAAGCTCTGCAACGACCAGGCCCAGCCAGGAAATTGCGACAGAGAGCCGCAAACCCAGCAGAACGCTCGGCAGAGAAGCAGGTAAAATAAGCCGAAAAATCTGTTTGGTTTTGCTGAAGCTCAGCACTTGCGCAACTTCAAACAGCTTTTGATCAACGCCACGAATCCCCAAAAACGTGTATAAATACATTGGAAAGAAAGAACCCGTCGCGATAATGCAGATTTTCGACGCCTCGCCGAATCCAAGCCACAGAATAATCAGCGGCGCAATCGCGAGATGGGGAATCATCCGCAGCATTTGAAACGAAGGATCAAGCAGCGATTCCAGCTTCTGGATAAAACCCACAAAAAAGCCGAAGACCAACCCGATCGTACCGCCGATCAGAAACCCGATGAACGCTCGCTTCAGCGAAATAGCCAAATTCGTGGACAGCTCGCCGGAAGCCAGCAGCGATTGAAATTGCTCGAGGATACGAAGCGGTGTCGGCAGAAACCCCGTAGAAATCCAGCCCAGATCCCCCGCAGCTTGCCAAACGATCAGAATAAAAAACGGTAGAATCGCACCGACGGCCACATCGTTGGCTTTTTCTTTCAAACGTCGCAAGCGATAGACGCTTTTCCCTTCGGACGCCTCGGATGAGCGAAGCCCGGGAGCGGCTTGTTGAATCATTTTTGCAGAATTGCTCATGGCATATGCCTCCTTTGTCTCTGAAATTCGTTCCGATATCTCTCAATCGCTTTTCCTTACCTACCCCTTGAAACTGTCTTTCCAACGCAGCCATCTCCGTTCGAGATAACGCACAGCGCTATCAGCCACAATGCCGAACAGAGCGAAGACGAAGATGCCGACAAAAACGACCGGCGTTTTCGAGAATTGCCGCGCATCGGACATCATATAGCCGATTCCCGACGTAGCGCCCATCAGCTCCGCGACGACAAGGCCCAGCCACGATACGCCTAGCGAGATGCGAACGCCGAGCAAAATATTCGGCAGCGCTGCAGGAATCGTGAGCCGGGTCGCCTGCTTCCAGCGGCTGAAGCCAAGCACTTTGGCGACATCGAACAGCTTGTTGTCCACTCCGCGAATGCCAAGAAAAGTATTGATGTACAATGGAAAAAAAGCGCCCTTGGCAATCAGTAAGATTTTCGCCGTCTCTCCGATCCCGAACCACAGAATAAAAAGCGGAGCAATGGCCAAATGCGGAACCATTCGCAGCATCTGAACGGTCGGGTCCAGTGCCCGTTCCGTTTGCCGGAACAAACCGACTAATGCGCCAAAAGCCAACCCGAGCGCGCCTCCCAACGCGAACCCGATCAAAGCCCGCACGATGCTGATCTTCATGTGTCCCCACAGTTCGCCGGTCTCTACCAAGCGAACCCCGGCTTGCACAATCCTGGACGGCGTCGGAAATAACAACGATGAAATAAATCCTTGATCCCCAAGGATCTGCCATGCGGCAAGGGCGAAAGCCGGCACTAAAGCGCCAAGGCCAATTCGCTGGATGCGTTGGCGCACGATGCTGCTACTGCCGTTCCACTGCGGCCGAGTAGCCAGCACCGCTTCTGAGCTAACCTGCTTCATTTGCGGAGTAGTCATCGTATACGTCCCCTCTCTTTTTTAAATTCCCGAGCTGTCAACCAATTCAAGCTCCTCGATTTTTTCAAATTCGTTCAGCACCTTCAGTCTCAGCTCTTGAAAAGAGGTCGTCGATTTCTTCCGCGGGAACGGCAGATCAATCGGTACGATATTCCGGATTGCGCCAGGCCGAGGCTTGAGAATGACAACCCGGTTGCCGAGATAAATCGCCTCATCAATATCATGCGTGACGAAAATCATCGTCGTTTTATTTTTTTGCCAAATGTCGATGAGCACTTCCTGCATATGTGTACGGGTAAACGCGTCAAGTGCGCCGAAAGGCTCGTCAAGCAGCAGCACCTTCGGACTGCGAAGCAGTGCCCTGGCAATGGCAACCCGCTGGGCCATACCGCCCGACAGCTCACGCGGATAAGCTTTCTGAAAACCTTCCAGTCGCACGAGCGCAATCAGCTCGTCGACTTTACGGCGCACATCGGCCTGCTTGAGCGATAAATCTGCCGCGATGTTTTTCTCAACCGTCAACCACGGAAACAAGCGCGGCTCTTGAAAAATAAAACCTTTGTCAATACCCGGCGCTTTAATCGGTTCGCCGCCAAGTCGAACCACACCCGTGTACTGAGCGTCCAGTCCGGCGATAATTTTTAACAGCGTGCTTTTGCCGCATCCGCTGGGGCCGATAACTGTTATGAACTCCCCTTCTTTCACATGCAGTTGAACATCGTGTAGTGCCTGCACAGCACCTTTACTTGACGTAAACGTCTTGTTTAATTGCTGGATCGTAAGCAGCGCTTCAGTCAAATCACTCAACTCCTTTATATAATAAAAAAGAGACACTCTTCTCCGATTGAGAAAAAGTGTCTCCGTTGAAACGGTGGTCACCCAAGATTCAATTGTGATCGTTGTGAACTTATGCATAGCGTAACATCCCGAGTTGTCGCCGTCAATAAAAATATCATATATTCCGATGCGTTTTATCGGATTATATGATATTTAGCGTGTTTTATATATTACATTCGGCCCGTATCAAGCCCTTCATAAGGATTGCCGCTTACAAATTTTCGCCACGACTCCTTCTTGCTCAGTTCTTTCAGCGACTCGGCTTGCGCATTTGCCGCACCTTCCTGCTCGAATACGAGACTTCCGGAACCATCGTAAAACCAAGGTCGATCCTGCTCGGACATGGATTCACCTCCAAAAAGGTTTTGGGCGCCGATGTTCCCTTCCTCTGACTTTCCATGTAAGCGCATCCAACTTAAGCTTAGCGAAAACGACGTGAAAAAGCAAGGCACCGTCCCCGGAAAAACAGAAAAAAAGAGCTGTGACACACAGCTCTTCCCTAATTATTATTAGAAACGTGCAGCCGCTTCCTTAGCTTTCACGATCGCATTCGCTTTAATCGTTTCCGCTTCACCTGGCGCAGCCGCCATACCTTCAACGAAGATGCCTTCGAAGCTAGGAACGCCGGTGAATTGCATGATTTTCGCCAGGTAGCTGTGGCCGGACTCGAAGCCTACAGCAGGACCTTCGGAGTAGACGCCGCCGGATGCTTGGATGTGCAGCGCTTTTTTGTCATTTAGCAAACCAACTGGGCCTTGCTCTGTGTATTTGAATGTTTTGCCTGCCGAGCAAATCGCATCGATGTAGGCTTTCAGAACCGGCGGGAAGGAGAAGTTCCACATTGGAGAGACGTATACATATTTGTCAGCCGCGACATATTGGTCAACAATTTGACCGAGACGGGCAATTTTCGCTTGCTCATCGGCAGTCAGCGTGTCAAACGCGGCGCCGGAACGCAGTTTGTTCCAACCGTTCAATACATCGCCGTCGATTTGCGGTACGTTTTCTTTGAACAAATCAAGATGAATAATTTCGTCGCCTGGGTTAGCTTGGCGATAAGCGTCAATGAACTCTTTGCCGACAGCCATGCTGAAGGAAGTTTGGTGGTCGTTCGGATTTGCCGTAATGTAAAGAACAGTTGCCATGATCTCACTCTCTCATTCTGTAATTTTATTTGTTACATTTCTCATTATAACTTATTTAAAATAAGTTGCAAGCAAATATTTATTTGATTGTAAAAACATATTTACTAATATATCTGTAAATTTCATCTTACAAAATAAAAACCGCCTGGCTTCTTCGCCAGACGGTCGTCTTTTATCCAGACATATGCCCTTACACCTCTATGTTCTGCGAGCCGTGCTGCACGTACTCGGCCTGCTTCGCCTCCAAACGAATTTTGTCATCTACGCGCAGAAACACAAGCTCCTTCCGCTTGCACTCCGCCAAAAATTCCTCCAGTGCTTCCAGCATATAGCGCGGCGCAAAGCGGTCAGCGCCCAACGTCTGACCGCTATCGTGCAGTACGATGATATCGTTATGCTTGAGCCGTGCAAGCAGCTTGCGCTTTATGCGTTCTTTTCCGCCGCTGCAGCGCCAGTCTTTCACCATCAGCGTCCACAGCACAAATTGATATTTACGCGCCAGCAGGAAATCGAACACATTGATGACGCCCCACGGCGGCCTGTAATACATCGGTTTGCTGCCGGTAATTCCGACAATGACATTTTCCGTATCCTGCAGCTGCTTCCTGACTTTTTTCGGTGTCAGCAGTGCATTCGACCAATGTCGATAATTATGAATGCCGATTAAATGCCCTTCGTCTTGCATGCGTTTAATCAGTTCCGGATGCTGCTCCGCTTTCGACCCGAGCACGAAGAATGCAGCCTGGATACGGTACTTGCGAAGCAAATTCAGCAGCTGCGGCGTATACGCCGGATCAGGCCCATCATCGAATGTTAACGCAATGCCGGTCGAGCGGTTTCTTTTATAGAATGACTTTCCCCCGATTACGCGGACAATGACCGTAGGGATGAATGAATAGCCGCACAAACCGATCAAGAACCAGAACGATACGGTTTTGACATGATGAAAACTCAACAGGGTGAACTCCATAGCGGCTGCATCCTCCCTCTTTAGATAGATATCGACATCCCCTTCTGCACACAGCGGTACAAGATGTCGCTCACAATATGAACCGATGCATGACTGCGCTGCAGCGCCTCCATGCGCTCCTGTACCTCGCTCGCTATTTCCGGGTGCGCGAGGTAATAAGTGATGTTCCCGACAAGCTCTTCCAACGAATTGGAAATCGAAGCGACGCCGCGGCTCGCCAAATATCTGGCATTCTCCTTTTCCTGACCGGCATGCGGCTTATAGATGAAAATCGGAAGTTTGGACACCAGTGCTTCCGTAAGAGTAAGCCCGCCTGCCTTGGTCAAGATGCAGCACGCTTCCGCCATCATCCGCTGCATCGCCTCCACATACCCGTGGACCGTGATACGCGGATGCCCGGCGAACTGCTCGTCAAGACGCTTTTGCAGCTTATGATTATTGCCGCACACGACGTTCAGCTCGCAGTCCGGTATAACGGAGAGCTCCTGCAGCAGCTCTTCCATATAGCTGTTCACGCCGGCATCTGCCGCCATGATTAACATTTTGCGAGCTGCGGTGTTCGCCCCCTGCCCCTGCTTGCTCTGCGCAAATTCCTGGCGAATGGGAATGCCGCTGACCTTGACCCGTTCTCTGCTCACGCCACGAAACACAAGCTGCCGCTTCAGCTCCTCCGTCGCCACATAATATGTATCGACATTGGTGTGAAGCCAGCTCGCATGCAAGGCGTAGTCGGTCAGAATCGTTACGTTCTGAATCCCCATGGAACGGCAAATTTCCGGCGCGGCGCCGAACGGGAACGTATTAATAACGACATCGGGCCTTTCCTGTTCGATGAGCTCTCGCAGCTTTTTTTGCCCCAAATAGATCATCGATTTCTGAAACAGCGCCGTCTGTTTCGTCTCCCGTGTCAGATAGTAGCACCATCCATAGTAATCCAATCCAAACCGTGAGCTTTTCAGACTTGTATCGATGAGTTTGGTTGTCAGCAGATGGATAAATGGATGCCCCTCTTTCATCAGATTCACGACTTTGACATGCTCGATCCCTTGGTTGACAAATTGTTGATACAGCGCCTTGGACGCTTGAAGATGCCCATTGCCGTAGCTGGCTGTAAGAATCAATATACGCGGGTTCGCATTCATCGCTGGGATTCCACCTTTCATCGCATAGGAATATCGCTCCAAGCGGCAGGGACGAGCGGAAAGGTCAGTTCCACGCAGCTCCCCTTGCCTTCCTCACTTTCTATGGCAATCGTCCCCTGATACTGCTGTACGAGCTGTTTGGCGATCGCGAGGCCAAGTCCTGTGCCGCCGATTTCTTGATTGCGTGCTTTATCAACCCGGTAGAACCGGTCGAAAATATGCGGCAAGTCGGCAGCCGGAATGCCGATACCGTGATCTTGCACGCGAATTTGAACTGTTCTTTTTAAACAAACACCTTCGATTTCAATCGTTTTTCGATGGACGGAGTATTTCACAGCATTATCCAGCACGATCATCAGAATCTGTTCCAGATGCATCGGACTGACAAGCAGCTGGACCTCTTCAATCGTAGACAGATGATCGATAAATTGAAAGTCCGGATTCAGAATCTCGAAGCGCTTCACCGTCTCACGAATAGAAGGCACCGCCAAAATCGGCTCCGCGACAAGGGGATATTGATTCGATTCCGCTTTCGTTAACGTTAACAGCTCTTGAACGAGCTTTTTCAATCGCCTGACCTCGTAAAGAGAAGCTTCCAGCGATTCATCCAGGACGGCCGGATCCGACTTGCCCCATCGATTGAGCAGGGACAGGTGGCCTTCCAGAATCGTAATCGGCGTTCGCAATTCGTGGGAAGCATCCTCGACAAACTGCTTTTGCTGCTTGAACGAAATTTCAAGCTGCCCCATCAAATCGTTGAACATCATCGCGAGCCCCGACAGTTCATCCCCATTTTGAATATTGTCGACCCGCACGGTCAGCCCCTTCTTCTTAACGCTGCGGATCGTGGACGCCAATGCCCGAATCGGACGCATAAACGTTCTGGCAATCGCCAGCCCGCTGAGCACGCTGATAAAGACGGCCAGAACGCCTCCAATCAACATGACCCAGAGCAGCCGCTCGCTGAAATAATCGAACGTTTCCAGATTGCTGCCGAGCTCCAGCGTGCCCTGGAAACTGGCCGTGTTCAGCGGACTCCGATAGATGAGCAAATGAAAATCGCGAAACGTCGTGTCATATAGCTGAGGGGCATCCGCACGCCGCGGCGCCACCCACTCCGGATTAAAATGGTTAGCAATCGTCAGCAGTGCTTTGCCGTTATCGTCGAGAATGCGCGCGAACTGATTTTTGCCGGTGAGCTTCTCAATAAAAGAACGACTTTCCGGAAGCTGAAGATCGTTTGCAGACTTATTTTGCAGAAAATCCTGCAGTTGCATCATACCGACCTGAATCTTGTCCTCTTCCTGCTTCATCATCAACTGCTTGAGCACATGATACTGCGCAAAATTATAGGAAGCAAACAGAAGGAAAATTAGCAGCGCCGCCCCCAGCATTAATTTCCACTTAATTGGAAGTCGTCTAATCCATGTCAGCACCCATTTCTTCATCGCATCACATAACCAATACCGCGAACCGTCTGAATACAGCTCGCCTCACCGGGTACATCCAGTTTATTTCGTAAATAGCGGACATAGACGTCCACAACGTTTGTTTCAACGAGAGAGTCGAAGCCCCAGACTTGATCCAGCAGCATATCGCGCGTGAGAACCAGATGATGATTTTTCACAAACATCACGAGCAGATCGAACTCACGCTTCGTCAGATCGACCAGTTCCTCTCCCCGGTAAACGAGCCTGGCATCCAAGTCGACTCTGACAGGCCCAAAAGCAAGCTGCGCATGCCCCGCATCGCTTTCCAACTCAATGCGTCTGAACACCGCTCGAATGCGCGCGAGCAGCTCTTCAATCGCAAACGGCTTCGGAATGTAGTCATCTGCCCCGCTGTCGAAACCGGACACGCGGTCGGTCACGTTATCCCTGGCTGTGAGCATAACAATCGGCGTCTTCTTGACCGCCCGAATCCGCCCGCACACCTCAAGCCCGTTTAGCTCAGGCAGCATAATATCGAGCAAAATGAGATCCCAGTCCTCTTGCAGGGCGAGCGCCAAACCGGATTTGCCATCGTAGGCAGCCTTGACGGCGAAGGCTTCGTGCTCCAGCTCGAGCTGAATGAAGCGAACCAAGTTTTTCTCATCTTCAATGAGCAGTATGCGTTTCAGACGTATCCCTTCCTTCGCGCCATTTCTACCATTTTATCCCACAATCATGTCAGGATGTCAATTTTCTTACTACTAGCAGTTTACCCGAAGAACATGAGAAGTCCATGAGAAAATATTAAATTTACAAAAAAATAAAAACCGCTTTCCCTATAGGAAAACGGTTCTGAAGTGGAATAGCGTTAAACGGCGATGTCTGCGACAATCTCTTCTTCCAGCGTTAAGCGGATCTGGTCCCAGAACACACGCAATTGAAACTCATTGTATAAATATTGCACAATCGCCTCGAACATATTGGACTGGGTCAAAATTTGACTGCGGCCCTGCGTATGAATTTCTGCGGAGAAACCGAGATCCTCGTCCCACATCAATTCCACATCCACGTCCGTTGGCTTCAGCCCTTTGCGCTGCGCCATATGAAGGCACAGCGCGTTCACAATGTCCTGTTCCGATAAACGCATCGTTAGTTCCACTCCTGATTATGCTTCGGTTTGCGCTTTTGCTTGAAGTACGCCACAATGCGCATAATGAGCATGATAACCACGATAATCGCCAGGACATTAACCATCAGTCCCAGGATGTTGCCCAGGAAGCCCATGCCCCCGAACAAACCGCCGAACAGCATGCCGGCAATACCGCCGATCAGGAGACCTTTCATCAAACCGCCACTGAAAAATCCAGGCTTCTTCGTCGCCGTTGTCGAACCGGTGGTTGTCTTCGTTGCGTTATTCGTGTTAGTCTCGGTTTTCGTCGTGTTGCTCGTCGTAGCTTTCTGCTGATTGCTTGGCGTGTAGCTCTTCTTAGGCGCTTTGTATGACGTTTTCGCGGAAACGATTGTCGGCACTGTCACCGAGAACACCAGCATACTTGCCATGATGAGCGTAATTACTTTTTTCAGCATTGTGTCTGAACCCTCCAGGTTTGAGAATTGATTGAAAGTCTTGTCACTTTCATCCCATTCTATACGCCTGCCGAGCAATTTGGTTTCAAGGTTTGTCCGATTTGTTGAATATAAAATGAAACGTTGACCCGCGCTCGTCGCTCTGAATCTTAATTTCTGCGTCATGACGCCTTGCAATGTCAAAGCAAATCGAAAGTCCCAGGCCTGTTCCGTTCTCTTTCGTTGTCAGAAACGGCGTCCCCAATTTCTTAAGGATGTGCGGAGGGATGCCTTTTCCTTCATCCTTCACGGAAAAGCCAAGCTGCACCACGCTCTCAAACAAGGAAATGGTCACGCAAGCGCCTTTCTCCGACGCTTCCAAGCTGTTTCTCACCAGATTGATCAAAACTTGCTGAATCTCTTTCGCATTGAAGCTCAGCCGCGACACTTGAGCCGGGATAAACTTGATTCGCTTCCCCATCATCAACGCATCCGCTTCCAAGATGGGCATGACCGCTTGAAACGTCGCCAGCAAATCCTGCTCTTCGCATTCTTGCGGGTCGTTATGCTTCGCGAGTGACAAAAAATTACCGATGATTTCATTCGCCCGATCCAGCTCGCTAATGATGAGGTCATAATAATTATGATGGTTTGGCGTCTTGCTCTGCTGCATCAACTGCAGGAAGCCGCGCACAGTCGTGATCGGATTGCGGACCTCATGACTGATGCTTGCCGCCATCTGGGCGACCAAACTAAGTCGATCAAGCCTCGTTATTTCATTGCGAAGTTGGGCGTACTCTTCCACTTTTTCATCTATAATCTTCTCTAAAATCGTTTTATCCGTACGCACTTGTCGTTCTCTCAGGACATACTTGGTAATATCCTCCGAAGATGCAACGACACCGAGTACGTCACCTCTTTGATTTAGTATCGGACTTGAATTCCAGACGGAGACCAGCCGATGATCGTCTTCCCATACAAATTCCAACACTTCCTCGCGCACTTCCACTTGCTGGGATCCGGAGCGTTGCATCGGCATCTCTTCAGGCTCGAGCTCGATGCCGTCCCGATACACTTTTACGTTCGGGGACTCGCTCGCCGAATGCGAGAAATTGCAGCCTGACGAAATGCGCAGCATCGATGAAGCTTTAGCGTTGTGGAAGATCTTCGTACAATACGGGTCAGTGGCCAATGAAATGCCGCCTGGAGATTTTTCAAAAATCGACCAGTATTCGTTCGGGATTTGGTTGCCGGTTTCAAATAGCATAAGATTCCTTCCCAAAAAGCGATGAGCCGATCCTTGTTCGCTCTTCTTTTCTATGTAGTAAATGCTGATGACAATGATTATTTCGATTTTAAGAATCAAAATCCCTTCAACGACTTGTAAATAGGCTGTTGGTACCAAAAAAAAAGCCGCATTCCTGCGGCTTCTTCTTATGTCTCAGGATAAGGAAACAAGTCAATGATGCGCTGCGTCTGCCCATTGCTATTCGTAAAGACGACATGCTCGCGCGTCAATCCCCGCGGACTTTCCAACCCGCATGCCGCCGCCAGGGAGAATAGCCCTTCTCTCAGCTGCAAAATATAGTTCATCACGCGCCACTGCTTCTCCTCCGGCGCCAACGCCGCCTGATACTTGGCGTCCGTCGTCGTAATGCCTGTCGGGCACTTGCCGGTATGGCACTGCAATGCCATAATGCAGCCGTTTGCCATCATAAAGCCGCGGGCGGAGTTGACGCAATCGGCCCCAAGCGCCAGCGCGATCGCCACCTTATCCGGCGTGATCAGCTTCCCGGAGGCGAAAATTTTCAGTTTCTCGCGAACGCCGTATTTGCGGGCCGTATCGTCCAAAATGATTAAGGCTGCGTAAAGCGGCAGGCCCATACCATCGGCCATCGCCTTAAACGTGGCCCCGGAACCGCCTTCTGAACCGTCAACCGTGATAAAATCGGGCACGATGTCGAGCTCCACCATCGCCTGGAACATGGGCTCTAACCGCTTGGGATCACCGACGACGATTTTTACGCCTACCGGCTTCCCGCCTTCCTCCTGCAGCATTCGGATGAAGCGAAGCGCTTCCTCGGGATTCGTCAGAAACTCGAAACGGTTAGGCGAGTTGACCGTTTTGCCGATCGGCACCAGCCGAGTCGCAGCCACCTTTTCTGTCACCTTCGAGCCTTCCAGATGGCCGCCGCGAATTTTCGCGCCCTGGTGAAATTTGAGCTCGAATGCTTTGATGTTCGGTATTAAGGCTTTGGCCCGAAACGCTTCGATCGAGAACTGCCCGATGTCATCCCGGAAGCCAAACAACCCAGGCCCGATCTGAGAAACTACATCTGCACCGGAAGCGAGATGCTCCTCCGCCACACCGCCCTCGCCGGTGTTGATCCACGAGCCGCCTGCCATGCTGGCGCCGTGTCCGGTCGATTGAATGTAGTTCTCGCCTACGGCGCCGAACGATGTGGCCGAAGCGCCGAACATGCCTTTCAGCCGCCAAGGGTGCTTGCGCGCCTCACCGACGATGATCGCATCTTCATCCAGCAGCAGCCAAGGCTTGACTTGATCATCAATGAATTTTTCCTGTCGGGTAAAAAGCCCTTCATCCGTAATGACGTATTTCTTTCCGGCCAGCATGGAGGCGTTATCCACACGCAGCTCACTCGATAACTTGGGGAATATGCTGTTCGACAAGTAAAACCCCGGTTTCTCGTAGTCGCGTCTCCCACCGAACGAAATCAGATCCGTCCGATATTTGGCTGCATACACGAGCCCTACAAAATCGGCCCGCGAAAACGGCCTTCCTTCCGTGTCATGATCGAACCAATACTGCCGGAACTCCGGCCCCAGCTTCTCGAGCAAGTAACGGACCCATCCGAGAAACGGGTGGGAACGGATGATCGAATGCTTCGGCTGCTTGGACAGCACATACATATATCCGAAAAAAACGAGGGGCGGAAGAATCACAATGACAAGCAACACGGTTAATAACAGAGTAAGCACACTGGTTTACCTCCTGAGCGACAATAAAACTACACTGTAGTGATCTCCCTATTATACGCCTTGAAGCAAATTTTGGAAAAGAGTGTGGGAAAGCAACCTCTTGTTCTCGTTCACCCGCCGCTCTTCTGGACGGTAAACAAGCCCCCCACGAGGATGAACTGGAAAACCTCCCGTTCATTTGCGGAAAAACGCAATCCTGCGAGAATGAACTGGAAAACTTCCAGTCTATTTCGAGTATAGGCCAATTATTGAGCTGCGGAGCTCAAATGAGATGGAGCTTTTCCAGTTTATCACTTCCTTTCGCGTGGAAAGCTGAATATGAACGGGAGGAATTCCAGTTGGCTGAGCCAGAATGGATGAGCTGAGCTGGATGAGCTGAGCTGAGCGGAATGTGCTAGGTGGAATGTGCTGGGTGCGGGCCTTTATGTGAATAGGACATAGAAAGCTTTGAGCCATTTTCCAACAAGACAAAAAGCCTGCCCCGTCGTCTAAGACGGTGCAAGCTATGACATGCTGTGCCCCCTTACGGCAGCGCCAGTTTACCCATGATGGTCGGCCGGTCGGCACCGGTGGCCGACGGCAGGTTGTTCGGCACGCCGTGAATCCAGTCGTTGCCGAGCAACGCAAACAGGATCGCTTCCTTCGCGTCGCCGGAAATGCCGAACGCATCGGACGTGGTGATCGCCTGCTGCGGCAGCAGCGCCTGCAGCATGGCGAGCAGTGTGCGGTTGCGCGCGCCGCCGCCGCTGACGATCACTTCCGCGATTTCCATCCGCGGAAGGATGAAAGCCTCATACGCGCGCGCGATCGAATGCGCGGTGAACGCCGTGGCTGTCGCGACGATGTCGTCGGGCGACAGGCCTTGCGCCTGCACGCCGGCGAGCCACGCCAGCGTGTAGGCTTTGCCGAACAGCTCCCGCCCCGTGGTCTTGGGCGGGAGCTGAGCGAAGTACGGATGTGCGAGCATCTGCTCGAGCACATCCGCCTGCACCTTGCCGCGCGCCGCCCATGCGCCGTCGGCGTCGTAGGCGAGCTGTCCGCCGGACAGCTCGTGCACGACTTGATCTAGGACCATGTTCCCCGGTCCTGTGTCAAAGGCAATCAGCTCGGCGTCTTCCACGCGAGCTGTCTCGCCCATGGCCGGGATCGCCGTGCAATTGCCGATCCCGCCGATGTTTTGCAGGATGCGGCCCTTCGCCGCGTCCCGGAACAAGATCAGGTCGCCGTAAGGTGCAAGCGGCGCCCCCTGTCCGCCGACCGCCATATCGGCGGTGCGGAAATCGCCGACAACGGGGCGGCCCGTCCGTTTGGCGAGCACAGACAAATCGCCGATTTGCAGCGTCGATTTCGGTAAGTACGCATTCGCGGCATCCGCGAGCGGGATATGCCACACGGTTTGCCCGTGCGAGGAGATCAGATCAATCTCCTCCATCTTCATCCCGGCGAGCTCCGCCGTCCGCAGCACCGCCTCGGCAAACTTCTCCGCCATGACGACGTTCATGCCGCATACCTGCGCAACGTCCGAATGCTCGACGGAGCACAACGCCTTCAACTTCTCCCGCAGCTCCTCGTCGTAGGAGAAGCTTTCAAAATGCAACGGCTGCACCTTCGCGTTCATGCCGCAGCCATCAATGCGCACGATGGCAACGTCGATGCCGTCCAGCGACGTGCCGGACATGAGACCGGCGACAACCAGACTTTTTTTCTCCAGCAGTTGACGTAGCATCACGCGTTCCCCTCCCAGCGCCAGCCAGCCGGGAAAGCGTCGCTAAGCGACACCGGCAGTCGCCCTTTCATCGGCAGCTCGCCAAGTAAGCAGCGAGCCGTGCTTTGCAGCGCTAGCGGCCGGCTCTCGTAGGCCGCGACGAATGTGGATGCGTCCGCAGGCAGCTCCAGCAGGTCGTACGGCACACGCAGCGCGACGACGATGAGCGGCTTGCCGAGCGCTTGCAGCGCGCGCAGCAGCTCGCCTTGCGGCGCATGGAATCTTGCGTTGTACGTCCCGATTACGATCTGCGCCACGTCCGCAGCAGCGGCTTCCGCCAGCACCGCCGCATGCTCATCGGCGACGGCGGCCAGCGGCAGCACGCGGTCGACAACCTCGAGGCCGCGATCTGCCAGCGCAGCGCCCAGGCTCGATGCGGCGTAAGCTTCGTCGACGCCGGACGATACGGCCGCCGCGACGGTGATCGCGAGCGTCCGCACGCGTCTCAGCGGGAGCAGGCCCTGCTCGTCCTTGACGAGCGTGACGGACGCTTCGCTGAGACGCTGGGCGACCGCGCGGTGCGCTTCGGTCGCCAAAGCCTCGGACGCAGCGCTGGCCGGCTGCGCCCCCACCAAGCCGCGGCGCGTTTTCAGCGCCAGCAGCCGCGCCACCGACGCGTCGATGCGCGCTTCGCTGATGCGCCCATCCTGCACCGCCTGCTCGATCGCATCGATCGCGCCGAGCTGCAAATCCATGCGATGGCTGATCAGGACCAGATCAGCCCCGGCTTCGATCGCCATCACGCTGGCGGCGACCGTTCCGTAATGGACGGCGATGGCGTTCATTTCCATGCAATCCGTCATGATGACGCCGTCGAAGCCGAGCTCTTCCCGCAGCAAGCCGGTAAGCACCGCTTTCGACAGCGTCGCCGGACGCTTCTCTGGCTCAAATGCCGGAAAATAAATATGCGACGACATGATCGCATCAACGCCATGCCCGATCGCTTTGACGAAAGGAACTAGCTCCAGCGAACGAATCCGCGCCTGATCGTGCGCAATCGTCGGTAAATCCAGATGCGAGTCTACGCTCGTATCGCCATGACCCGGAAAATGCTTTGCCGTCGCGACGACGTTCGCATCCTGATACCCTTGAACCGCACGCACACCGAAATCCGCGACAAGCTCAGCCGATTCGCCAAACGAACGCACGCCGATGACGGGATTCTTCGAGTTATTGTTCACATCCAGCACCGGCGCAAAGTTCAGGTTAATGCCAAGCGCCCGCAGCTCTCGGCCCGAGATGTAAGCCGATGCATAGGCGGCTTCGTGATTCAACGCTTGATCGCCTTCTTGTTCCCCCATCGCGCCTGCCGCCAAAGCCATCTGCCCCGGCATCAACGCGACGCCTTCGGTAATCCGGGCTACCATCCCGCCTTCCTGATCGATGGATACCCAGAGCGGCCACGTATCCGACGCTGCCGCAAGCTGCTGCACCTCGTTCGACAGCGCGGCAACCTGCTCAATGTTCTCCACATTGCGTGCAAAATAAATGACGCCGCCCACATGATGCTCTTGAATGAGTTCCTTCACACGTTCCGTAGACGCCGTGCCTTCAAAGCCGCAGAGCAGCATTTGACCGATTTTTTCCCGGAGCGTCATTTCTTCTAGTTTTTTCATGCCGTAAAGCTCCCCTTTCCACTCGTTCATGCTTGCGCGGCTTCCAGTCGGTTAAGCGCCATCCGAACAGCGCCGCTGGCCGCATCTTTTTTCGCTTCAATACAAGAAAGCTCAGGATACCTTTCCTTTATACGCTCGGCAAAACCTTGCCGAATTTCTCGATTCTGGAGCAGTACACTGCCTGCCATCGCCAGGCTTCCCGTTTGCATGGACAGCTTCTCGATCACCGGTGCTGCCATGGTTGCGAGCGCCTCTGCATGTTTGGCCGCAATCGCCCACGCAGCTGAATCTCCCAGCTCACAAGCTTTACCCAAAATCGGGGCCAGCGCCGCAATATCTTTTTTATTCGTAGACTTGTTATAGACAAACCCGACAATCTCCTGGACTGAGGCGAGCCCGAGCTGCTCGTACACCATGCCGGAGATGACCGTTTCCGGAATTCGCCCATCATGAGCCTGGACTGTCGCGGACAGCAGATCGCGTCCGATGGCATAACCGCTGCCCTCATCGTCGATCAGGTGCCCGTAGCCGCCGGAGCGCACCGATTCGCCCGCTTTTTTTTTGCCGTAACAGATCGACCCTGTTCCTGCGATCACAATGATCCCGACCTCGCTGTCATGCGCCCCGCAAAGCGCGGTTTCCTGATCGCCGGTTATGAGCAGCCCGCCTTCGTAGCCGCACGCTCTCACATTGGCTTCCAAACGTGCACGAACCGTCGGGTTGCTGACACCCGCCGCCCCGATCACGATCTGCTTGCAAGGGTCAAGCCCGCCGCACGCTCCTGCAATCCCCGCAAAAATATCTTGAAAGCTGCGCCGAATGCTTTCCTCGTCCTGCCCGTTGTAGTTGATCGCTCCGGAGGTAAATGTATGGACCAACAAGCCGTTCTCATCCGCAATTTTCACTGACGTTTTCGTGCCTCCGCCATCCAGTCCCGCTACAAATCGTCTCACGCTTCCACCTCTTCCTGCACTAGATCTTACTTATATAAATGATAAGCTGCTTTCATTGTCGCAAATGTGGTGCTCTCCGCTTGAAACTTCTCCAATAGCTCCGCCAGGCCGACTTCCTCGTTCCGATACACATTGTCACCGCACAGCAAATCGATGAAAGGCCGTGAACCTTCCCGGAGCGGCGGCAGGAATTCAAACGCCTCATAGTTGTTCTTGATCGTATACATCAGTGTCACGCCTGTCTCAAACGGCCGAACCGCCTGTTTGTCAAGCACGTGAATCTGAACGCCGCTGCAATTTTCGCCGAGATGCTTCGACGTCGTCGGTTTGAAATGAATCGGCCTGAACCAGACGCCCGGCAGTTTCTTCGCGTTCATCTCATCCGCCAGCCGCTGTCCGTCGATGTACGGCGCGCCAATGGCCTCGAACGGCACCGTCGTGCCGCGTCCTTCCGACATGTTCGTGCCTTCAAACACGCATGTCCCCGGATACATGAGCGCTGTTTCATATCTTGGCAATCCCAAGGACGGCATGATCCACTCGCGACCGGTTTCCGGAAACCGCATGCTGCGGGACCATCCTTCACAAGGCACAACATGTAAATCGCAGCCCCACTTCATTTGGTCGTTCGCCATCAAGGCCAATTCTCCTGCCGTCAAGCCATAACGCACCGCAAGCGGATAGTTGCCAACAAACGATTGAAAGCCTTCTTTTAACACATTGCCTTCTACCGTAATGCCGTCCAGCGGATTAATGCGGTCGAGCACGACGAACGGCTTGCCCGCCTTCGCGCAATCTTCAATCGCGTAAAGCATCGTATAAATAAACGTATAATACCGTGTGCCGACATCCTGAATATCGTACACAATCATGTCGACGCTATCCAACATTTCCGACGTGAGTCGTTTGGAATCCTTGCGATACAAACTGTATACCGGAACGCCTGTGATCGGGTCGAGATACGTATCGACGAACGCACCGGCCGCTTGATCGCCGCGCACGCCGTGCTCTGGCGAGAAGAGAGCCGCCAGCTCGAATTGTTCATGCAAAACTTGAATCGTAGAGACAAAGTCTTTCGTCAGTCCCGTCGGTGCGGTAATCAGGCCGAGCCGCTTTCCTTTAAAAAGATGAGCATATTGTTCGATGCGGTCAATGCCGTTCAGTATCATGTCAGCGCCTCGTTCCTGCGATATAGTTTAATGAAGAAAAGCCCCTGCTCGAGCCATCGAATCGGAAAAACGGCTGCGTGCAGAGGCGGTTAGGATGGCCTATAATTCAGTTTTAAGAACACGCATATTTTCTTCCGGAATCATAAACGTCTGCGCATATTGCTTGCGAGCTTCAATACCGCGAACGCGCATCAAATGCTTGTAGTACTCCAGGTAAGGGAACGATTTGCTGCCGGTGATGAACCAATGCGTAGAAGCCGCTTTGACCCATAGATCAAACGCTTCCTGGTCGAAATCCACATAAACGTAAGGACGGTAGTCGACGGCATCCTCCCAGTTCTCGGCATAGTACAGACGCTGGGCAAAATGGGCAGGAAGCTCCCGCTCAAAGGAAGCAAGCGCTGCAAAAAAACGGGCATCATTGACAATGCGATGCGTCGTCATATGATCCTTGTGCATGGAGTTTTTCCAGTGGGTGATGATCACATTCGGCTTCACTTTTCGGATCACATCCGCCACACGGAAGCGCATCTCGGTGCTGTCCTCCAGCTCGCCGTCCGGAATATCGTCGAACACATACGCTTCGCCGCCAAGCATTTCAGCAAACGTGTGCGCTTCCCGCACTTTTTGCGCGTGATACTCTTTCATATCCTGTCCAGCCGGTACGCCTCGTTCGCCTGCGGTTAGAGCCAGTGTCGCAATGCGGTCTCCTTTGAGCGAGTGGCTGGCAAGCACGCCTCCTGCCGTTAACTCTGCATCCCCTACATGGCCACCAATGGCCAGAATCGTCATCTGCTGTTCACTCATGGCTGATTAAAACTCCCTTCGCATGACAGAAAATTGTTTTACCGTCGTAAAGCCGGCTTTCTCGTAAATGCGGATCGCAGGGTTCGTACTGCCCGTATATAGCGACATGTACGGCGTCCCGATCGCTTGAAAAGCTTCGCACAGCTTATAGAATAAGATGCTGCCGAGCCCGTGCCCTTCATGGTCGGGATGGACCCCAATCCCGGCGAAATAGCCTCTGCCGTTCGCCTGCTTGATGACAGGGCCGGCAAAACCGACAACTTTGCCATGATGAGCGGCAATGACGACCGGCACACCGTTAGCGGTTGCCGCACCGATCTCCTTTTGCCATAACGGATTGTCAAAACCTTGCAGCATGTCATGGACACCCTGATGTTTCTCGGCATCGAACAACGCTACCGTATAGCCTTCCACGGCTGCTTTCCGCTCCTTCGCCACACTCTCTTCGGGCATGACAAAGTTGTCGAGGTTCAAATACATGGCGCATTCCTTCGCTCGTTCCACGTAACCTGCGCCAAGCAAATAGGCATACAGCTTACTGTCTACCGGCACGCCCGGCGCATTGTTATGCTCATGTTTCGGTGTGTTCGGAATATACCATGGGAGCATCATCGGGTTGAAGAAAAGTACGTCCCCTTGCTTTTTGCCCCGCTCTTGAAAGCGTCCTTCCAAAGCTTGCAGCAGATCTGCATAATTCGCTTCGGTTTGATAACCGTCTGCCAGGACAATGCAAGTGATGTACCCTGCTTTGTCCCCAATTGGGAGATCGTCTCCCGTGCAGCCGCAGGCAAAACCGACGACATGCGTTTGATCCAGCAGCACGAACGTATTCAATTCGTCCCAATACGCATTGTCCGTGAATATATGCCGAAAGCTTTCGTCATCCAGCTCCTTGTAGGCGTCTTTCACGGCTTCCTTGTTCCACAAAGCGATGACGTCTTGCGTATACTTGTCTTCCCAAGTGACTATCATGCTGCGATCCTCCCCCATGCGCGGCGGCGATCAGCCTTTGACCGCACCGACCGTAACGCCTTCCAAGAAGTACTTTTGCAAGCTGAAGAACAGAATGAACATCGGCAAAGCCGAGATTGTCGCTCCGGCCATCATCGGCGCAATGAACGTCGTGTTGGCGAAGCGGAAGTTTTTCAGACCGACTTGAATCGTCTGCATATCCATCGTGTTCGTGACCAGCAGCGGCCAGAAGAACGTATTCCAGCTGTCCATGAACGTTAGAATCGCCATTACGGCAAGCACCGTTTTGGACAGTGGCAGGATGATCCGCCAATAAATGGTGAACTGGCTGCAGCCTTCAATTTTGGCGCTTTCCATAATTTCATTCGGAATAGAGCTCATGAATTGCTTGGCGAGAAAAATATTATAAACGGTTACGATTCCCGGCATAATCAGCGCCGTATACGTATTCTGAAGTTCAAATACGTTGACGATGAGAATATACAAAGGAACCTGTGTCACTTGATACGGAATCATCATGGACACGAGCAGGATGGAGAACAGCACGCCTCTTCCTTTAAAACGGAGCTTGGAGAATGCGAAGCCGGCCATACTCGCGAAGATGACGTTGGACACCATCACCGACGTTGCCACAATCAAAGAGTTCAGAAGCCATCTGTAGGAAAATTCGCTAAAATCAAAGAAAAACTTGAAGGATGCGAAAGTCATCTTACTAGGCAAAATCGAATAAGACACAGCACCTGCTTCTACCGGGTCCGCGAAGGACGAAATGACCATGAAGTAAATCGGAAATACCGTCGCCAGAGCAAAAAGCAGAAGGGCGATAAAAATAATGGTGTTGCGCGACTTGCGTACGCCGGGTTTCCCCGCGTGATTGCTGTAAAGAGCCATGATTGTTATCCCCCTCTCTTAGTACTCGACGTCTTTGCCGGCATATTTGAATTGAATGACGGAAATGCAAGCGATAATGACAGCAAGCACGAGCGATTGCGCTGCCGCTTTACCGAAATCAAAGAAGGTAAAGGCATTGTTGAAGATCAGCAAGCCGACCATCGTAGTCGCGTTGTTCGGACCGCCGCCAGTCATGAGGTACGCGTTCTGGAAAACCTGGAACGAACCGATGACACCGGTAACGAGCAAGAACAAGGTAGCCGGTTTTAGGGCCGGAACTACGATGTACCACAGTTTTTGAAAAAAGTTCGCGCCGTCCATTTCTGCGGCTTCGTAATACGTATCGTCGATCCCCAGGAGGCCCGCCAAATAAATGATGATGGACGTACCGTGCGAAGACAGCCAAGACATCAGGACAAGCGAGAACATCGCCGTTGAGCTGGAACCCAGCCAGTTCTGATTGCTGAAACCGAAGAAACGAATCAGTTGATTCAGAATTCCGCCTTCCATCGGATCGAAGATCCATAGCCACACGACGGACAAGGCAACGCCTGACGCGACAACCGGCAAATAGTACACGGCTTTAAAGAACGTTTGCGTCGATTTGCGGAATGGCAGGATCAGGATCGCGATGGCCATCGAAATACACAAGTTCACGGGAACGGTCAGGATCGTGTATACGACGGTATTTTTCATCGCCTGCCAGAAAAGCGGGTCTTTCAACGTTGCTACATAGTTGTCAAATCCCACATAGGTGGAACCTAGCGGTTTATACTTTTGAAACGAAATAATAAACGCACTGACGACGGGATATGCCGTGAACATCGCAAAAGCAATCAAAGCGACGGCAATGAACGTATACCCCCAGGCGCCGTCCCCTTTGATTCTTTGACGTTTGATCGGTTTAGCGATATTCGTAGCCATCGTGTCCCCTCCAATCTCTAAATACTACTCCTGTAAAATAGTTCGGATAGCCGCGGCACTTTTCTGCGCGACTATCCGAGCCATGTCATCGGTATGAATTAGTCTTTTACGACACCGTCGGCGCCGAATGCAGCGATCGCAGCTGTTTTCACAGCTTCGTACATCGCTTCAGGCGTTACTTCGCCTGCAATCAGACCTTGGAATTTCGGTACGATGACTTCCGTTTCCAATTTGATTGCTTTTGCAGCCAAGTCTGTCGGAATGTCCGAACGAGCCGGTGTTGCATTTTTCAGCATGTAGTCAACAGCTGCCACGTTTTCAGGGCTTCTATCGATCTTCATGCTTTCAGCTGCTTTCTTCGCGCTTTGTGTAATGTGCGCAGCGAACAAATCGTTGTTCGTTGTCGCCGCTACACTGCCGCTAGCCAAGAAGTAAGCCGCTTTTACCACGTTAGCTTTGTGCTCTGCTGTCGGGTCTTTTTTACCGCGGAACGTCATGTAGCCGTCAACAACTGTTGCATAGGAAGGTTTCGCACCTTGGAACGTTGGAGCTGGCAGGACCACATAGTCCACTGGAATAGAATCTTTTACAGCGCTAGCGTCCTTGGCAGCCAGTTTCGCGTTGTTGGCTTTCGCGGAGTTCTCGAATACCGCCAGACCTTTACCAGTGATCATCGTTTGACCTGTCAAGAACATGTTCCAACGTTTACCCGCATCAACGGAGCTCAGCTCTTTCGGCATGGAGCCGTCGTCGATCAATGCGCGCAGATCTTTCAGGAGACCCAGGTAGTTTTTGCTAGTGTATGCATATTTGTTATCTTTATTAAATGCGTAAGGCATGCCGGCATTTTTTGCCATGATGCCCAGGTAGTCAACCGCGGCTACGCCTTTCACGGCGAATACGAAACCGTAACGTGTTTTGCCGTTTTCCGTTACAACGCCTTTCTTGATCGCTTGACGGAACTCATCGTATGTCCAGCCATTCGTTTGAACTTTTTTCCAATCGATGCCTGCTTGTTCCAGGTACGCTTTGTTACCGCCTAATGCGTGAACTTCCATGTAAGCCGGGAAGCCGTAGAGGCCTTTGCCATTTTTCATGTAGTCTAGCGGCGCTTTGTCGTAGTCGGAGATCATTTCTGGTTTCACGGTATCCGTAATATCCATGAGCAAGCCTTGCTCGATGTACTTCGGAATGCTGTCCGATCCGCCGAAAGCGATGTCCGGAGGGCTGCCTGCATTCACTTGCGTATCCAGTTTCTGCTTCACATCTTCCCAGCTAGCCGGTTCGATTTTCAGCGTCAGGTTCGGGTACAGTGTGTTGAAGTCTTTCGCCATTTGCTCAAAGTTCTTTTGATAGTTTGGCGAAACCGGTGGCAGCAATGCCGTGATGGTGTCTTTCGCTTGCGATGCAGCAGACGTAGCCGCCGCGGAAGCAGCAGGAGAAGCAGATTCTTTGGTACCAGAGGAACTACCGCATGCTGTGAGAGCCATTGTTAACGCAACAACTGATGCTAATACGGGCATTTTTCTTTTCATGAAAAAGTGACCTCCTCATATTTTTCTGCTATTTACACAACTTGACTAAAAGAACGAATTGCTCTTTTCAAACTGCCTTCACTTTGCTCGAGGGCGTTTTCCGCCGCCTCAACGTTAAGGCCTGTTTTAATCATCATGATGGCCAGCTTGCAGTTCATTGAAGCCGCTTCCAAATGGGAAATTGCCGTCGCTTCGTCTACGCCGGTTGCCGTTCGGATAATGCGCACGGACCGATCATACAGCTTGATATTGCTCGCTTTCATATCCACCATGAGATTGTTGAACGTCTTGCCAAGCTTCACCATCGTACAGGTCGTCAGCATATTCAGAACCAGCTTCTGTGCTGTCCCCGCTTTCAATCGGGTGGATCCCATGATAACTTCTGGCCCTACAACCGGTGAAATACACACATCACAGAAAGGCTCAAGCTTGGATTGCTTGTTGTTCACAACGCCGATTGTAGCAGCGCCGATCTCCTTCGCCTTTCGAATGGCGCTGATAACGAATTGCGCGCTGCCGCTGGCTGTAATGCCAATGACTGCGTCCTTCTCCGTCACGCCGCACCGTTCAATGAGCGCGATCCCCTCCTCTGCATTATCTTCAAAGCCTTCGACTGCAAATCGGAGCGCTACGTCCCCGCCTGCGATATGACCTTGAACCAGCATGGCATCCACACCAAAAGTAGGAGGACATTCAGAAGCGTCGAGTACACCGAGTCTGCCAGAAGAACCAGCTCCTACGTAGAACATTCTGCCGCCGTTTTTCAGAACCTGATGCAAGATGTCAACCGCTTTGGTGATCTGCGGAATTTCCGCGCCCACTGCTGCGGGAACCAGTGCATCCTGCTCGTTCATCAGACGAAGCATTTGTTCTGTTGTACATTCGTCGATCATCTGCGTTTTCTCGTTGATTTCTTCCGTAGTCAACCCCGACAGATACTCATCCATTGTCGCAACCTCCTATCCTGTTTGTTTCGCTTTCATGAGTTCATACTAACGAAAAATTTCATCTTGGTCAATACTTTTTGAAATTTTATTTTATTTTACAATAAAAGTTTGATTTTTTATTTTATTGTCCAATTGTGATGAAATTTGGCGACAACAAAAAAAAGACAATGGTTATTGTTTATCATAACCATTGTCTTTCGCGCTTATTTACGATGTTTGGTACTTGCTATAATATCGTGCGTCTTGCTCAGATACTTCTTTACATTTTTGTATTCCGCACTGGCGACGCCCGCAAACAGCACGTCGATCACCGTCAGCATGGCGATCCGCGAACCCATCGCGCCGCTGCGAATCGTCAGCTCCGGTGTGGAAATACTAAGCACAATGTTCGCTTTCTCCGCCAACTCGCTTTTGTTGTATTTCGTAATCGCGATGACGGTCGCACCGTTCTTCTTCACAATGTCCAGCGTATCCAAGATCTCGGACGTACTGCCGGAATTGGAAATGAAAATCGCGACATCCTTCTTGTCCATCAGTGTAGCAGCCGTCAGTTGGCTGTGGCCGTCCGTATACGTATGGCACATTTTGTTGATCCGTGAAAACTTTTGCTCCGCATCGATGCCGACAAGTCCGGAAGCGCCGATTCCAAAGAAAACGATCCGGTTGCATTCTCTGAGCACTTTGACCGCGCGGGCGATCTCGCTTTTATCGATGACGCTTAACGTATCCTCAATGGATTTGCTGTTATTGTGGAAAATATTCGAAATAATAATCGGCAGATCGTCCCCGGGCTGAATGTCCGTATACTGATCCTTCTGATCCTCATCCATCGAGCCGACCGAAGCCGAAATGCTGACGATAAAGTTCCGGTACCCTTTATATCCCATCGTTTTGCAAAAACGCAGCACAGAAGCGTCGCTCGTTTTGGTTAACTGCGCCAGACTCTTGATCGACAAATGCGGAATATCCGCGACATTGTCCAAAATATAATCGGCCACCAGCTTCTCGACGGGCGTCAGGCTGTCTCGCATGTCCCGAATTTTAATCAATATATTGTCGTGAATTGACATCGCTCTTCCCTGCCCGGTATCAAATTTTCTGATAAAATTACTATCATCATACGAAGATTTGTTTCAAATTACAAGAACCTTCGTGTCATCCTTTCTTATCCAATTCGCCATTAACGGGAATTTTATTGCAAAAATCAAGGTTAGAAGTGAAATTAAATTTCAGTTAAAAAGCTACAGCACGAAGAGCCCTCTCCGAGTTGGGGATTGGGAGGGCAGGGACAAGTGAGGCTGCCTGGGGATGCGGATGCGGAGTAGAGGGGGCATATTCGCGCAGCGGTCATCCAAAGCTGCAAATATGCAGGAATTTGCAGCCATCCTCGGCTGTTTTCAAGAAATACCTGCGATTCA
>NZ_RXHU01000102.1 GCF_003955665.1 Paenibacillus whitsoniae
TCATTTTGGAAAATACTTAGCAATGAAAGAATGCATAGAGTATCGTATACTAGGTTTGTAGCCGAGGTGATAGACGATAAGCTACACGATGATCTATCAGATGAATCCAAAGTGATTCAGCAGTTATCCCATTGGTTATAAGTTTTTATAACAAAAAACTTCAAAATACAGGAGGAAACACACTCTTATGAAGAAAACATTATCCGTAGTTCTTACTTCTGCTATGGCATTCTCGATGTTCACCGCAGTTGCTTTCGGTAAAAACTCCGATGACTTCACAGATCTGAAAGATCTTGACGCTGCAACGAAAGCGAAGTTTGACGCCATGATTTCCGCTGGTATCTTCGACGGTGTGAGCGATACAACATTTGGTCTGAAAGACGAAATGAACCGCGCACAATTCGCGAAAGTAGCAGCCCTGATCATGGGTCTGGACATCAACAAAGATCTGCAAACATCCAGCTTCTCTGATGTTAGTGTATCCGACCCAGCAAACGGCTATGCACTGCCTTACATCGAAGCTTTGAAAACAGCTGGTGTAACCGATGGCTACGCAGAAGGCATGTACAACCCAGCAGGTAAAGTAACCAAAGAACAACTGGCTACTTTCTTGGTGCGTGTACTTGGTAAAGACGCTGAAGCAAAAGCACTGACAGGTACAGATGCAACGGTGTCCGGTTGGGCACAAGGTTATGTAGCGGAAGCTCTTGCTTTGAAAGTTCTTTCTAACAACGAAGACGGTACTTTCGGCGGCATGAGCAACGCAACTCGCGACTTGCTTGTAACGGGTGCTTATGAAGCGAAACAGCAATACGTACCGGCTGGTGCGGTATCCGTGACGGAAGCAAAAGCAGCAGGTGTATATAAAGTACAAGTAACGTTTAATAAACCTGTAGATACTACTAAAGCAGTGGTTGCTTTGACAAAAGGAACACTGGCTGTATCCGCGACAACAACGTGGTCTGATGACAAGAAAGTAGCAACACTGACAACTGATACACGTATCGGTGAAGGTGAATATACAGCAACTGTTTCTGGCCTGGATAATGTAGCAACAGCAAGTGCGAAGTTCACAGCACAAGATGAACAAGTTTCCAAAATTGACTTCATTAACGCTGGCGATACTGTAGCTTACAGCCACAATGCGGTTATCAAGCTGAAAGCAACAAATCAATACGGTGAAGCAGTATCCCTGGGAACTTCGAACTTCACAGCACTGGTTTCCGGTCAAGCGCCAACAAGCTTCAAAAAAGATGATGACGGCAACTTGGTAATCACAGCTGATGTAACAGGTTCCGGTATTACGCAAGGTAACGGTATTGTTCCAGTAACTGTGTACTACAACAACAGCAACGTAACGGTTTCTAAAAACTTCAAAGTAGGTACAGTGCCGATCTTGAGCAAAATTGAAGCTGGCAAAGTAACTTACTCCAACAACAGCACGAAATTGGCGGATGCTGGCGATACAGCTAACATCGCAATTAACATGTATGACCAGTATGGTAACCCGATTGTTAAAGGACAATTCGATAACAACGAAATCTTGGCTACGAACATCAACCCTGTGATTACACCGTACGAGCAAAAACTTGAAGTCGTAAAAGCAGGTTCCAGCTTTACAACAGCTGACTTCTTCGATGACAATGACAATGCACGTGTTCAAGTGAAATTGACAGGTAAAGTAGACAAAACAGCCGATTACACAGTGAACATCTACGGCGGCGCTTCTTCCGCGACAGCAACTGTAAGCGTGGGCGCAGCTAACCTGGCAACAAAAATTGAATTTGACACGTCCGCGGTAACACTTGCAGCTAACGATACAGACGTTTATGTTCCACTGAACGTAACTGACGCTAACGGCAACAAACTGAGCGCACAAGACATCGTAGATAACGCGAATGCCGGCCGCTTTAACTTCAGCGTAACCAACGGTACATGGACGATTCAACCAACAGGCACAGACAAAGGCAAGCTGAAACTGCACTTCACAGCAGCGAACACAGTTGGCGCTAAAGTATACGTGACTGGCCAAATCAGCCAATCTCAAGCAAACACATTCGTTCAAACAAGCATTCCAGTACAGGACGCTCGTGTAGTTGAACGTATTACAGTAACGGAAGAGCCGGCTGCGAAAGCTATTCTGGGTGCAAGCGATGATGTTGTGTACCAACTGAAAGACCAATACGGTAAAGACATCTCGGCGATGGCTTCCAGTATTGTTAGTGCGAATGGTCAAACATCGAACTACCGTGTAAAAGTTGAAGTAACAACGAGTGGAAGCGGCGTTGCAGCAACTCCTAAAGTTGCGCATGCAGCAGACAGCACTGTAGGCAATGTGACAACATACTACTACGACAACACACAACTTGCTGACTTCAACAAAGGATTTGACTTGACATCTACGTCCGGTCAAGAAGGTAAAGTAACGGTTAAAGCCGTGGTTGAGAAACAAACAAACGGCGG
>NZ_RXHU01000103.1 GCF_003955665.1 Paenibacillus whitsoniae
ACTTTTTATTCTAAGTGCAAAGTTACATCTCTTTCTCTCCAAACCACCCAAATTAAGTCAGCATCATGTAAAAACTACATTAGAATTTTCATAAAAGCGGTAGTATCGACGTATTTGGGAGAATTCGGACCGAATTTACTGTACAATCTGCAGGTTCTCCACCCGAAATTGGCCTGATTACGGGAATTTGATGTAAAAATGCAGGATATGGTCTGCGCAAGTAGGTAGGCGAAAGGACAGAAAACCGGCTTAAGGGAGGGCGCTACTGCTAAACCTACTTACAATAAAACAGCCGGGCAGCTAAACCGCCCGGCCGTTCGATCTTTCCGCAGCGTGCGCGAGCCGCACCCTACGCCTCAAGCGGCCCGAACGCCGCTTCCACCTCCGCGCGCGTCGGCAGCGCGGGGATCGCGCCGCGCCGCGTCGTCGTGAGCGCACCGACGCGGTTCGCGAAGGCGAAGACGCGCTCCGCCACGCCGGGCTCGGCGAGCGCGTCCGCCAGCTCAGCGGGCGCTGCGCCCAGCGCCGCCAGCTGCACCAGCATCGCGCCGACGAAGCTGTCGCCGGCGCCGGTCGTATCCACGGCGGTCACGGACACGCCGGGGATCACGACATCCTGCCGCGCGCTTACGACGCGGCAGCCCGCGGCACCAAGCGTGATGATAATCACGCTTGGCCCTTGGCTGAGCAGCTGCTGCGCCCCTGTGGTCGCGTCGGTGCCGAGGAGGAATTCGATTTCCTCCTCGCTCACCTTGACCACATCTGCCAGCGGCAGCTGGGCGAGAATTTCCGCCCGAGCCGCCTCCGGGCTCGGCCACAGCGCCAGGCGCACATTGGGGTCGTACGACACCAGTGCGCCAAGCTCCCGCGCGCGGCGCGCAGCGTCGAGCGTCGCGGTGCGGCAAGGCTCGGCGATCAGCGACACCGAGCCGAAGTGATAGACCGCGGCGTCTTCCAGCCACTGCGGCTGGACTTCGTCCGCCCGCAGCAGCATGTCCGCCGCCGGGTCGCGGAAAAACAAAAAGTCGCGCTCCCCATCGGCGCGCAGCGATACAAACGCCAGACCGGTCTTCGCCTCATCGGTCTGGACTACCGCCGTATGCACGCCGACATCGTCCAGCGTGCGCACGAGAAAATCGCCGAACGCATCGCGGCCGATTTTCCCGATAAACCGCGCGTCGCCGCCGAGCCTGGCTACCGCCGCCGCGACGTTAGCAGGTGCGCCGCCCGCCGCCTTTCCAAAGCTCGCGACGTCAGCCAAAGCCTGGCCATTCACGTCCGGCACAAAATCAATCAGCAATTCTCCCAAGCTGACCACATAGCTTTTTCCCATGGTAACGAAATGCTCCTCTCCTGATCACATATCCGTTTCCATGATACCATTCTTGTGCCGCTATCTGAAATACCTGAGATAAATCAGCAAAACAGCGACAAGAATAGCCACATACAACGCATTCAGCAACGTTAGATTAACCATATTTTTCTTGGTTGTTTTCGTATACTGGTCGCCTTCCTCTTGGTTTTGTCTCGAAAAGCCCACCGCAAATGTCGCAATAACAGCAACGACTGAAATAACGGCAACAAAGATGAACGATACCATAAGAATCCGCCTCTTTCATACAAATTCAGGCGCTTTCAACAGCCTTCTCTCTACTCCCGCGTATTGACAAAAAAGTAGGCCGGACCTTTCAATCGGTCTAAAATAATCGCCCGCACTTCATGAGAAGGAACGACTTCCTCAAGCGCACTATGCATACACGCCAGCCAAGCTTCTGCTCGCTCCGTGGTAATGGGGAATGGTGCATGCCGGGCTCTCATCATAGGATTGCCATGAAGGTCTGTATATAAAGTGGGCCCTCCAAAAAATTGCGTCAAGAATTGAAACTGCTTTTCAATCAAGGGTTCGATGTCGTCCGGGAATATTGGCGCAAGATACGGATGTGCCATAACTTTCGGATAAAAGGCATTGACAATTTTTCGGATTGTCTCTTCTCCACCCATGCATTCAAAAAACTCCATTTAACTCACTCGCCTCCGTTCTTCCTACCTGTCATAACCTCGCCCCTTCTATAGTCTAACTCAAAAATCAAGCCAAGGATGTTATTCAAATCACACTTTGCCTATGACAAATAGACATGCCTGGGAGCATGTCTAGACAATTTAACGCGTCTTCGTCTCATAACACAGCGCCCGCAGCACAAACGCCGTGGTCTGATACGTAATCGTCTTCGTATCGGGCTTTGGCTCCGTGAGCAGCGGCTCGTAAAACTCTCTTTGTTTGTAAAAGAATGTCGCCCCTAGCACAAATAACAGCGTACTATCCAGCGATTCAAAATGAAACAGCCCGGCCTGCCGGCCTTTTTCCAGGAGATCCCGTACTTTTGCCCAAAACGGGCTGATGATCTCCCTCATTTTGTCGACGCGAGGCGTCATCATAATAATTTCCATTTGGAGCAGCGAAATCAATTCCGGGTCCCGGGTTCGAAGCTCAATGACATTCTCAATCATCATCCGAATGCCGTACACAGGGTCGTCAATTTTGTTGTACGTCTCCAGCCGGTCAAACGGGAAATACTGATTGAAAATTTCAAAGTAAACGCTCTCTTTCCCGCCAAAATAGTAGGAAACCAGAGCCACATTGGCCCCGGCCTCCTCACAAATCTGGCGTACACTGGTGGCATCGTACCCATGCTTCGCGAACAGCTTTTTGGCGGCGAGCACGATTTTCATCTTGACATCCGTTTCGGGATGAACCATTGGCAGCGACTCCTTAATTGTTTAAAACTAAGCGGTCTGAGGCTTTTGAGCAGGTGCCGTTTTCACCTTTTTCACAGACACAATCAACACATCAATCGCCAGCGCAATGACCGCGATGAGAATTAAAGCTCCGGCCTCACGGCCTACATCCGGACCGCCAAACAAAATATTCATTAACCCATTGACGGCATACGTCGCCGGGAAATAATCACTCAAATTGTGATAGAAATCCGACAGCAACTCTCTCGGCACGATCGCACCGGAAGACACAAGCTGCAGCGATAACATCGCGATGTTAAATAGCATACCTGCGTTCCCAAACAAAGTCAAAAACATTTGAGCCACCCAAGCGAACGTCAAAAGGAAGAGCGATTCAAAGCCCCAGAGTGCCATGAATCCTTTCTCCACGTGTCCGCCTAGCGCGACAACCATGCTTGCACTGATCAAACCAACAACGACAGCAGCAGCAATTGTCACCATCACCCGCGCGCCAAGTTTACCGCCTTTGGACAGCGCACCGCCGAGCATATTCGTCGATACGCTGAAATTCATGCCCATGATCATCGTCCCGACGATCGACGCCAGCACTAGCATCATCGGCAGCATTTGATTCGGCATGTCTTTCACTTTGTTTGTGCTCTGGATGTCAGAGGTCACCTTGCCCGATAAGCCTTGTGCGATTTGCGTCGCCTGCTCCGCCGGGAGATTCGGATTTACCTGCTTGAGCGCTGCGGAAGCGCCTGCGGCTACAGCTTCTTTATTCACCGTCGCAGTAATGTTCCCCGCCACAGCTTGCATAATCGATTTGGTCATCGACGGATTCGATTCATTAATCGTATACGTAATCGGAGCCGTCTGGCCCGCGGTTTGCAGTTGCTTCGAGAAATCCGGCGCAATATGCATTACCATCTGTACATCGCGATTGTTCAGCTTCGATTGCGCTTCGGCATCGGTAGCAACAAGCTCCGTCTGAAAAGGCAGATTGCTTTGCAGATTGTTTACGATGGTGCTGCCCATCGCCTGATCTTCATTGACGATCGCAATTTTCAGATGACTCGTATTGTCCGATACGCCGCGGTATCCCGTCATCCAGATTAAGCTGAACAGCAGTTGGAACATGATGGCCGTGATAATTCCCACTTTTGTAGAGGCCGGCTTTAAAAAGGTTGCCAGTACTTGTTTCATAATGACCACTCCCACATATTAAACGTTCATTTAAAACGATTGTTTAAATATACGATTCAGGTAATGATTTGTCAACGGAAACATAGTTTCGTTTGTTTTTATGGCGCTTTATTCCAACGCTCTTTTGGCTAGTATGCAAGGAAGATGGGGAAGGTATAAATAGTGTCCAAACAAACTTTGCAGCTTCAAAGCCATGAGGCTATTTCTCATCCGCCGCTCTTTTGGTATACTGGGAACAAACCAACGAAGAATGGGTGTCGAGTAGTGAAACATGAAGATATGCTTGCGGTGCTGAAGACTTTGTCGAATGAGACCCGTCTGAACATCCTTTGCTGGCTGAGAGAGCCGGAGCAGATGAACGCTAACCTGCCGAAATTGATTAAAGATGAGTTCCCGGGAGGCGTCTGTGTGGGGAGCATTCAGGAAAAGTCCGGCCTTGCACAGTCCGTGATCTCCTCCTACTTATCCTCAATGCAGAAGGCCGGTCTGCTCGAGTCCAGACGCTATGGGCAGTGGACGTATTACAGACGGAATGAAGAAGCCATTGCCGCCTTCCTGGAAGACTTCGCGGCCGGGCTACAGGCTAAAAAAATGTAGCCAAGGCTTTCTTTAACACTTGTTTTTTTGTTTGTTAATCTATATATTTGTATATGTAGATTATAAAATTTTTTATCGGTACAGGAGGAGAACCCCAATGACCATTTCTCAAACAACAGCGGCTCTTTTTGAGCCTTTCACGACAGGCAACTTACAGCTTAAAAACCGTATTGTCATGGCCCCCATGACTCGCACCTTTTCTCCGGGCGGCGTTCCCGGTCCCAATGTGGCCGGATATTACCGCCGGAGAGCCGAAAATGAAGTGGGTCTCATTATTACCGAAGGTACGGTGATTAACCACCCGGCAGCGGCGGCCGATCATGGGGTGCCCCATTTTTACGGCGAAGAAGCCTTGGCAGGGTGGGCGCGCGTCGTCCGCGAAGTCCACGAAGCCGGCGGTAAAATTGCGCCGCAAATCTGGCATACCGGCACAGCCCGCGATGCTAGCAAATTCCCCGATGCGAACATCGATTCGATCGGTCCATCCGGCCTTAACCTTAGCGGTGAGAAAGTGTCGGAGCCGCTGACAACCGAGGAGATTCACGGCCTCGTTGGGGCCTACGCGCAAGCCGCAGCCGACGCGAAGCGCCTCGGCTTCGATGCCGTGGAGATTCACGGTGCGCACGGATACCTGATCGATCAGTTTTTCTGGGACGTGACCAACAAGCGTACGGATGAATATGGCGGCGATCTGGTCGGCCGCACCCGCTTTGCCGTGGAAGTCATTGAAGCGGTGCGTGCAGCTGTCGGCCCTGACTTCCCGATTATTTTCCGCTTCTCCCAATGGAAGCCGGGGGCATACGATGCTAAGCTGGCCAAGAATGCACAGGAGCTGGAACAGTTCCTCGCGCGGCTGTCAGCAGCAGGTGTTGATATTTTTCACGCTTCCACGCGCCGTTTCTGGGAGCCGGAATTTGCAGATTCCGATCTTAACTTGGCAGGCTGGACGCGGAAGTTGACTGGCAAGCCGGCCATTACAGTCGGGTCCGTCGGGTTGGACTCCGAGTTCACGAGTCTGTTCGAATCCGGCAAAGGCGGCGAGGCGGCCAGCCTCGACAAGCTGATCGAACGCCTGGGCCGCGGTGAGTTCGACCTTGTTGCCGTCGGCCGCGCGCTGTTGAGCGACCCAGCTTGGGCCGCTAAAATCCGCGATGGACGTATAGAGGAGCTTCAGCCGTTTACGCGCGAGGCGCTGGCTACGTTGAGCTAATAAACGATAATGACGGGGCGGATGGGACAGAGTTTGCCGTAGCCCGACAACGATAAACATCGTTGGTGTTTCGGAGTAACCTTTGTAGGTAGATAGAAGAAGCCTGGCCGCCAACGGCCAGGCTTCTTGTTTGTCAGTAACCAACCAACTGCAAAAAGTACAGCAAAATCGGACGAATGGGACAGAATCGCATGAAATCCTGCATTTCTTACAGCAAAAATTCAGAAAACCCGTTATGTAAGCGCTGCCAATCAATTTCGCACCAAAATTTGATGTACTATCTGCAGGATCTCTCGGGAATTTGCTCAAAGTGACGAAATTTCCTGTATGTTTTACAGGTTCGTGCGGAAGGGCAACGCGGCGGGGAGAGCTACTTTTACCGGACGAGCAGGATAGCGACTGCGAGAGTTACTTTTTCGAACGAGCAAGATTGCGACTGCGAGAGTTACTTTTTCCGAACGCGCAAGATTGCGACTACATGAGATTCATTGCGAACGCGCAAAAGCCCGCCTGCCGGCGAGCCCTTATTGTGCGCAACGATCAGATGTGGCTTATCGTATAGCCACTGGCCCTCCGCTACCGCCGCAACCCCATCATATTCCCCGAAGCATACCGCCTTAGCCCGGTATAGAACAGCCCGATCCCAACCGCGGTCAAGAGCAAGACTACCCCAACCGCGCCCAAAATAAACTTCGTATCCAAGCTGCGCAGCAAGCCAATTGGCAAGTAACTGATGAAGCCCGCCGGAATGACGGTGAACAGCAGCAGCTTCCCGGCTCCGCGAAAAATGCCCGTCGGGTACGTTGAGAACGTGAGCAGCGCATTAAACAATTGAAAACTGAGACCTTCCGTGTTGCCCAGCCAGAAAGCTAGACAGTTGACGATCACAGTGAAAAAGATGAAAATTACCGTGGCCAGTGTCAGTGCAAGTCCGAACTTGAGCACACCGAGCAAGGAGTGGTCTCCAAAGCCTGCGTACACCAACAGCGCAAAAGCAACATCGCCAATCGCGCTGACCGACATGCGGCTGAGCAGAATGTGCAGCAGCACGGGCTTCGGCTGGGCAAGGTAAACATCCAGCTGCCCGTTTGCGATTAAGCTGGCGATCCGCGTGGCATTGCCAAATAAGGTCGCCATGAGGCCAAATCCGCCGGCCCCGACGGCCCACAGCATCATGACATCCTGCAGCTCCCAGCCGTTCACCACCGGGAAGCGCCGGAAATACAGCCCCCAGAACACGATCCACACCACGTTATTGATCAACATCGTTCCGGCCGTCAGCAGAAAGCTCAGGCGGAATTCCATCGCTCCGAGCAGATTGGCTTTCCAGCAGCTCCAGACGAAAAGCAGCAGCCTCCTCCACCTGCCCGGCAAGCCATACAGGCTGATATTTTCATACGCACGCGCGTGTTGAGATGAATCAACCTCCGTTAACATGCAGCTTTGTCACTCCCCTCCGATAAATGAGCGCCGCGACCACGCCGAAGAGCGCAATCCAGCCGAGCTGCGTGAGCAGCATAACCGGCAGTTGGCCGATGTTCAAAGCTACCGCCGTTTTGGCCGGCGTGTACACAACGCCTTGCAGCGGCAGCCAACGCACAATGCGCTGCAGCACATCGGGGAAAAGCTCAATTGGCATCAGCATGCCCCCAACCGTGAATAGAAATTTGTTATACACAAATTCCAGCCCTCGTGTCTCTTCCACCCAGAAGGCGCTCAGCGCGATGCACATATTCAGCATGAAATTCAGCGAAAATCCGGCAAAAGCCGTAACCGGCAGCCAGACAAAGCCCGCGAGACTGTGCGGCGGCCCCAGCAAAAGAAGGCCGAGCGTTCCGCCGATCACGGCGTTGACGCCAAACCGGACGATCGCTTCGCTCATGTACTCGACATAATAATAGGCGAGAAAATTGACGGGCCTCACGAGCTTGAAGGCGACGTCGCCGCTTTTGACCTCCTCTTCGAGCCTTGTGCAGAGACTGGGGCACGCCAACGTCATCGACTCGGTCACAATGAGATACCACATGAGCTGCCGGAAGCTGAAGCCTGCGATAGAGGAACTCCCTTCCCCGGCATACGTGGTCCGCCACAACTGCAGAAAAATATATAAAATCAACAGCAGAAACAGCGAGCGTACCAGGAAATCTACGATATACGCCAGCTGGTTGCGAATCGTGATGCGGCCGATCCACATGTATTTCAGCGTTTTCGTCAAAGCGATCATGGCGTAGCCTCCTCCCGTCCAGCTACTCCA
This sequence comes from Paenibacillus whitsoniae, assembly GCF_003955665.1. GTDB lineage: Bacteria > Bacillota > Bacilli > Paenibacillales > NBRC-103111 > Paenibacillus_E > Paenibacillus_E whitsoniae. The sequence continues at coordinate 8,004 of NZ_RXHU01000103.1, forward strand.
CTGCTGTACATTTGCGTAATAATGTCCTCCATCGGCGGATCCTCCACGGTTACGTCCAGGATGCGGTGACTTGCCATAATGCCGGACAGTACCGCCTCAATACTCGTCACCCCTGTATCGACGGAAAGCGTCAGTTTGACGCCGCTCCGCGCCTGCTCCCGAACGCCGGGCAATTGGAGAGGTGGCGGCTCTTCTGCGAGTACCAGTTGAATCGTTTTGTACGTTAAGTACCGGCGCTTCATGACATCCACTTCATCATCGAAAATAACGCGGCCGCCATTGATCACAATGGCCCTGTCGCAAAGCTTCTCCACATCGCCGGCATCGTGGGAAGTCACGAACAGCGTCGTCCCTTCCTCACGGTTGAGCTCGTTCACAAGCTCCCGGATGCGCTGCTTGACGACCACATCTAGCCCGATCGTCGGTTCATCGAGAAAAATAACCTGCGGCCGATGCAGCAAGGATACCGCGATCTCGCAGCGCATCCGTTCGCCAAGCGATAGCTTGCGCACCGCTGTATGCAGATGCGGGCCGATGTCGAACCGCTCAATCAGTTCGTCGCGTCTTTTCACATAATCGCTGCGACGCAGCTCATAGATGCGGCTCATCAACTCGAACGTATCGCTTGGCGGCAGGTGATACCAGAGCTGCGACTTCTGGCCGAATACGGAGCCGATACGATGCGAGAGCTTCGTCCGTTCCCTCCAGGGATTCAGCCCGAGCACTTCGGCCCGACCTGAGGTCGGATGCAAGATACCGGTCAGCATCTTAATCGTCGTCGACTTTCCCGCCCCGTTGGGCCCGAGGAAAGCCAGCTTTTCCCCTTGCCGGACGGTAAAAGAGACCGCTTCGACTGCCGCCTTTTCCATGTATTCCGGTCTCACCAGGGATTTGAGGCTTGCCGCGAAGCCTTCCCTTTTCTTTTTTAATTGGAACGATTTCGCCAATTGTTCTACCCGGATCGTAATCACCGGACAACCCCCTTCCTTTGATTCGCTAAAGCAAAAAAGACCCCGGTCCGTTTCGCCTTAGCGGCGGAACTTTCCGAAGGTCTTTTATCCCTCACGGTGTAGTCGGCGTCTAGCCAGACCGGCTTCGCTTGGTTCGCTCCCCTGTCACGGGTCGAATCCCTAGAAGCCCTTCCGATATAATTTCCACATCATACCATAGTGTGTAAGCTTTGAACAACGGTTTTTTGAGCGGTGGACAAAAAAATTTCAAAGACCACTCAACACCCAAGGCCCTCTTACGACGATATAAGGCTCGCCCAGATAGAACGTGACCTCTTTCTGGCCCGGCTCAACGTTTAACGACATCGTTTCAATCGCCAGGGTGGTCTCATTAATTTTCCAACTGTAGGACATACCGAAACCGAAGTTTTTTTTCTCAAAAAGCCGATAGCTTTGCAGCGATTTCTGTTCGGCAGAATTGTAATGAGTGTCTACGTCAACGCGCACGCTCTTAGCATCTACCCTCTCTATACGAGTGAAATCGACCGGAAATCCAGCGATTTGGCTGGTCACGTGAATGTCTTGGGCACCTTCTTCAGGAACGGGCAGTATGACTTTTACATGCTTCGCCCCTGCGTCTTTGATGGAAATGGCGGGAATGATTAATTGATGATCCTTTGTTCCATTCGTGTTTTCAAAAAGCAGTTCACTCGATTTCACAAATCCGCTATCCGGTTTTACTGTAATCGGCCGACCCTGCCCATCGGTCAGTTGAAGCTCCAGACCCGCCTCGATCGGTTGCTTGCCATAAGAATCAACATTTTGCCCCTCCGGCAATTGCGTAAGCAGGTTAATTTTACTGCTGTTCCCATCTAGCGGAGTCACGACTGCCGTAATTTGAATGCCGCTCTGGCTATCGCTCGAACCAAAACCCGCAAGGTCGCTCGCTGTCATTGCTTTCGTTAAAGGCAGGAGCTCCGAACTCGTTTGGCCAAATTTAATCCATACCTTATCCTGACCCTTGTACGGGATAGAGCCTTCATAATAATATTCTGCTTGCCACACGCCCCCGCCGGCCCATGAAGCGTGGCTTTGTTTAAATTCATAGTTAACCTGATCAATCACCAGGATAAGGGTTTTTACAATAACGGCGGAAGCCTGTTCTCCGCTCAAAAGCACTTGTCCCCCAGTCATTTGCAAGAGAATGCCGTCGACGGTCATGTTTCCATGTTCTTCACTATGCAGCTTGAACGGTTTATCCATCACATAGGCTGATTGCTCAACATCATCAATTTGCTTCACGTAACCGAATCCAGGGATATATTGCAACGCCTTTTTCAGCTGTGCCCTGGCTTCCGGGGAGGAGACGATCAACATACCGCCAACGATGACAGCAAGGCAGAGCGCTGCCGCCCATTTGAGCCGAAGCCTTTTCCTGGCGGCCCGCTTTCGTACCTTCTGAGCGCCCTGTGCTTCCAGCTCCACCCGTGCAAGTGTCCGTTTTTTTATACGCTGCAGCACGGTTTCATCAATAGGATCACTCTCGGGCAGATCAACTCCCTGCAATCTGTTTAGTTCTTCGGGGGCTAGTTTTTCAAGCCACGCCATAATCTCTTTATCCTCTTCATTCCGGGACATGTGCGATCTCCTCCCTCCCTCCGCCAAGTTTTGTTTTGAGCATTTTACGCAGCCGATACAGACGGTTTTCAATCGCTTTGGCGGTCAGTTCCAGTCCTTTGGCAATCTGCTCAATCGATTCATAATAAAAATAGCGGCGATACACAATCGTTCGATCGGGCTCAGGCAATTCATTCACCATGTTAATAATTTCGGCAGCGGTTTCCTTGGATAATACCTGATTCTCAACACTGTCCCCGCTCACGACGTGTTCCTCCAGCGATGCGGTTTCCTGCTTTTTCATCAGCTTCCTTCTGGCATCCAGTGCAGCGTATTTGGCAAGGATCAAAAGCCAGGTCCTGAGCGAGCCCTTGGTTGCGTCGTACTCTTCGATTCTTCGCCAAGCTTTCAAGAAAACATCGCTGACGCATTCCTCCACATCTTCCGGCTGGCAAGTTCCTGCCAAAATTCGGCCAACGAGGCCATACACGACGCTTCCATAATGGTCCATCAAGTCCCCTAGCGCCGATGGAGAGCGGAGACGCAAGGCTGCCGCCAAATGTTGATCGTTCTCGCCCATGATCTCTTCCCTTCCGAATTCTTGTTTCGTTTCTATATATTACTACGTTGGAATTAACGGAACCCCCTCAGTTTTCTTAGCCGATTGCGCTGCTCCTAAGAAAGATCTCCGACATGTCAAATAGGGGGGAGCTTCGCTCCCCCCTTTCATTTTCATCACCCGCTGAGCCAGCACCCTTTTCCAAAGTGCCTCCGCCTACATCTCCACAACCGCCTTAATCACGTTCGACTCCGGCTTCAGCCACTGAGGGAAATGGGCGATCATCTCCTCGAGCGGCACCCGATGCGTAATATAGCGGTCAATATCAATCGCCCCGCTTTGCATCGCACGAATGACCGAATCAAAATCCTCGCGGGTCGCATTGCGGCTCCCCAACAGTGTAAGCTCCCGCTTGTGAAATTCGGGATCGTGGAACGCAATGTCGGTTTTCACTAAGCCGACGAAGACCAGCCTTCCGCCGTGCGATACGTATTGGAACGCATCCGTCATTGACTTGGCGTTGCCCGTCGCGTCGAACACCACAGTCGGCAGCTCACCGCCAGGGAGCGCGAGGATCTTCTCTAGCGGCTGATCCAAGGCGCTCACAGTATGATCGACGCCCGCCCAGCTGCGGCAGAAGGCCAATCGCTCCTCGTTGATGTCGAGCGCAATCACCTTGGCCCCGACCTCCTTGGCCAGCACCGCTACGCCAAGCCCAATCGGCCCGCCGCCAATGACCAGCGCCGTCTCGCCCGCCTGAAGCTGCGAGCGGCGTACCGCGTGGGCGCCAATGGCGAGCGGCTCCAGCATCGCGGTCTGATCGAGGGTGAGCCCTTCGGTCTTGAGCACATGCGTGATCGGTACGGCGATACGCTCTCTCATTCCGCCATCAACATGCACGCCCAGCACTTTCATGTCTGTGCAGCAGTTCGTTTTGCCATTTCTGCACGCAATGCAAGTGCCGCAGTGCAGATACGGCAGGATGCTGACTTGATCGCCAACCTGAAGCCCTGACGCCTGATCGTCGATCTCTGCAATCGTACCTGCAAGCTCATGGCCCAAAATTCTGGGGTAGGAGAAGAAAGGCTGATTGCCTTTATAAGCATGCAGATCCGTCCCGCAGATGCCTATACGCTTCACCTGAATAATCGCCGTGCCAGGCGTCAAGACCGGCTCCGGAAGCTCCGTCAGGGTAAACTGCTCCACCTGTTCGCACACAATTCCTCTCATAGAGCACCTCCAAGTTCAAGTGGTTTCTGATACTCAGGGAGTCCGCTCTCCCACGTTGCATTGCGGATCGGCGCCAGAATCGCCAGCACCTCAGCCAGCAGGGTATCATCCAGCGGCTCTTCGATCCAGTCTATATTTTTCACAATATTATCGGGATTCGCTGTACTTACTAACGTTGTTGGAATCTGCTCATTCGCAACCGAGAACTGGATCGCGAGCTTAGCGAGACTTGCGCCGTTGCGCTCGCAGAAGTCGTTCGCCGCTTGACATGCGGCCTTTATCTCCGCTGAAGCCGGGTGCCAGTCCGGAGCGTGCTTCGATCCGAGCAGCCCCATCGACAGTGGCGATGCGTTCACCAAGCCGACACCTTGCTTCTCGAGCAGCGGCAGCAAATCTAGCAGCGTCGTGTCGTTTAGACTGTAGTGACAGTAGGACAGCACAACGTCGAGCGCCGTATGGTGAAGCGCTTTCTCAAATACAGGCAAGGGCAGCCCAGATACGCCGTAGAACCGGATTTTGCCGGAGCGCTTCAACTGCTCCAGTGCGTGAAAGGCACCCTCCGCCACTTCAGCGAACGGTACAAACTCAATGTCATGCAGAAACAGCATGTCCAAATAGTCGGTCTGCAGCCGCTGCAAGCTCTCGTCTACGCTTTCGACGATTCGCCGCGCTGAGAAATCGAAGTGCTCCACCCCGTAGCGCCCCGCTTTGGACGAAAGCAGAAACCGGTCGCGTGAGATCTGGCCGACCGCCTTGCCGAGCACCGTCTCTGCTTTGGTTAAACCATAGTACGGGGACACATCGATGAGATTGATCCCACCGTCTACAGCCGCATGCACCGTGCGAATGCTCTGTGCATCGTCCGTTGCGCCGAACACGGAGCCCAGCGAAGAAGCACCAAAGCTGAGGATGGATACATCCAGGCCTGTTTGCCCAAGTTTGCGATATTTCATTGTGATCTCCCTTCTTTAAGCTTATAGAACCGCTCCGCATTGCCGCCGAATAGCAGTTCGCGCTCCGCTTCTCCCCATTGCCTGGGAATCGCATTCAATAAAATTTCTACGACTTGATCGTAATCGGCGGCTAGCAGGCAAACCGGCCAATCGCTGCCGAACATGACCCGTGTCAGCCCGAACAGCTCCAGTACCGACTGGATATATATCGTAAAATCTTCAAGGCGCCACGCCTGGTGATCCGCCTCCGTAACCATGCCTGACAGCTTGACGTACAAGCCCGGATGCTGTGCTAATTGCTTCATTTGGCTTAACCACGGCTCAAACTGACCTTCGGCAATGCGGGGCTTGGCGATATGATCGATGACGCCACGCAGCCCGGGTACCCTGTCAACGAGTTGAACCACCGGCGCCAATTGATCGCTTCGAAGCAGCAGGTCGACAGGAACGTCCAACGAGGCGTAGTGTCGAAGCGCTTCAACAAAGCGAGGCTCAAGTATCGTATAGGCATCGCTCATTTCCTGAATCATCGTGCGGAAACCAACGTATTTCGGATGCTTCTGGAATCGCTCGTAATGTTGCGAATGATCCGGATCATGAAGATCGAGCCAACCGACAACGCCTAGAATGAGATCGTCCTGCTGCGCCAAAGAGAGCAAGTAATCCGTTTCCGCAAGCGTCGGCGCGGCCTGTACGACAACACTCCCGCTAATGCTGTACGCTGCCAAATGCGGTGCCAAATCCTCCGGCAAATAGTCCCTGTACAGCACCGGAAGCGCCGGCGTAATCCAGCCATAGTCCCCACGCGCAATAGACCAATAGTGTTGATGTGCATCAATTCGCCGCATATGAACCTCCTATTCAATCTTATGTACTCTTATCTTATCAGTATCGATATGTACATATAATAGTTGAATTGTGCAAAAACATACTGTTTTATGATATTCTGAATTTAAGAGATGAAGCCCGGAGGTCCATATGCAGCCTGTTCGCAAAAACTTTTTTAGCGACCCGTTATTTCCGTTCGAACTCGTCTTTCGGGATCAAAAACAGCCGATTCAAGAGCTTCCCGAGCATCTTCACGATCGCTACGAACTCGTTTATGTGTATGAGGGACAAGGGACATTCCTGCTCAATCAAATGTTCTATGACATGAACGAAGGCGACCTGTTTGTCATCCCTGGAAACACCATCCACCGAACCGTGCCGGACGAAAATAAACCCATTACATCGACGGCCGTCTTTTTCATGCCGCAGCTGCTGGGTATCCCTCTGATCAGTGAAACGCATTCGTATTTGTTTGCTTTTGAACAAGCCCATAAAAAAATGAACTATAAGATCCCCATCCCGCTGTCACATCGCGCGGCGATAGAGAATGAATTGAACCGGATGCAGGAAGAGTTCACCCGTCAGGAATCGGGCTATCGTCAAGCAGTGTGCCTGCACCTGAATCTGCTGCTATTGCAGGTGAATCGCATTATCATGCATGCAATTGCCGCTCAACCGCAGACAATGCCAGCCGGCCCAGCCTGGGTGCTGGATGCGCTGCACAACCTTCACAAGCACCATACGAACCCCGGCATCAGTCTTGCCTATTTGGCTGATAGCGCCTGCGTATCTCCCGCGCATTTATCCCGGGTGTTCAAACAGATAACCGGCATGAGCGTGACCGATTACATCAATGCCCGCCGGATTGCGACAGCCAAGGAATTGCTGCTCACCACCGACGAAAGCGTCGACACGATTTCCAAACGGTGCGGGTACGAAAGCTTGCCTCATTTTCACCGATTGTTCAAACGCTTTACGGGCGCAACACCTGGCGTTTATCGCAGGCAGCAGCAGATGACGGGTACCCCGAGCCTGTGAGTGGGCGGAGAATGCTCAGCCATGGTGTTCATCTGTTGGTTTGGCACGCCTCTCGCTCTGGGACGACGCGCAGCCGACGCTAACGGTTGTATTGACGCCTATTTACTCCAAAAAGCTTCAATTTCAACTTTAACGGTTGCGATCGAGCTTATTTATGTAAATTAAGGTGAAATCCGGCCGTTTTGCCAAAATAGCCCCTCTTGCAACCGTTAGCTGTTGTCTTGCCGCCTTTTGGGCTGAATAAGCACTTTGGCAACCGCTACATTTATCTACATTTACTCCGAAACTTAGCGTCATCTTCACTTCTCCAACCAAATCTGCTTAAACTCAATCCAGCCGTTCGAGCCGAAGGACGCCCCTCGCACGGAAGGGTGGATATAGGTGTTCAGCCGTCGATGATGCAGGAAAATAATATGGCACTCGTCCCTCAGCCGCGTTTCAATGTCGCGCAAGCAGCTTCTGCGGCCAGCGACATCCCGGGAAGCCAGCGCCTTATCGATCTGCCCAACGATCCACTGCTTCAGAGAAGATTCCAGATAGGTGCTGGACGCACACTCCTCATGCTCATACATGTCGATCTCGCAAACCTCATCCTCGGCCAAAATAACGCCGTTCACGGTAAAATCGGCGCTGGCGATTACCGCAGGATCGACCACTTGCGTCCAATCGGCTGGGAACAATTCAACCGAAATACCGAAGCGGCCCATGCGATCTGCAATCCAGCGGCCGTCCCGTTCATATTTCTCGTGAACGACAAGACGAAGCTTCGCGCCGTCATAGCCAGACCTTACGAGCGCCTGTCGAATGTCCGCGGCGGGTGCCTTTAATTGCGCGAATTGCAAGCTGTCCTCCGGCCGTAAAGCGTACGCAGGCAACACGCGTTCGCCGCCAAGCTCCGCCTGCATCGCGACGGGGTCCAGGATCAGCCGGACCGCTTTGCGAAAAGCTTCGTTCTGAGACCAGCCCTTTTTATTGCCATTCCAGGTTAGCATCGTACTTCCGTTGCACAGCCTGGCAATTCCCTGCCAATCCTCGGCGTAATTCTCCTCCGCTTGGGATTTATCCCCGTCATACGTCTGCATAACAGCGGGTAAGCCGATCGTTGAAAGCTGCTCGCAATCTTCAGGCAAAATAATAATGTCCACCCCGTCCAAATACGGCCGTTCGGCGTAATAGCCAGGATTGACGGCAAGCTCGACCCGCTCCTCCGTGAGCGTCATCAGTTGAAAAGGCCCCGTACCCACGGGACGCTGCCAATACAACTCCTCGCTGAGCCCGTTCAGATTGACCGGCAGGATCGAACCGGCGGAAGAGCACAAATAGCGATCGAACATCCAGTTCGGCCGGGTAAGAACGAAACGCACCGTACGCAATCCGGCAGCTTCCACCGTAACAAGGTGCCGCAGCATCCAGCGGTTCGGCATGCCGGAAGAGCGAAGACGCTCGAAGGTAAAGACCACATCGTCCGCGGTCATTTCGTGTCCATCATGAAACATGACCCCTTTGCGCAGGTAGAACGTCCACTCTCTCCCCTCGCTATCCGTCTTCCAGGCATGCGCCAGGCCCGGCACGATCTTTCCTGCATGCTCGTCATACGACAGCAATCGGTCAAAAATTTGCCGAATCATATGGGAATCGAAGGCATAATTAACCTTAGCGGGGTCAAGCGTCTGAATGCTCCGATAGACGGGAAACCGCAGCGTATCACAGCCGATAAGGCCCCGCACCGTCTCTTTCTGATACCCGAAGCGTCCGTTCAACCAGCTCAGAAATCGTTCTTTGGCCTCCGTGCCTTCGCCATAGCGGCTAAGCAGCTCAAACGACGTGCGGTACTCCCCCTCCTCCGCCTTCGACATCGCGAGATCCACGAGGAAACTTTCTTTATTTTGCTTAAAAACCAGATGAGACCGATTGCCGCGACCGCGTCCCGGCAACCAGCCTACGAGCCCGTCTTCTTCCAGCTTTTTGAGTACCAGCTTCGCATTCCTCGGCGTACAGAACAAAGCCTCGGACAACGCTTCCAAAGTCGCCTCCACAGGCTCGCCTACCACCGCTTCCCCGCCAAAACGATTGTATAACGTCACATAGCGCTCCGCTACCAACATGCCGCTCACTCCTTTACAGTACCTCAATTATAGGGATAAATGGAGCGAAGCACTAGACCCTACAACCATCGATTCCGATATTCGGTCGGCGTTACCCCGAACTGCTTCTTGAAGCTCTCGCGAAAATGATCCTGATCCGCATACCCAATGCTTTCGCAAATCTCATAAATACGGATCGCGGGGTCTTTGAGCAGCCTGGCGGCCTCCTCCATGCGCAGCCGAATGATCCAATGGTTAATGGTCTGGCCGGTCACTTCCTTGAACAGCCGGTTCGTGTACTTCTCGCTGAGACCGACCGACGCAGCCACATCCGACAACGCCAGCTCGCGGCGGGCAAATTGCGCCTTCACGTAGGCGATCGCTTGTTCGACGAGCTTCTTCTTCTTCAAGTCGCCGGCCCATTCTTCCTGCGGCAGCACTTCCGCCAGATTCGGGAGGCTCTCTTTCACCGCTTGTTCCGCCAGTTCCAGCCCGCGGCGTTCCTCCCGCTCCTTGCGCAACCCTTCGACCGCACGGGCCACGACCGTCATAATCTCGGCGGGATCGATCGGCTTAAGCACGTAGTCCAGCACTTGCAGCTTGATGGCCTGCCTGGCATGCTCGAATTCATTCAGCCCGGATAAAATGATGCAGCGGATCTCCGGCTTCCGCGCCTTAACCGCTTCGATCAACTCGAGGCCGTTCATCTTCGGCATCCCGACATCGGTCAGCAGCAGGTCCGGCACCTCGCGTTCCACCCAGGCCAGCGCCTCTTCCCCGTTCTCCGCGGCCCCGAGCAGGGTGATGCCGAGCGCGTTCCAGTCGATGGCGCGCACCAACGTCTCACGCACGATTTTCACATCTTCCGCGATCAACAGCTTAAACATTCGCTTCCAGCTCCTTTTTCCGTTGCTGCGGCTCCAAGCGGTACGGCAGCAGGACTTCCACGCACGTCCCTTCCGACGCCTCGACATACCGCAAACCGTACGCCTCCCCGCAGTACAGTTGAATCCGCCGGTGCACGTTGATCGTACCGTAGCCGGCCGGGGAAAGCTGAGCGCTGCCGCCTGCTTCCCCCATGACGCCAGCTTCTCTGTCCGTCTCGCTTTCCGCTTCCCGCCGCAGCATCGCATTCATCGCGTCCACGTCGCAGCCCTGCCCGTTGTCCGCTACTCGCAGCACCAACGTCGTATCTTCCATACGGGCCGAAATCGTAATCCGGCAGCCTGTCGTCCGCTGAGCGAACCCGTGAATAATAGCATTCTCAGCCAGCGGCTGCAAAATAAAATGCACGATCGGCACGGTCAGCAGTTCATCCGGCACGTGAATTTCGACCTGCAAGCCGTCTACCATCATTTGCTGGATATGCAAATAGGCGTCAACCTGCTTCATCTCGCTCCCCAGCGGAATCCAGACCTCCCCGCGGTTCAGCCCGAAACGAAAGACACTCGCGAGAGCGCGGACAATTTCGCTTGTTTCCCGGTCACCCGTCAGAATGGCCCGGCAGTTAATGAGATCCAGCGTATTATAGAGAAAATGCGGATTAATCTGCGCATGCAGCAGCTCCAGCTGCAGTTGGCGCCGTTCCATCTCTTCGGCGAACGATTTTTCGATGAGCCCCTGCAGCGTGCTGAGCATGGAGGCGAATTTCTGGCTCAGCTCATCCACCTCATAGATGCCGGTGTCCCGGGACGGCAGCGGCTCTTTGCCCTCGGCGACCTCCGGGCGCTGCATCGCAGTGACGAGCTTCGTAATCGGGACGGTCACCCGGATCACGATTCGGCGCAGCCATAATCCCGCGATCAGCAAAGCGACGGCCGCCGTCGCCGCGCCAACTGCCGAGATGGCGAACGTATAACGGCTAAAATGCCGCTCCGGCACGACTGCGAGCAGCTTCCAGCCGTTGTCCAGCGTCTCGAACATAACCCGCTGGTTCTCGCCGCCGTCCCGCAGCGAGCTCGTCCCTTTGGGCCCGTGCATCGCCTGAACCTGCGGGAGCCCGCTCGCATCTGCCAAAAATGCGTGCCGCTCGCTGTAGATCACCCGATTGCTGTCGTCCAACAGCATATAATAGCCTTTGTCGAGCGGTGCATTGTCGAACACGGCCTTGATACTTTGCGTATCAGCCCCGACAATGACCGTGCCGATGCTGCGGCCGTCTTTGATGCTGCTCTTCGTCCTCGCCAAATACATCATCGGCGCGTTCAGCGGGGCTGTCTTTTGCCCCCACCAGACGGTTTTCCGCTCGCCGCTGCTCAAATTCTGGAACCATGCCTCCCGTAGAAAATCCTCATTCTTATAAATCCCCGTTGCCGGATAGAAATGCTCGGACGCAATCTCGTACAACCCGCTCCCCGGCCCGAATGCCACGGATACGACATAGGACTGCTTGGCAATGTTGGCGGAGCCCGAATCTTTTAACAGCGAGAGCAGGCTTAAATTTTGCAGATTGGACTGCAGCGTATAGAAATCGTCGACCGCCTCGAACCCATGCGCGTACGTGCTTTCCAATAAATTTTCGATGGACTGGGAACTGATAATAAACGAAGACACATTATTCATCGTGTCGAATTGATACCAGACATTGCGGTACACAAACTTGATCGATTGCTCGGCCATATTCTGCGTATGCTCGTTCTGCACCCGAATGAGCATGTAGCTAGCCGCCGTCGCGAAAACAACAATAATCCCTACAATCAAGGCAAAAATAGGCAAGCTTAAACTTGTCAGCAGCCTCGAATTGCCGTTTGGCTTCCGCAGTTGCAGCATCTACTTCACTCCTTCCATGGCAGAAATCCCCTCCTCCGGCAGTCACCGGCGAAGGGGGGCTCTACAAGCTTCTCGTATCCAATTCTCTATGGGCAGGCCGTATCCTCCCGCATCAGGCGAAGAAAGTCTCCGGTTTTATTTACCGGATTTCTTCTTGAAGGACTCTTCCAGCTCTTTCAAAATCTGCGTGCCGCCTTGCGCTTTCCATTTGTCCACGAACTCGTCGAATTTCTTGATGTCGCCGCCCATGATAATTTGCGTAAAGACGGAATCCCGCATCGTGTTCAGCTCCACCAGCTTGGCGATTTTCGTTGGGGAATCCAGATAGTTGGACGCATCCGTAATTTGGTACTTGTTATGAATCGCCACGTCCAGCGCCTGCGAACTGCGAAGCGGAAGCGATTCCAAATAACGGGGCCAGCCGTTCAGACCCGGCGCAAACAAGTAGCTCTGCACGCCACGGAAGTTGCCGCTCTTGTCTTGCATCGTTTTCTGATCGATGATGTCATTCGTCAACACCTTCATTTTGCCGTTGTCGATCTTATAGTCTTCCCCTTCAATGCCCCATACGCTCAGCATCTGGTTCTCTGCGGACAGCGAATTCTCAATAATGGACAGCACTTTCTTCGGATCCTTCGTTTTAGCGGAAATGGCATGCATTTGGGCAAAAGGCGCTCCCGTCGGCGCTACCGCTTTGCCGTCGCTGCCTACGAGCGAATCCGTCAACGTCAAGTATTTGTACGGCTGATCTGCTTGGCTTGGCAACGTTGCGTCAGCCGCCAGCTTGCCGCTCTTCTTCAGCTCGTTCATCTCGACCTGCGTATCATAATCGTTGGCGGTGGACCACCAGCCCATCCAGGAGAACAGCTTGCCGCTGTACAGCTTCGCCCGCAGCTGCTCTTCCTTGATCGTCGCGAACTCTTTGTCGATCAGGCCTTCCCCGTACATCTTTTGAAGGTACAGCAGCGCTTCCCGCATCTTCGGATCGATGTCATAGCTGCCGAACGTACCGTCTTTTTGCGTAAAGTAGCCTGGCGTCACGCCAAACGCGCCGAAAATATGGTCAAACGAGTTGTTGGCATATTTCTGCTGGCCGATTTGCGCCGTATAGCCGCCTAGTGGGATGACGTCCGGCTTCTCGGCTTTCACCTTTTTCAGCAAATTGTAGTACTCATCCAGCGTCTTCGGCGCCTTCACGCCCATGCCATCCAGGAAATCCTTGCGGAATACGAGGTTCCACCGATAGCCTGCGCCCGGTCCACCTTGATACGGAATACCGTAAATTTTACCATTTACCTTCGCCTGCTCGAACACTTCCTTCGGCACTTCCTTGAGGATGTTCGGCGTATCCTTCTCGTTGATGAGATTTGTCAGGTCGAGAAAAGCCCCCTGCTGCGCATACTTCTGAAAATCGTCGGCAAAATCGATGCGAACGACGTCTGGGATCGAGCCGCTGGCCATTTTCAGGTTAAGCTTCGTTTTATACTGCTGGACGTCGACCATTTCAGGTACGATTTTGACATTCAGCTTCTTCTCAACCGCTTGCAAAACCACGTCCTTCGCCGGATCGTACGGCTTGGAAATGTCCTGCGCCTTTAGCCAGGAGAGCTCGTAAGGCGCTTCCGCCTTGGGCGCTGGCTGAGCGCTGCCTGTTGAAGTAGACGGAGCAGCTGTCCCTCCGCTCGTGCCTGTGTCTTTACTGCAGCCTACCAAAGTAACCGTTCCTGCGAGTACGACCGACAGCATGCCGTAACCCCAAGCTTTCGTTTGTTTCGACATTTCGTTGACCTCCTAGATGATCTATTTATTATAGTAAACCCTTAACGGGGTAAACCATAGAACAGGTAAAACTTTTATCCTTTGACTGAACCGACCAGCATCCCCTGCTCAAAATACTTCTGAATGAACGGGTAGACGATCAACATCGGCAGCGCCACAATCACAATGGCGGCCATTTGAATGCCGATGGTTGGCGGCGGGGTCGAGCCTGCAGCTTCCAGCAGCTCCGGCGGCAGGGAGGAGTTGGCAATAATCGTCCGCAGCACGAGCTGAACGGGCGCTTTGTGCCAGTCCGTTACATACAGCATGGCGTTGAAAAAGTCATTCCAATAGACGACGAGATACAGCAGTCCGACGGTCGCGATAACCGGCAGGGACAGCGGAAGCACGACCTGCCGCAGGATGCGGAACTCTGATGCGCCGTCGATGGCGGCGGATTCTTTCAAACTTTCAGGGATGCCTTCGAAGAACGTTTTCATCACAATCATGTTGAAAGCGCTGTAAGCCATGACCAGAATGAGCACATAGCTCGTGTTAAGCAAGCCCAACTGCTTAATATTGATGTAGGTGGGAATCATGCCGCCCTTAAACAGCATCGTGAAGACGAAGATCAGCATGAGAACTCGTCTGCCCGGCAGCTTTTTCTCCGCAAGTGAATAAGCGGACGTTACGGTAAGGAACAAAGCCAGAAGCACACCGCCGATCGTATAGAAGATCGTATTGCCGTAGGCCGTGTAGATCAGGGAACCTTTTGCCAGCAGATAGGTGTAATATTGAAAGCTGAGCGAGGTCGGGAATAGAATGAGTCCGTTCTTCTCGCTAAAAATGTGATAAGGCGTAATGGATACCGAGATGACATACCAGAACGGGATGATGATGATCAGGGTCAGTATCGTCAGTATGACATAGTTTGTTGTGATATAGGCGCGCTCGCCTGTCGTGAGCTTCATCGCACGCTCCCCTTCCTTCAAAAAATACCGGAGTCGTTCACTCGTTTGGCGATTTGATTCGCAATCAGCACCAGCGCAAACCCGATCACGCCTTTGATGACATCGGCCGCAGCCGCCAAACTCAGATTAAACTGCTCGATGCCGACCCGGTAAATGTACGTATCCAAAATGTCCCCCACCTCGAACACCATCGGATTGTACAAGTTGATGACCTGATCGAGCCCGGCGCTCATCACATAGCCGACTCTTAGAATGAACATGACGATGATGGTCCCCGTGATCCCCGGCAAAGTAACATGCACGATGCGCTGGAATCGCGTCGCCCCGTCCATAATCGCCGCTTCGTACACCTCCGGGTTGAGCCCGGCGATCGCCGCAATGTAGATGATGGCGGCCCAGCCCATCTCTTTCATCGCATCCGTGACGACGAGAATCGTCCGAAAGTAGGCCGGCTCCACGAGCAAGTACGCGGGTTTGCCGCCGAACAGCTCGACGATTTTGTTGATGACGCCCGTCTCCGGCGAAAGCAGCAGCGTTATAATGCCCCCGTAGACGACCCACGAGACGAATCTCGGTAGGTAAACGGCCGTTTGCAGCGTCTTTTTGAACCAGCGTGCCCCGATTTCGTTCAGCGCAAGCGCGAGGATGATCGGGCACAGGAAGCCGCTGATCATTTTGTAGAGCGAGATGAGCAGCGTATTCGCGAAAGCGTTGCGAAACATCTCGGATTCGAACAGCATCCGGAAGTATTTGAGCCCCGCCCACTCGCTCCCCGAGAACCCCTGAATCACGTTGTAATCGGTAAACGCGATACTGATACC
>NZ_RXHU01000104.1 GCF_003955665.1 Paenibacillus whitsoniae
CGGCGTATAGCTGGCGAACAGGGTAAAATGTTTCGTCCAGATCACAAGGTCTCCTCCGACCTTGATTGCAGCTTCTCCGCCAGCAGCAATCTCACTGTCTGCCGCAGCTTGCGTGTCTGCGGAAATTGTCCGGCTAATTGGCGTAAACACGCCATTTCGCACGTATCCGGCTAATTTCCCCCCTTGATTCGGGATCAGCAAACGCACCGCTTTATCGAATGTTAACGCGACATCCGACGAACCGACTTCAATCACCGCACCCACAGTGGCATTGCCGATGGAGACACTGCTATTGCTTCGTACTTCCGGCAGCTTGATCGTGCCATCCCAAGTGGATGGAGCCATAACTCTTGTAGCGGCCGGAATCGCAACCCTCACATTACCCAAAGCTGTCGCCGCCGCCACCTCAATCTTCGGCAGCGTCGCTGCCAAGTTCGAACCTTCTGTTGTCGCAGTCATCTGCATGCTGACATTCGTTACACCCATCGGAACCGTGATATTGACAGGTGCGCCTGTTATGTTGATCCGTTCACCGGAGACTGCTGTCAGATCACTTGGCACCGGCGACGATACGACCAACGTCCTCGCGTCCTGGAACAAGCCGTAGGTCGCCGTAATGACCGTCGAGCCAACGCCTGCCGCACGAATTAGGCCTGAGGCGTCAATCGAAGCAACGCCCGGATTGCTGCTTGTAAAACCAACACCCTGCGCCAGCGGTGCCTGCGATCCATAGTCATAGGTGGCACTCAGCACGCTTGCGGCAGATTGCCCTACGTTCAGGTTATCCGGCACGTTCAGCTGCACCGAAGAGACCGGAGACTGTCCGGCAATCACAATTTCAACGATATTGTTCCAAGCATCCTTCGAGTTGCCATGCCCGTTGAACTTGATGTAGCGCGCCTCGGTCAGCGGAAGCTCCAACATTTCCAGATTCGAGGTGGCGCGGCTGCTGAAACCCGAATAAACCGAGTTCCATACCGTGTTATCAATGGATGCTTCAAGATCGAACCGATATTGATCCAAGTCTCCATTATAAAAGGAAATGAGAACATACTTCACCGGCTTCGCCTGACCAAGGTCGAACGTCGCCCACTGCTCGCCATTGGCGGCAAACCGGGTCGACATACTGTTGTCATAGGCGTTCGTATGCGAATATGGCGCTTTAAAATCACTGGCCGCTGACCCGACAATCGGGTAAGGCAGCAGGCGCTCCGGGATCGCGCCGTAAGTCGGCAGCCCCGTCAGCGTCACCGTGTAATCGGTGGCCTGATAAGGATCGTTCAGGTCTGTCACATGCACGACAGCTGTACCGAACGGCGTCGCAGACTGCGTCACCTGCACCGCGCCCGCGCTCGTCGCCGTCACGATCGGCACTCTTTGCGTACCCACAGGCTGCTGCACGATGTAGCTGTATTTATCCGGAGCAAAATCAGGCAGCGCAATGCCGTTTACCTGAATGCCCGATGCTTTCGGCAGCGACGCATCAATCGGCGGCTTGCTGCTTCTGGACAACACCAGCTTGTCAAGCTGAATGCCGCCCTGTTGCGGCTTCAACACTAGATCGTGCATCCCCCCGCTCAGCGTGAAGGAAGCGGACGTGGAACTCCACCCCATAGCTCCAGCTGCCAGGCTCACAGCCATGTCCGGGCCGCCGTCCACGGACACGAGCAACGTATCCGGATTGACTGCGCCGCCGCCAAGCAGATGTACATAATAGCTGCCATCGCCCGCTACATCAAACCGATACAGCAGGCTTGCAGGCGTCGTCGCTGCCGAAGCGCCCGACTTCATGAGCCGCCCGCCGGAACAAGTGGGACAGACGCCCACAGACAGGTCGCCTCGCAGGGATGAATAATTTTCCGCTTCCACCTGCAAGGTGATTGCGTTTGCATTCAGCCAGATCGGATAACCGACGTACGCAGCCGGCTGTCTCACTGCCGCCGCAGTCGAATATTCGTCGGCGCCAATATCCGCTGCCGCATTGCGCGGCTGCCCGTCCATGTCGTCTTGCACGTATGGGTACGTGCGAGTCGCCGCATCAATCGCTGCGCTGCCAGCCTGCAGCCGGTACAAACCGTCAGCTTGCAAGATCAGCTGCGGATCGACATTCCGAACTTCCGCGATTGTCCGGGCCGGCGTGCTAGGTGCCGCTGTGAATCCGATGTTGTCCTGGTACACCGTATTGCTGTCTACCGTTTCGAGATAAGCTTCGTTGGTCGTATGTTGAACCAGATTGTTGGCAATGACCGTGTCAATCGGTTTATAAAAATATTTCGTATTGGTGGTGTACGGCGGATGTCCGACGATAATGCCGTAAACGCTGTTCACAACTGTGTTGTTCACGACTTGCGTCCGGTACACCGGCCAGTGCTGGTTGTAATCGCTGGCGAAATTTTTGTAATTTACAATCGCAGGCCCATGATCGACATCCCCGCTGTCAACCAGAATCGCTTCCGTCGTTAAGCCAGCAAAGTAATTGTTATAAATCTTATGATTGACGCCATACACCCGGATGCCGCCAACCCCTTCTTTCACCCCGTCGCCGATAAAATAATTCCCATACACGTCCGACCCGTTGCCGTGACGCAGCGTTAGCTGCGATTGGGAGTTGCGGAACGTGTTGTAGCGAATCGTGTTGTCGCTGCTCTTAACCGAGATGCTCTCGGGATCGCCATCAGCATTGTCGAATTCGTTGTATTGCACGACTGCATATCCGCTCAGCATGGACACACCGGACAGACCGAGCCGGATCGACTCCATGCCGTTCGCAATGCGCGGGCCGAAGTTGCGGAACAAATTGTATTCGATCGTAAGATACTGGGACATCGCCGAACCGCCGTTGCCGTCGATGCTCATGCCTTGTCCTTGCTGCGTTTTATTCGCGAAGACGTTATGGTCGACCTGAATATAATCGCTGTTCGCACCGCGAATCTGCATATACGCAATGTTTGCGGTCGCGTTATTCGGATTCTCGATTTGTTCGAAGGAACACTCCGTTACTCGGATGCTGTTCGAGCTGTCCAGAAGCAAGGAAACGTTGTCCGTATTGGTAAAACGCAGCCCTTGCACGTTAACATAGGCCGACGCGGTCGACACCTTCAAATAGGCGGCGCCGGTAATGATCGCCCGGCCGGTATGCGCCGCCTTGATCGTGATCGGCGATGTCAGCGTGCCAACCTTGCCTTTCAATTCGAACGGACCATTCTTCGTATAGTTTCCGTCCGCCAGCACAATCGTCGTGCCTGCCTGCGCGCTCGCCAGCGCGGCATCCAACTGTTCCGCCGTCGAAACATTCACGGTCGTTCCGCTGCTGATCGTGTATACCGGCGTTGCGCTCACCTGCTGCGAATTCGCGCTGGAGCCGCCGTTATTCGTCGCCCGGACGACGTAATAATAAGTCGTGCCGCTCGCGATATGCTTATCCGCAAAGCTGGTTGTACCGCTGCCGGTCGTCGTTCCGACCGTCGTGTATTCACTGCCGTCCTTGGTGCTGCGCAGTACCTTGTAGCCGGTTGCGCCGCTCACAGCGTTCCATTGCAGACCCACTTGCGTGCCGGCGCTGGCATTTGCCGTCAAACCGGTCGGTACGTCCGGCGCCGCCAGCGTTGAGCTTGCTTCCGCAGAGCGAGTGCTCGTTCCTGCCGGATTCACGGCTTGCACCGTGTAATACCAAGTGCCGTTCTCCACACCATTGTCCGTGAAACCCGTCGCCCCGCCATCCGCCACCGTGCCGATTGGCATATAACCGCCACCGCTCCGCATGCTGCGTGAGACCACATAGCCGGTCGCGCCGCTTAAAGGCTGCCAGGACAACGCAATCGTCGCGTCGCCCGAAGCGGTCGCCGTCACATCGGTTGGCGCGCCGAGCGTTGTCGCGTTCAACGTCGCGCTCGCTTCCGCAGAGTTGACGCTGGAGCCTCCCGTATTCACCGCCTGCACCACGTAGTAGTACGTGCCGTTGGCGATGCCAATATCCGAATAGCTCGTCGTCACGCCATCCGCCGTCGTGCCGATCTGGGTGTAGCCGCTGCCGCTTGTCGCACTGCGCCAGATGCTGTAGCTGTTCACACCGCTTACCGGAGACCAGTTAAGTACAATCCCTGTCCCCTCCGCGGCTGCGGTCAGTCCGGTCGGAGGATTCGGTGTCGCGACGCCGGCCGTCGTCGCCAAAGGCGCGGCATTGCCCACCGTCAGGCTCGGTGTTTTACTGGAGCTTGCAGTTACAGCCTGCACCCTATAATAGTAGGTTGAGCCGTTGACAGCCGACGTATCGCTGTAGGTCGTCGTCCCGCTATCGGCCGTTCCGATCTGCACGTAGCCGCTGTCGCTTGTCGTACTGCGCCAGATCGTGTAGCTCGCCGCCGAGGTGAAGCCGCTCCAAGTCAGATCGATCTTGTTGTTGCCAGATGCCCCGGTCAAAGCCATCTCACCGATGGAGACAAAGGCTGGAACCCCTTCCACCGACGAGCCTTCCGGCGTTGCCATAGACGGACTCACCATATAATAGGATGTCAGCGGAGCCGCAACCCCTGTGTCCGTAAAAGCCGGGGTGCTGGATGTGCCGGCATAAAGATAAGGACCGGCAACCGCCGTCGCCCGCCGAATCACATAACTGTCAGCGCCGGCGACAGCCGACCAGGTCAGATTGATTGTCGTGCCGGAGTAAGTGCCGATCAGATCGCTTGGCGCGCCAAGCGGCGTATCGGT
Organism: Paenibacillus whitsoniae; assembly: GCF_003955665.1. Taxonomy (GTDB): domain Bacteria; phylum Bacillota; class Bacilli; order Paenibacillales; family NBRC-103111; genus Paenibacillus_E; species Paenibacillus_E whitsoniae. The sequence goes on from NZ_RXHU01000104.1 coordinate 4,708, forward strand.
GGCGTAAGGGTTGTCGAAGCTGGCAGCGCCTTTCTGCGTCACGAACCCAACGTACGGAACAGATGACATCGCCAAGCTGTCGTTGACCTTGGCGATAAGCGCCGGTCCGTTCTTGACCGAGCCGTACATCGCGCCTCCGCGCACTACAAGGCTCAGTGTACAATAGGTTGCCGAGGCGCCGTTATCACAAGCGTTCCCTACCGTGACGGCAGCCGGAAACGTCGAGCTGCTCAATGTTGTATTGTTCGCTTTGCCACGCCATTCCAGGCTGCCTCCGGTCAAGCCAAGCGCATAAAAGTTTTTGCTGTCCGTGTATCGAAGCAGTCCGGGATGCTCGCCGGCACCTGTCGCGGCGCTGTCCTTTATTTGCCCGGAGAATGCACTGTCAGCCGGAAAAGACTTCGTTGCATTGGAAAGATAGAGACTGCTTGTCGTATTGCTCTGAATGACATTGCCGTTGTCCCCGTCTTGGAGGATCGTCCATTCATTCCCCGCCCCCGACGCATTGCCTTTCCAGCCTCCTATTGCGTTGGTGTTCGTAATCTGATCGCCGACTGCAAAATCAGGCGACTCAAATCCCGTCGACAACGTCACTGCCGGAATGGAAGCGGATACATTTTGTGGGAATGAACAGGCCGTCAGAACTGCGGCAAGCATCATACTGACATAAGATTTTGGCCGTTTACTACGCATAAAGTCACCTCGGTATCATTAGAGTAAACTTCTTTCTATCGAAAGCTTTCGAAGAGTCTCGCTTACGGATATGGCGTATTGACTGCGTTTGTCCCACCGATCTGAAAGTTTGGCTCTATTACATAGCCTATAGCCGCCAAAGGTGCCGTGAACATCAGCAAAAACGCAAATGCATCATTAAAATTGCAAATTGCCCCCTCCATTTTTCGCAAAGCGCCTGCAAAAATGCAAAAACAGCCGACTTTGCGGCTGTTCACGGCTAGCAAGCAATGGCATAATATTCCTAAAGATCATGGTCATCACAACTTCGATTGAGGAGATAGGTATGGTAAAACGAACAAGAACTTTTCTGGGGTGTATATGTCTTATTTTCATTTTTTCAATATTAACTATCGGCGTGCCATCATCCAATTCTTACGCGGCCGATTCTTCCTATTCTGTTCTAACGAAAGCGAAAGTCGCTCAGGTCCTGGACCTAGAGACATTAAAGCTAGAAGACGGGGACACGATTAAATTATACGGGATTAATGTGGATTATTATAAGGAGTACATTCAAAAATACAAACAAGAAGAAAAATCTGTAATGACTGAAGATGGTATTCACGTCATAACAGACGACATGAAAGATATTCCGGAATATAGGGTCCATTTTGTATCGAGCGCCTATTTTAAGGGGGAGTCCCTTGAATACCTGATAAGTAGAGCAAAAGAATATTACAATAACTTATTGTTAAACCACGACATCTTTCTTAAAAGAATAGGATCAAACGATGAATATTTGGTCTTTCTCGATGAAAACTTAACGATTGATTTTAATCAACTCATTGTTCAAGAAGGTTTTGTCGTTGTATCAAAAGAGAATAACGAATTGCCCAGTTTGTGGATTAGTCAGGAAAAAGCTAAAACCTCAAAAGCGGGCTTATGGGGAATCACCGTATATCGATCCTACAATACACCTGATGGAAATAGTAATTATTCGTCCATAGCATTTTCTTTTATTGTTCTCTCCATGATCTATTGTTTATTTTGTTATTTCTATTATTACTACAAGAAAAATTTCTTAAGTTTAGTTGCTGTCTATGCGTCCTTTTTATCTTTATCGCCAACCTTGTCTTCCATATACCCGTTCAATCAAAATCATAATTTTTACTGGGTTCCTCCCACGGTAACCATCATTTTAATTATCCTATGTATCATCAATTTTATAAGAATTTTATTTTCAAATAGACACAATCATATCGGATTCGTCTCAACTCACATCGTGCTGTACGCCACTTTAGTTATTGTTAGTTTTGCTGTACTTTATTGTGGAATATCCAATAGCTCTATCAAAACCAGCGAGATTTCCTATTCTCTTCCTGATTTTAAATTACAATCTACTACAACCGAGATGAGTGCTCCCAGCAAGAATTACTTAAATATTCCACTCGATGATTATGACACCTATGACATGTCGTTGAAAAATGGAAATACCTTACATAAAGTGAACTATAAATTAAAATTTAGCGATGCTATTTATTATAGTGCAACAACCTTCTTTACCGTTGGTTATGGCGATCTTTCTCCAAAAGGCGATCTTAGATATATTGCCATCGCTGAAATGGTGTTAGGGTTTATATCTCAAGTCATTTTATTCAGTTTAGTCGTGACAAAAATAAATTTCGCTCGCAGCAACCCCATGCCTAATCATGATCATCTGGTGGATTGCGACAATCTGCCACCGAGGGTCAGAAAAAGAAATGACTGGCGAATCATGAGTATCATCATTTCGTTGCTGCAACTTTATTCTATTTATGCCTTAATTAGCACCTTTATAAACTACGTTAAACAAGGCTTCTAGTCATAAAAAAGACCCGGCACTAACGCACTAACGCCGAGTCTTTGCCGACTTTCCGCTTCCTAAACCGAAGGGCGGTTCGGAGGAAGATGTCCAGGCTCCGTAGAATCCAGATTCGACTGAGCTCTCGAGGATTGCTTTGAGTGATCGACCGTGCTTTGAATTTGTTGACCCATACTTTTCTTTTTACCCATCGTGACAGCACTCCTTCTATAATATAGCGTTGAACTGCCTGATTAGTATGGAAGGTTGAGCGTCCGAATATGCCGGATTTCGTTGCCAGATCCATGCAAAAAGTCTGCAAAGAGCATTGCGCTCTCTGCAGACTTTTGTCGTGCCACGAAGAACATTAGGCGACTTTCCAAAATAAAAAGTAAATTTCGGAAAGCACCATTAGTGCATCTTGTGAGGCAAGTTTTTGCCTGTCTGACCGTCACCTTGTGTCCTGCGATTCTTCTCGGCTTTCCTCTGCTTGTCGTGCAGCTTGCTAATGAAATGACTATCCATGAGCATTCGCCTCCTGAAGAAAGAATGGCACTACCCTTTTAGAATGTCACACAAGCTCCAAATTTAAACGCATCGCCAGGTTAAGGATCGCGCCGCGGGCTTCGACGTCGGTTTTGACTCTTTCATATAATGCTTCGAATGTGGAACGATTTTGAATAAATTCCGGTTCGGATTTGATGGCGGTTTGCGTCCAGTTGATCAACACGTTCTCCGCATGCGTCAGCTCGTTGAACGCACGATGAAGCCCTACGCGCTCAATGATCTCTTCCATCTCCGCTTGTCCGACTTCTTTGCCTTCTTCACGAAGCGCAGTTATGCGCTTATCCGCTTGGGCGCTAATTTGCAAAAAGTGTTCTTTGGCCGCCAAATAGTCGATCTGTGCTTTCGAGTGCTTCTTTTTCATTCTTCATCACCTTCATCAGTAGAATTGCCGTAATAGTTTGATTGTAACAGCCCTAGCGCCAAAACACAAAATGTCACGCCCGCCTGACATGACAAGGACAGACATTATCCGCGCCGCGCCCGCATACCCTTTATTATTATGCTCTTCGAGAAGAAAGGAAGGAACGTCTATGTGCGGAATAACGGGTTGGATCGATTGGCGGAAAGACTTGACCGGGTACCCGTCGATTCTAGAAAATATGACCGAAACGCTCCACCTGCGCGGACCGGATGCCTCCGGCACTTGGATCTCGCAGCATTGTGCCCTTGGACATCGGCGCCTCAGCGTCATGGACCCTGAGAACGGCGCTCAGCCCATGATTCGCAAACAAGGCGACTATACGTATACGATTGTCTATAACGGCGAGCTCTATAACGCCCCTGAGTTGAAAAGAGAGCTGGAGCAGCGCGGACATCACTTCCGCACAACGTGCGATACCGAAGTGCTGCTTGTCGCTTTTATCGAGTGGGGAAAAGCCTGTATTGACCGGTTGAACGGCATCTTTGCCTTCGCGGCCTGGAATGATCAGGAGCAGTCCCTTCTATTAGTAAGAGACCGACTCGGCGTAAAGCCGCTTTTTTATTCTCATCAGGAAAGCGTCCTTCTATTCGGCTCCGAGCCGAAAGCGATTCTCGCCCATCCCGATTTCAAAGCGGAAGTCGGCGCCGAAGGCTTTGCCGAAATCTTTGCGGTAGGACCGGCGCGGACGCCGGGTCACGGCATTTACCGGAACATGGCCGAGCTGAAGCCGGGACAGTATGCGATTTTCGACCGCAACGGCCTCTCCGTCCGTACGTACTGGAAGCTGGAGAGCAAGCCGCACGCGGACGATGTTGACGCAACCGCTAAGCAAATCCAGCACCTGCTGAACGATACCGCACAGCGCCAGCTCGTATCCGACGTGCCGATCTGTACGCTGCTGTCCGGCGGACTCGATTCCAGCGCGCTGACGGCACTCGCCGCCGAGCATTACAAAACGAGCGGTAAGGGCGCGCTGCACACGTTCTCCGTCGACTATAAAGACAACGACAAGCATTTTAAAGCGAATCTGTTTCAGCCGAACGCCGATGCGCCATGGATTAAGCGAATGACGGAGCATTTGGGAACGGAGCATCATTATATCGAATTTGATACGCCCGAGCTGGTCGAATCGCTGAAAGCGGGCGTGCTTGCCCGCGATACGCCGGGGATGGCCGATGTCGACGGCTCGCTGTATCTGTTCTGCCGCGAAATCAAGAAGGAAGCGACCGTCGCGATCTCCGGCGAGGCGGCCGATGAAATTTTCGGCGGATATCCCTGGTTTCATAACGCGGAGGCGCTTGAAGCCAATACGTTCCCTTGGTCGCTCAAGCTGGCGAACCGAGTCGATCTCCTGGCTTCGGACTTCGTCGATTGGATCAAGCCGGTCGAGTATGTCGCGAACCGCTATCAGCAGGCGCTCAGCGAAGTGCCACGGCTGGCCGGCGAGACAACGCAGCAGAACCGGATGAGGGAAATGTCTTATCTCAACATTACCCGATTCATGCCGACGCTGCTGGACCGCAAAGACCGGATGAGCATGGGGGTCGGGCTCGAGGTTCGCGTGCCTTTCTGCGATCACAGGCTTGTCGAATATGTGTGGAACATCCCTTGGGAAATCAAGACGTCGGGCGACCGGGAAAAAGGCATCCTCCGCAAAGCGCTCAAAGGCGTGCTGCCAGACGACGTGCTGACACGGAAAAAAAGCCCGTATCCGAAAACGCACAACCCGAATTATTTGGCCGCCGTACGCAAATGGGTGTTGGAGATTCTCGACGACTCTTCGTCTCCCCTGCTGCCGTTCATCGACGTGAACAAAATTCGCGCGCTCGCCAGCTCCGACTCGAACGAATTCAACCTTCCATGGTTCGGACAATTGATGACGGGACCGCAAATGTTTGCGTATTTGGCCCAAGTGGATTACTGGCTCAGAACGTATAAAATCTCGATTCGTTAAATGTTAAAAAGCCCGCCGCCGGAGCTGACTCCGGTTGCGGGCTTTTTACAAGCTGCTCTGTGCAGCGCTTATATCGGCTTTCTGACGTCCGGAAGCTGATTCAGGAACGAGCGCAGCGCTTTGGCGCGGTGGCTGAGCTCGTTTTTTTCCTCAATGGAGAGCTCCGCCATCGTCCGTCCCAATTCCGGGATGTAAAAGATCGGGTCATAGCCAAAACCGCTCTCACCGCGATGCTCGCCGATGATGTAGCCTTGGAACTCATCCTCGGCTTCGATCACTTCATTCGCAACCGGATCGATCAACGACAAGGCGCAGACGAAAGCCGCAGGACTCAGCAGCTCGGGATGCTCCCCTTCCGCCGGCACAAGATGCAGCTCGCGGCTCTCCGCTTCCTTCAGCGCTCGGAGCAGCTGCTCATTATTCTCGGCATCTGTCGCCTGCTCTCCGGCGAAACGCGCGGAATACACGCCAGGTCTGCCGTCCAGCGCTTTGACGCACAGCCCCGAATCGTCGGCCAGCACCGGCACATGGAGATGGGCCGAAATCGTCTGTGCCTTGATCCGCGCGTTCTCCGCAAACGTCGCACCGCTCTCAACGATCTCCGGCAGATCCGTGTAGTCGGCCAAGCTGCGGACCTTATATCCTTTATCCCCGAAAAGCTTGGCAAACTCCTTCACTTTTCCTTCGTTGCGCGTGGCGATAACCACAATGTTACTTTGCAGCTGCATGCTGAGCACCTCTTATACGTTCTGCGATCGGACCTAACGCTTCCGTCTGGGCGGCGATCATCTCCGCAATGCCGGACTCCGCCAAGGCGAGCAGCTCATCCAGCTCCTTGCGCGAGAACGGCGCATCCTCGCCTGTCCCTTGAATTTCAACAAACTGGCCTTGACCGGTCATGACCACGTTCATATCAACCTTTGCCTGCGAATCCTCTTCATAGTTCAAATCAAGCCGCGGCGTATCCCCAATCACGCCGACACTGACCGCCGCCAGAAAATCCGTAATTGGAAATTTCGCCAAATGTTTGTCCGTCGCGACTTTTTGAATCGCGTAGGCCATCGCCACAAACGCACCGGTAATCGAAGCCGTTCGGGTGCCGCCGTCCGCTTGAATGACGTCGCAATCCAGCGTAATGGAGCGCTCGCCAAGCGCCTCCAGATTGACGACAGCGCGCAGCGCCCGCCCGATCAGACGCTGAATCTCCATTGTCCGTCCGCCGAGCTTGCCTTTCGCCGCTTCCCGCTGGTTGCGCACCTGCGTCGCTCTAGGCAGCATCGAGTATTCAGCTGTCACCCAGCCCTTTCCCTGCCCTTTCAAAAACGGGGGCACGCGCTCCTCAATCGTTGCCGTACAAATCACTTTCGTATCGCCGACTTCGATCAACACCGAGCCTTCCGCATGTTTTATATAGTTAGGCGTAATTCGCATAGGTCTTAGCTGTTGATCCGTTCTTCCGCCGATTCTCATGTCTTGCCATCTCCTCCTGTTGCTTCCTGCCAAAGCAGATGCTATGCCCCCATTGTAACAAACTAGAAAAAGAAAAGCATCCCGGCAGCCAGAAACTCCTCAATTCAGAATTGGCTGAAAACAATAAACCGCCAGCCGCACGGTGCGTCATTAGACGGATGTGCAGCTGGCGGTCGGTTGCGGTACCCTGACGGGTTTAGAGCTTGGAAGGATTGATATGAGCAGGTCTTAGAACCGGCTTATTATAGTTCTGGCCGTCGGAGGACGTGATTTTGAGCGCGCCGTCGACTTTGATCTGCACTTGCTTGTAGCCTGTGTTCTCCGTCAAAGACAAGATCACGGATTGAAGCGCGTCGGCGGAAGCCTTCTGATCGGAGCCGAGCAGCTTATTCGAGAAATCAACGGTGATCAGGCCGTCAGCCGCCGGCTTCACGCTTTTAACTTCCGTTGCTGTATTCAGAACGGCGGCAAGCCCTTTCTTCGCNNCCGTCCGTTTCACGAGCCGGGTGACCGGCACGTAATATTTATAGTTTTGATCGTTTTGATTCAGGAAGTAGAGCGTAACCGGTGTCGATTGGCCGAATTCCGCATCCTCCGCCTTCTCCAGGTTGATGCCCATCGAGCGGGCCAGCGGGTTGTCGAGCGGCGTTTTGGCTTTCGGCATTTCTTTCAGATCCTTCCCGTCTACGCGCAGCTGGACTTTGTCGACGGTCTGGAAGTTCGTCAAGTTCCAGGTAACCGCTTCGAGCAGCTTGCGCTCGTTCTTCTCATCATAGTTAAGGAACTCTTTAGAGAAGTCGACAACGGCGGTCTTATCCGCTTTGACGTTCAAGGAGATTACCTTCGTGCCCTCGGGCAGCAGTGCTTGGAACCCGGCTGGCAGCAAGCTTTGCACCGGGCCGCCGGCGACCATGTATTCCAGCGTCGTTTTAGCGACCGACACGGTTTTCGGCAAGCCGAGGCTTAACGGCGTCACGAAGCCTTTGGCATCCTGAACATACACCGTCATTTGCGACGTATTCTCGTCCGCCATATCGATCGTCACGGCAGCGGACGTCGTTTTGACTTCTGCCTCTGTGCCGGTTTTTGGCGGTGCGTCGATATCGCTTTTTTTACCCGTCCCGAGAACCGAACATCCCGTGGTCAGCAGGACAATCACCCCCGCTATTGCAGCTGAACGAATCCAATGTTGATGTTTCATTCCTAATTCCTCCCTCGCGTTTGGCTGGCATCACGGCCTGTACGATGCTCTTCGTATTACTATGTATATAGGGCTTTGTCCGTTTTAGACCGGCTTTGTCCGACTTTTTCATAAAAATGGGACATTCTTCATCAAAGCATGGTTTTTCAACAATCCGCCTTCATATGCTATACTGAAGATCATTGCGATCACACAACCGGGAGGCGCCTGCCATGCGAACATTCCTGAAAGATAAAACCATCATTTTCAATGAATTCCGCGAAGAAATTTTCAGCCATTATCCGCAAGCCGTTATGGAAGAAGCTGTCGCAAGACTGCTTGTTGAAATAAAAGGCATTCGCAAAATTCCGTCGGAGCTGATTACGACCACCCTGCTGGGTGTTTTGAGCAAAACCGAAACGTATAACGTCATGTCCACCCTCATGGAGCTGCAAAAGAAAGTCAAACACGATCCCGAGCTGCTCGCCTCCATGAAGGATCCGGCCTACAACGTGCATCGGACGATTGCGATGTCCATTTGCGGGCTGTACGGCAGCGGCGCCATTTCGCTGTTCGGCTTTATTGACTGCAAGTTCCGTTTCTTTTTCCCGACCAAAAGGCCGAAATCGTTCATCTCCAAAGGCATCTGCGCCATTGTGGCTTCTACCGCATCCGTGATCATCTCGGATAACGTCAAGGTGGATTACACGCAGAAAAATCTGGAGCTGCTCGAAGCGCGCGGCGTCAAGCTGGACGATATGGTCGACATTCTCGACCAGTTGCAGCGGCCGTACAACCCGGATATGGAGCGCAGCTTGTGCGAGCGTCATATTCTCGCGGTGCTGCGCAAGCAGCAGACGTTCCACGCGCTGCAGCTCGCGATCAAGATCGACACCGCCGTTGAGGTCGGCGAGTTTAATCCGCAGTACAACCACATTGTGGGACAGGATGAGGGGCTTTTCGGCGTAGACGAGAGCATCGCCACCGCTGTGCCACTGATGTACGGCACCATCGCGTTAACGAATTTCGGCTACCTCGACAAGGAAAAAATCGGCATCATCCGCGAGCTCGACAGCGACCACGACGGCGGCAAGTGCAACACCTTTATCGACGATATGGTGTGCGGCATCGTAGCGGCGGCGTGTGGCCGCCTGGCGCATAACAACTTGCCGACGTACAGCAAGCCGGTGAAGTGAGGCGGGGCCGGCGGCGGTTGGCGGGACTGAGATTCCGCCAGCGTCTGGTCGGGTTGGAACACGGGCAGCGCTGCGGCCACGCGAGGTGGGTCGTGCCAGGTTGCTTCGTGCTGCCAACGCCCGGTCAGGCCGACGGGCCTGATGGTTCCGCTGGCGACCCGAGACGTGCAAGTTTGCAGCGCTACGCTAAGCAACGAAATTCCTGTTAATCGGCAGGAATTTTTTTCATTTTTGGCCGGAATTAACAAATGCCCGCGATAAGGCAGTTTTTTCGCCGCGATTTCCTGAGATGGGCCCATTTTAGGAAAACTGCCTGCGATTTTGCAGGCATTCTCCGAAATTGCCCAATTTGAAGTAAAAAGCCTGCTTTGGCGCAGGCTTTTCGTAAAAATTGCTGGATCCAGCGGTGTCATCGATAATGAAATCCGAACTGGGCTTAACGGTTGGTAAAATTTGGTAAGAAATAATTTTTACTCCGGCTTGTTCTGTGAAGCACGCCCAATCTCAAAGGGTGATGTCACACCTTCGTAGGCAAGATGCAGTGTCATTCCGATGGCCGCATGCTCCAGGTTGTGGCAGTGGTCCATCCATACACCCGGATTGTCTGCGACGAACGCAACCTCATAAGATTCGCCTGGATCAACGTTCAACGTGTCCACCCACCACGGACTTCCGGTCGTGGGTCTACCGTTCCGACTTAGAACCAGCATATGATGACCATGCAAATGCATGGGATGAGGCACCAGGCTCCGATTGACAAACGTTGTCTTCACAAGATCGCCCTCCTTTACCATAAGCATTGGCGTATCCGGGAACACATTGCCATTAATCGTAAACAAGCGCTCAAACTTCCCATCATAAAACCCTAAACGGTTATCGAACACCATCACATAGCTGCGATCAAAAGTAGTATTCGTGCTAATGTTTGTTGCTTTTGGGCTGCCGTAGGACAACGGATCAAAGAAAGGGCCATCCACTATCCTGGGCATCTCACCCTGCCCATTTGCACTGAGAAACATCCCCGAAGATGGATCGGTCGAGAGAAATACAGGTGTATCAGGCATCATAAACGTGACATCGTAACGTCCGCCTGCAGCCACTTCTAACCGGACATGCTCGAGATTCGTAGGCGCATTAACCTCCGTACCATCGATTGCATCTACTTTGTAGGCAACACCGGACAGAGCAAAGATTTTCGGCCAATTCCCCGTATTGAAAAGCCGCATCCGAACCGGCGTTCCAGGTGCGACTGTTCTTCGTTCGATAGGATTCAGAAAGTTCACCTCTGAACCACTCTCGGTGACATACGTCGGATCCATCACCGTGATATCCTGCTCACCAGCAGGTCGCCCTGCGTCAGGTTCGACGATCAGCGTCCCGAACAATCCTTTCTTCACCTGCTCAGAAGATTGCTGATGAGAATGGTACCAGTATGAGCCTGATTGCTCCGCGATGAACCTGTACGTAAAGGTCTCCCCGGGCATCACTGCGTCTTGCGTAACGCCGGATACACCATCCTCGGCGTTAGGCACATCCTGTCCGTGCCAATGGATCGTAACGCCCTCTTCGATATCTTTGTTGATCAGTTTAACTTCAACGAGATCCCCTTGTTTTACCCGCAATTCCGGCCCTGGCAGCTGGCCATTGAACGTCCAGGCGTCGATCACATCCCCCGAAGCGATCTTTACCTTTTGTTTTTCTGCAACGAGTTGAAATCGCTGGTCAGGTTGCCCAGTTTGAGGACCGGTTAGTTTGGTCACACTAACAGCCTCCATCCCTGTCGTTGATCCCGCGTGATTCATACCGCTATGCCCCATCATCATGGAAGTATCGCTCAACTTGCCGCCGCCCATATCCATGGTACCGACCATCATGCTCATTCGATCAGGGATCTTGCTTGCATGGGATGACCACAGAAACCAGTTCGAAACGACCATAACCGCTATCAACGCCACCACAGATGCTCGCAATACGCGATGCTTCCACCACAAGTTCGGACGTCGGAAGAATCCTTCTTTTATGGCTTCACGATGCTCTCTTACTATTACAATCCACTGGCAGACAATGATCACCGCGAATAAGCCTAGAAAGAACAACGTATTCCACGCAGTGAAGGGTGTTCCCCCAAAGAAAAATGTTCGGATACTATCCAAAGAAGTCCCTACCCCCGCCGCCCGCACAGGGAGCACAAGCTTTAAAAACCACAGCGAATCTTCTCGCGCTCTGTCCGATGACGTCTTGCTGCCCTTACGCATCATCGTCCATAGCCTTGGGATTGACACGATTAGTACAGTTACCAAAGGGATTCCGATCAGAAGCAGGTGAATAAGCCAGCTATCCTTCCAGAATAACCTGTCTCTAGCAAAGAGAATAGATAATGTAACTATTTTAGCCAGTGCCAATCCCATACCTATCCCTTGAAATACGAGAATACTGCGCAGACGAGATTGAAGTCGAATATCCGCGGCCCTAACATCAAGATAGCCGATTCGATAACCAGCAATCCCCCATACAATCGAAAGCAACAACAGCAAAGCAAGATCTAGTCCTATTAAAACCATGCGATATCCCTCCAAATTAAGCTCATATACATAAGCTAACAGGCAGATGTTAAGAACATATGGAGATCTTCTCTTATTCTCGTGGTCCTGATTCAATCGAGATAAAAAGCGTTATAATACCTGTAGAACTTAACAGGGAGATGTGAGAATACCAGTGGAAACGACGCTGCTATTAGTCGACGATGAAGTGAAGCTGCTCGAGGCGATGACGGTTTTCTTAGAACAGGAAGGGTTCCGAATCGTAACAGCAGCGACAGGCAAGGAAGCGCTTGTAATGGCAAAAAAGGAGCAGCCTGCGTTGGTCGTCTTAGACTGGATGCTTCCTGAAATGAGCGGCATCGAGGTTTGCCGGGAGCTTCGCCAGATGCGAGCCTGCGGGATCATTATGTTAACGGCAAAAGCGGAAGAAACGGATAAAATAATCGGATTAGAACTTGGCGCCGACGATTATATGACCAAACCGTTCAGTCTGCGCGAGCTGGCGGCGCGGATCCGATCTGTTCTTCGGCGTACACAAGAAGCCCCGGATGAGCCACGGATTCTGCAGCGAGGCAGCTTGACGATTAACGAGGCAACCTATCAGGTGTTAAAAAACGGCAAGGAAGTCGCTTTGACACCTACGGAATTTAAGCTGCTGCACACGTTATCATTGCGGCCCGGCATCGTTCTTAGCCGACTTCAGCTGATGAAGATGGCGATGGAGGACGATTTTATCAACTATGAACGCACAATCGATTCTCATATCAGCAATTTACGTAAAAAAATTGAAGACGACCCTGCTGTTCCAAAATACATACAAACGATGTTTGGATTTGGTTATCGGTTCGGTGACCGGTTATGAACGTGAGAGCCAAGCTGTTTCTGGTTATCGCGTTGCTTGTTATCCTTGTTTCCGCTGTTTATTTCGGTACAACGCAAGGCTATTTAGAGAGCCGCTTTAGCCGTTATTCCGCTGCTGAAATGGCCGATCGATTTAAGGCTTACTATGAAGCACATAGTCATTCTTGGGAGGGCGTGGAGCTAACTGATTTTACAGGAGGACGCCAGCTTCGCAAGGATGCCGGTTTGGTTTTACTTTCGCAGGAGGGGCACCTAATATTCGTATTTGGAGAGGAAAATCCGGACACCGTCATTCGCCATGGTGCTGAACAGGCCATCATCGTGAACGGTACGAAGGTAGGAACCGTCTATACGTTTCACTTTGAATCCAATGAAAACGCAAAGCTTAAAGCCTATATTCTACATACGATGGCCATTGAAGGCATTCGAGTTGCCTTATTTACGGCAGTCATCGCCTTTCTGCTGGGTTTCTGGATGACCTGGCGATTAACGCAGCCATTGAAGCGAATGATCCCCTTTATCAACAACATCGCGAGCGGGGTTCTTCGCACTCACATTCCTGTCACTACCCAGGACGAGTATGGGAAAGTGACCGAAGCGCTTAACCGCATGGCCCAACAACTGCATAGAGCCGAAGAAACACGCAAGCAATTAACTGCCGATGTCGTCCATGAATTAAGAACACCACTGGCGATTATTCAATCTCAGCTGGAAAATATTCAGAACGGCGGGCGGCAGATCTATCCGGAGGTTTTATTACCAATTCAGGACGAGGTGATCCGATTAACACGGCTGATTGAGGATCTTCACCAATTGACATTGGCTGAATCCCGAACATTGCCACTGGCTCGAAGACCTACAGATCTTGTTACGCTGATAGATCAGATGATAGATCGGTTAAACCCGCTTGCTGTCGAACAGCAGGTTGCGCTTGTTCGTACAACCGCCCAGCAAACATGGACGGTCAATGTCGATCCGCATCGAATGGCCCAAGTTTTCTATAACTTGCTTAGCAATGCTTTGCGGTACACGCCCTCGGGAGGGTCGATAACGATCGGAATTGCACACGGCGAGCAAGCCCAATCAGACTGCGCCGTCGTTTCCATTGCAGATACCGGGATGGGTATCCCCCCCGAAAAACTACCTTATGTATTTGACCGATTTTATCGTGTCGAAGAAGCTCGCTCCCGCCATAATGGAGGAATGGGACTCGGTCTCGCCATCGCCAAAGAATTCGTAGAAGCGAACGAAGGCTCGATTTCGGTGCAGAGCACGGTCGGTCGAGGTACGACTTTTAACGTCAGCTTGCCGCTCACATGACGCGCCGTAGCATGATTCTCCGTTATATTAAGCGATGATAACTAGTTGATCCGGCGCTGTATTAAATCGAGCAGAGTGCGCTGCTCCTTCTCCGGAATGCTCTCACCTAGGCGTGCCGCCATTAGAGGAAGCTCCCACTTCGCGAGCTCCTCCCTGCTGTATCCGGTCAGTTCGAGATAGGTGTCCTCGTACGTTTGCAGTAATATAGTTCTAAGCTGAGCAAACGTCTGTATAGCGACCTCTGGAAGCTCCGCCGGTAAGACTGCGTGACGAAGTATAAGGATCGTTCTGGCTGCATCAGCTTGTGCCGGACCACATACAGCGGTCATCCAGTCGATGATGACAGGCCCCCCCTGACTTAAAAGTACATTGCCAGGATGGAAGTCACCGTGGCAAAGATGATCACCCCCGGGAAGCTCAGATAGACAGCTTTCGATCACCTCTCGTAATGGCTCGAAGCCGACGTGACGTATACCGCTAATCATATAAGCCAGTCGACTTTTAATGGATTCCAAACGACCGACTGGCTTGACACTGTGTAACTTGGCGTGAAGCTCAGCCAGCTGACGACCGTATTCCACAGCTTTTTCCGGCTTACCCATAAGCATCTCTAGCATTGAAGGTCCCAGGATCCTCTCATATGCAAGCCCAGTAAGACCATCCGTTTCCACGGTTCCATAAAATGTCGGGGCTCCTACCGCCAACTCCTCAATAACGGAATTAATATTCCGCTCCAGATCAAGCAGTTTCGGGTCGCGAAATACTTTTAGGACCTGTTTCGACCCTAGTTCATAAATATCCGCTGTGTTGCCTCTGCCAATCCGTTCGCCGACTCCCATAAGATGCCCCCTATTTCAAATAATCCTATGAATTAACAGTTTTTACACAGTGCGCCTCGACATCACTCAACCTTTGGCAAAGCATTACCTTGCATTTCTTTTATGATTTCTATGAATTGACCAACTTCCTCGGATGGGTGTAACGGATATATTAAACCATATGGAACTGCAAAATCTAAATCACTAGGGATCGTCACCAAGGATGGATGAATATCTGCCCACGCCTCCAATGTTAGCATAACTGTATTACTTTCCTCGCAGCGATTAAACACTTCAAGATCATAGAGACGCGGAATATCCTTAATTTGTATTTGAGGATGTTTTATTTTCAGGAAATCACGGATGTCATGAATGACGGCACTATTTCCACCATTCACCACAGCCAATCTTTCCCCGTACAAATCTTTGATGGAAAGTGTTTTTCTTGAAGCCAGCCTATGTTGCCGAGATACGGCAAAGCAAACGCGGTAACTCCCCAGTTCAAGCATATGATAGTAATCCTTCAAATTATCTGTAAGAAATGGCCCCGCTATGAGATCAAGCGATTGGCCGATCATGCGGTAAGTGGTTGGAAGTGTATGTGCGTCATCTTGGAAATGAACGATGTTTATTCCGAATTGAGGGTATAGGTCGCCAATTTCATTCCACAAATCAATCAAAACTTTACAGGGGTTAAGCATAGAAGTACCCACTCGAACAATATGCCGATTGGCCTGCGCGGAGTGATGCATGCGGATAAGAGATTCTTGAAAATACTGCAGCATATATTTCGCATCTTTGATAAAAGCTGTTCCTGCCTTTGTGAGGCTGACACCGTGGTTGGTACGGATAAAAAGTGGGATTCCGGCTTGCTTTTCCAACAAATTCATTTGTTTCATCACAGCGGTTGAAGAAATAAAAAGCTTTTCGGCTGCCTTAGAAAAGCTTCCGGACTCCACCACTTGAACAAACGTCTTCAGTTGCTCAATCATTCTGGCAGGCTCCTCCTCCTTTTGCATAAACCATAAGTTAATACCATGCTAACTTATTTGAAATTCCGTATCAAGCTGCTAGGCCTTAACATTATAGAAGAACGAAAGAGAAAACAGAAGGTTTAAAAATACTACACACAGGAATTGTATTGGAGGAGTATACGATGGAAAACAAAGTCTGGTTCATAACAGGAGCCTCTCGCGGATTAGGGCGCATTTGGGCGGAGGCTGCACTCTCTCGCGGGGATAAGGTTGCCGCGACCGCTCGAACACCGGAAAGCATCGCCGAATTTAAGGAACGTTTTGGAGACGCTGTTCTCCCCCTAGCGCTCGATGTAACAGATTCCCAGCAGGTCGAGCATGCCGTTCAGCAGGCTTATACGCATTTTGGCAGGCTGGACGTCATCTTAAACAATGCCGCTTACACTTTGGTTGGCACGACTGAGGAGGCTGACGAATCCGACGTCCGTGAACTATTTGACACCAATTACTTTGGTACGCTTCGTGTCATCCAAGCTGCTCTGCCTCTGCTTCGACTACAGGGCAGCGGGCACATTCTCGGCGTCTCAAGTGCCATGGGGATTGTTGCGGCGCCGCTCATCGGCTTCTATTGCGCGTCCAAATGGGCAGTTGAAGCATTGCACGATAGCCTCGCTCAAGAAGTTAAAAGCTTCGGCATTAAGGTCACGTTGCTCGAGCCGGGCGCCTATGCAACTGACTTTGGAAGCCCCCTGTCCATGAAGACATCACAGGGATTGGAAGTCTACGCTGAACTTCGAAATCGGGTGTCCGTCCGTTTATCGTCAGAAGAACGAGGCGATCCGAATGCGACGGCCGAAGCGATTCTTCAAATCATAGACGCCGAGGACCCACCTCTGCGGTTTGCGGTCGGCGCAAAGGTCTTGCCTTTGGTGCGCGGAGTCTATGCTGATCGTTTAGCCACTTGGGAGACATGGGAAGCTGTTTCGAACGGAGCGCAAGGAACGTCGGTAAGCCACCGTTAGATTTGGAATATTTAAACTTCATTCATTTTGTACGAAGTTGTTCCGCCAAACCGATGAGAAGTCCTTCATGTCCACGAATATAGCAGAGGCGATACGAGTCCCCATACTGAACCATTTCGCCAACGAGCTGAGCACCACGTTCGGTGAGTCTGGATACCAATTCGTCAATATTTTCAACGGCGAACATGACACGTAGATAACCGAGGGCATTTACGGGAGCCGTTCGGTGATCCGATATCACAGGCGGGGTGAGAAAACGCGAAAGTTCAAGCCGACTGTGGCCATCTGGGGTAACCATCATCGCGATCTCAACACGCTGTGACTCCAGCCCAGTTACGCGACCAGCCCATTCACCTTCAACCATAGCTCGCCCTTCGAGCTTCAGGCCAATCTCCTCGAAGAAAGAGATAGCGTCATCAAGATTTTCTACGACGATGCCAACGTTGTCCATTCTTAATAGTTTGTTATTTGCCATAGTGGTATCTCCTTGTGGTTACAATTTATTAGAGGATCATCTCTCTAATGTATTCTACCAAAAATTACTATCTTGAGGATGGTCTTTTCAAACAAAAAACGAACCCACCGCCAAGGTGTGTTCGTTTTTCCATCTGCGCTCATCCCCGTCCCAGCGGGATGACCATGTTCCATGTGTTCACTGCCTGCGTGAACTCGCCCGGGCCGTCGGCCGTCGCGAAAAACAGATGCGTCGGCGCCCCGTCCTCGAACAGCACGAACGGCCGCTCGAGGCTTCCCATAACCTGTTCCGCGCCGTCGTCCCATAAGACTGTGCGCGAGTACGCCAGGCGACCTTCCTCGGCTTCCCACACGACGCCATCTGCAGACCGCGCCAGCATACCGCCGTGATACTCGCCGCAGATGTTGCCGATCATATCCTTGGCGATCATCTCGTAGCCGCCATCCACCCGATAAATAAACGGATCCTCCAGGCAAAACTTCTCCTGTGGAAAAATCGTCTCATCCGTCACAGCTATGTACGGCCCACGGAAATGCGGCGCTCGCGCCACGCCGAACGACATCGTGTCCCCGTGCAAAAACTCAGTGTACGGCCTGGACTTGTAGGTGCGCGTCTTGTAGACCAACAGTACAGAGCCGTCCTCATGCACACAAGGCGCCGGGTTGGACGTAAAGAAGTTGTCGAATTTGTCCGGCCTCGGCTGCAAAATCGGCGCTTCCATGCGCTCCCACGGCCCGAAGACGCTGCTTGCGATGGCAAGCCCGATCCGCTTGTTGGCGCGTGCCACGATACATCTTGGATCATGCAGATCATATGTTTCTTCGGGCGAGACGTCCTTGAATGGGTGTGTCGAGCCCATGTAGTACAAAAGGTACAAATCCCCGTGCTTCACAATATGCGGGTTGTGCGTGCTTCGGCCGTCCCAAAATTCAGCGCCCCGGGCCGGTAAGACAACTTCCTCGAACCGGTACGGCCCCTCCGGCGTCTCGGACACCGCGCGCACGACCTCCGAGGCGACGAGCCAGCCCGGATGCATCGGCAGCGTCTTAGGCCAGCGGGAGGCGAACATGTGGTACCGGCCGTCCTCGCCTTTGACAACGGAGCCGCACCATACCCAGTAGCCCGCCATGCGAAAGCCTCCGCCCCGCGGGGCAGGCACCCTCTCCCTCTCCATCACTTCGCATCCCTCGATTCTCTCTCCTAGCGATTCCAAATATCGTTCGTCTTCGCCAGTTCTCGATCTAACTGCATCCTAAGCTCCCGGACCACATCCGGATGCTCGCCAGCAACGTCCTTTATTTGATACGGGTCCGCGACATCGTCAAACAGCAGAACCGTCTCCTTCTCCGCATAATCCTTGTGTACAAGGAACGTATACTGCTCGGTCTTAAGCCCCCTCATATTCGTAAAAGGGTTCACATACAGGCCCGTCGTCCCCTCGGCCCGTTCCCCGCGGAAGAAAGCGGCTTTGTTCTCGCCTTCAACGTCATCAGGCACCGCAGTCTCGAGCCCCATCAAACCGAGAAGCGTCGGAAGCAAGTCCGGCACGTTCAGGATAAAATCGGCACGCCCCGGCTGGATCTTGCCCGGATACCGGATCGCAAAGGGCACCTTGAAGCTTTCGGCGTACCAGTGCGGCTTGCCCGACAAATTGTGGCTGCCCATCATATCTCCGTGATCGGACGTGAACACGACGATCGTGTCTTCTTTAAGGCCCTTGGCATCGATCGCATCCAGAATACGCTGAAAATGCTCATCCACACCCGTAATCGCGGCAAAATACCGCTTCACATGCATATCCGCATACGCCTTGCCCTGCTGGGAACCTCCGTACAAGCGTGCGAACGCCTCCGACGTGCGATCCGTCACGTTTGACCGCACCAGCAGGTCCTCCGCCTCCATGCCCTCATACATCGCCAAGTACCGCTCCGGCACTTGCTCAAACGGCGGATGCGGCGGATTGTACGACAGCATCAGCATAAAAGGCTTGCCTTCATCGCGATACGCGCCGTCCTTGTTCGCAATGTACCCCACGGCGACATCCGTCTCATGCTCGACCGACCAGACGCCGGGACGCATCCGCTCGGATAGCGCAGCCCCGTTCTCCCAATAATGCGGATCGAAATGGTTGTCGCAGGCGCCGTAGGCGTGCCAGAAGCCGAAGCCGTGCCTGCGCTCCGGCAGCGTATACGAGTCCCACAGGATACCATCCTCGCGGAACCCTTCCGTGTGCGGCGCTTGCGAAGGCTCGACCGGATCGAGATGCCATTTGCCGATATAGCCGGTCTCATAGCCGTTCTCCGCCAACACATCCGATAGACAGCGCTCGTCTTTTTTCAAATAAACGCCGTACACGTTGCGATTGGAGTTGCAATTAGCAATCACGCCCGTCGAATACGGATATTTCCCCGTCATCAGCATGCCCCGGTACGGACTGCAAATCGGAAAATTGCTCACCGCGTTGTTCAGCACGAGACATTCCTCGCTAAAACGGTCCAAGTTCGGCGTCAGCACCGGGTCCCCGTTCATAAAGCCAACGGATTGCTGCCTAAGCTGATCTGGAAAAACAAATACCAAGTTCGGTCTTTTCATATCTTCTCACTCCTTACCCGGCAGGGGCTCAAACGCCGCCCCTTCCGTAATTCCCGGCCTCATCGGCATCCGCTGGCCGTACCCCGTAACCGGCGCCACGCGCCCGTCCAGCTCCGGCACGACATAGCTGGCGAACCATTCGCCGAGTCTGCGCTGCAGCGCCTCCATCACGTCGGCACATGACGCCTCCGACGCCAAATTAACCTCCTCGCCCGGATCGCGGCGAAGATCATACAATTCATGCGGTCCATACGGATAGCGATGCACGTACTTCCAATCCTCCGTGCGAATCATCCGCACAGGACCGTACTCGTCATAGATGACGACGTCCTCCCGCCCGCTTCCCGCTTCGCCTTGCAGCAGCTTCCGAAAGCTCTGCCCGGGCAGCCGCGAAGCCTCCGGATTCGGCAGCCCGCACACGTCCAGCAGCGTCGGAAAAATATCATATTGGCTCAGCAGCTCGCTGCATAAGCTTCCCGGCGGAATGACGCCCGGATAGGCGAAGATCGCAGGCACGAGCACAGAGGTGTCGTACATATTAAGCGGGAACGTCGCGTTGCCCTTGCCCCATACGCCGTGGTGCCCCATATTCATGCCATTGTCTCCCATAAAAACGACCAGCGTCTCCTCCTTGAGCCCGTGCGCTTCCAGCCGATCCAACAGCTGGCCGATCCCTTCGTCCATTGCGGTCACCGACGCATAATAACCCTGGAGCAGCTCCTTGCGGCGTTCGCCTTCCCCGCGAGGTGCGGATGGAATCTGATTCGGATGCATCGGCAGATCCGGCACCGATTCAAACAGGCAATCGTCATACAACCTCACATACGACTCCGGATGCTCCGAACGATCCCAAGGCGAGTGCGGCGCCGTATAATGCACGCCGAGGTAGAACGGTGCCTCCTGTCCGGCAAGCTCGTCCATAAACGTCAGTGCATGGTCGGTAATCATATCGGTGATATACCCGTCTGCAATCCGAACCTCGCCGTCCTCCACGATGTCCGGCTTCATATACGAGCAGCCGCCGCGTGCAATTGTGAACCAGCGTTCGAAGCCTTTTTGCGGCACGACGCTGTTCCCGAGGTGCCATTTGCCGCTTAAAGCGCAGGCGTAGCCCGCATCGGCGAGCAGCTCCGTGTAGGCCGGGATGCCGGCCAAATACGCGGCCGCCGTCTGTTCGCCGGCTAACGCCGGGTGGCGGCGCAGCTCTTCCGACAAAGCGTCACGGTCCACGTTGCCGGACGAAATCCAGTCATGGACGCCGTGCTGCGACGGCATACGGCCCGTTAAAATAGAAGCACGCGCCGGAGAGCATACCGGCGACGTGCAGAAAAAGTGATCAAAACGCATCCCCTCGGCGGCTAGCCGATCGAGATTCGGCGTACGGATTTCGGGGTTGCCGGCGCAGCCAAGCGCCCAGCTCCCCATATCGTCCGCCAAAATAAAGAGGATGTTCGGTTTTTGTTTTTGTATTTGTTTTTGCCTAGATGCATGCATGGCAATCCCTACTTGCTGGCTTTATAGCGGTCATAGACCTGCTGATAAATTTTCATCATGTTGTCGAGGCCCATATCTTTAAGCTTTTTCACATAATCGTCCCATTCTTTGTCAATGCCGCCGGACAGCATCCATTTCGCATACATTTTGCTGACGTAAGCATCGATGTCAGTCAAGTAGCGGGAAATCTGGTCGCTTTCTTCTGCAGTGAAGTACGTTTTAGGGAACGCGTTGTCCACGAGATATTTGCCGTATACGTTATCGATGTCAATCTTGGAGCGGTTGCCCGAAGCCGCAGGCGGAACAACGAGATCTGTAACAGCTTTCGTCAAACCCCAAACGGAGTAAGCAGTTGGCGGCACTTGCATGAAATCGTCCGCACTTGCGCCCGAAGGAGTCGCGATCGCATCATATTTGCCGTCTGAGCGCTCTTTGAGCGAGGAGCCGCCGATGACGCCACGGCTGAATTGCATGGAGATTTTTGGATCGTACATGTTGTCAATCCAGCGCATCGTTGCTTCCGGATGTTTGTTGACGTTCGTGATGGCGAATGAGCCTCTGAGCAAAATACCGTTGGCATAAGCAGCCCATACCGGGTCTTTGCCATTTGGTCCTTTCAGCGGTGGCAGCGACACATAGTCTTGGTTAGCCGGATTCCAGTCGAACACAACACCGATGATGCCTTTGCTTTCTTTGGCTGTCAGCACTTTGGAGTCCTGCGTGAAGCTTTCCGGATCGGCCAATCCTTCCGCAAACAATTTGTTGAAGTATTGGATGGCCGCCTTATACTCCGGCTGAGCCGCCGTGTAGACAACTTTATCGTTCTCGACGGACAAGTGGTTGTTGCCGACTTTGTGCACATCGCGATCGATGCGGCCGAAAGCGCCGAATAAGGAGTTTACGTCACTGTTCCAGTTTTGCAGGAAGGACAGCGGGATTTGATCCTTTTTATTGTTACCGCCCAAATCGTTATCTTTAAAAGCTTTCAGCGTCGTATACAGCTCGTCCGTTGTTGTCGGAATCGGCAGCTTCAACTGATCCAGCCACTTTTTGTTAATGAACATCGTGGACTTCGTCTGCGAATAGCTCTCGTCGATCGTCGGCAGGGAGTAAATATGACCGTCCGGCGCTGTCAGTTGCTTTTTATAAGTCGGATTGTTCTGGAACATCTTCTTGACGTTCGGCGCATATTTCTCGATCAATCCTTCCAGCGGAATGAGAATGCCTTGAGAACCGTATTTGACAATGTCCGTGTCCTCGTTCAGAATACCGTGCGCATAAAAGGCGTCCGGCAGCTCGCCACCGGCAAACAGCAAGTTTTTCTTCTCGTTCCACGAGCTGCCTGGCGTCAGATTCCAATTAATATGAACGTTCGTGGACGCTTCAATATCTTTAAAAATTTTATAATCATTCAAATCCTTGCCTGAGGGCGGCTTGAAGGCCGCGATGTTCAGCGTCAGCTTCTCTTTGGCGATCGGCAATCCGCTCTCATTCATATCGGAAGGCACCGCAGCCGTCGTCGGCTTCGCGCTTTCTCCCGCAGCTCCTTTATCGGAGGAGCATCCCGCCAGGACGAGGGACGTGCTTAACAGTAACCCTAGTGCAGCTTTTGGCCATGTGTTGTTCATCTTTCTTTTTCCCCTTTCTGATGATGGCATGTTCTAGTGTATATAGTAAGCGGCCGTTGCCGCAATTACCCTTTGACCGAGCCGACGAGGGCGCCCTTGACGAAATAACGCTGCAGGAACGGGTACAAGACCAACACAGGCAAGCTGGAGACGATAATGATGCCGTATTTCATCAGTTCCATCCGTTTTTGCTGTTCCTGCGAGCCGTCGAGCATATCCTGCATGTCGGAGCCTTCGTTCATAATCAAAATGTTGCGCAAAATAATTTGCAGCGGCTGCTTGGCATTGCTTTTGAGATAAATCAGCGCCTGGAAGTAGGAGTTCCAATGCCCGACGGCATAGAACAACACCATGACCGCCACAATCGGCAGCGCCAGCGGAATCGCGATTTTTAGAAAAAATTTGATGTTCGAGCACCCGTCGATTTGCGCCGATTCCAGCACCTCGCCGGGTACGTTGGATTGGAAAAACGTCCGGACGATAATGACGTTGAAAACGGACACCGCATTCGGAATGATCATCGCCCACGTGGAATCCAGCATGCCCAGATCCCGGACGAGCAAGTACGTTGGAATCAGGCCGCCGCCGAAAAACATCGTGAACACGAGCAGGAACATAAAGATGTTGCGGCCGACGAGATCGGTACGCGACAGCACGTAGCCCGCTGTAATGGTGAGCACCAAGTTAATCGAGGTGCCTGCCACTGTGTACCACAGTGAGTTGCGGAAGCCGACCCAGATCGACGTTTCGCTCAGCAGCCGCTTGTAGCCGTCCCACGTCACATGCTCGGGGAAGAAGAGCAGCTTGCCGGAATACACCAGATCGGGATCCGTGATGGAAGCGGTGACCACAAAGTACAGCGGATACAGCACCAGCAGCACCAGAATGGAAATAAGCGTGTAGTTGGTGATATCAAACAGGAGATCCGCCCTTGATTTTGCCAGTTTCATGTTCGTCTCTCCCTTACCATAAGCTGGATTGTTTCATGGATTTCGATAGTTGGTTGACGGCAATCAGCAAAATAAAGTTGATGACCGTGTTGAACAAGCCTATTGCTGATGCATAGCTGTACTGGGCTTGTACAAGCCCTGCTTTGTACACATAAGTTTGAATCGTCTCCGAGGAATCGATGTTGAGCTGATTCTGCATCAGATACACCTTTTCGAAGCCGACACTCATAATATGGCCCATGTTCATAATGAGCATAATGATGACCGTAGGCATAATCGACGGAATGTCGACATGCAGGACGCGCTGCAGCTTGGTTGCGCCGTCGACGGTCGCCGCTTCGTGCAGATCGGGATTGACCGCTGTCAGCGCCGCCAAATAAATGATCGTTCCCCACCCGACACTCTGCCAGACGCCGGAGAAGACGAAGACGGTTTTAAACCAGTCCGGACTTCCCATGAAAAAAATCGGATCGATGCCGAACAGCCCGAGAAAGCTGTTGACGGCGCCCGTTTTGGGCGAAAGCAGCAGGTACACGATCCCGACGACGACCACCGTGGAAATAAAGTGCGGCGCATACGTAATCGTTTGCACAAATCGCTTGAAGCGCTCGCTGGTAAGCTGATTAATCATCAGCGCCAGAATGATCGGCGCCGGGAACGCGACAAGCAGCTCGTAAATCGAAATGCCAAGCGTGTTGCGAATGATGGTCGTGAGCTGATACGATTCGAAAAACCGCTCAAAGTTATCGAAACCAACCCAAGGGCTGCCGGCGATGCCTTTGACGGGATTGAAGTTTTTGAACGCAATTTGCAGCCCGTACATCGGTACATAATGGAAAATAATAAAGTAGGCAAGCGTCGGCAAGAACAACAAGTACAGATCGTAATTGCGGATGATACGCTTGAAGGTCTGGGACTGAAGCACGTTATGTTCACCTCCGCTAGTTATTCGCGATGTCATTGAGTAAATCGCTTTCATGTCTCAGTTGTACCATCCGGATGGCACAACCGTATATAAGCGAGATCGCCACACGGCATATGCGAAACTTGATCTAGGCTGATGTGGCGCGGGATCTGCGGTTTTTGACGGAGGGGATGTGCGAATTCGGCATGTTGAAAAAGGGACGAGAGCGGGCGGCGGGAGCGGGGCAGTAAGCTGCTCTATGCGGCGTTGGCATCGGCGCTTCTAAGCCGATTCAGCCTCTGGGCAGGGGTGGCGGCTCCAAGTTTGTCAGCAAGTTAGGGTGGCAGGTTGTGAGAGAGGCATTTGTTTTTAGCAGGAAGTGATCCGGCTATCTTTTGGAAATAAGTTAATTGCAATTACCTATTTGCATCGCTTGTGTTCTGATTTTCAGAATAAGATAACGGTGTTATCCTATTCGTCGGTTTTTGCCGTGTTGCAAGCACATTTGCTGCAAATAGGTTCGTTGCATTAACTTATTATCTTAAAAATCGACCCAGATGCTGAAATAGGATATCGTCGTTATCTAATTTCTGTAAACGCCTCTTCTCCAAACTGTTCTGGTCTTACCCGCCCACAAAAATGGCCATTGAGCTTGACCATGGTGGGCGGCTTGCCGTCCTTTCAGAGACGGAAGCGTGGACTACTGACGTAGTAGAGTAGAGCCACTTCGAGGAAGTATAGGCTGATAAGACGGCAATAGCCAATGGTTTCATTTGTTAATCGGACCAAATCACGTTGATTCTCTTGAATAAGCCATGTTACCACTGCCTAATTTGGGAAAATTGCGCGATATCAGCGCTGATTTCGCCGAATAGCCAATGAATAGATTGGCTA
Source organism: Paenibacillus whitsoniae (assembly GCF_003955665.1). Taxonomy (GTDB): domain Bacteria; phylum Bacillota; class Bacilli; order Paenibacillales; family NBRC-103111; genus Paenibacillus_E; species Paenibacillus_E whitsoniae. The sequence continues at coordinate 30,480 of NZ_RXHU01000104.1, forward strand.
TTTGGGATGAATCTGATGGATGTCTGGCATTAGCCAGTGGTTTCATTGGCTAATGAGGCGCTCCGCCTGGATACTCTAGCGTTTGCCAGAGGTTCCACGGCTAAGCTGACACGCAAAAAATGCGCCCCCTCATAAATGAAGGGGCGCATAACTTCTAGCAGCTATCGATGCTGCTTGCGGTATTCGCCGGGCGTAACTCCGACCATCTGTTTGAATTTGCGAATGAAGCTCGATACGTCGTAGTAACCGACTTGCTGCACGATATCTTTCACGGAGCGATCATCGGTACGCAAGAGCCGTTTGGCTTGATCGATGCGCACCTCATTCATATATTCCATGACGGTCTGACCGGTCTGCTCCTTGAAGTAGCGGCTTAAATACGAGAGTGACAGTGAAAAATGCTCCGCAATCCGCTGCACTGAGAAATCATACTCCGCGCAGTGCCGGGAAATGTACGCCGTGATCTGCTCGATCATCGCGTTCGGCGCCGCCGGCTTTTTCGCCTCCAACACCTCGCGCAGCGTCGCGGATGCAGAGAGGAGCAGCCCCACGATATCGTCAAGCGTCGTGTAGTCCGTCAGCGTCAGCACGTCGGGGAAGCTGGCGCCAGTGCTGCCCGGACGCTGCTTCTCCGCGTACGCAATGAATTTGCGGATCATGTCATAGATCAGCTCACGGGCAATAAACAGCGTGAGCCCGCTCGCTTTCATGCGCTGTGCGATCTGCTCGACCGCTTCGGAGATTTGTTCAGGGCCGCCAAGGTGCAGCACCAGATCCAGCTCCTCCAGCACCCGTCTCGGGTTAAATAAGTCGACCTGATCGTGCGCCTGCAGCTCGTCAAAGAAAATGACCCGCTGATTGCCCTTGATCAGCTTATAGTCGATCGCGGTTGACGCTTCGAGGAACGAGCGGCCCGCTTGCGCCAGCTCGCCGTACCGGTTGCCGACCCCCATCGTAATCGGTGCCTGGAAGACGGCAAGCACATGCTCGTGCAGCCGTTCCAACCAGGCGCGCCAAGTCTCCTCCGCAGCGCCGGTCGACACGATGAACAGGATGCGGCGCTCTTCCAGGCTTTCCTTGCGGTAGCCGATCATCTCACTGCCGAACTTGCCCTCGACTTCGTCCAGCAGCCTTTCTTTCATCGCCGCTATGGAAGCGGGGTACTCCAGCATGAGTACAGCCGTGTACGGGTACGGAAGCAAGACGCCGAGCTCCTGCCCCTGCTCATTGAAGGCCGCAGCCGATTCCCATTCGCCTTTGAGCAGAGAGGCGAGCAAGTGCTCCCGAATCGCAGAACGATTCGCTTCCAGCTTCAGCCCAAGGCTGCGATTGGAGTGCGCCATATCGTGGATGACGCTTCCGATCGTTTCCAACTCATTCGCCTTGCGAAGCGATTGGCCGCGCACGGACTCGACTAGCGTCGCAAGCTTTTTGACCGGATTGTAGTTAAACAGCATCAGTACGTACACCAAGGCGCATCCGGCGAGAAAAATAATGCCCATCCAACTCACCCACTGCCAAATGGCCCGAGTAATCGGCGCGACAAGCGTAGTTTTCGGAATTAACGTCACATAGGTAAAACCGCTTTTGTCCGACTTTTGGTAGGAAACGGCATAATTCACATGCTGGATCGAAATATTCTGGTAAGAGGCATTGCCGTGCACAACCGTCTTGAAAAAATCCGCATCCTGCAAATAGTCACTCTGCTTCTGTGCAGCCACGACGCGTCCCTGACGATCGAAGACGATGGCGTTGCCTTCGGGCAGCGACAAGCTTTTGAGCAGCTCGCTTTCCCGCAGCATGAACAACACCGAGCCGTAGGGATGCAGGCTGTTAATCGGAATCGGCACAAGGTACGTGACCATTCGCACGTCAGGCGTACCTGAAACGCCGGAAACCGCAACATCCTCCGCAGGCCGAAGCTGCGGCACTGTCGCATGCTCCAGATCGTCTTTGAACTGATCGGGGGACCAATTTTTATAGACATAAAAATCTTGAATGAATTGGTTCACCTTATAAATGCTGATCGGTGAAATCATGAAATCGGTGCCTCGAATATGCAGCGCGATCTCGCGGATACTGTCGTCGACGACCTTGCCTTCCAACACCTTTTTCCCTTGGTAGACACTGTAATCGTCGTGCGTCAGCACATAAGGTGACAACTCGGACATGCTCTCCAGCTGCCCCGCGATCCGGTTCATCAGAATCAGCTTCTGATCCATCTGCTCCTGCAGCTCGTTCAGCAGCGCCTGATTGTTGCGCTCGACATCCCCGCCGACGATATGAACCAGTTGATAATACCCCGTCAAGCCCAGAAAGAGCAGCGGCAGCAAAAACAACGCCATATAGGAGAAAAGATAACGGTAAAAGACCGGTAGCTGATTAATCGCCGATTTCATTTTCTCGCCTCCGCTTGGATAGTACTGGCTTTGTGAAAATCTTATGAGAGCGCTTGTAAAGTAAATTCCCGCGGCATCGCGTCCTTGCACGTCACCTCAATGACCGTGAAGTCATTGTCCGTTGGTTGCACATAGATGCCTGGCAACGATTCCTGCTCGGCCCACTGGCCTTGTAAAGTAAGCCGGAGCATATGGGCAATGCTTTCCGCATGGACCCAATCGCGCGAATAGACGCTGACTTCCTTTTGAATACCGTTCTCGTCATATTGATCCGCTTCTACGCCTTCGTAGAGTCTAAGATCGGGATCGACGACGCTTATCGTCAAGATGCCTGCTTCCTCCCGCACCATCACCATGCATGGCGTATCGACAGCCGTGACGCGGCCGGTATTGACGCTATCGTCTGCTTCAAATAATGCGTAAGCGGTAATGCCGCTTTTCGTATCGGTCACGACATGGGCGTTGCGGTCTTGCCGAAGCACCGTGTAGCCTGCTGTCCCGTGGGATTGCATGCGAGCGCAGAAGGCCGCCATTTCCTCCGCCGTCGTATCGACAAGGATCGCGTACTCGTAACGCCCGCCTTGAGGCGAGGTTCCATGCTCCAGCCAAGCTGCCGCAAAATCTCCCTGCGTATCCGCGTCCGTCGCTTGATGCTTTGAATGCTGCGTCGATTTCGACAGACCGAGCGCCTGGCCCTCCGGCACAAAGTAGCCGTTTCCTTTATTGTCCACAATCCATGCGGCTTTGTCTAATTGCTTTTTTTGGAAGTACGGGAACACCTGTACCGGTTCGGTGTCGCTCAGCCAAACAGTCTCATGCGGGTGCGGTAAATGCTGCTGAAATAACGTCGTCTCCGTCGGCTGTTCACCGTTGTCGTTCTCGATGTCCGTGCCCAGACACACAATAAGACGGTCAAAGAAAAAAGCCGACTTCCGCGCGCGGTGACTGCCCTCGTATTTCGGATGCTCGTGAAGCTTCATGGCGAACATGCCGTTTTCTTGTTGAAAGTGAAGTCCTCCCGCATACGTCTCGTCGGACAGCAGCATCTCCTCAAAGCCGCTAAGCGTGTCCACATTACGGACATCGGAACGCAGTTCCGCGATCGGTTTGTGAATGGTCGTCGTGCCGGGCCACCGGTTCCAATCCCAGCCGTCATGGTGGTAGCCGCTGGCTTCGTTGCCGATCGGCTCGCCCTTGCTCATGATCTGCAAATGCCCGTGCGAGATGTAACGGCCGTACAAATTGGCGCTCACATACGTCTCGTTTGCCCAAAGATAACGGCTGTGTCCGCGCATCCCCGCCAACCACTCGCCGCGCCGATGAATCGTAAGCGCCGCATAGTTCATCGTCCAGTGGCCAGTTGGCGCGGGTTCGGGGGTGAGCTGGTTGGCGCGGAATCGTCGGGATGCTTCCGTCGTTTCATCTGGCTCCAGCAAACGTAAATATGCCGCCGCAACTTCAACGTCAAGTTCGCTATTGCCATCTGGCGTGCCGCAGCGGGCCAACCAGGCGAACGGCTCGGGATCGAGCGCCCATCGGCCTGTCGGGTGGCGCGCCGATAACGAAACAAGCCACTCGCGTTTGTTGCTGTACAGCCGCATCGCCAGCAGCGCCTTGCGGATCGTCGCATGCGCCTGCACATGGATGCGATACGGTGTGCCGCTCAGCACATACATCATGGGCGTCACGCCTTGAAAGCCCCCGACCGCATAAGCTGGATAGTGGTTAACATGATGGTAGGCGGAGCCGTCGATTTTGTAGGCGGCTCGAAGTCCATTCGCCGGCAGCATCGACTGGCTCAGCCAGTCGCGGAAAGCCGCGAGCTCCCATGCTTTTTCCGCAGCATCTTCGCCAATGAGAATTGACGCTAGCATGCCGTGAAGCGTCGTGTTATAGATGTCGATATTGCCCTCGACCTCATCAAGCGGTGTATGAATACGCCCCGCTCCGCTAAACCAGCGCATCGTGCGCTGCGTGCGGGACAAGCGGCCTGACTGTTGGAGAACTTCGCGGATAAGAAACACCGCCGGATAATAGTCGCGGAAATTATAACCAAAATGATGCACCGTCCCCTGCGAGCTGCCGTAGGCCCAGCCTTGATCTTCCAGATGATCGAGCACGGCGATCAACATGGCTTCGAGCTCGGCTTTTTGAGCGGCGTCTTCGCTGGATCGAAAACACATCGCTGCTGCCAAGAGGAATTTCGTGATCTCGCTGAGCTGAACCGCGTTGGCGACCTGCATCAGTTCTTCCTTCCGCCCTAGCGGGAAGTGATCGCGGAACGGGAGTTCTACAGGACGGCCTGTGATTCCGTCCTGGGAGCGTACGATGCCGAAGTTAGAGAATTGCCGCTTCAGCTGGTCGACCTCATCCGGCGAGCATGTACCGGGTGTATAGAAAAGCGCTTCAAAGCGCGCATTCATGATGCTATGTGCATGCTCCTGCTCGGGCGTAATTGCCGTTGGCGAGGCGAGAGGCGAAGTAGTTCGGCCTCGCACTGTGCTTGCTGGAGGTGCGGAAGAAGACTGGACCTGCTCTCGCGTTGAGCTGGTAAGATGTGCGAATGAGGGTTGATGCTTTTCTTGCGTTGAACTGGTCGGAAGTACGTTTGATGACTGATGCTGTTCTCGCATTGAACTGGTCGGAAGTGCGATTGATGACTGATGTTGTTCAGGCTGTGCAACTGTCAATTGGATTGATGACGATCGCAACTGCTCGAACGCATATAGCGCCAACCAGTGCGCATTCGCCGACACATCGGCGACGAGATTGACGAATGGCACCTGGGCATCCCGCGTATGGAACCGCGGATCGATCTTGGTGTTCACCATCAATTGGTCGATGAAAATCGTACCCGGCTTCACGCCTACGGGCATCTGCAACGTGATTGTATCCATGTCGGGGTGCGGCACGCCTATCATGTCGCGTTCATACGCGACCCAAGCAGTACGCCAGCCTTGGAACTGCAGACCGAAGTTGAACGAACAGTCGGTTTCGTGGCCGCCCCGGCTAAATTCGAAAGTAAGCTGCCCCTCAATCGGAGCCGGATTATAGATCCAAATGGCAAATGAATCGCGCGCCTGACTGCTCGCCCCTTCCTGAAACGGACGATAGCCAATAGCGCCTGAAATGGTCAAACGGCCTGCTCCGTCATAATCCCACTGCAGACTATGCTCCCCATCTTTATAGTGGCGGTCGCTGATCGTCAGATGCGAGCTTGCGTCGCAAGAAATGCTCTCCGGGATACCGCTTTCAAAACTGTAAATCGTCATGTTGTCCTCCCCTGCCTTCAGGAATAATCTCGATTTGGTTTATCCCAAAGTGTAGCGGACAGCGGCTCCGGGTGTCTATGTGCGGTTTCTTTTTCGCATATGCGAGATTTGAACTGGCTGCGGAGTGGTGCTGGAGCGGGGGTTGTGGCGGGCGTTGTGGCGGG
>NZ_RXHU01000105.1 GCF_003955665.1 Paenibacillus whitsoniae
TTGACCGCCTCGTTCATATCAGTTTAATGATGTAAGATTTCGTTTCATAAGAGAAGAAATTCTTTGCTCGTTTGTATTATTGATCTTCTCTAACTGTTGAATAACTATTTCCTGTCGCTGTATTGAATGATTCTGGCTTAACTTTGCTTTCCCTTCTATTCTGTTAATTTTCATTTTAAAGCCTTGAACGCCTTTGCTCAAATCGTTTAGAAAGCTAGAGTCTATATCCTGCAAACTGTAAGAGCTACCAGGAGCTTCGTATTTCATTACCATGTCATTTAGAGAATCTACTATCTCCTTTTCGTCATCTATAAGTTCAACATCTCCATATACATGAACGGTCACATAGTTCCATGTAGGTACTGCCTTATCAGTCTCATACCAAGAAGGAGAGATATAACAATGAGGACCATGAAATACAGCTAACACATTTTGATTCTTAATGTCTTTCCATTGGGGATTTGGTCGAGCAAAGTGCCCGTAAAGATACAATTGATTTTTATCGAGAATTAGTGGCAAATGGGTAGCATACGGTGCCCCATCATGTTGAGAAAATAATGTTGCAAAACTATTTTCTCTAATAATTTTTAAGGCACTTGATATATCCTTAATTTCAAAATGCGAAGGTATATACATACTGCTCTGTACTCTCCTCTCATCAAATAAATTACTAATAATATTTTTAATACTAAACCAATAATGGATTAATAGAAGATCCAATTTTAATAATTTCTACTGTACCAATCTGTCATGGAATTATAGAGTTTTGGTCATTATTAAATCAATTTGTTCTTCATCACCCATATAAAATGAGTGAGCTCCTGTTTGAACAAAACCCATTTTTTTATAAAATGCAATTGCATGCTCATTCTTTTCCCAAACGCCTAGCCAGATCATCTTTTTGTTTTGTTTAATGGCTATTTCAGCCACTTTGTTTAGTAGATGTTTTCCAAGCCCTTTTCCTTGAAATTCGGATCTAATATAAATCCTCTCAATTTCGATTGACTTATCACCCATTTTTTCAGTTTGAGCATCATTAATATTGACCTTTAAATATCCAGCAAGGTCTTCATCGAAATAGATGAAATAATATTCGGAAGAGATATTGGACAGTTCCATTTCCAATTGTTTAGAGTTAAATGCTCTTTCCAAATAGGCTTTCATATTTTCGGGAGAATTCTGATCTCTAAATGTATCGTTGAATGTTTCAATACTTATTTGTTGGAGTATTTGTAAATCTTCTAGGCCGCACTTATTTATTTTTACTGTCATTTTAAATATAGCTCCTTTACATAAAATCAATATACTCGCTTGTTTCCCTTTTTTACAAATTCCCAATCAACTTCTACATTTTTTCTAACTCTTTGAAGCAGATGAAAAATGGTTTCTGTTTCACTTTCAGAAAATCCCGCTAATGCGACACTATTAGAATGGACATTTTCTCTCTTTATAATAGGAAATACCCTTATCCCTTTTTCTGTTGGAAATAGTCTATTTATTTTCTTGTTAAGTTCATCATCTCTCTTTTCAATAAAACCATTAATTTCAAGGTTTCTTATTGCACGAGCTGCGGTTGTTCGGTCTACTTTAATCAATTCAGCTAGCTTTTCTTGAATAATTCCTGGGTTCTCACATATTCGGACAAGGTACAAATACTGCCCTTTTGTTAGATCAAATTCTTTAAATTCTATATTACTTATAGAATCTAAGGCTCTGGCAATCATTCCAATTTCGCGTAGGATTTCATTCATATACACAACTCCACTGATATTGTATTTTCATATGTTAAATGAAAATAATACAATATTTTTGTTGTATTTACAACAAAAAATGACGCAGACTATTCCATATTAAACATCCGCTGATCTTGCCAAAAAGTATCACTGACTTTCAAAACTTGCACAAATTAGTCATGTCCGTAGTAGCTGTCCCACGTGATCCTGGATGGACTTCTGTACATACAGCAAGAATACAACCTCATTCTGTTGTGAACGAAAAGCCTTCCTGGGATGCTATGAGTGAATTTGAAGTACACAATATACAAGTTGCATTTGCTGAACGAAAATTTGTAGAACATTTATGGGATCGGGAATAATAGTTCTTCAAATGCTTATCGAGTCCTAGATCGAATTAATCCTGAATCAGTCACTACATACGCCCCTCCCGTAAATGAAATGTAATCGAAGTGAAATCAATAATATGAGAATCCAGTAATATCAAGGGTCTTTGGGGTAATATTTACATTTGTGAATATTACTAACGGACTTTATTTTCCACTAACGCATTTTATTTACCATTTACAATCTTTATTTTTCCTGCCCATTTATTATATATTAAAGCGTTTTCCTCAAGTAAGGAATTGAGATGAAAGTACCACTTTTCCATCCTGATTGTGGATGAAAGAATAATAGTGGTATTTCCTGATGATATTAATCTTTATAAATTTGATTACCCTTTGTAAAATATAAAAAGCCTGTGAAATCGTCTAATTTCACAGGCTTCATGCAATATATATCTCAAACAGTTCCTCGATTTCTTTATCAAGCAATTCGCTCAATTTCTTCGCTGTGAATGGTCCCACGTTTTTTTTACGGCGTTCTAAAAGTGATATGTAGGCATGGCTGACCCCCGAATGGCGCGCCAACTCTCTCTGTGAAAAGCCCTTCGTAATTCGAGCTTTAATAAAAGCTTCCGGTTTGGCTGCTATTTTAATTCTAATCTTCATAACCTCCCCAACAACCGTAATTTCCCTCGGGCTTGTCATTCTTTTGTTTGTTTTATGCTGGTTGCCTCTGGTCAACCTCCCTCTAACTTTTTCCAGTATACCCAATTTAGTTATCTTTTGCAACACATTTTATTTACTTTTGTAAACATAAGTCCGAACCAACTTTTCCTTTATACACCCAGCGCTAGGGTCTTCACGCAAACATTGTATTTCCTCTAACAACCTGCTACTATGAACATGTTTACTATTGTTAACTTTTGGAGGGTGACCGTGTTTGGACTTTTACGATAAATTACGCGACATCCGCAAGCTAAAAGGATTCACAATCCGCGAGCTGGCCGATCGCTCCGGCGTCTCCGCCGGCTATATCTCGCAGCTTGAGAATGGCAACCGCGGTGTCCCTTCTCCGGACGTGCTGATGAAGCTGTCCGAAGGACTGAATATCGCTTACACCGAGCTCATGGACATTGCCGGCTACCTGGAGGCGCCGTCCTCGGATAAAGTTTACGAGCCTGGCGTCCCGGTCAACTTACGGAGATTTCTCCGGGAGAACGAGTTGATCTTTGACGGCATGGTGCTGAGCGCCGAAGATAAGGAATGGGTCGAGCGCATGCTCACTGTTCTTTTCTGGAAAGAACGGCAAGCCGCCGCGAAGCTGGAACCCGAGGAGAAGTGAGCCGGCAGCCTGCCCGGCGTGGCAGTACGCCAGTGGGCAGCGCCGAAGTGCCGACGCGTCGTGAAAACAGAAAAACCATCGAATATCACATCGATGGTTTGCCTATTGACGCAGCCTACAAAGTGATCATGTGCCCCGGCGCCATGACATAGCCTTCGATCTTTTCCGCAGCGAGGCGGGAGACGAACGCTTCCGGGTCCTGGGCGATGACCGGGAACGTATTGTAATGCATCGGCACAATGCATTTTGCTTTCAGCATTTTTGCGGCAATGACCGCATCGTCGGGCCCCATCGTGTAATTATCCCCAATCGGCAGGAACGCCAGATCGATGTCGTTCAGCTCCCCGATCAGCTTCATATCCCCGAACAGCCCGGTGTCACCGGCGTGATAGATCGTTTTGCCCTCTGCCGTAATCAAGAACCCGCTGGCCATCCCTGTGTAAATATTTTCCTTGGTACCCGGCTCGTTGAACGAAGAATCATGCAAGGCGAGCGTGAGCTTTACGCGGCCGAACGGGAACTGATACGCACCGCCAATCCCCATGCCATGCGTAGCGGCACCTTTGAAGCTGAGATAGCGGCCAAGGTCGTTCGGCGCAATGATCGTCGCCCCGTTGCGCTCCGCAATTGGAAGGGTATCGCCGAGGTGATCCCCATGCCCATGCGTCACGAGCACGTAGTCGGCCTTTATGTCTTCCGCCTTCACAACCGCTTGCGGATTATGGGTCAAGAAGGGGTCGATGATAATCGTATGTTCCTCGAAACGAATTTCTACACAGCTTTGTCCATGAAAAATAATGTCCAAATTACACCGCTCCTTCGTCTGTTTGAATGTTTTTTTAACCACTGTTATTTTAACATACGGGAGCGTGTACATTCTAATTTCGCCGAGAACAGACGATCCTTCAATTCGTCAGAATCGCATTCATTTTCTTTTCAAGCGCCGCAAGCCCTTCCTCCGGGTCCGTGCCGCCGAGCACGATGCTCTGCAGCTCCTCCGAGAGCGTCGTAAACAACGTCGAATAGTTGTCGGTTTGTGGGGCGAACTTGACTTGATGCCTCGCCGCTTCGATAAAAAGCTTCCGATACGGCAGCGCTTGATATGCCTCGCTTTCCACAGCGGCTCGGCCCGCCGGCACATGCCCCGCTTCGCCCCACAGCTTGCTGCCAACCCGTGAGAAGTAGGCCATAAACGTCATCGCCGCCTGCTGCTTCTCCCGGGAAACATAGGAAGGCACAACCAGCGTATGCGAGCTGCCCCACTGCGCCGAGCTTCCGAAGAGCGGCGGAATCGCCATAATGCCGAAACGGTCCGAGGCCCCGTTCAAATGATACCCGGCTTCCCACACGCCGCCGATCCAAAAAGCCGCACGCCCGTTATGGAACGTATCCCACGGCGTCTTATCGTTCATATCCGCCAGACCGTCCGCATAGAGCCGCTGATAAAACTGGAGCACGCGAACCGCCTTGTCGTTATGAACCGCCGCCTGTTTCCCATCCGGGCTGAGCAGTTCCCCCCCAGCCTCATAATACAGGTCGAGGAACGGCTCCTGAAAATAGGGCGTGTTCACTGCAAACGGCTCCGTGCCCGGCACCGCTTTGCGAATCTGCTGAAGCGTCTGCGTAAAACCTTCCGGCGACAGCTCCCCGAGCTTCGGCGTCTCATCCCCGTTCAGCAAGCCCGCCTGTCGGAGAATTGTTTTATTGTAATACAACATGTGAAAATGGGTATCGAGCGGCACGGCATGAGGCTTCATGCCGAAGGTCACCGCGCTGACATTGCGCTCATCCACCTCATGAAAATCAAATCCCGCCTCCTGCGCCAATCCAGCCAGCGGAACGATCTGCTTCGCCTTCACGAACGGCGACAAACGGTCCGCATGAACGACCGCGATGTCCGGTCCCTTGCCGGAGGAGAGTGCCGTGCCCAGCTTGACATAGTACTCGTTCGACTCCAGTCGCAGCGGCCGCACGGCAATCCCTTTCTGCGAGGCGTTAAAATCACGGACGATGCGTTCCACATAATCGCCCTCGCCGCCGCCGAACGGATTCCAGAAGCTCAGCTCCACGGTCATCTCCTGACCCGCCGAGGCCCCCTGTCCGCCAGCGTTCCCTGACGAATCGTTCTCTTGGCAGCCTGCGCCCAACACGGCAACCAGCAGTACCGCTGCCAGGCACCAAACTTTCCGACTTATGAACAAGAAGATCCTCCTTCCCTCTGCGCGCAATAACGGAAGCGCTTGCACTCATCATTAGGCGTAAGCTACCCTGATCTGACTTTACCTAGCTCACGCTTCCCCCCTGACGCGCGCCCGATATTCCGACGGCGAGACGCCGGTAATCTTCTTGAACACCTTGGAAAAATATTTTGGATCCGGAATGCCGACCAAATGTCCGATGTCCGCCGTTTTCAGCTCGCTGGCGAGCAGCGTCTTCGCCTTTTCGATTCGGATGAGAGTCAGATGCTCCAGAAAGCTCTCGCCCATTTCCTTCTTGAACAGATTGGCAAAATAATTTTTACTGAGATGCACCAGATTGGAGATCGCTTGCAGCGACATTTCCTGCTGGTAGTTCATCTGCATATACTGAACCGCTTTGAGGATGCTCGTTCGGTCGTTGCTGTAGACGCCGATCATGTGTTGAATCAGCGACTCGTAGGCCTGCATGAACCAAGCTTTGCTCTGTTCAAGCGTCTCCAGCTTGGCGAGCTGCTCATAATATTGCTTCTTCAGCCCCATCACGCTTTCCGGATCGCTTGCGATATCCGCCCACAGCGTCGTGAGCTGAATCAGCAGCTCGAGCGAGACGATTTGCACAAGCTCGTAGTCTTGGCGCAGCGCCATCTCGCTGAAAATCGCCTCCAAATAGCTCCGCAGCTCTTTCCCTTGCGCAGCATAGACCATAGCGTGAATCTGCTGCGGGCTGATCTTGATCATCTCGGTTCCCACCGATCGCGCCCCCACATAATCCACGCCATAGCGGATGACGATGCCTTCGCCGATAAACATGCGGTATTTCGCAGCCGCAACGGCTTGCTCATACGCCTGTGGCAGCTCCGTCCAACCAGTCACGCTGCGGGAAATGCCGACCGTAGCGGTCAGCGCACAGTCGTCCCGAAGCCTCACCAGCAGCGCCTCGCCCAGCTGCCACGCCTGCTCCGACGATTCCGGCTTCCCAGCCTCCTTGCCGCCAAGCACCACATTCACTTCGCCCAGACGGTCGGCGAAAACCTCCGCTTGCACTTCCGCATACGCCGGAAGCACCTCTGCCAGTGCTTGGCGAATGGCGGACTCGCCGCCATGGCGAATACCCGGCTCCCCGGCTTGCTTGCTCACGTGCAGCAGACAAAGCGGGGGCTTAAGCGCCGTGTGCGCTGCCTTGCCGGCCAGCGCCTTCCGGCTTTCCGCGCTGCGCTCGCCGCTTTCGATCAGCTCAAGCAGCAGCTTCTCCCGGAGGAGCGGCTCGACAGCCACATGCGGATGCTCCCCGCCAGCATGCGCCCCTTCTGCGATCGAAGCCTTGACCTTGGCAAGCATGCTCTCAAAATCGCGCGGCATCATATCCGATTTGATCACATAATCCGATACCCCCTGCCGTATCGCTTCTTTGGCATACTGAAAATCCTCCAGGTTGCTCAGGATGACAATTTTCATGCGTGGGCACACTTTACGCACTTCGGAAATGAGCGTGATGCCATCCATCTGCGGCATTTTAATGTCCGTAATGAGAATATCCGGCGGATTCTCCTGAATCAACGCCAACGCTTCGACACCGTTGGACGCCTCCCCAGACACGGTCAGGCCGAGCTTTTCCCAGTCGATCATCGACTTGATGCCGAACCGGACGATATATTCGTCTTCCACAAGTACTACGCGATGCATCTGTTTCACCTACTTCATTTCCGGAAGCTGAATCCGTATGCACGTGCCGGCTCCCGGTTCACTCTGAATGTTGAGTCCGTACATTTTGCCGCAGATCAGCTTGATCCGCTCGTCCACGTTCGGGAGGCCGATTCCGCCCGCTTTGTCCACGCCCATTTCAAACCGGTTTAAGCTCGCCACCAGCGCAGGCTCCATGCCGCAGCCGTTATCTCGAATCTCGAACGTAACGCCGTCCCCGCTCCGATAGCAGCGAATCCGAATTTCGCCGCCCGCTTCCTGGTCGGGGAACGCATGCTTGATCGCATTTTCCACGATCGGCTGCAAAATCAGCTTCGGCGTCCGCAACGGCCGCACGTCATCTTCAAGCTCGACAAATGTCTCGATGGCAAAATTAAACCGGAACTTCTGAATGCCGAGATAGCACTGCACATGCTCGAGTTCCTCCTCCACGGTGACCGTTTCCTCGCCTTTGCCAAGCGAAATCCGCAGCAGCCTGGAGAGCAGACTGACCATTTCGGCGGCGTTATTCGCTTTTTGCAGCAGCGCCGTCCACTTGATCACATCTAGCGTGTTATAGAGAAAATGCGGGTTGATCTGCGCCTGAAGCGCTTTCAGTTCGGCCACCCGCTTCTGGTTCTGCTCTTCATAGACGGCGGCCAGCAGCTCATCAATCCGGCTCACCATGTAATTGAAATTTTCGCCGAGGACGTCGAATTCATCATGCCTGCGTTTCGCTTTGAAACGGACGGTCAAATCCCCGGACATTACCTGCCGCATCAACTTGATCATGCGCAGAATCGGCTTCGAGATCGACCCCGCCAGCAGAAAGGCGGTTAACACAGAGAACAGAATGCAAATAAGCGCGATGATCATCAAAATCTGCAGCAGCCGATTCGAATCCTTATAGAGTGAGGACTCCGAGATCACATTCACGACGATCCAGTCGTTCGTATGCAGCTTTTTCGAATTGACGATCAACTTCTGCCCTTGATATTTCAGCGGAAAGCCGCGCTCGCCGGCGCCTGTGCTCATCAGCGCTTTGAAGCCGTCCTCGCCGAGCACTTCCTTTACACTTTTGCCAAGCAGGCTGTTGTCCGGATACGAAATCATCTGCCCCTTGCCGTCGATGACAAAGCTCTGAATATCCATCTGGCTCTTCGTCGTGCGCGAACCGATTTCTTTCAGCACATCCTCGCGAATATCCAGAACGGCCACGATCCCCACGGGACTGTCATCCGACATTTTGTAAATCTGCTTCGCCAGCGAAAAGACAGGCACCGTCTGGGCGTTCAAACTGTCGACATACGTGCCGAGCCGGGTGGAAAACCAGCGAAAATTGCTCCCGTCATCCAGCGTTTGCAGAAACGGCGCGACCGTCTCCTTGTTGCGATCCTTCCAGCGATAAATCCCTTTGATATAGTGCTGATTAGAAATAAATGAAATCGACTGCAAATCCTGATTGATTGCAATAATGGTCGACAGCTTCGTCGTCAGCGAAAGACTGTCGAGATCGTACTGTTCCCCATCGGCTCGGTCCATCGTACGGAGCATGGAGACAATGTCGTTATTGCCCACGACTTGCATCATCATGTCTTTATAGATACCCAGACGGGTATCTACATTCTCAGCCGTTTGCTTAAGCAGCTGCTCGGAGTACTCCGTTACTTTGCTGTTAATCGTCGACTTCGAAATCGAAAACGAAATAAACCCCAAAGCCAGCAGCGGAGTCAGCGAAAATAGAAATAAAAGCAGCATCCACTTGACCCGGATGGAGCTTGTCAGCGTTGACAGCCGATTTCTTAGCGGTTTCCAGCGGGAGGGGCGCGCAGTTTCAGGTGTGGGATGCATCGTCTTGCGCCGCCCTTCTCAAATTTTTAGGAATAGTCCTGCCTTATCCTTTAATCCCGGACATAGCCACGCCCTGCACAATATGCCGCTGCAGAATCGCAAACACCAGAATCGTCGGAATCGCCGCTATACTGCTGGCTGCCATAATCAGATTCAAGGACATCGTATTATTCGACAAAAAGGTAGGGAGTCCTGCCGAAAGAATCATATTCTCCTGCGAAGTAATAGATAAATACGGCCACAGGAAATTGTTCCACGAAATAATAAAATAGAAAATGCCGACGGAAATTATCGCCGATCGGGTCAGCGGCAAGCAGATTCTCGCCCAGAGACCGAGATTGCGGCAGCCGTCCATCTGAGCCGCTTCAATGTAATCCTTGGGCACACCGTCCATGAACTGCTTCAGCAACAGAATGCCCAGCGGATTCGTAAGTCCCGGCAAAATAATCGCCCAAATGTTATCAATCAGCTTTAAATGAAGCGTCGTTTCATACAGCGGAATAAGTATCGCTTCCGTCGGAATGAGCAGACCGGAGACGATCAGGATGTAGAAAAAGCCTTTGGAACGAAAAGGCAGCTTCGAGAACGCAAACGCCGCCAAGGAGCTGAACAGAAGCGAGAGGACCGTCGTTAACACGCCGATCACCGCGCTGTTCCACGTCCATCTTAGAATCTGGGAATCCTTGATCACCTTGCGATAATGACCGAAATGAAGATCAGATACTCGCAACCAATCCGCGAGCGTATAG
>NZ_RXHU01000106.1:0-459 GCF_003955665.1 Paenibacillus whitsoniae
CGCCTCTGCCATGCCGACGAATACCTGATCGTGTCCCCTATCCCGGACTATGAGAAGCGGCTTCGCTCCTATGAATTGTTGGCTGCTTTGAAATAAATATTTTACTAGAAGTTTGCTAATAAATTCTAAATAGTTGCCTGCTATAGTCTAGTTATAGATGAGATCCGGAGGTAAAGGGACATGGAAAAAACGGTAGATGCAGACGTTCAATCATTGATTGATCGACTAGGGCAAGACGCACATGTACTGCTGGAGGAGTTCGCCTTTACCGAGAACGGACAGCGATTATCGGAGCAGGAAGCTTTACGTTTCATCGCCTTTTTAAAAGAAGAAAGTACGAAGAAATCTATCCATTAATACGCTTAGAACCGTCCGATGTGGACGGTTTTTTGTTGCGCACCTGACAGTCATCCAGTCTAGGTCCCCGATCCCTTGCGCCCATTACCTGCAAAAACTACA
>NZ_RXHU01000106.1:543-17426 GCF_003955665.1 Paenibacillus whitsoniae
AGGCGAGAGAGTAGCTAGTTTAAAGGCATGGGGCTGTGACGGAAGTGTGGATTACAGTAGAAGGGCTGGCGTACGATGCGAGAGGTATGTCAGAGGCGAGAGAGTAGCTAGTTTAAAGGCATGGGGCTGTGATGGCAGTGTGGATTACAGGAGAAGAGATTGACTTAAAATCCAAGGGCGATGCCTGTCCACCGCGTAAAATGCAAGGAGAGCCAGCGAGCAGGCAATGCGTGCGGACAGCCAGCCGTGCAGCCATCCTGGCTGGCAACCCCCTGCGTAGGCCCGCGCCAAAGCGAGCACCAAAGCCCTGAGGGAATCCCTCAGGGTTTTTCTCATTTTTATCAAAACCTAAAAAAATGTCCATATTTTCGGTAAATCCCTATTCCTAGCCCTCCCCTTTTCCACTAAGATAGAGGTACCAACGATAACGAACGATGACAGCCAAAAGGGGAAGCTGACCATGCCGATGACACCGCGACTGCTGTTGAAATTAAGAACCTTGTGCTTACGGCCGCGCTGCTTACTCACAGCACTCGGCCTAACCGCCGTATTCACCTGCTTTACAGCCTGCCAGCGGGAAGCCATCGATAGCCCTCTACCTACGGCGGAGCAGGCGTCCCTAACCAAGATTACCTTCTGGACCCCTTTCAGCGGGGGCGACGGCAGCTTCATGCGGGAGCTGGTGGCTCAGTATAACCAAGAGAACACAGACCACGTCACAGTGGAGCTGATCAACAATAATTCGGACGAATATTATACGCGTCTGCCGACAGCGATTGTGACGGATGAAGCGCCGGATGTTGCAATCGTGCATGCGTCACGATACGCCCAGTTTGTACCCGCCGGCTTTCTGAACAATATCGAGCCGGCCGCCGCGGAGGCGGGGGTCAACTGGGACGACTACAATCCCATGATTCAAAATAAAACCATGGTCGCAGGTAATCACTATGCGATCCCGCTGGATATTCATTTTGATGTGATGTACTACAACAAGAAATGGATTAAGCAAGCAGGCCTGCTGCGCGAGGACGGGAGCCTGAAGCTGGATAAGGGCGAAGACGGTTTCCTCCAGTTTCTGAAAACGCTTCAACAGCGCATTCCGTCCAGCGTGGCCCCGCTCGCTTTGCCGAATACGCGATCGGACGCCTATTGGCTCTGGTGGTCGTTCTACAACCAGATGCAGGAAGGCGGCCGGCTGTACGCCAGCGGCGGGGACGCGCTGACGCTGGACAACCCTGCAGCCCTGCGCTCGCTTAGCTTCATCAACCAGCTTTACGCCTCCAAGCTGATTCCGCCGGATTTGTCCGACACGTTGTCGCTGTTCAAGGAGGACAAGGCGGCGCTGCTTATCCTCGGCGTCTGGTCGACCGGTGCGCTCGAGACCGATCCTTCGCTGGATCTCGGCGTCGCGCCGATCCCGCAGATCTATGATCACCCCGCCGTCTGGGGGGATTCGCACACGCTCGCGTTCCCTTCGCATACGAACCAGGACCCAGCGAAGCTGGCGGCTTCGGTGAAGTTCGCCGATTGGATTTCCCGGCACGGGGATAGTTGGGCTCGGGCCGGGCACATCCCTGGCAACCTGAAGGCGATGCATGCACAGGCGTTTCTGGATCGGCGGTTTTCCGCGATTTATGCAGGCGAGGTCGAGCATGTGGTGTATTTTCCCGACAACCCCTTTCAAGGGCAGATTAATGAACTGATCAACGGCGAAATGGCCAAAATGCTCCACCTCGCGGTATCGCCGGCCGATACGCTGAGAAATGCGCAAAGCAAAATCAATCCGCAGCTTCAAGCCCGTTTTGGAGAATAATGCCATGAGACATCATCCGATTCTGCAACGTTTTGCCAATCAGCGCTTGCTCACCAAAATGCTCGTGCTGCATTTATTTGTTCTTTTGCCGCTGGTCATTTCCAGCTTTTTCGCCTATTCGAGCTACTCGGCCTCCATCAAAAAAAGCGTCGGCAAGTCCCAAGGGGATGTCGTCCACGAGCTGACCACGAACATCGATACGTACATGAATGAGCTGAACTTGCTTACGACGATGCCGTATCAGACGCCGGAGATTATGCGCTTTCTGACAGAGGCCAGGGCTAAGGGCGCGCCGCTGACGCTGGATGAAAGCAACACGATCAGCAGCTTTATCAACCATGTGCTCGTGAACGGGCGTGTGAATGTCGCGAGCCTGTACTTGTACGGCGTCAAAGGGGCCTCTTATGTGCTGCTGCCGGAGAGCATCGCGACCACCTCACGCAAGCTGGAGGAAGAACCGTGGTATGAGCGGATTTCTGCATCCAACAATTTAACGTATCTCGGCCCTCACGAAGTGCACTCCAGCAACGGCGTGACCTCCCGTGTCATTACCGCAGCCCGCAAAATCAAAAGCATCCAATCCGGCAAACTGATCGGGTACTTTGTGCTGGATGTTCCTGTTAGCGCGATCGAAAGCCGGAGCAATCATCTGGCTTCGTCCAATTTTGGCAGCATTGCAATTGTGGATGAGCAAGGCGCGCTCGTCTACAAAGACCCCGGCATGGACATTACGGACAGCGGTATTACGGGTTATCGCGGTTCCGGCAGTCTCGAAGTGCACGTCAAGGGAAAAGACGAGCTTCTGACTTACTATACATCGAATCTTACAGGCTGGACGACGATCGGGACGGTTCCGATGTCGCTGCTGCTCAAGGATACGGTGCAGGTGCGCAACAACATTGTGTTGCTGGGCGTCATTTGCCTGGGGCTGGCGGTCGTCATTTCGATTTGGCTGGCGTTCTTCATCACACGGCCGATTTCTCAGCTTCGCAACCTGATGAAAAAAGTCGAGCAAGGCGACCTCGGCGTCTCCATTCCGATCCTGAGCAGGGACGAGGTCGGGCAGCTGAGCCAGACGTTTAACGTGATGGTGTCGCGGCTGAGCGATCTCGGCTACAAGCTTTACGAAACCGAAATCCGCGAGAAAAACGCCCAGCTTGCCGCCCTGCAAAATCAGATGAATCCGCATTTTCTCTACAACACGCTGGGGAGCGTCTCGATGTACGCTGAGATTCAGGGCAATCGGGAAATCGTAGAGATTACCAATAATCTGAGCCACTTGCTCCGCTACAGCATCAACAGCGATCAGAGCGAAGTGTTCCTCGGGCAGGAACTGCGGCACGTCGAGGGGTATATGGCGATTCAACTGATTCGTTTTGAACATAAACTGCACTACGAAATGAACGTAGATCCCGCTATTTACGCCAACCTTGTGATCAGACTGGGCTTGCAGCCGATTGTAGAGAACTGCATCATTCACGGCTTCGGCAAAACGCGCGGCAAAGGCACGATTCGGATTACAGGCGTGCAGGAAGGCGACAGTATTCAGGTTGTGATCGAGGATGACGGCAAAGGCATGACGGCGGCGGAACTTCAGACACTGCGCACGCGCATGCAGTATGGCAGGCTTTCGGACGACGGGCCGAGCGGCCACGGTGTCGTGAACGTGCATCGCAGACTGATGCTGCGCTACGGTGCGTCGTATGGGCTGGAGGTCGAAAGCGAGCCGATGAAAGGTACGCGGGTCACGCTCAAGTTTCCGGTGAACGACGGTGTGCAGGCTGGAGCCGCAAAGGAGGAGATGTAGATGCCGAGTGTACTGATTGTCGATGACGAGCCGATTTTTCGCAAAGGCTTGCGCCATATGATCACAGAGATGGAGGGAGATTGGAGGGTGATCGACGAGGCGGAGGACGGCAGCGAAGCCTTGGATAAAATGGAGCGGCAGCTCCCCGACGTCCTCATCACGGATATTATGATGCCTGTGATGAACGGAATTGAGCTGCAGTACGTCCTCCGCGAACGGTATCCGTCCGTGCAGTGCATTGTGATGAGCGGATACAGCGATTTTGAGTATGCGCGGGAATCGCTGCGGATGGGCGCGAAGGATTATTTGACGAAGCCGATCGTACGCAAAGAGCTCTATCGGGTGCTGGGAGGACTTCAAGCGGAGCTGCAGTCGCGGCAAGAACAAGACACGACGAGGCAGCTCGAGGATAAGCAGGCGAAGGACCGGCTGCGCCATCACATCATTAAAGGGTTGCTCGAAGGGGGCGTGAGCCCCGAGGAGCTGGATCTCATTCCGTACGTCGGGATGCAGTTCCCGCACGATGCGTTTTGCTGTCTGCTCACGAACCTCGACCGCGAGTTCATTGAGGATGAGCGGTATTATCGGGCGAGCCCGGCGTTGTATTCGCTTTTTATTACCCAGTTTATTCAGGAAGCCGTGGAAGAGGATTGGGTCGGGCACGTATTCCCGCTCTCGGATACGAAAGTCGTGGCGCTGCTGAACTATGCGTCTGGACCGGACGGTTACGAGCGCGTGACGTCGTGGGGCAAGAAGCTGTGCAAAGAGATGAAGAAGATTAGCAACCTGTCCATCACGGTCTCCCTTGGCGGCGAAGTACTCGACTTGGAGGCGATCTCCACGTCCTATGACCAGGCGGAAACCGCGCTGCTGTACCGCTTGGTGACGGGCGGCGACCGGATTCTGACCTATGCTGCGCTCAAGGCAAACCCGGATGTCCGCGTCAATCCGACGACGCTGGACTGGTCGCTGCTCGACAAGAGCATCGAGGACGGCGACACCGAAGAGACGCGCCTCAAGACGAGGCGGCTTGTCCGCAAGCTGTGCGGCGCGATGACGTCGCCGGAGATGGTGCAGCAGCAGGTGTGCACCATGCTGCTGCATTATTACGAGATGGCCGGTCGGCTCAATCTCGTCAAGACGTGGCTCCCCCACACGGACATCAAGCACGTGCTGGAGGAGGTGTTGGCGACGACCACCATGTTCGAGATGGTGGAGACGTGCGAAAGCCTGCTCGGGCGGCTGAGCGAGCTGGTGGCGGCACGCAAGTCCGCGGTCGATGTGAACCCGATCGACCAGGTCGTGCAGTACGTGGACCAGCACTACGGCTCGTCCATTACGCTGGGCATGATGGCGGATAAGGTGTACCTGAATCCGTCGTATTTAAGCACCCTTTTCAAGCAGAAAATGGGGATTACGTTCGTCGACTACGTCACGCAGCGCCGCATCGAGGAGGCGAAGCGCCTGCTGCTGACGACCGAGCGCAAGATCGCCGACATCGCGAAGATGACGGGCTTTGTGAATTTGCGGCACTTCAATCGGGTGTTCCGTGCGGTGACGGAGAGTACGCCGAGGGCATATCGGGAGCAGGGGGAGTGAGGGAGGTTGGTGGTATTTCTCAAAATCTGGGGGGCGAGAGGATTCTGTTTATTTGGTAACTGCTTCGCCCGGTATCCCCATGATCGAACAGTCTAACGGTTGTAGAGAGACTGTCGATTCATTGTTTATACTTTGGGAATCTGCGAGAGAACACAAAATGTATACGAAAAATCATATAGAATGTGCTGCATTGACTTAAAATCAATCATTTCTATTCGAAATATCATACACATTTCGTGATTTGAGGCCTGATTTTGAATATGTATTCGAAATATCATACACATTCTCTACGCGTGTCCGTTCACGGATAAAACTGTCCACAATTAATCGACAGTCTCGTAGCAGCGGCTATATCGGGGAAAACGGGTGGTCATACGTGGCTAACGGTTGCAAGCGAGGCTATTGGCTCGGAAATAGTGATTTCGGGATGCTTTTACGCCAAATAGCCGCTGCTGTAACCGTGAGGTTCGTTTTCGGGGTGATTTGAATCTAGCTTTAATCTGCCCTATGGGGATATCCATAAGCACGTCTGTAATTTTTCCGTTCCTCCGTAAAATCCCACCATTGTTTGTCACTGTCAGGCTGATTGGCATAAAAAACAATCAGTCTACATTGATCCTCTACACACGGATCTATCCTCGCCTTGTATAATTCCTCCAATTTCTCGAATAATCGTGCGCCATCTTTCTCTTTTAGCTCGTCCAATTGATAGAATCTCAGCTTCATTAAGTCTTTTGCAAATGCAGGTCCGATAGAAGGCACACGTTGAAATTCGGAGGATGCCTTTAATTCCATGGCTCTTACTTCTGATATTTGCAATATGAAGCTCAACTCAGTTACTTCCATTTTATCGATGTCACTTAAGCGTATTTTGTTTTTTCGCAGTTCTTTTCGTTCTTGAGCGGTTAATGCTAACTTTGGCGTTTTATTTAAGCTCATTTGTGCTCCTTATAGAAGTTCAGCATTTAATTTGATCTTCTATCATTTCGCGAACTGAATTAGACTATCCTGTCTGTTAAAACAAGGAGCATGCAACCGACGTATTGTTTACCGTTTGAAAGAGGGGGAGGGACGCCGCTCGGAACGCCAGGAGACGTGCAATATCTCGCCACAACAGTCTACGACGATCACGGATCGATCGTTCTCTGCCGAGTGAGGAGGCGAGCACTGTACACTTCGTCTTACGAATGAAGGGTGGCTCACGACAGCCATTGTTCGCGAGCTTTTGCTGGGAGATGATCATAGTGCATTGTTCTGTGTAATACGAGAGAAGAAGGCAGAAGGCTACTGGCGATTTTGCTCTACTTGTAATAAGGTTCTCCGCGCTATCTGTAGCGGCAAGTTCAAAAGGCCCATTTCGCTTTGAAATGTGCCCGTAAGGTACCTGCTATACATCCAGCAAACTATTCAAGATGTTCTTTTTTCCTCTTGATTAACTCCAAAATACCATTCTAAGTACACCCTAAATAGAGGATCCCTAAAGCGATAAACTCCTCTATGCTGTCTTTCAATTATGTCTTTTTGTTCTAATGTACCAAGTGTTCCTAGGATTCTGCTATGAGATAAATCTGGCAAGCGATTAAATAAAAAACTCAAGTTAATAGTTTCAAAACTAGAAGAGACAAGAACCCTTAGAACATCAACCATTACCCCTTCTTTTAAACCTTGAAATTTATTATCGAAATCCTGCCTCTTTAAGTTTGTAATTAGGTATTGTTTTGCTTCAAGAACATCACTCAATGAAATGACTTTATCCTTGTTGATATTGAATGCATAAAATCCAATTAGATGAATTGGTTGAGGAAAACGGTTTGCTAAAGCTATTGTTTCCCGCTTTGCATCATTGTTCATTGAATAACCTGTATCGTGTAGTGTTAGGTCGATTATTTCCTCGAGTTCTTCATCTTTCATCCTTTGTAGCTCCAAGACATCAAATAATCTTGTGGATGAAGGATGTTGTGTAATTAATGAAGTGGTTATACCAGTAACACCACTGATAATAAATGAAATATTCCCAAAGTAATCAACTCGAAGCATTTCAATTGTAGCCTTTAGGAAAGAACCAATATCCACCTTATCTTCTAGCAAGTCAATTTCATCAATAAGAAGAGTAATACCATTGTGGTTATGACTAACTAAATTGTATATTCTCTTAATCTCTGAAACAAAATACGAAGATAGTTCTGTTGGATTGTTATTTTTTTCCGTTTTTTCTTTTGAAATTTTCAGCAAATTTAAATTTAGTTCAATTTTTGACTTTGTTTCCCCCGAAAAGTTTCCCGAATCAATTGAATCATATAAGTTACCTAGCAGTCCATTTACGATATCGTTTAAATTTGTTCCGGTTGTGCAGACCAGTCTTCCAGCTAAGTAATTAAATACATATCCATCAAGATCAATATTTAATTTTTCTAGCAGTGAGGTTTCACCTTGAGTTAAATATGTTAGCTGGTATGATATGGAACTTTTTCCGATTCCACGTGGGCCATGAACAAGAACATTCTTGTTATTATAGAGTGCCGAAACTGCATTTATGAATGCTTCTTTTCTACCAGCAAATTTTGAAGGGTCAGTTATTGGATCTTGCGGAGAAAAAGGATTTCTTTTTAAAACAATTTTTTGATTAGTCGAATCTATTTCTTTTGTTACAATATGAACTGCTCTGGCTTGAGGTCCACGCTGGGAAACTGCTGGTTCGTACTCAACTAGCTGTCCCTCTTTAAGTGTTCGAAATCCATCAGATATTATCTGCGAGATATGTACAAAATAGTCGATTCCATCCTCACCTTTTATAAATCCATAACCCTTGAAATCACTAAATTTACTAACCTGACCTCTCACTGGTAACCACCTCAATAGAAAAAATAACAATAATATACAGGGAAAGTATACCAAATTCTTAGAAACTTTAATAGGGTACCTATGTTGTATATCGAAAATCGAGTATAAACCGAAATACATCATTACTGACTACTTCCCAACTAAAGTAGTTCTAGTATCCTTCGATTCCTCTTATATCAGAGCATAGTATATTTCAAATACTTGCTGTTATTTATGATACGGCTCTCCACAACTAACTTTTCAACTATCCTGTCTGTTTCTTCAATTACCTCATCCCCCAATCCCACAAAAAAATGTCCCACCCACCACCATCCTCCCAAAAAAATGCCACCACGCCCTCCCTTATGATCAAGATGTGAAGGAAACACACACACACGATCATATGGGAGGGTTTACTCATGCATAAAAAATTAATCACCCTAAGCACGCTCACCGCGATCTCGATGCTGACGCTGTCCGCTTGCTCCTCGACAGCTACCACGAGCACAAGCGCAAACGGCACGCAGGCGCCAAACGCGACGAACGCGGCCAAGTCGACCGCAGCCGCCTCCGGCAAGAAGGTCAAAATCACGTACTGGACGCCGTTTAGCGGCGGCGACGGGGATTACATGAACGCGATGGTGAAGAAGTTCAACGAAGAGAGCACGGACATCGTGGTGGAGCAGGATCCGAGCAAAGCGGACGACTACTACACGAAGCTGCAGACCGCGCTGGCCGCAGACCAGGCGCCGGACGTGGCGATTGTGCACTCCTCGCGCTTGCCGCAGCTTGCGCCAGCGGGCTATCTGAATACGCTCGACGATGTGGCGGCGAAGGCGGGCGTGAACTGGAATGATTTTAACCAGACGATCTTGAAATCGACGGTGTATGACAACAAGCATTACTCCATCCCGCTCGACACGCACGTCGTGGTCATGTACTACAACAAGAAATGGCTACAGCAAGCAGGCGTCCTGAAAGACGGCAAGCCGGACATCGCGAAAGGGCCGGAAGGCTACGTGAATTTCCTGCAAAAGATCAAAGATACCGTTCCAAAGGATATCGCGCCTCTCACTGAGCCTAACGTGCGGATCGACTCCCTGTGGCTGTTCTGGTCCTGGTACAACCAGATGAATGATGGCGGCAAAGTATTGTCAGATGACGGCAAGAAGTCTGTGCTCGACAATCCGGCGGCAACGAAAGCGATTCAATACGTGAATGATTTGTATAAAAAGCAACTGATTCCGCCGAACATCGACGACGCGTTCAAAATGTTCCAAGACGGCAAAGCCGCTACCCTGATTACTGGCGTGTGGGCGACGGGCGCTTTTGAAAGCACAAAAGACTTGGATTTCGGCGTTATGCCGGTACCGACGCTGTATGACCGCCCGGCGGAGTGGGGCGACTCCCACACGCTGACACTGCCGAAGCACAGCAAGGATGATCCGGAGAAGCTGAAAGCGGCGGCGACGTTCGCGAACTGGATCGCGCAGCACGGCTCGATGTGGGCGCAAGCGGGGCATATTCCTGCGGTTGACAAAGTGCTGCAAAGCGACGAATTCAAGAAAATGAAGTACCGTCCGGATTACGCGGATGCGGGCAAAAGCGTCGTCTACTTCCCGCGCAGCGACAAGTGGGGCCTGATGAACGACGCGATCATCAAAGAGTTTGAGAAAATGACGGTGCAAAAGCAAACGCCGGAAGATGCACTCAAAAATGCGAGCAAAGCGGTTGACGACATTTTGAAGAAGTAGCCTAGGCACGGTTAAGGGTTAAGTCCGCCAGCGATGCCTCACTATAGGGCAGGCAGCGGGCTTAGCCATCTTAAATAGAAAGGAGTGAACACATGCGCGCATCCGCCTACGAGAAAAAATCCTGGGGCATCGGTTATCTGATGATCCTGCCCTACCTTTTGTTTTTCATCGCTTTTTCATTAGTCCCGATCTTCTTCGGGCTTCGCATTTCCTTTTATGATTGGGCGCTGCTCGGCAGCAAAAAATTCGTCGCGCTCAAAAACTACAGGCACGTTTTCGTCGATAAAGAGTTCTGGACGTACACGGGTCACACGTTTCTATTCGTCATTATTGCGGTGCCGCTGCTTGTCCTTGTCGGGCTGGGACTCGCGCTGCTGATCAATCAGATCCGCAAAGGGCAGGGCTTTTTTCGGGCGACCGTCTTTCTGCCGATGATGCTCTCGGTCTCCGTCATTTCGACGATCTGGGTCATCTTCTTGCAGCCGTATTCCGGGCTTCTGAGTCAAATCCTCAAGCTCGTCGGTTATAAAAATGAAATTTTCTGGATCACACAGCCTGTGCTGGCGTGGGTGTCGATCATTATGGCGACGGTCTGGTGGACGGTCGGTCTTGTTTTTATCCTGTATCTCGCGGGCCTTCAAGATATTCCGCAGACGTTCTACGAAGCGGGGCAGATCGAAGGCGCCTCGCGCTGGCAGAGCTTCCGCTACATTACGTTCCCTTCCTTATCGCGCATCACGCTGCTCGTCATCGTGCTGGAGACCATCGCCTGCTTCAAAATTTTCGGGCAATCCAAGCTGATCACAAGCGGCGGGCCGGCGGGCGGTACGAAGACGATCGTGTTCATGATTTATGAAAAAGGGTTCAAAACGTTCGACCTCGGCTACGCCTCAGCGGTTTCTATCCTGCTGATGCTCATCATCATGATCATCTCGGCGCTGCAATTCAAGTATATGCCGAGCGAGGACTAGAGGAGGGCCTTATGGAACGCATGTATCGCGTAAGTATGAATACGATTGTAGGGCTGGTGGCGGTTGTCTTTTTACTGCCGGTGGCCTACATGATTGCCTTATCGTTTAAAACGGAGGGCGTGCCGTTCATCGATGGCGGAGCTTTACACGTCTCGCTCGTGAACTATCACAAAGTGTTGTCCGAAGCGCCAATCTTCCATTGGATGTGGAACAGTTTGCTCGTGGCAGTGATTCAGACATTCATCATTGTGCTCGTTGATTCGCTAGCGGCGTTCGCGATCTCGCGCATTAAGTTCCCCGGCAGCAAATGGCTGTTCCTGCTGTTCTTAATGGGGTTAATGATTCCAGCGGAGGCGACGCTTATTCCGATCTTCCTCATGATGCGCGACTGGGGACTGCTTAACACGCTGTACTCTTTGATCCTGCCGGGTATCGCGAGCCCGTTCGGCATTTTTGTGTTGAAGCAGTTTTTTGACGGGCTGCCCAATGAATTGGAGGAGGCTGCACGGATGGACGGCGCCGGTTACTGGCGGATTTGGTCGTCCATCTTCATTCCGCTTTCGCGCCCGGCTTTTGCGGCGCTTGCGATTTATTCGTTTCTGGCGGCGTGGAACGATTTCCTCTGGCCGCTGATCTCGATCTCGAACCGTACGTATATGACAATTACGCTCGGTTTGCCAAACTTTCAAAGCTCGTACATGCAGCAGTACTCGCTGCCGATGACGGCGAACACACTTGCAGCGATTCCGCTTATTATTGTGTTTATCTTTTTCCAGAAGCAAATTATTAAGGGCATTGCCTTTACGGGAGGAAAAGAATGATGACACTGTGGAGAACATGGCCAAAGCTCGCTTTGGCCGCAAGTCTCGTTTGTTCAGGAGGGATATTCGTAAGCAAGCAGGCGTCGGCGATCGGGGTAACATCGCTGACCTCTGGCAGCTACACGTTGGCGTTGGACGACCTGGGGGCAGGACATTACGGAGTGGGGGTTTATAAAGGAACGAGCAAGCTGGACGAACAAACGAATCCGCTATCGCTACAGATCAAGAATGCGGCGTCGGGCGAGGATTCTTATCAAGGCAGCTATACGAGTTGGACGTCGGCAGGCGGTGGAATTACGGCGACAGGAAGCCTCACGACGAGCAGCGGCAGCCGGTTCGACTACACTGACCAGTACAGCGTGCAGGATGGCACCGGGGCTTTTCTTATGCAGCGTACGGTGATGGTCGGGGCGGCGAACAGTGCCGATAAAGGCTTCGCAACGCGCTACGCGCTGTATCCGTTGGCTTCGACGAGCCTTAGCGCGTACAACATGTTCGCCCCGGGCAACTGGTACAAGCAGAACAGCAACGTCGTTGCGGGGGCCTTGGCGAGCGATTATGCGGATGAGAACTTTTTTATCAAGGAGACGCGCTTGCCGCTTCCTCTGGTCATGATGCAGACGGCGATGACGGGTGAATCGCTCTCTTTTATCCATAAGAATGCAAACCTGACTTCCGCACAAAGCGAATCCACCGACTCTTGGCTCGTGGATGGCGGCTTTCAGTTCGGTTCAATAGGAGTGAAAAAATCGCCGCGTCCGACGTTGAATTTCATTTATCCAAGCACCGAAGGGGATAAAAACTACTATGGCAACGACCAGAACCGCATGCTGCATCTGACGGGGCTTGTCCGCCGCAGCCATCCGGTGCAGGCGGGCTTCAGCCATGCGTACTCGCTGGTCATCAAGCTGGGACAGGACAGCACATTTGCCGGCGGGGAGGGCAGCGTCTGGAAGTATGCGTACGGCCTCTACAATCCGGCGGTCGTGAGCATCGATGCGAACACGCTGTATAACAACGATTTGGCGTATTTTGCGGCAAAGTACAAGAGTTTTGCGAACGGCGCGAGCGGGCTGCCATGGAGTTCGCTGACGACAGAGACTGGCGACACAGGGTATCACCTGCAGTCCGGCTTTGTCGGGCAGCAGACGAAGGTTGGCTGGGAGCTCATCCGCGACGGCTACAAGAATAACAGCGCTGGCAATCTGAGCAAGGGCGTGGCGATGATCGACTTCTGGGCGAATCAGTCCATGACGGCTGCGGGCATCCCGCGTACGGACTATTTTGCCGAGTCGGGCAACTGGGGCTCTGACCCGTTGTTCCTTCGCACGGTGTCCGATGCGGCCGAAGGCGTGCTCGATGCATACAACACCGCCTTCAACCGAGGCGATTACCATGACAATTGGCTGATTTATGTGCAAAAATTCGGCGATTTCCTCGTCGCGAAGCAGGCGGCGGACGGCTCTTGGGCGCGCAGCTACAACCCGGACGGCTCTGTGCAAAATGCAGGCAAATACAATACGACGAACCCGATTCGATTCCTCGTGAAGCTGTATCTGGCAACGCATGACCAACGGTACTATACGGCGGCCGTTAATGCGGGCAATTGGTCACTGACGAATGTCGATCAGAACTACAACTATGTTGGCGGTACGCCGGACAACAATAATACGATTGACAAAGAAGCGGGCATGATGGCGCTGAACGCGTTCAATGCGCTCTACGATGTGACGGGCGATAGTCAGTGGCTGAATGCCGCTAAAAATGCCGCCAACTACGTGCAAAGCTGGACGTTCGCCTACAACTATAACGTGTATCCGTCAACCCGCTGGGCAGCGAACGGCGCGGTCTACCCGTCCTGGCTCAAGGTCGATCTGGGCGCGAGCTACTCGATTGAGCGTGTGGAGACGATGTTTGAATGGGGCAATGCCTATTACAAATACAAGATAGAAACGTCGACGGACAATGTCAACTGGACGACGTTCAGCGACCGAACGGGCAACACGGCGCGTCCGGTGTCCATGGGCTACGTCGACAGCGGCTCGGCGACGGCGCGCTATGTGCGCATCACGGTGACTGCCGCCGAAGGCGGAGGCCCATGGCCGAGCATCTACGAGTTCCGCGTCTACGGCGCTGGGGGCACGAATCTCGCGCAGGGCAAAACCGCGACGGCCTCCTCCGAGCAGGATGCGGCGCACAGCGCAGCCAAAGCGGTGGATGGTGTTGTCACCTCTGATCCTAAAAGCCCGTGGCCGTCAGCCGGCCTGGTCGGGCAAAGCCTTGTCGCGACCGGTCACTCGTACACGGACACGTTTATGATTAACGGGCCTGCGGAGTTTTACAGGCTGTATGTCGCCACAGGCGATGCGCAGTACCTCAGCTTTGCCAAGATTTTGGCCAATAACGCGAACGCCCCGACCGACTATGACGGCAGGCTGGGCTACCAGTTCAAAGCATTGCTCGGCGAAGGTATTATGGGCAACAACTTCACGGAGTATTACGGGCTGGAGTGTTTGACGTGGCAGCTCGCTGTCCAGTTGGAGTCGATTGCGATGCTGGAGGATCTGTTCGGCTACAAAAACATCGACCAAATCGAAGCGAATCTGTCCGCAGGCCAGAAGCAAATGCTTAACCATCTTAATTATGCGCCTGCCGGCACGAAGCCAGTGACGCAGATCAAGAATGGCAAGGTGTACAAAATCGTGAACCGGAACAGCGGTAAGCTGATCGACGTGCAAGGCGCTTCGACGGCGAATTCGGCGAATATTTGGCAGTATCACGATATTGCCGGGGCGGGCCAGCAGTGGAGAGCCGTGGATCAAGGCGGCGGCTACTGGAAGTTCGTCAATGTGAACAGCGGCAAAGTAATTGACGTGGAAGGCTCGTCGATGGCGAACGGCGCTAACATTTCGCAATATACGGATACGGGTGCCGGCGCGACCAATCAACAGTGGCAGGTTATCGGCGTCGGTGGCGGTTACTGGAAAATCGTCAACCGGAACAGCGGCAAGGCGATCGATGTCGAGGCGTCCGGCCGGGACGATACGCGCAACATCAGCCAGTACACGGATGCGGGCACACCGAACCAGCAGTGGGCGTTCGTTGAAGTGCCGCAGGGCGTTAGCGCGTTGATGAATAATGCGGTGTATACCATCGTGAATAAGAACAGCGGGAAGCTGATCGATGTGCAGGGCGCTTCAACGGCGAACTCCGCGAACATCTGGCAGTATCACGATATTGCCGGCACGGGTCAGCAGTGGAAAGCCGTGGATCAAGGCGGCGGCTACTGGAAGTTCGTCAATGTGAACAGCGGCAAAGTGATTGACGTGGAGGGCTCGTCGACGGCGAACGGTGCGAACATTTCGCAGTACACGGATACCGGCGCAGGCGCGACGAATCAGATGTGGCAAGTTGTCGGCGTCGGTGGCGGCTACTGGAAAATCGTCAATCGAAACAGCGGCAAGCTAATCGATGTCGAGGCGAGTTCGACGGTTGACGGTACGAATATTTCGCAGTATCAGGACATGAATACGGCGAATCAGCAGTGGCTTTTTAACCTGGTGCAATAAACAGAGACGGGGGCTGCCCCCATTACAATAAGGAGATGAGAGACCATGCTGCGTAAGGAATATCCGCGTCCGCAATTTGTAAGAGAAGATTGGTTGAATTTGAATGGTGAGTGGGCTTTTGAGTGGGATGACCAGCGTGTTGGGGTAGATGAGCATTGGGGCAGAGGGGAGTCGGCGTTTACGCGAACGATTCAGGTGCCGTTCTGCTATGAGAGCCAGCTCAGCGGTGTGGAGGATAAAGGCGTGCACGACGTCGTCTGGTACAGTCGAACGTTTGAGCTGCCGCAAGGCTGGGAGGGGCGCCGGGTTGTGCTCCATTTTGGAGCGGTCGATTATCGGGCAGACGTCTATGTGAACGGGGAGCTCGTGTGCACGCATGAAGGCGGGCATGTGTCGTTCTCGGCCGATATTACGCATGCGCTGCAAGCGGGAGCAAATGTTGTGGTGGTGCGCGCGGAAGATGATGCGCGGGATATTGCGCTGCCTCGGGGGAAGCAGTATTGGAAGGATCAGTCGGAGTCGATCTTCTATACCCGGACAACGGGGATTTGGCAGACGGTGTGGCTCGAGGCTGTGCAGGCGGTACATTTGGATCATGTCAAAATGACGCCGGACATCGACCGCAACACGGTGCAGCTGCGCACGTTTGTGAATGGGCTTCCTGGCGCTGGGGCCACCGATGTTCAGCTTCGCGTGAAGGTGAGCTTCCAAGGTGAGGAAGTCGCGCAGCAGGTGAGCCGCATTCGCAAAGCGGTCGATAACGTCACGGTGCAGCTGGCCGATTACAACTACCACCTCAGCCGTCCCGAGCGGTGGTGGACGCCGGAGCATCCACACTTGTACGACATCCAGTTTGAGCTGTTGGTGGACGGCCAGGTGGCAGATAGCGTGGCGAGCTACTTCGGTATGCGCAAGATTTCGGTTGAAAATGGCAAGCTTTGTCTGAACAACCACCCGTATTACATGCGTTTGGTGCTGGATCAAGGCTACTTCCCGGAGGGGCTGCTGACGGCGCCGTCGGACGATGCGCTTCGCCGGGACGTCGAACTGACGAAGGAGATGGGCTTCAACGGGGCGCGCAAGCACCAGAAAATCGAAGACCCGCGCTATCTGTATTGGTGCGATCGGCTCGGACTGCTCGTCTGGGGCGAGGCGGCAAACGCCTGCGACATGAACGAGACGTACCTCCAGCGCATGACGCAGGAGTGGCAGGCCGCCGTGGAGCGGGACTACAACCACCCGTGCATCGTGGCGTGGGTGCCGCTCAACGAGAGCTGGGGCGTGCCGAATATTTTGACGGACGCGCGGGAGCAGCATCACGCGAGCGCGATGTATCATGTGACGAAGGCGCTCGACCCGCATCGTCTGGTGATCTCCAACGACGGCTGGGAGCACATGAAGTCGGATCTGCTCACGATCCACGATTATGAGTGGCGCGAAGAGGTTTTGACAGAGCGCTACAGCACCGTGGAGCGGGCTGTTGCGGCAAGGCCGGCCGACCGGCAGCTGCACGTCGGCGGCACGGTTTACCAGGATGAACCGATCCTGGTCTCGGAATTCGGCGGCATCGCGTACAAGAAGAGCGAGTGGGAGGGCTGGGGCTACTCGGGCGCCGACAGCGACGAGGACTTCCTCGCGCGGCTGGCCGCCGTCGTCAGGCCGCTGATCGCGTCGCCGGTCGTGCAGGGCTTCTGCTACACGCAGCTAACGGACGTGGAGCAGGAGATCA
>NZ_RXHU01000107.1 GCF_003955665.1 Paenibacillus whitsoniae
AGATGTGTATAAGAGACAGATGCGCTGGATTATGTGCTCAAGCCGATTGATCCGATCCGCTTTGCGACAACGTTGGAACGGGTGCGAAAGTCAATTGCGAGGCAAATTCAGGAGGGAAAAGGAGCGAGCCCATCTTGGGGAAAACCGCCCATTGAGTTGTTTGGGCACCTGTCCATTCGGGGAACTTCCGATCAACCTCCTCTCAAGTGGCGCACGCTGAAGTCGAAGGAACTGTTTGCTTATTTGCTTCAGCACCGGGAGGTATGGCTGCCCAAAGATGTGCTGCTGGAAGAAATCTGGCCGACCTACGAATTGGATAAAGCGATGTCGCATCTGCACACGGCTATTTATCAAGTGAGACGCATGCTGAAGGAAACGGGGCTTGGCGGTGCGCTTGATTTTTCGCTGGAAAGCTATCGCTTGCATGGCGAAGGGCTTCGCACCGATGTGGATCACTTTCTGCAGGCGGCCCTTGTGGCGCCGCAAGGCAATCTTGCTGAATCGGAAGCGGCCTGGGAGCTGTACAGAGGGCATTACCTTGACAAAGAAGACTACCCTTGGGTCAAGGCCAAAAGGGAAGAACTGCTGCAAAATTACATCGTGTTAACGATGAGGCTTACCTCCGCCGAACGCGCAGCGGGATCGCTCGATTCTGCCTTGCGGCGGGTCAGACGCGCTCGCGAGCTGCACCCGTATTCGGAAAGGCTGGCGAGGGAACAGCTGGCATGTTTGGCTGCGATCGGCGATACGGAGGGCTTGCGTGCAAGCTATGCCGCCTTTTTCCGGTTAATGACGGAAGAAATGGGGACTCCGCCTACGGCTGAGTTTCAAGACTACGGACAAGCATTAATGGATGGGCAGTGAAAAAGCTTCATAACAGGTTACGACTCAGGCATCCCTCGATTGTCCTGCATCCTAAGATGTTCAGAATTCGTTCAACGCTCCCTGTTATAGTTAATTAGTCTCAGAATATGACAAACTTCGACGGGGAGATGGAAGTAGAAATGAAGCTACATATCGCATGGAAGAAGGCGCTGCATCTGTTGCTGGCGCTTGCCCTTGTGGTTCCGGGTTTGCTCTGGAGCCAGAGTCAAACATTTGCGTCGGGCCCAGCCTGGCGCGATATTAAGTCAAATGCCGATAGCGGCGCAAGCTACTTAGCCGGGGAAAACGGCAAGCTTTATTTGCTGTACAGCAATAAAATTTTAGTCAGAGGGGCAAGCGACGCCAACTGGTCAAAACTTGTCGATTTGCCTGCTAATACGTTTACTCAAGCAAATAAGCTTGTCGTTCGGAATGGTGATCTGTATATACTGGATCACGGAAATGAGAGTGCGTATCCGAACGCGATTCCTTCGAAAATTATGAAGAGCTCCGATAACGGGCAAACTTGGACGGACGTGCCTGGGCCTGCCGGTGGTTTTCCGACGCTAAACGGCGATTATTTGAGCGCCATATTTTTTGATACGCAGGGAAATTTATATGCGGTAAGCTTTTTTGCCGTCTATAAACGGGATAAAACAACAGAAGCCTGGACGGTCATCAATGCTAAGCCGAATGCTTTGTCAAAGTCCTATCGCATTTCGAGTGCGGGTGTTGATGCCGCCGGCAACCTGTACAGCATTATGTATGAACTCAACGATATGGGAGCATTTCCACCGCTTCCGACTGCTGTATACCGATGGGATGGAAACGCTTGGGCGACAGTAAACGTAACGCTTCCTGCCGGCAACATGTGGATGTTTGTCGATGCCAGCGGAGTGATCCATATGGCAAATGGCAGCACGAACTTCATGCTGAGTTCAAAGCCCCATATCTACACCTTCGACGGTTCCTCGCTGCATAATACAGCTACAACGAGCAACATGAACTGGACAATCGGCGGCGTTGTCTTCGATGGCGAATACTATTACATTCTAGATTATTCCCCTGACGGGATCATTCGGACGACGAGTCCGACATTTGGTAATCTCAAAGCCCCGCCGACGCTTACGGGCGATACGACTGATAACGATACGACGCATGCAATCGAGCTGGTCTATGCGGAAGATGCTGACTGGCTGGCGGCGATTACGTCGGTTGAATTTTCGCCAAGCGCACCATCTGCGCAAGCAGACTGGACGCAGCCGGGCAAAATCACAATCACCGGATTGACGAAGGGAGGCAGCTACACGGTGAAAGTTAAAGCTACGGGTTATAGCAATGCGACGGCTGTACAAACCGTGAGTCTGGTGCCTTCGGTTTGGTACGATATTACGGCCGACAGTTCGATGTTGGCGCCAGTTCTTTCTGTGAGCGGTGCGGTTTATAGCGTTCAATTGGGAGAGGAAGGGCTCTTTTTCCGAAGTGAGTCCGACATGAAATGGCAATCTGAAGCCTGGCCGCCGCAAGAGGAGTTTGGCAGTGTATACACGTATGTAGCTCGCGGAAATGATCGGTACATTGGCGATCTGACCAATCCCATGACACCTAACAGCATTGTTGTACGGATCAGCACGGATAGCGGGTCTTCGTGGTCTTCATATCCGCTGCCTCAAAACGCAGTGACTGACGGCGCGTTAAATCCGCTAACGGTTAGCCAGACAGGAGCTGTATATTTGTTTGGCAGCAAAAACCTGTTTAAACTGGACGAGAGCCGTAACTGGTCGCAAATTCCTGTGCTTCCGGATGCTGGTGACGACAAGTTCGCGTATACGGGAGTAGCCGTAAATGCGGCAGGCAAGGTGTTTGCCAATATTCGTAAATACAATTTGCAGCAGCCGCTTAACAACACAGCAAAGCTTTATCAATTAGACACCTCCGGAAGTACGCCGCAATGGACAGTTGTGGCCGACAGTCCAAGTGCCGTGCTGAATCTGTATACAGATACGGCAGGGGGGATGCATGCATCGACAGGTGCAGTGCTGTTTGGCGAAACGCCGGGCGCATATGTATATCAATTCGATGAGAATGGCTTTACCCAAGCTGCTACACTTGACAGCCTGGCTCAGGCGAAATATGGCGTAGCTTATGAAAATGGATATTATTATATCGTGGATGGGGATGATTACCAAACCATCCGTACCACGAACCCCAATTTCAATACAGGTTTGGCGTCGCCTGCACTGACCGCGGACACGTCCGACAATGACGATGCGAATACGCTCGATCTGACGTTTGAAGACGATGCCGACTGGCGTTCCCAGATTACAAGTGTGACTTTCAAGAAAAGTGGAACTGTCGTAGAGGCGACGTATCAGATGTCACCAGGTGTGCTGCACGTTATGCAGCCGCTGGAGGGCGGAACCTATACGATTGAAATTGCAGCCACTGGGTATAGAAAGTCGACTGTTCAGCAAACCGTGCTGATCACAGCGCCGATACTGACAGCGGATACGACGAATAATGACGATGCGCATGGTCTGGATCTGACTTTTACAGACAATGCCAACTGGCGTTCCCAGATTACAAGCGTGACGTTTAAGAAGAACGGATCCATCGTAGAAGCAGCATATCAGGTATCGCCTGGGGTCTTGCATGTGACGCAGCCGCTCGAAGGCGGAACCTATACGATTGAGATTGCTGCCGCAGGATATAGAAAGTCGACCGTTCAGCAAACCGTGCTGATCACAGCGCCGACACTGACGGCGGATACCTCCGACAATGATGATGCGCATGGTCTGGATCTGACTTTTACAGACAATGCCGACTGGCGTTCTCAAATTTCGAATGTGACTTTTGAGAAAAACGGAACCTTCGTAGAAGCGTCGTACCAGGTATCGTCGGGCGTGCTGCATGTGACGCAGCCCCTTGAAGCCGGGATCTACACGATCGAGATTGCAGCGGCTGGATATACAAAATCGACCGCCGAGCAAACCGTGCTGATCACAGCGCCGACACTGACGGCGGACACGTCCGGCAATGACGACTCGCATGAGCTGGAACTGACTTTTACAGACAATGCCGACTGGCGTTCTCAGATTACGAGTGTGACTATACAAAAGAACGGAATCATCGTAGAAGCGCCGTACGAAGTATTGCCGGGTGTGTTGCATGTGACGAAGAAGCTTGAAGCCGGAACGTATACGATTGAGATTGCAGCCACAGGATATACAACATCCACCGTCGAGCAAACCGTGCTGATCACAGCACCGACGCTCACGGCAGATTCGACGAATAACGATACCGATTATGACATTGAAATTACGTTTACGGATAATGCCCTTTGGCGAAGTGCGCTAACAAGTGTCGCGTACAATGGACAGACGGCAGACAGCAGCACGTATGTGTTATCTGAAGGAAAGCTCCTAGTCAAAAAAGGGACGCTCCCAGCTGGAACTGCAGAAATTCGAGTGAAAGCTGCCGGTTATCTGGATGCGACTGTGACGCAGGATATTTTGGCTGTACCGTCGCAGTCGGATTCTTCTTCGAATACTGGAGCAGACACGCCCAATACTGAAATTATTACAATCGACGTGCTCGGCGGTTCCAGTAGTGGCAGTGTCGTGTCTCAAGCCGAGATCGTACGGACAAAAGATGACAAGGGCATCAAGCACGATAAGGTGAGCTTGACCTCTGAATTGGCTGCCCGCGCCGTCGATGCGCTGAAATCGACAGGCACAGGCCAAGCCGTTATCGTCGTACCGGATACGAAAGACGAAGTGGCCGACATTCAGGTATCCTTGCCGCGTGAGGCGCTCGGGAAGCTGACGAATGCCGGTGTTGGACTGACTATTGAAACGCGTGGTGCGTCCATTCAGATTCCGGTTGCTTCGTTGTCAGCCTCAAGCGGGGATCTGTACTTCCACGTCGTCCCTGTGAAAGACATCGCTGCCCAGCAAGAGGTGGGGGAGCGCGCGAAGACAAATGGCGCTTCCGAAGACGTTCAGAATGCTGCTGTCGTCGGCAGACCGATGACGATTGAGACGAATTTGCAATCCCAGCCGGTTCAATTGACGTTACCCCTTGGCGATTACACCGCGGACATAGATTCTCGCTTGATGGTTTACATCGAGCATAGCGACGGAACGAAGGAATGGGTGAAAGGAGAACAGGTTTCGGATGATGCGGGCAAACCGGCAATCCGATTTACGGTGAGCAAGTTCAGTACCTTTACGATCATTGATGCCAAATCGGCCCTGCCGATTCAAGCTTACATCGAGGGATATGAGGACGGAACGTTCCGTCCGGAAGCTGCTGTCACACGCGGTCAGTTGGCGGCGATGCTGGACAGACTGTACGGGAACAGGGCAGCAACGTCGGATGTCAAAGCGCCTGCGTACAAGGACAGCCAGCAATTTCCGGCATGGGCCGTCAAAGCGATCTCAGTTATTTCCGCACTCGGCTTCATGGATGGCTATGAAGATGGGGAATTCAAAGAGGATCGCGCTGTCACACGCGCAGAAGCTGCTGCGATTTTTGCCAGAGTATCCGGTCTGTCGTTGAAGAACACGGCACCAAGCTTTACGGACACGCAAGGCCACTGGGCTGCGGGAGCCATTGAAGCTGCAGCGCAAACCGGCATGCTGGAAGGCTATGAAGACGGCAGCTTTGCTCCGGATCGGGCGCTCAGCCGCGCAGAAGCGGTAACGTTACTGAACCGTGTCATCGGGCGCCCGGCTTTGACAGGCAAGCCACAGCTATGGTCGGATGTACCGGCAACTTACTGGGCATTCGGCGCCATACAAGCGGCAAGCTCGAATTCGAATGTCGAGCGCTAATCTATAGCAAGCAAAACGAACAAAAACGGCCCCTTTCCGACATTTCCGGCAGGGGTCGTTTCATTTTGTCGAAAAAGGTAAAATATACCATATCCTTAATAAATCCCACCATGAAACCTTAAGTTTACCGCTTTCCTTGTCTTAGCGATTTCTCTATGATTACGTTAGCAACTTAGCCAAACACGTATAGTCGGCAAGCGAGGAAGGTGATGGAAAATAATATGTAATCGCTTATGCGGTGTGAAAACAGCTTTTTGAATGAGCGCTCTTCCAAATTCGAGGAGGTATACGATGCGAAGCTTTCATAAACTGGTTTCTTCCATCTCTATGATGGCCCTGGCCGTCACGTTATGGAGTCCGGGCATATCCCGGGCAGATACGCCGATCACGGACGCCAATGCTAGCATTTTTGGCCCCAATGTGTATGTCTTTGATCCTTCTATGTCCGCAACTGACATTCAAAATAAGACGAACGAAATTTTCACAAGGCAGGAAACGAACGAGTTCGGTACGGAACGGGATGCGCTGTTGTTCAAACCTGGCACATATAACGTCAATTTCAATGTCGGTTTCTACACGCAAGTGTCCGGCTTGGGGCAAAATCCCGGCGACGTTACTATCAACGGCGGTCTCAACGTAAACGCAGACTGGGATAATGGCAATGCGACGCGGAACTTTTGGCGCGGTCTCGAGAACTTGACAATTGCGCCGTCGAATGGCACGACGCAGATTGCCGTCTCGCAAGCTGCACCACTGCGCAGGCTTCATATCAAAGGTGGGCTGAATCTGTTCGATTTCGACGCCAATTGGAATGCCGGCTGGGCGAGCGGAGGTTATTTGGCGGATTCGATCGTTGACAATAATATCGTCCCGGCTTCCCAACAGCAATGGTTCTCGCGCAACAGCGAGTGGGCCAGTTGGTCCAATGGCGTGTGGAATATGGTGTTTGTCGGAGATAAAAATACGCCTTCCGGCGATTTCCCAAATCAACCGTATACCGTCGTACCGAATACGCCGATCATTCGAGAGAAGCCGTATTTGTACATCGATAACGGAGGGCAATATCAGGTTTTCGTACCTTCCCTCCAGCAAAATACGCAAGGCGCGAGCTGGACTTCTGCACCAACGCCAGGCACCTCGCTTCCGATAGACCAGTTCTACATCGTTCGCACGGATACGTATTCAACCGCAAATATAAACGCTGCACTTGCAGCAGGAAAGCATTTGCTGTTTACGCCGGGTATTTATCATTTAAGTGATACAATTCGTATCTCGAATGCGGATACGGTCGTGCTTGGCATCGGTATGCCGACGCTCATTCCCGACACGGATGCGCCGGCGATCTCCGTGGCGGATGTGGACGGCGTCAAGCTGGCGGGCCTCGTATTCGACGCCGGGCCTAACGCGACTTCGTCGCTCGTGCAGGTCGGCCCGCCAGGAAGCTCTGCGAGCCATGCGGCGAATCCGATCTCGCTGACGGATCTCTTCTTCCGGACGGGCGGCGTGACTGCAGGCACGAATGCGGCGCAGATGACGATCAACAGCAATGACGTGATCGGCGATCATTTCTGGATGTGGCGTGCGGATCACGGCGCAGGGGCAGGCTGGTCGACCAACGTCTCGACAAATGGGTTGGTCGTGAACGGCAATAATGTGACGCTATACGGTTTATTCAACGAGCATCACAATGAATATCAGACGCTGTGGAACGGCAATGGCGGCCGGGTTTATTTTTACCAGTCGGAAATTCCGTACGACGTGCCGAATCAAGCGGCTTGGATGAGCAAGGGCGGCACAGAGAACGGCTATGCGTCCTACAAAGTAGCGGATTCCGTTACGAGTCACGAGGCCTGGGGCCTCGGGGTGTATTCCTACTTTCGCGATGCGGCGGTTAAGCTGGGAACGGCGATTGAAGTGCCGCAAGCGGCCGGCATCAAGATCCATCACGCGACCACGATTTGGCTCAACGGCACGGCAGGCAGTGAAATCACACACATCATTAACCAAACCGGTGGCAAAGTGTATGCCAATTCACCGGGAACGGCAATGCGGCAGACGTTAACGGAGTTTGTGGGTTCTGACGCAGGCGACACTCAAGCGCCAAGCGTGCCGGGGAATTTGATGGCGGCAGCACCTGCTTACAATCAGGTGAACCTGAATTGGAGCGCTTCAACGGACAATGTCAGTGTAAGCGGGTACGAGGTGTATCGCAATGGCGCGCTGATCGGTACGACAGCTTCCAATTCATATACCGATACGACGACGAAAGCATCAACGGCTTACACGTACACCGTGAAAGCGAAAGACGACGCAGGCAATGCTTCCGCTGCAAGCAACAGCGCCAGCGTTACGACACCGGCGAAAGCGCTTGACCGCACCGGTTGGACGGCAACATCTTCGCCAACGAGCGCCGACGGCCCGATGAATTTGATTGACGGCAGCATGTCCACCCGTTGGAGCACGGGGACGCAAATGGCTAACGGTCAATCGTTCACCATTGATATGAAATCGCCGACAGCCATTAACTCCGTTGTCATGGACTCGACCGGCAGCAACAATGATTACGCTCGCGGGTATCAGCTGTTCGTCTCGAATGACGGCGTGAACTGGGGATCTGCGGTTGCGACCGGAACGGGTACAGGGCCTGTCATTACAGTTAATTTTCCAACGCAAACGGTGCGGTATTTCAAAATTGTACAAACCGGAACAAGCTCCAGCTGGTGGTCGATTCGCGAAGTGAGGGTATACGGGCCGACGGCCCCTGCGGCCGCACTGGCGGGGCCGCCATCCGTGACCGCTGGTCAATCGTTTGACGCGACCCTTAGCTTGAGCGACGTTGCTACGAGTGTATATGCGCAGGACATTCAACTTGCTTACGACAGCGCACTGCTGAACCTGACGTCAACCGAATCGCTGAACAGTAATGTTGTCGTTGTCGATCAAAAGGCGGGAGCAGGCAGTATGCGGCTGCTGACTGTCAACCTGGGTGGCCATGACGTGAACGGCGATTTGCTTCGTCTGCACATGACGGCGCTAAGTCCGGGCGACGATGCTACGGCATCGATTGCGGTCGCCAAACTTACTTTGGCCGATGCAACAGGTGCGGAGACGGATCTGGATGCGGTATCCACCTCCATCGGCATTAAAGCTATCGTCGATCTGTCTGCCTTGAACGCACTTATTGCCCAGGCGCAAGCTGCGCATGATGCAGCGGTGGAAGGGCTCCAGATCGGTCAGTATCCTGCCGGCACGAAAGCGGTTCTGCAAGCAGCGATTAACGATGCGATGGCTGTTGCGGCAGCTCCTGGCGTGACGAAAGCGCAAGTTACGCAGGCGATATCGGCGCTCAATACGGCGCTCCAAACGTTTACGCAATCGGTCTACACCAGAACGCCTGGCGATCTCAATACCGACGGCAAGTTCACGATCGGCGACCTCGCGATTGTCGCAGCCGCCTACGGTAAAACGTCCGCAAGTCCGGATTGGGCAACGTACCAGTTTGCCGACATCAATCACGATGGTGTGGTTGATCTGGCTGACTTGGCAGCAGTTGCTCAGCGAATCTTGCAATAAACCAAGAAGCGTTCCCCGGCACCACGCCCGCTATGTCTCGTGATTGACAGCGCCCATAGCGGGCTCATCTTCTTCAATAGGAGGAACGATGGGCATGCACTTACCCAAATGGTTGCCTGTACAGAGCCTGCTGCTTGCTCTTAGCTGTCTATTGCTTCCCTTCGGGGTGCAGGCGGAGACATCCAAACCTTCGGCCAGCTATACGGTTACTGTCTCGAACGACAAACCGGCGATAGGTGAAACGCTGGAAGTCCGTGTGCAGGGCAGCAATCTGAACGATGTCTATGCGTTTGAAATCAATTTGTCCTATGATGCCGACGTTTTAACCTTCATGAATGCGAAGTCGGAATGGCCTGGTTTCTCGATTCCGCCCATCGTGACGGACAACCATGTTCAGCTTGCCCACACCTTGGTTGGGAAAAAGCCGGGGCTCTCCGACAGTCAGACTTTCATGACGCTTCGCTTTAAAACTGCTCATTACGGAAAAGCCGAGCTTGTTCTCCAAAGCGTGAAAACCGTTGATTCCAAGTTGGCCAGCGCTTCCGTTTCCCTTTCACAACAGGTAATGCTGACTGTAAAAAGCCCCTTTGCGTTCGATGATCTGGAAGGCTTTGAATGGGGAATTCCAGCCATTGAAGCGCTTGCGGCCAAAGGTATAATTAACGGAACGGGTGATCGTACGTTCAGTCCAGGCAGCTCGATTTCTCGCGCGGATTACGTCGTGATGCTGATGAGAGCTTTAGGCGTCAAGGAAGCGGCAAGCACTGAGGCAACTGCAGGAGTAGAAGCGGGAGTGATGTTCGATGATGTGCCGGGCGATGCCTACTATGCGGAAGCAGTTGCTGCTGCCAAGCAGCTGGGCATTGTGCAAGGCGACGAGCATGGAGTCTTTCATCCAGCAGCTCCAGTGACGCGAGAGGACATGATTGTGCTTGCAGATCGAACGCTGCATGCGGTGAAGGCGTCTGCGCCAACAATGGCAGATGGCGCCACATCGTTGGCATCGTATCTCGACGCGGATGCCATATCGGACTATGCGCGCGCTAGCGTCGAGGCATTTGTCGGACTCGATCTGATCCACGGCTATGACGACGGATTATGGCCTCAAGCGCGATCCAATCGGGCGCAGGCGGCCGTGCTGCTGTATAATATTCTTGTCAAATTCATGAAAATAAGCGGTAGTTAGTTGGAAAATAGCGGCATTACGCTCACGATTCGAGCCGACTTGTGTTAGAATGGAGAAATTGAAATCTTAGTAGCTGTTTAGGTATTAGGGTGGGCTGGCATACGTCTCCCACTCTCTCCACCTCGACAGGGATCTGAGCATTTACTAAATCTTACAGACTAACTCATGAGGTGAACCAGGCTTGTATTTGCAAACATCACGAAGACGCTCCGCACGGCAAGTGCTCCCCGTGCGGCTTATGCTAGCTTTAGCCCGGAATGGACTTCTCATTTGGACGTTCGCCGCGATCCTGCTCAAATCGCAGCTGCTCCTGGCTGCGCTGCATGCGCCGGACAACCGGGGGCTCAGCATTTCCAACATGTATTTTACGGTGCCTCCGGTACTCTCTCATCTGATGTTTATCGTATTCTGGATCGCGATCGGCCTTTTCTTTCGCAGCCGTGGACGCCGGATCTACCTGTTAGCGTTCAACATATTGTTCAGCATCGGGCTAATGTGCGATCTCATTTATTATCGCGCCTATGCGGCGTTCCTATCGCTGCGCTTTGTACTGCATCCCGCCGGTTTCAACCCGCTCGGACTTCATTTATGGTCCTATGTCCGGCTGTTCGACCTGTGGTTTGCCGCCGATCTGCTCGTGCTCGCGATCTATGGACTGTTCCGCCTTCGTGGACGCAGCAGCTACAGCGGCGGTTACGGCGGGCGGAACGGCTATGGCAGCAGCTACGGTTACTCCGGCTACTCAACGCGGACGGATGGCAAGCGTCGTCGGCCGGTGCTGGCTGTCGTGCTGATGCTGCTTGCGGCGGGTGTCGTCGAAACGGAGCACTATCGCATCGACGTGAAGAATGTTACGAACGGCCAGATGCTGTTCTTCAATTTGAGCTGGGCGCCGTTTCAGTCAATGTCGGATATGTCGCCGATCGGCTACCATCTCTACGACGGGCTTCGCCTGTTCGGCTCGAACAAGTTGAAGTCGCTGACCTCGCAGGAAGACGGGGAAATTAAAGCGTGGCTCAGCGCCAACAACGAACATTTGCCCGACAACGCCTACAAAGGCAAGTTTCAAGGCAAAAACCTGTTCGTCATTCAAGTCGAATCACTGGAAGCTTTTGTTCTGAATCAAAAAGTGAACGGTCAGGAAATTACGCCGAATCTGAACCGTTTGATGGGGAATTCGCTGTATTTTT
Organism: Paenibacillus whitsoniae; assembly: GCF_003955665.1. Lineage (GTDB taxonomy): Bacteria > Bacillota > Bacilli > Paenibacillales > NBRC-103111 > Paenibacillus_E > Paenibacillus_E whitsoniae. The sequence continues at coordinate 11,649 of NZ_RXHU01000107.1, forward strand.
CGAATTTCTATGAGCAAGTGAATAACGGGACGTCCTCGGACAGCGATCTGATGACGACGACATCGACGTATCCGATCCGGTATGGCGCGAACTTTTTCCGCTATCCGACAAATACGTACCATTCCCTCCCGAATCTGATGGCTGGACTGGGGTATCAGACCGTTTCCACGCATTCCGAGCCGGCGGGCAGCTGGAACTGGGTGGAAGCGCACCATAGCATCGGCTACCAGACGAGCTGGGATCTGCGTCAATACAAGGTGGATGACGTCGTAGGTCTCGGTCTTTCCGATGAATCCTATCTCCGTCAGCTTGGGGAGAAAGTGGGTTCGCTGCAGCAGCCGTTCCTGCTGCACGTCATTACGCTGTCCAGTCACGGGCCGTTTGATATGCCGAAGGCGACCAAGGAACTACAGCTCGACCCGGCGTTCGACAGCTCCATTATGGGAGCGTATTTCCAGGCGATTCATTACACGGATAAGCAGATCGGCGCCTTTTTGGATAAATTGCAGCAGCTTGGATTGTTGGAGCAATCGGTGGTTGCGATCTACGGAGATCATACCGGTGTGCATAAGTATTACCAGGATCAAGTGGACGCGATGCCCCCTATGGAGAATGAAGCTTGGCGCACGCATTCGTTGAAGCTGCCGTTTATGGTCTATCAGCCAGGATTGGAAGGGGAAACCATTCCAACGGTTGGGGGTCAGATCGACACCTTGCCGACGCTGGCGTACTTAATGGGGGTCGATCCGAGCGCTTTTGCAGAGACGGCGATGGGAAAAGTACTCCTGAATACGCAGCGTGACTATACGATGCTGAATGACGGCACGATCGTGGGCACACCGCCGACGGAAGCGGACAAACAGCATCTGCTCAGCGCGTTTCATATCGCGGATCTGATCCACGAAAGCGATTATTTCGCGGAATAAATAAGGTTTGATAAGTCCTTCGGTGCGCCGAAGGGCTTATTTTAATGGTTTTGGTGAAGACGCAGCTAAAATAAAACCCATCTGCAAAAAAGTGTATGAACTTAGTGTATTCGTGCATGGGCAGCGCTCAAGCAATCGGCTAACATAACAGATTTTCTAACTCAATAGGCTGCATTCCTATCTATGGCGCATCTATTTTGTGGTATAATGGAAATAAATTATGCTAAGAGCCCTACGCTGTTTGGAGTTGAAGTGATGACCGAACTGTTAGGTCAGTAACAAGTACGATATGGCAAAGCGCAGCCTGTACTACTCGGCGAAACTGTACGAGGACATTTTGATATTTAACTGTATGATGAATGAGCGGTTTCATCATATTTTTCATATGAAGGAAATCCATACGGGCGAGCTGCTCATCGACGATATTGAAATTTTGAAGAAGGAAGAGAAGAAGCATTCTATCTATGTAAGGTGGCTGACAACCCAGTGAACACTTGTCCAACATGTCGAAAACCGACCGATCTTCATTTGCAGCGCTGCAAGCATTGCGGATGTGTGCTTCCCTACACGGTCGCCGAAAAATTCGACCTTATGGCCGCTTCTATCGAGCAGGCGCTTAAGGAAGAGCTAGCTTTTAGAAGGAAACGGAAGCAATAGAGAATAACAAAAAAAACCAATGGCTTTGCGAATTGCTTTCGCGGAGCTCTTGGTTTTTCTTCGTTCACAGAAGGGGACGAATCCCCCGCTAAACGGATGTGCGCAGTGTGTACGTGACCGCCTAGTCCGTCACCTTTTGCATTTTCGCCGGATTGTTGATTTTGTACGGGACAGGGTGCTTGGCAAGCTTTTTGGCCACGATCTTGCATTCGAAGGTAAGCGTGTCGCCGACGGCAAGCTCCAGTTTCTTCAACGTGTTGCTGTAGCTGGACCAGGCGGTTCCGATCTCCATGTCCGGATCGAGAATGGACACGGCTTCATAAATGATGACTTCGTCGTCCGTTTCGGTAAAATGGTTCGGCACTGTCGCAAACTCGGTAATCGTCGCCTTCATTTTGACCTTTTCTTCGGGGAGCTGAAGCTTGGCGGCTTTTTCCTTCTTGGGCTTGCTCTCTTTCGGCGCAGCCGCTTTTTTAGGCTTCTCCTTCTCAGGAGCCGGCTTAGGCGCTTCGGCCTCATCGGTTAGAGCTTGCTCCGCTTCTTCAGCAGCAGTCCCATCCTCGGATGCTGTCGCGTTTCGCTGGCCAAAACTTGCCGCTTGCATCTCCTTCAGATACGAAGGATGGATGCAGTGCAGTTGGTTCGAATCCAGTTCGATCACGGCTGTCATGGCATCGACATAGCCGACAATCGAGCAGGTGAGGCTGACGTTGCTCCTTTTGTAATAAAACGTCTTGGCTTTCGTCGCTTTCTCGGAAATGAGTCCCCACACTTTGCATTGTTGCGTCAGCTCGGCTTCCTCTTCAAACCGGGTGAAGCTGGCGGGTTGTATGGCGAAGGCATAGTCCATTGTGCGGTATCAACCTTTCTATTAAAGTACGGGAATGTCTAGGCTTGTTCTTCCTCTAAGCGGAAGTCGTCGGTTTTCTCGCCGTCTTCCCAGATCTCCACGAAGAGCGCGGCGCAATTCTCGAAGTCGGCAGCTTTGAAACCGAGCGCTTTTTCTTCGTCCGTTCCCACGTAGACATTTTCCATATTCTCCCCGTCAAAGGATAGAATCACATAAATTTTCATGCTTGTAGCATCTCCTTTCGGGTGTTATCGTTAATTATAGCATACTGAACGAATAATTCGCATGAAGCTCAGACGAATCGTCATATACATCTGTAGAGCTTGTTGGCTGTGAAAAGGAAGAATGTGTCATCGTATTCGCACAAGAATTCGTAGCAGGGTTGAGGCGAAGGAGGCGTTGTCGAAGTGGCAATTGTTCTGGTCTGTATACTCGGATGCCTGGTTGGTTTTATACTTTTCCGCAAAAATGTGATTCCCCCAAGCGATACGCCTCTCCGGCAGGATCCAAAACTTTCGATCATTATTCCCGCTAGAAATGAACAGGAGAACTTGCCTTATCTGCTGCGTTCGCTGCAGCTTCAAACGTTGCAACCTTATGAAGTTATTGTTGTGGACGACTTCTCTGAGGATGAGACGAAAGCGATTGCCGAGAGCTTCGGTGTGACCGTCATCGCCAATTCGAGTTTGCCTCCAGGCTGGACGGGGAAAAATTGGGCCGTCTGGAACGGTTATCAGCATGCAACCGGCGATTTGATCGCTTTTCTTGACGCGGATATTCGGTTTGCTCCCCGTGCCTTGGAATTGCTTGTTCGTGCTCGTGAGGCGAGCGGCGGCGTTGTGTCCGTCGTCCCTTTTCATTATACCGAGACGTTCAGCGAGCGGCTTGCGCTCATTTTTAATGTGCTGGGCGTCTTTGCGTTCACATCGCCGTTCGAGAAGGCCAACCCCCGGCAAGGGTTGTACGGCTCCTGCATTTTAACGGCTAGAGATGATTATGAAGCGGTAAAAGGGCATGAAGGCATTCGCCACGAAATGCTCGACGATCTTAATCTTGGCGCAGCGTATCGCCGGGAAGGCATCCCCGTCACCAACTATATCGGCAAAGATTTGGTGTCATTCCGCATGTATCCCGGAGGACTTCGAAGCGCGATCCAGGGCTTCGGCAAAGGCGCCATGCTGGGCACAGCGAAGCTGAGAGGATGGACGACTGCGCTCATTGCGCTGTGGGCGATCGGACTGGTGCTTTCCTGCAGCTTCCCCTTCCTGCTGGGGACTTCCTGGGGCTTGCCGTTGCTGATCGGCTACGTATTGTACATGGTGCAGTTATTTTATTTTGTTAATTCCATAGGGATATTTGGCGTAGCGATGCCGGTGCTGTACGTGATTTCCACGTTGTTTTTCCTCATGGTGATGGGGTACTCGATGTTTCAAGTTGTCTTTCTGGGACATGTTGCCTGGAAGGGACGGCAGGTCAAAGTGGGAAGCAGGCGAGAGCTATGACCGTGCTTTTCTGGACATTGTGCGCATTTGTATCAGGCTCATTGATGTTTTCCTATTGGCTCGGGCGGTTGGCGCGTCACAACCTGCGGAGCGTCGGCGACGGGAACCCTGGGGCGCTTAATCTGTGGCAGGCGGCGGGATATCGGTTAGGGCTTGCCGGAATCGTGCTCGACTTCGGTAAAGGCTATGGGATCTTGCTGGCGGCCAGGCATCTAGGTGGGTTGGAAGGCTATGCGCTCATTCCGATCGGGCTTGCGCCGATTGTCGGGCATGCGTTCTCGCCTTTTTTGAAGGGCCGGGGCGGCAAGGCGATTGCCGTCACCTTTGGCGTCTGGAGCGCACTGTCGCGCTTTGAAGTTTCGCTGGCGCTGGCGATCATCCTGGCGATTTCGCAATTGGTCATGAAAATTGTGCATAAATGGAAGCCGATCCCTTCGCAGATCGACGGCCAGCAAGTGGTGCTTGGCGTGCTCCTGCTCGGCGTTTACTTGCTCGTGCGCGGTGCCCCGGCGGCTTGGTTCTGGATCTGGGCGGGCAATGCAGCGCTGATTGTGGTAAAGCATCAGAGGGAGCTTCGGGCAGGGATTGGCAAAAAGAAGGAGGAGGCACAGCCGTAAGGCTGTGTCGTTTTTTGTCGGAAATGATTAAATTTCATTTATATTTATTACGCGGAGAGAGCCGCTCCGTTATAATGTTGCTTGTATCATACATTCGAAGATTAACGGAGGAGAAACAGTGCGTCGATTTGTTCAGCGGTTTACATCATGCCTACTTGTTTTATCAATGATTCTTAGTTTTGGGGTTGCTGCTCAAGCTGATGGAGTTGCATCCCAGCCGCTTTCCGACATCAATCAGTCCTACGCCAAATCTGAAATCGAGGCTTTGGTCAGTGCCGGTGTGCTCTCCGGGTATGAGGATGGCTCTTTCCAACCGGCGAAATTGGTAACACGTGCGGAGCTGGCTAAGATTTTGGTTATAGCGCTTGGTTTGAAAGTGAAAGAAGATGGGATATCCTCTACATCTTTTAAGGATGTTGCGCCTTCAAGCTGGTATGCCCAATACGTCGATGCTTTAGTAAAATCGGGGATTACGCAAGGAACTTCCCAAGATGCGTTTTCACCGAATGCGAATGTAAGGCGTGAAGAACTGGTCGTGTTTCTTACTCGTGCCTTAGGACTGGACAAGCTGACGTTGTCTACAGTGTCGAAGGAAGATTTCGCCGATCTCAAAGAAGTTTCGGATTGGGCGAAAAATGCCGTTATCCTAGCATCTGAAATTGATCTTGTAAACGGTGAAGAAGGTCCGAATGGAGAGCCGTTATTTGCGCCAAAACGTTTCGCAGACCGTCAAGCTATCGCGAGATTGGCTTATGAGGTAAAGGAACATCGCGATGCATATATTAGCAAGTCGAAAGAGCTTGCAAACGCTGTTCAGGCGTTGAAAATTACCAAAATCGAAGCAGTTTCCAACACCAGCGTTGAGGTGACGTTTGATAAGGATTTGTTAACGCTGGATAAGGCGGACTTTGCCTTCGATAAAACGCTCAAAGTTGAAGCTGCTGCCTTTAAGTCGGGAAGCAAAGCTGTCGTTGTTTTGACGACGAGTTCGCAAAGCTTGGGTACGGAGTATCACTTGACGTTCCGTGGGCAAGTAATTGAGCAGGCGATGACCGGCGCTGGAGCAGGCGGCGGAGGCGGTGGAATGGCCCCAGGGACTGCTGCTCCAACCGTTGCTGAACAGCTGGCAAGCGGGAAGACCATCGCTACTCTTACGGTTACTGCTTCCGGCAGCTATGGTCCTGCTAGCGGCCAGACGTCCGTAGGTACGCTAATTCTCGACCCTGGTCAAAGTGGAGAAGTCACGTTAACGAACATTCATGCTGACAATCTTCAAGTGAAGTCCGGCGCGGTCAGCTCGATCAAATTAAGTCGTTCAACGATCACGATGTTGGTTGTCAATGCGGTCAATAACAACGGCCAGCCGGTTCGGATTTTGGCGCTGGACGGAGCCGTGGTTTCGAATACATCTGTGGAGTCGCAGGCGATTCTCGAGTCGGCGACGACGACAGGAACGCTTGGTGCGATTACGATTCAGCCTGGAGCAGCAGGAAAAACGATTTCCTTGCGCGGAAATATCGACGGCAGCGTTACGAATAATGCGGGGAATGCTCAACTACAGATCGAAGCGCCATCGAACGGGAACGCTCAACCTACAATTATTCATACCATTCATTTTGGAAGCGGGACGCCGATTTTAACAGTTGCAAGCTCCGTTCAAATTCAGCAAATCGTTTCTGCTACGCCTGTTACCATTAAGGGTGATCCGGATGCTGTTGCAAAATTGCTAGACATTTATCCGGCAGCGGTGGTTGATGTGGCGGTGAGGGAGGCGGCGAGGCTTGCTGCTGTGGCAGCAATTGATGAAGCTTTTAGACAAACGCAGGTTGATATTCCAGACCGGTTAAAATTATTTGAGAAGGCAGACCTAGCGATTGACAATGCTACCTCACTAGGTGTTTCAGAACTTGCGTTTAACATTTCTTCCTATCGGGAGATGAAATCCGCTGTACAGGAGATTTTCATTCAATTAAATGCTTTGCAAATTCAATATCAGCCGGGAGATTCCGCGGATTCAGTCACGCAGTACCCGATCTTCCCTTCATTGAATGATGGCAACGGAGCCATACTAATCCAGTCTGATAAATCGGAAGTGTTGTCGACGTGGGGGCCACTGCAAAGACCGGCGTATGGAGCAGGTGACGCAGTTGTTCACATTACGCTTACCCTACAAAAAGGTGCTTTTTCTGCGTCAAAAGTTGTCGCACTGACGGTTAAGCAATTTGATGCAACCATTCAACTTGCACAAAGTGTAAGATCCGATTTGGTATTAGTTTACTTTAATCATCCGGTCGTGAATTCTCAAATCTCCGACTTTCAAATTTCAGGCCTTCAAGTAAAGGGGATCACGCAATATTCCTATCTTGCGGAGTATGCACTGCTAAGTGTTGACAAGCAAACGGATGGGAAAGATTACTCTATTAGTTTCCAAGGAAAAGAGGCAATTTCTTTTAAAGGTGGAGAATCAAATCGATGCTCAGCTACAACATGTCCGACTTCAATTACTCCTTTTCCTGAAATTCCTTTGCCTAATTCACAAGTGCCGGGTGGAATTCATGGATTTGTAAATGAATGGTCCGAGACAGGTTCTCCAGCTGGGCTTAAAGATGCAACAGTAAGCATAGTAGGGACGAATTTGACTGCCAAGACTGATTCGCAGGGATACTTTAAAATTGATCAAGTGCCTTCTGGTGTTACGTACACGGTTCAAATAACAAAAGCTGACTATTCGACAATTGTTAGTGGGCAGTTTAGCCTACAGTCAGGCGAGCCTTATTTTGCAGGGATTTGGTATTTGCACAAAAAACCAAGACCAGTTGCAGTACTCAATGCACAAGTTATTAACAGTGGGAAGGTTTCTATAAACTGGTATACAAATGAAGTATCTTCTAAAGATAATAATATTTATTTTCAGGTCATTCATAACGGAACTGAGTTACCAAGTACAGGGACGACTATCATGCAATTTGAGAACTTAAAACCAGGAAGCGACAATACGTTTAGTGTTCAAGCATGCAACGACATGGGGTGCAGTGACCCAGTAGAAATCTCAGTCCAATTGCCACTTCAGTTAAAGATTAGCGATGTCAGACCCGTTGACACTGTCACAGGAACTGTTTATGAACAGCTTATTCGACAAGGTGAGGCCTCTACTTATGTATTGCCAACTTCTGCCTCTTCAGCAGACGTCATAAGGTTCTCTTTAAGCGACCTGGACTATGTTTCTGATTCGGGAGCGCCTATGTTGAAAGGAGTCCTAGATGGATCTAAAGCGAAAGCATCAGTGATAGGTCAACAGGCAGATTTGCCTGTCGAGCTAATTGTTGATAATGGGGTTACGTATTTGAAAGTCAAATTAGTACCTCCTCCGTTCACAGATATGCATGTAACGGGCTATACCTTCTACGGCATGAAGTATACGTTCGAGGGAAAAGAGTACACTGTCGACTATATGGGACTGAATATCGTTCCTCAATAATTTAATTAACGTCAAGCCCCGCAAGCAAACCACTTGCGGGGCTTTTCCATACATATCCACCCCCATCCATGGCAAAAATAAAGAAACCACTGTCCAAGGAGGTTTCACTGCCATGCATCTTCGATTCCTGCCCAAAGAAGAACCCATCAACGCGCTGAGCCACGGCATCGGCATTGGCCTTAGCCTTTGGGGGCTCGTGCTGCTCCTCCAGCGGGCGGCGCTGTTTGAAGACGCCGTCTACCTGGCGAGCAACGCGGTGTTCGGCGTTTCCTTTTGCCTGCTGTACGCGGCGTCAACGTTGTTGCACAGCACCCGCTCGCCGAAATGGAGCGAGCGGTTCGAACGGCTAGATCACGCGGCAATCTTCATCGCCATTGCGGGCACGTACACGCCGTTCCTGCTCATTGCCTGGCAGGGGAGGCTGGCGACCGAGCTGCTGACGGCGATTTGGCTGCTCGCCTTGGGCGGCGTGCTGTTCGTCCGCAGAGTCATCGACCGCTTCCTGCCGTGGGGGCTGCTTCTTTATCTGATCATGGGCTGTATCATGTTCGGTGTCATTGTACCTTTGTTTCACCGCCTGCCTGGCGTCGGGTTCCAGATGCTGCTCTACGGCAGCCTCTCTTATTTGGCGGGCGTTCCTTTTTTTCTGTGGCGCAGGCTGCGCTATCACCATGCGATTTGGCATCTCTTTGTGCTGGTCGGGAGCACCTTTCACTTCTTCGCGGTGTACGGATATGTGATGCCCGCGCTGTTATAAGCTGGGGTCAGGATTGTGATGTCATTTGCGAAAAGCACCTTAATATTGTGCAAGTTCAAGTTAGGATTGTGGATTCAAAGCTTGCGGCAGCCTCCTTATAATGGAGTCATGAACGACGTAATCCAACACTTGCCAAGGAGGCTGCCCCATGGAAACGAAGGGTATGCAACTGCTCACAGACGAGCAAATGAGGACGTTTATCGCACAAGGATTTTTGATTTTAAAAACAGATTTTCCGCGGGAATTCCATGAACACTTGGTAGCCCAACTGAATTCGGTTTATGAGGAGGAAGGGAATCCCGGGAATAATCTGCTGCCGCGCATTCGCGAGCTGCAACAGGTGTTCGACCATCCGGTCGTGACCGGCGCACTCACCAGCGTGCTTGGGCCGAACTATATGATGCATGCGCATCGTCACGGGCATTATAACGCATCCAGCAAGCCTGGCGGCTGGCACAAAGACAGCTACTGGGGCTACAGCCGACTGCGGAACCATCATCCCCACTGGGCAATGATCATGTATTTCCCACAGGACACGCCCGTTGAATTGGGGCCAACCGGTATCATGCCAGGGACGCAAAACTATGAAACGCGGACATTTGAAGATGACGAGGCACCGGGTGAGGCGCTGGCGAGCGGGGAAGCGGGAACTTTTGCGCTGATCCATTACGATATTTGGCATCGCTCAACGCCGAATGTGCTAGGGCAGCCGCGCTATATGCTGAAGTTTGAGTTTATGCGGACGGAAATGCCGAAAGCGCCGAGCTGGGACAATCAGATGGTGGCTTGGCAAAAGCCTGCGGAACTGAACCTGCCGATCGCGGCGCACGACCTTATGTGGGAAGAGACGTGGAACTGGTTGTCCGGACGGGTCGGCAGTTTGGCCGGTACGATGGCTGCGGAGCCGGCTCATTTGAAAACGCTGACAGAGCAGCTCGGTGCGAGCGAGCCCGTTGCCATTAACGCCGCCTATGAACTTGCAGCCAGCGGCAAGGCCGGTGTGCATTCCCTGCTGCTCGGACTGCAAAGCGACAACCGCGACATCTCCCGCGTTTCCGCCTACGGGTTATCCGTTGCGGGCGCCGACGCGGTGCCGGGGCTGATTGCCGCGCTGCAGCATGCGGACAGCGAGATCGTCGCCCGCGCCGTATTCGCGCTCGGCGAGCTTCGCGGTCTGGCGGCCGATGCGGTGCCAGCGTTGGCAGCACTGCTCCGACATCCAGCCACCTTGGTGCGCCACACGGCGGTGGATGCGCTAGGGCAGATGGAGGCGCAGCTCGATCTCGCCGTTGCCGCTTTGTCCGGCGCGCTGCAGGATGAGAACGCGCAGGTGCGCTTCATGGCGAGCCTCGCGCTGTCCCGACTCGGGCGCGCGGCTGAAGCAGCTGTGCCGCAGCTCGAGCTTGCGCTGGGCGACGAGAACCGTTACGTCCGTGCACATGCGGCGGAATCTTTGAACTACATCGGCACGGAGCGAGCGAAACAGTCGCTGATCAAGTTCCTGCTAAATACCCGTTGGTGTCCGACAACGACAAAGGCAAATGCGTTCTATCCGTAACGCGTACTCATTTAAAAAAGGCGATCTTACCGGGTCATGGGTGACCGGTTAGATCGCCTTTTGATGTCAGGGCAGGTAGCCGTGTGATCATACAGTGGGCATAGTGCCGCCGTCGATGACGTATTCGCTCCCTGTGATAGAGGCGGCGCGGTCGGATACTAAGAATGCTGCAAGTTCCGCGACTTCTTCTGGTAAGCCTGGGCGACCGATAGGGATGCCCCCTAGAGAATTCATCAGTTGCTGCAGGGCGGCTTCTCGACTGCCAGCAGCTGTAGCAATTCGATCAATCAAGCGAGTCGCAGCCTCAGTTTGAATAAATCCGGGAGCGATCGTGTTAATGCGGATACCTTTCGGAGAAAATTCTTTGGACAAGCCTTTGCTGTAGGTGGTTAATGCCGCCTTAGCCGCTGCGTAAGCTAGCGTTGATTCATACAAGGGAAGCTTTCTCTGAATAGAGCTCACATGGAGGATAGCCCCCTTTCTTTGCGCAACCATCATGGGCAAGAGGCCTCTGTCTAATCGCACGGATCCAAGAAGATTTTGGTTTAGCGTATGAAGCCAATCTTCATCGGTTAAAGCTAAGGCTCCGCCGGGAGGCGTAGATGAACCGCCTACAGTATTAATGAGAATATCGATACCACCAAGCTTCTCTTCGACTGCCTCAATTAAAAGGGACGTCCCTTCCAGCGTGGTTACGTCTGCCTGAACGAAATGAACGCCGTGGACGCTGTAATTCGTTGGCGTTGTCCGAGCGGTCGTAAGAACAGTTGCACCAGCATCAGCTAATCGCTTTACGATAGCGTAGCCCATTCCTGCAGTGCCTCCTGTGACCAAAGCACGTTTTCCTTGAAACTCTTGCTGATAAGAAGTGAATGTCATACGTTCGCCTCCATGACGATGTTTCTTGTAACTTTTTGAATCCTGTGAATTACTTTACGTCAAATAAGGCAAACAGTCTATTTCATGAATTTAATAAATTTGATTACTTTTATTTATGTATGGCGTGAGTGAGATACTTAGGCTAGTGCCGAAAAATAAGTACTCGAGAGGGAACACGTTGCGATTCATCGTGTTTTTATAGATAATTGTTAGAAAAGAGGCAGGATAAGAGAGGAACCTATGGAACTTACGCAATTAGAATATTTTTTGGAAGTTGCACGTACAGAACATTTGACGAGAGCGGCGGAGTCGTTGTCGATCACACAGCCCGCGCTCAGTCATTCCATAGCCAAACTGGAAGATGAGCTCGGCGTCCCTTTATTTGAGCGCAAGGGAAGAAATCTGCATATTAATCGATACGGCACGATGTTTGCTAAGCGTGTCGAGAAGATTTTACAGGAAGTGAAGCAAAGCAAGCAGGAGCTTGAAGAATACGCTAATCCTGATTCGGGTACGATACATCTAGCCTATCTAAATATACTTGGTGTTGATTTAATTCCTAATTTAGTGCGGAAATATCAGCTTGCGAACCCGAAAATCACCTTTGAGCTTACGCAAGGGGATAAAGGAACCATTGTGGAACAGGTTGAAAATGGCCTTTCTGATCTATTAATTACATCGGAAAGACCGGTCAGCGATCATTACGAATGGATACCCATTCAAAGTATGCCGCTATATCTGGTCGTGTATGCCGACCATCCGCTTGCAGAGCGTTCTTCGATCAGTTTAAAAGAAATTACCGGAGAGCCGTTTGTTGCCCTGAAACATAACTGCTCCTTAAGGGATTCGCTTTTAACAAGGGTTCATCATATGAACTTCACACTCAGCACTTCCTACGATGCAGAAGATCTGCCGACTGTGGCAGGTTTTGTCTCTGCCGGATTAGGTGTCTCCGTGCTGCCGAAAACCGCGGGCCTGATCCTCAATGGTTTGCATTGGATTGAGATTCAAGAAGAGGGATGGAAGTGGGAGGTTGGTTTACATTTAAAGAAAGACAGATTTTTGTCGCCAGCAGCCCAGCAATTTGTGAGTTACATTAAGCAGCGAGAAATTAATACTGAATACAATAAGTGAGACCTATGCGATCACTGGATCAGCTTCACAAACACCCCCTAAATACTGGTTTAGGGGGTGTTTGCTGTTTATTTTATGCGAAGGTGAAAATACATGAAATTTATTAATTAAAAAAATAGAAACCATGCATTAGACTAATGGTTGTTTCGTTGTTATCATAATCCACGTACTGAGCTTACTCACACATGGCTCTTGCAAAATTCTGTTACAAAGGAAGGTAGAACATGTCAAACTCTTTTAAAATCATACTACTGGCGATCATTACATTCTTCGTAGGAACTTCCGAGTATGTGATTGCCGGCTTCTTGGATATCATAGCCAGAGATATGGGAATATCCATTGCATCCGCAGGTCAGTTAACTTCCATTTTCTCTCTCAGTTATGCAATTGGCACGCAATCGCAGCATTTCTAGCCATCCGCTATATTCGTCCGCAAACAAAGCTGCAGCAGAATTAAGATATAGATTACAATTAAGGGGGAAATTATATGATGTTGCAATTACCGGATTCCGTGAAAGCTTATTTTCAGGCATCGAACACAGAACAATTGGAACTACTTCTTGACGCATTTGATGAGAACGCAGATGTCGTAGATATGAATCGGGAATTCAATGGCATAGATGCTATTCGAAACTGGTGCGAATCAGAAATTTTTAAGGTTCATGTTCGTTTTGACATTACGCAAGTCATGCAAGAAGACGGCGCGTACGCTGTTATCGCGGCGCTCGACGGCGACTTTGATAAAACGAATTTGCCGGATCCGTTCCTTTTGAAGCATACATTTATTCTGTCAGACGGAAAAATCAAGAAACTCTTCATATCCCTGCCTTGATCAGGGCCAAAGAAAAAGGCGCATGCATGCGACTTTTTTTATGTCATGCGGGGCGTTTAAGCGAGAAGGGCGGCTTGTGCTTAGTGAGGGGAAACGGACGTTCTAGCTTTGAACAGCGTTTCAGCTTTTTGCGGATCGGTCATTAAAAGCTTTCTGTATGCAATCATCCATTCCAACGTCTCGAGAACTTGGTCATATTCGGCTTTCTTCTGCTCAATCTCAGCTTTCTTTTGCTCGATCCAGTCAATGATCTGTTGGTGAGTTTTCGTGTTGGTATCGTGATCCTGAAAAATCTCTTTTAACTCGGCCAGCGAGCACCCCAGGCCTTGAAACTTCTTGATCATTTGCAGGCGCTCTACAGCCTCGTCTGAGTAATTGCGGTAGTTATTTTTCTCCCGCTGCACATGGCGACTGTCGAAGAGGCCCTCCTTTTCATAAAAACGGATCGTATGAACGGATAATCCCATTTTTACCGCTAATTCTTGAATTTTCATCTCGATTTCTCCTCGGAATGGCTTGCTTTAGAGTTCACTCTATAGTTTATGCTGTAATTGTTCGATTCATCAACCACAATTGTGTGGGAACACTTTTTAGGAGTGGAGTGAGCCGTGCTCGAAGGAACAGTTTTTTAGGCGTCCTGGCTGCACTTGATATTCCTAGGTCGAGTGTACAGACGCAGGATCTGCTGGGCTGGCGGCCTGTACAGCTTGGTCTGCTTGAAGTCCTTGAACTAGAACAATACTTCAAAAAATAATAGACTTTGCCTTGGTTGGGGCACCTGGAAAGAGCACTTCTTTTTAAAAAGAAATGCTCTTTTTTGTTGGATATAACAATAATAATATTGTTTATAACAACATAAATTTATTGTAAAACGATAAATCATGTGATAAGATCATGCTGTCAATTAATAAGTGAGGTGATTCTATTGAATGTTAGACGAGGTTCAACCACGTTCTTAAAGGTCATTATTTTTCTGGCAGGAATTGCAGTGCTTGCTTTGTGTATCTGCCTGCCTGGGATAGCCGTTAAAGATGCAAAGGTACATCCAGAGACGGCTTACTTCCTAATCCCTTTTTTAATATGTTCATACGGATTCTGTATTGCGGTTTCTGTTGCGTTGTATCAAGCCTATAAACTGTTAACCTACATCGAAAAAAACAATGCTTTATCTGAGCTATCCCTTAAATCCTTGCAGATTATAAAGAAATGTGCTTTTGCAGTTATTATTCTCATTTTGATAGCCATAGTAGGTTTAAGGGTGCTTGCTTCAGTTACAGACAGTGATGATGCAGCCGGTCCTACCTCATTATGTCTAATGGGGATTTTAGCAACAAGTATCATCGCAGCCACTGTGGACGCGCTGCAAAAGCCATTAAAAAAAGCTCCGATCTAAAGTAGAGAAGAGGCTTTCGCTTTCCAGGCATGCGGCCAGCCCAGCTGATGCGGATTTAGCCTGCGCAGGTGGAAGTCGCGCGTTCATTCATCAAACAAGCGACAGCCTAAGGCTGCCGCTATTTCTATTTTCAAGCCAACCTAAAAGTTTGGCAGGATTGCGTCCGGTGCCGATCTTGCTCGGAAGATGGGGAACGAGAAGACGCTATTTTGTTAAAAAGTGCCCATTCCGTTCATCAACCGGAACGACAAGGCCTTATTTACGCAATTGTAGGGGAATAACCGGGTTTTGGGCTCAAATAAGGTATCTACGTTCCGCGTTACGTCCAAAACTGCAAGATTCCACCCAAATAACGCACTGACGTTCCGCTCAACTATCTAGTTACAGATAACATTGATTCCACCGGTTCTACCGCACTCCGCTTCTCAACTACGCGCAACAACGCCAAACAACGCCAACTACGCCAACCACGCCCTACCGCGGACGCAGCTCCCGGAATCCGGTCGGCTTAAACCCCGTATGCTCCTTGAACATCCGCGAAAAATACGACAGTTCCATCCCGAACGACTCGGCGATTTGCGAGACGCTCAGTTCCGTGGTGAGCAGCAGTTCTTTCGCTTTTTCCGCGCGAAGGTGGTTCATATAGTGAATCGGAGAATACCCGGTGAATTGCTTGAAAGCGTTGATAAAATAGTTCGGATGATAGTGCGTAATCTGCGCCAATTCCTCGATCGACACCTGTTCCGACAGGTGGGCAGCCATATAGTCGAGCACATTGTTCATTTTCTCGAAGGTTGGCGTACCGCCGATGCTCAGCTTCATAGATGGGCTTTGTTCGATATAATCGGCGATCAAATCGAGCAGAGCGGCATGAAGCCTGAGTTCCGAGGTCATGGCGCTGTCTTTACTCCAACTGATCAAACGTTCAAATTTCTCTTTGAACATTTCGAGCGCGTTCACTTTGATAAACGGCGATACATGCAAAATCTGAAAAAGATCCAGATCGCCAATCTTTGCACTGAAATGGCACCAAAATTTACCGAAGGTGTCATCGCTGATCGTACCGTATGCCTGATCGCTCCCAGCAGGAAGGAGGTAGAGCTCGCCCGGCTTGGGATAGAAAACTTGCTCGCCTATCCGGACGAATCCCTCGCCTTCCATAATCATATACAGGCGATTGAACGGACATGCGGGGTTTTCGTCGTTCCACGATCGCGAAACTTTGGTGTAAGAGGCGTAGATAACGTCGAGCTTCGCTTGGGCGATATATTTTTTCCAGAAAATTTGCTGATAGGCATTCATATCCCCAGGCCTCCCCTTATAACCCTTTCACAAACAGCCGGCAAATTCCCTCGGTGAAGGAGTCCTTGGTGTAACCCAGGTTGTTTTTGTGAAACAGATAGGACTCAGGCATAAGAGTAATGAGGATAATATTGGCCGTGAGCGTAACGTCAAGCGGTTCAATGTCATCTTGGGCGACCGCTCGCTCGAGCAAAGGCACAAGGATCCGGTGCAGCCGGACAAAAAAAGGCTTTTGCAAAATATTATATTGTCGCTTATCGGCGTGCATGGAACTGATCCATGCCAGCAACGAAACGTGCGTGTCGACGAATGCAATGAGATCCCGGATACAGCTCTCCAAGATGGCAAGACCCCGTGCATCAGGCGCAGGGGAACCGTAGCGCTCTTCCAAAGTGCCTACAAATTGCTGTGTCGTTGACTTGATCAAGTCACTGCAAATATCGCCCATATGTGTGTATCGCCGGTAAAGCGTCCCCTGACCGACGCCGGATTCTTTGGCAATCTGGTGCATCGTGACAGAATCCACGTCTTGAGTCGTGAGAAGTGTACGCGCGGCGCTCAAAATGCGCTGTCGGTATTCGTAATCGCGAATTTCCCTGCGGCCTCCGGGGGTAGCAGTCGGTTGGCCCGGTTCAGGTGTAAGTTGTGAGTTTGGATCATCGGGTTGTTTCATACCTGGCTCCTCCTGATGTGTAAAATCGGCAATAAAAATTTCATTTGACATTGCGGACAATTGTCCCGTATTATGAGTTAGCGGACAATTGTCCGTAAACATTGTAACACGAGACGATAGAGATTGTCTAAGGAGGAGTTCGGATGAGTCAAACCGCGGTACCCGGCAGCTCAGAGCCGGAGTTTAAAATTACGAGCATCATCGTCCCGCTTATAGCCATTATTGTGGGGATTTTCATGGTTATTCTGGATTCGACCGCGATGAACGTTGCGCTATCCAAGCTGGTTGTCGATTTCAAAACGGATCTGCCGACGATTCAGTGGGCGGTGACGGGGTATATGCTGGCTTCGGCAGCGGTTATTCCGCTCGCGGGTTGGTTATCGGACCGTTTTGGCGCGAAAAATGTTTTCTTGACCTCGGTGCTGTTGTTCACGCTCGCATCCGCTTTGTGCGCAACGCCAAACAGTGCGGAAATGCTGATTTTCTTCCGGATTCTGCAAGGTCTCGGCGGTGGCTTTGTCATGCCGGTGGCGATGGCCTATGTGTATCGCTTGAGCCCGCCTAACAAAATCGGGCAGGTCATGGGCATGCTTGGTGTGCCGATTTTGCTGGCGCCGGCAATCGGCCCGGTGCTGTCCGGCTGGCTGGTTGAATACCATTCCTGGCATTGGATTTTTATTATTAACATCCCTGTAGGGATTGTCAGTTTTATATTCGGGATGTGGAAGCTGCCATTTACGCCGCGTAAGCCGGTCGCGGGCTTCGACCTTCCGGGGATGATCCTGGGGCCAATCGCCTTTGCGGCATTGTCTTACGGCATTACCCAAGGTGCGGACAGCTGGACGTCGACAAAAACGTTGACGGGTCTCATCGTTGGCGGACTCGCCTTAATCGCGTTCGTCATCGTTGAATTACGAGCCAAAATTCCACTTCTGGAGCTGCGCGTGTTCAAATCCGTAGACTTCTCGTTCGGGATCTTCGTTCAATGGGTGGTGCAATTCAGCCTCTTCGGGGCGATCTTCCTGCTGCCGCAGTTCCTGCAGCAAGCTCGCGGATACGGCGCTTTTGACACGGGACTATCACTTTTCCCGCAGGCGCTCGCTTCAGCCTTTATGATGCCGATCGGCGGATACTTATACGATAAAATCGGCGTACGCTGGTTGGTCGTTATCGGCCTCAGCTTGGTGTCCGGCGCGATCTTCCAATATTCGCACGTAAGCGCGACGACGGAAGGTCATGATCTGATTTTACCGTTGATTATGGCGGGTGCAGGCATGGGACTTATGATGATGCCGATCAACTCGCACTTGATTCAAAAAGCGCCGCAAGACCTCGTCAGCCGCGTCACTTCGCTCACGAGCGCCATGCAGCAAGTTGTAAACTCCTTTGCGGTTGCGATCGTCGTGACGATTCTTACAGCCAAAGTTACGGCTGAGATCAAAGCGCAGAAGCTGCCAGTAACTTCACCGGCCGAGATGCAGAAAGCGATGCTGACTGTCGCGCCGGACGCTTTTGGCCATACGTTCAGCATCATGCTGATCGTGGCGATCTTCGGAGCGGTCCTTGGACTCTTCCTGCGCCGCGGTCGAAAAGCGAAAACTGAAGAGGTTCGCTCAGACATTGCATTTGAAGGAATGCATTAATCCAAGCCGCATAAGAATGATCGAAAAGCCTCCGGTTAAGGAGGCTTTTTCACTTTTTTGCCGGCATTTTAGCGAGAATCTCTCGCTTTTACCTTCAAGTCCCTATAGGCACATCTCGCGGCGTACAGTATCATGGAAGCTAGGGTGATCATACATGTTCATTGCTCCTATGAAGCCTTACGAAGCGAAAAACAATAAACCTTTTAACAGCAAACATCATATTGCCGAGCAGAAGCTTGATGGCGTTAGAGTTATCGTGTCCCAAATGGACAGGCTTTATGTTTACACGAAATATCAGGAGCTCATTACGCACAAATTTCCAGAGCTGCTGCAAAGTCCGCTCCCGCAAGGCACTGTATTGGACGGGGAGCTGATGGTGCTCGACGATCAGGGCAAACCGGATTTCGAGGCGATGACGGCGAGGTATTATTCCCGCAAAAATTTGCGGCCGGTCGTGTTTTATGCTTTCGATATTTTACGATATAAGGGTATCGATGTGACGCATTTGCCGCTGCTGAAACGGAAACAATACTTGGACGAAGCTTTCACCGAAACCGCAAACTTCAAAAAAATTCCCATATTCGAAGGTTTGGCAACGAGTTATTTTGAGGAAATGTGCAGGCAGGGGCTAGAAGGTATTGTCATCAAATCTATCAAAGAAAATTCCATCTACCAACAAGGAAAACGCTCTCAAGTCTGGCAAAAGGTGACGAACTGGACGCATGCGGACGTATATGTCTCCGGGTATCGCAAAAACAATTTTGCCTTGCTCGCATCGATCGACGGTCCGAACGGGGATAAATTGCCGGTAGGCGTTATTGAACACGGTGTGAAACCGGAGCATCGGCTCGCAATTGAGCGGGTAAAAGGCAGGCTCGTCTATAAGGAAGACGAACATTTTGCTTATATGGAGCCGGTTATCATGGCCAATATCAAAACGAAAGCATGGAGCCGAAGCGGCAGGTTGCGCTCACCGGTGTTTCAAACATTTGTCATATAAAAGCAAAAGACTGGCATCTCCTCGTGTGAGGTGAGATCCAGTCTTTTCTTCTTATGTAGCCTTCGAGCCTAGCGGCGGTAGCCGTTCAATTGCTGTTCGGCGATTTGCACAAGGCGCTTGGTGATTTGACCGCCGATGGAGCCGGTGTCACGCGTTGCCATATAACCGTAGTAACCGTCTTGCGGCAGGGCGATACCGAGTTCCTGCGCCACTTCGTACTTCATTTGCTCGAGGGCTGCTCTTGCTTCTTGCACGACTAATTGTTTGTTTCTAGCCATGAGTTATCACTCCTTAAGGAAGGGTATGGGAGTAGTTTGCGGAGGTATTGGATTATTATGCATGCCCTCCCAAAAAATTTTCCTACCACGTCCGCCGAAGTGTAAACAAGTCCTGCAATTCCTCGTTGGAAAGCTCCGTAATCCAGCCCTCGGAGGAGGAAATGACATTCTCGCTGAGGCTCATTTTGTTTTCCAGCATCTCGTCAATCCGCTCTTCCAACGTGCCGAGGGAGATGAATTTGTGCACCTGCACATTTTTCTTCTGACCCATCCGATAAGCCCGGTCAGTCGCTTGGTTCTCAACAGCCGGATTCCACCATCGGTCAAAATGGAAGACATGATTCGCGGCAGTTAGATTGAGGCCGACGCCGCCGGCTTTCAACGACAGAATGAAGATGCCGGGACCCGGTCCCACGCCGTCAAATGCCTGAAACGACTCAATCATGCCATCTCGCGCCTGCTTGGGCGTAGAGCCGTTCAAGTAGAGTACCGGCTCGCCGCGCTGCGCGCTGAGCAGATTCGCCAGCATGCGGCCCATGCCGACGTACTGGGTAAAGATCAGGCAGGAGTCGCCTTCATCACGCAGTTCATCCACCATCGTCACCAATCGCTCCAGCTTGGCGGAGCGCCCTATGAGCATCTCGCGGATCTCCTCGGAGAGCTGTGTGCTCTCCACAATGTCCAGCTCCTTCGACAACAATACCGGATGGTCGCACAGCTGCTTGAGCTGCGTCAAGGCGCCGAGAATGGCGCCTTTGCGCTCCATGCCCTCAAGCTGCTGCATGCGCGACATGAGATCTTTCACAGTCTGCTCGTACATCGCGCCTTGCTCTGCCGTGAGGTTGATGTAGACCTTGTTCTCCAGCTTATCCGGCAGATCGAGCTGGATGGCCGGATCTTTTTTCTTGCGCCGCAGCATGAACGGCTTGATGAATTGCTGAAGCTGCGCAGTGCGCTCCGTATCCTGATGCTTCTCGATCGGTGTGGCGAACCGCTGTTGAAAGCCGCGCTGACTGCCGAGGAAGCCGGGATTCATGAAGTCGTAGATCGACCATAGCTCTGACAACCTATTCTCAATCGGCGTCCCCGTCAATGCAATGCGGTGCAGGGCGCTGAGCGAGCGGATCGCCGCGGATTGCTTGTTGGCGGCATTTTTAATGTTTTGCGCTTCGTCGAGACAGAGGGAGCTCCAGGTGTACGCTTGGAGCGTTTCTTGATCGAGCAGCGCCGTCGTGTAGGACGTCAGCACAATATCTGTATGCGGAAGAGCTTCGGTCAGCTCCTCGCGGCCCAGTCGCGATTTGCCATAATGGAGCATGACCCGGAGCTCCGGTGCGAAGCGGGCGAGCTCCTTCTGCCAGTTGCCCAGCACGGATGTCGGACAGACGAGCAGGGCAGGCTGCTCCGAAACCGGCTGATGGTAGAGCAGATACGTAATAAACTGAACCGTTTTCCCGAGCCCCATATCGTCGGCAAGACAGGCGCCAAGGCCGTGCTGCCGCATATAGCTGAGCCAGGTGAAGCCCTGCCGCTGGTAGCCGCGCAGTTCGGCCTGCAGGCCATCGGGAACGGGCAATGCAGGAATGTCGGAAGGCTGCGCAAGCTGCCGCATGAGCTTGAGCAGATGCGCGTTCAGCTCGACTTCGAGCTCCACGCGAGCGTCGTCCTCCGCTTCTTCTTCCGACTCCTCTTTTCTGCCGGAAGCACGCCGTTCGGCAGTTTGCTCCTTCTCCAGCTCGCTGAGCAGATGCAGCTGCAAAATATCCTGCAGCGACAAGCCCTCGGCGGGGTCGACGCTCGCCATAAGCCGGCGGATCTGCTCCAGCAGCGCCGGATCAAGATAGATCCACTCGCCTCGGAAGCGGACCAGCCGCTCGTTCCGTTCGAGCAGGCTCATAAACTCCGCTTCGCTCAGCGAGTTTTCGCCGATGGCGACGCGCCAGTCGAAGCTGACAAGCGCGTTCATCCCGAACAGCGACTCGCCGCCTCCGCCGCTGCCGGCGCCTTCGGCAAGCCGCGCGCTCAGCCGCGGCTTGCGCTTCGAGGCTGCTTCCCACCAGCCGGGAAGCAGCACGTTCCAGCCGTCCTCCAGGAGTTGACGGCTGTTGGTGGTCAAGAAGGACCACGCCGACTCGTCGGTTAACGTGGTCCCGAGCAGGACGCCGCGGCTTGTCAAGCCGGGCAGCGCCGCACCAAGCCGAGCCGCCCAGCCCGGGGCCCGCTCGGCGACGAAAGGTTCCCAGGCGTCATCCCAGTCGCCTGTCGCTTGCCCGTCCTCCTGCAAGCGGACGGGGATCATGAACGAGCCGTCCTGTCTGTCCGTCAGGACGAGGCGAAGGCGCCAGGCCGGATCTTCGTCATCCGGCTCCAGCAATTGCAGGGCCGGACGGAACGGCGCGATGTCCGGCCGCCACCCCATGGCGGCAAGCCATTCCGCTTCGGTAATGGCTTCCGCCGACAGCCCTGGCGCTGTGCGGAACAGCGCCGGATAATCGCGGCGCAGGTCGCCCAGCGCCGCGTCCGAGGCATAGTGCCGCTGCTTGACGGCAGCGGAGAAAAGGGCGCGCAGCCCGGAGAGGCTGTCGCCAAAGCCTTCCAGTCGGCTGATCGCCACCCAGTCGACGCCTTCGAACATTTCCGCGCGGCCATCCCACGTCCACGCAAGCTCGCCGCGGCGGTATGCCTCGAAGCTCGGCAGGTAGCTGCCTTCTTCGGCGGCGCGCAGCAGCAGCGGTGCCAGCTCCAAAAGCTGCCGGCCGGCCTCGGTCGCCATGTGCCATTCGGCGATTTCTAGGAAATTGGGCGCTGCGAAGTAAGGCAGCGCCATTTCCGCCGGCAGGACGACCAGGCTAAGCTCGCCGGCCGCTGTGATCTCCAGCGTCGTGCCGTAATAAGACGGCGCATGCCAGGCAAAGAGCAGCTTGGCGAGCTGCTCGCCGCCGATGTCGCGTCCGTCTTTTTCGCCCCAGATGAGGGCGTCGCCGCGATCGGTCAATGTGACGGAAAGCGAAAGGGTATGTAAATACGAGAGCATCGTCGTCATTCCAGCAGCTTTCCTTTCTTTAGTTCCTCTTGCAAGGCGCGCAGACGGCTGTGGCGCTGGGCGAAGCCCGCGAAGAACGCCTCCCAGCGCTCCGGTTGCTTCATTTTTTTGTATACCTTGTCCAGACGTTTCAGCAGCTTCACCGCCGCTTTATAATCGTGCCGGTTCTTAAGCCGGACGTACTGCTCGATCGCTTGATGATAGTAGGGAAGCAGCAGCTCGGGCGACTCCTTCTCTATTGGTTGGAGCACACTGACGCGGTGTTCGAGCGGACTGTGCCCCTGCATGATTTGCAGCTCGATCCACAGCTTCCATTTGCCTTGCTCATGGAGAAGGCTTTCGATGACCCGGTACGAAAGGGGCAGCAGCGTCTCCAGGGCGCGCCACATGGCGTCTTCCGCTTGGGGCAAATGTTCGGCGGCAAGCTTCCAGTACGCGATAAGCGTATTCAGCTCATCCAGCCGCTTCCTAGCAAAAAAAGGCGTCAACTGCCGCAGCCAGTCCGCTAAATTCACCCATTGCCGGTGGATCGTGAAAAACGCGAGAAACGGCTGATAAACGGAGCTGCTCGCGGTCTCGAAGGAAGGATGCAGGGCAAGCTTCTTCCAGGCTTCGTCCGAATGCCCCAGCCATGTCAGCACATAGGCATGGGCGGCGACGCTGGACAGATTGGCCTTCGTTTCGCTGATTTGTACCAAAGCGGCGGCTTCCGTCTGTGCCAGTCTTTCTTGTTCTTGCGCAGGGAGCAGCTCGGCCGCTCCCGCGCACATCGCGGCATAGACGATAAAGTGCTGATTGCGCTTGTCGCTTTCCCGTTCAATCCCCTGCCGTAAATACGCCAATGTGTCCTCCAGCCGCTTGCTGTCCTGGGCCAGACCTTGTTGATGCTCCGGGAGCTCCAGCCACTGGTTCAGATGATCGAGCACCCAATAAATCGTAGAGGATGTGTAAAAGGTGACGCTTAATTCGTGTTGCTGTTCTGCAAGTTTGCGCAGGATAAAAAGCTGCTGATGCAGCTCCCAATACAGCCTGTCTGCTGCGCTGAAAGCTATGGTTGTTTGCTGCAGGCTTGCAAGGCGGACTCGCAGCTCTTCCACATAGCGCCCTTGATCGTAGGAAGGCTTAATCCCCTGCGTATAGCCGTCAAGAAACTGCTGC
This sequence comes from Paenibacillus whitsoniae, assembly GCF_003955665.1. Classification (GTDB taxonomy): domain Bacteria; phylum Bacillota; class Bacilli; order Paenibacillales; family NBRC-103111; genus Paenibacillus_E; species Paenibacillus_E whitsoniae. The sequence goes on from NZ_RXHU01000107.1 coordinate 35,329, forward strand.
CAGCCGCTGACGGGCAGTCCAGGCAGCTTCTCCGCTCCGCTGCCTTCAGCCGCTTTCGCCGCCATACGCTTTAAATGAATCTTGGCATTTACGACTTGCGAAGCCGGATAGCCGTACCGATCGCCGAGCGCCATAATGGCGGCGGCCATGTGCTTGCAGCCTCTTGCAGCCGGACAACTGCAGGCAGCAATCGTAGGTTTGTTTACATCGAGCTCTACCCTGCATTTTTCCCCGAACTCTTCGACACGTGCTTCGAGCAGCCCGTAATCGGAGAGACGCAGGGAATCGACCATGCCTTGCTTGTAGAAATGAAACCCTCGGCTGAGCGTGACTTCGGAATACGTTTCGGCGACATACCGAAGAATGCCAGCCCATTGTTCTTCATTAAGTGTAGTTGCTGCTTGCATCGGAAAGCTCCTTTGCCATTTACAATTGAATATCTCTCTAGTATAAATAGCCGCCGCCATCTTGTAAATTTCCCGGTCAATGGCCATTTCCGGATGGCAGCTTCCGTGATGGCATCGGTGCCGCTGCTGCTAGTGTTCTTCTTAGTTCAGAAGAAATTTATCGAAGGTGTGGCGACGACGGGGTTGAAATAACCGTTTTTATCCGCGTGTACGCATGATGTGTATTGACTTTCTTTACTGTAACTAATATAATTACAGTATAAAGTTCATTATACACGAAGGTGGCGATTGAAGATGATGAATATTGCCGTCAGTGACTGGGTAGTCGCAACGACACGCGAGGATGAAATGGTACACGGCTTTGTGGATTCAATTGCAACGCCGCTGGGCATCGGCTTTGTTTATGTCATTGCCTCGGATCGGGAATCTACGATCGGGCATATTGTCGACGTGAACTTGGCGAGCATGAAGAAGCTGCCGGAGGGCGGCGTGACGACAGTCGAGCAAGCGAAGAGTATGATTGATTTGGCGCTTTCGGTTCGCGACGAAGCTTGGTTCCGTGAGCTTAGCGAGCACCTGCTAATGTTGGAAGCGAAGGGCGATGCCAGCGACGAGGCAAGTGAGGGCAAGAAGCAAGGAGTTAACCGGATCAGCGCGGATTTACGCTAAGGTCCAGCTTCTCAATAGATCAGCTATCCCAGAAACCCGCATCGCGGTTATGTAAAGAAGCATTGCTCCCCTGATTGGGGAAACAATGCTTCTTTTTGTTTTGGGGCGTGCCACGTGTCGGGGCTTAACTTGTAATGCAAGCCGCCTACGCCTCGTCCGGTTGAGCCGGTGCGGGTGCTGGGGCGGGCTTGCGCACCGCCGGCGCCTTGGCCGCTTCTTCCGCGAGCAGGCTTTGCAGCTCGGCGATTTTGCGCGGATCGGCGCCTTCAAGCTTGTCCGCAAAATATTTGGCTGCGAACAGCTCCCAAGTCGGCTCGACCTTATGTGTGCGCATCGTGCGCACGGCGTTTTTGACGAGCCGACGTTCCTTCGCGTTCGTGTACTTGTCGACGAAAAGCTGCTTGCGCGAGAAGTCGAGCTCTTGAAAGACGGCGCGCAGCACCTCCGCGGTCATGCGCGCATCGTCTAGCGCGCGGTGAGCGGAGCCTTCGCCAGTAATGCCGAGTTCGTCCAGCGCGGCTTCGACGCTGACATCGTTGGTCACATTTTTAAAGCGGATGTAGCCTTTCAGCAAGTCGAAGTAGTCCATCGCCATCCAATAGGCGTCGTCCAGCTTGTGCATGCGCGTATCGAGGATAATGCGCTTCAAATCTTCGCCGCCCCAAGTGATGAGAAGCTTCTCCGGACTGCGGTCGAGCCAGCGGATGAAATCCTGAATCACCTTCGGAAAGCCGCTCGCCCGGTCAATATCCTCCTGGGGAATGCCGGTTTTCTTTTTAATAAACCCGTTCAGCTTTGCAAAGTAGACAGGCTTGATCAAGGCGGAAAACTCGTCGATTTGCTGCAGAGAAGCGTCCAGTCGGACGGCCCCGATCTCGATGACTTCCATCGGCAGATCGCTTGCAAATTTTCGCCCATTAAATTCAATATCGAGTACAATGTAGTCCATGGTGCGGGCCCCCGTTTCATTACTGTGCTTCTAATTGTAACAGAATTCGCTCAGCTTACCAGCACCTGTTTGCGGAAAACGACGCGCAGGGCAAGGCTGAGGAGTACGCCAGCCAGCGACATGCCCGACACCCACAGGTACAGCTGCTTACCGCCAACCTGGTCGTACACCCAACCGCCGATATACGACGCCACAATGCCCGATACGCCAAAAAAGAGGATTGCCAACACTGTCTGCCCTGTCGCCCGCCATTCTTCCGGAACGATGCGGTACAAGTACTGAATCGCCGCCGAATAAAAAATCGGAAACGTGAAAACCTGTAATAATTGAATGGCTACGAGCAGGTGGGGCTCTGTGATCCAGGCCGAGAGGAAGAAGCGGATGAAGTAAAAAAAGGCCGAGAACGAAATGATGGCCAACTCCTTTCCTTGACGCAGCCACCAGAAGCTCAGAGCAAAAACCAGAATCTCGCTTCCCGCGGCCAAGAACCAGGCGACGCCGACCAGTTTCGGACTTCCGCCCAAGTCGCGGATGTATACGCCAAGAAACGTATCGTTGATCCGCTGCGGTACCGCAACGACGAAGATGAGCGCCATGAACCAGAGCGTTTCTTTTCTCGCTAAAAAGCTGCGCAGCGCGCGCAATGTAATCGGCTTACCGGTGACCGGCGCGTCGGGCAGACAAAGCACGTTCAGGATCGATAAGAAACCGATCCCGGCAAAAAGGTACGCAAGGCTGCCGATACCGAAATACTGTGCGGTAAAGCCGACGGCCAGCGACATTAATGCATATCCGAAGGCGCCGAATGTTCGAATGGAGCCGTAGCTTATGCCTGCGGCTTCCGCCGTTTGGAAATTCAGACTTTCCGTTAGCGGATCGAGCGGCATCAGGAAGAAATACAGCAGCATGGTGAAGACCATCAGCATCGCCCAAGTGGTTGAGGCATACAAGCAGTAACCTAGCAATGTCGAACAGACGACAAGGACGAGCATCACTTTTTTAATGGTTTTGGTTTTATCGCTGATCATGCCCCAAAGCGGCTGCGAAAAAATCGCAATGAACCCGCCGGTGCCGATAATGAGTCCGATTTTGGATGTGGAAAGCCCTTGGGCGTCCAGATATACAGGGAGAAACGATACGAACAGGGCGATCAGCGCAAAATACAAGAAGTTGAACAACTGTAAAAATGAATATGAACGCATACGAACCTAACCTTCCTGCAGATGCTTGATGTTGTAAAAAGGTTATTCTATCACGTACAGCCGCGAGTGGCTATAGGATTATGTTTTGCGTAAAACGTCGGAAGGATTCGTGCCCGTGACTTGCTTGAACTGCCGGCTGAAAAAATAAATGCTGCGGTAGCCCAGCGCTTCCGCCACTTCGCTGACATTCATCCCCAGGCGCAGCAGGTAGGCGGCGCGCTCGATTCGCTTTTGAATCACATAGGACTCGATCGTTTGGCCCATCAGTTCCTTCCATTTGAGAGAAAAATAACGAGGGGACAGGTGCGCCTCCTTGGCAAGCTCCTGAATGCTGTAATGCCGTCCAGGATTTTGGCCTATCCTTGCGGCTACGCCCATCATGACGCGGCGAAGCGACCGTTTGGCCGGATCGCCGAAAGGCTGGTTGCCCGGCGCTTGGCGTTCGTAAGCGAGCAGCAGCAATCGCAGCAGCAGGGTCGCTTCTTCTTCATGGCCGAAGGCAGCCGCCAGTCGAACTTGAATGAAACGATCAAGATAGAGCTCATGAAAATCGGCAGGATCAAAACGGACACGGGAGGGTAGCGAGATTCGCTGCGAGAAGCTCTCGGTGCAGTTAAAATGGATAAACGTCACGGTCAGCGGGCGCTCCGGGTTATGTCTGGCGCTGGCAAGATCTCCCGGTTGAAATAAATAGCAATCCCCTTGTCCGACTTGCATGCGCTCTCCGCCCAGAATCACTTCGCCTTCACCGCCCCACACATACCATAAGTCAAAATCGTGAAAAGGCTCATGCTCCCGATTCCATCTCCAATTAGGTTCGCAATTGACTTTGCCGAAAAGATCGTTTAGTTCAAGGTTCACCCTGCTGAAAAAAGACAAGTCCACCGTCTCCTTCATATGTAGAATAGTGCAAATAATGATGAGGCTTAATGCATTTATATTAGCGCTTTTTCTTTCTATAATTCAATTAGAAGTATTGAAATTATTTAAATGAAAAGGTGGCGTGAAAGATGGCAAAAGTCAATGATGACGTGTTATCGCCAGAGGAAATTTCATTAAAGTTGTATAGGTACGACAAAATTGCAGACAAGGTGGACGGTTATGAGAACTGGGGGGAGGAAGAGCTTGCGAGCTACATGCAAGATGGGTATTCAGCTGTCGAGGGGATTTTGAACGAAGAGGAGATTCAGGCAGCTAAGGATGCGCTGCATGATCTTATTTTTGTGGATAGCCGTGGGGTTCAACTGCAGTTTACAAAGCCGCAGCGTGAGCTGCGCACCGACGAGGATCGAGAGCTTGCGATTCGCAAGGTAAGCGAGTTCGTCAACGTCGAGGAACGGCTGAGGGCGATTGCCGAGCATCCGTCTATCCTTGCGATGGCGAAGGCGATTCTAGGAGAGGAACCGCGCATTGCACAGGATATGGCGCTTTTGAAGCCGCCTCACGGGGGCGGAGAGAAGCCATGGCATCAAGATATGGCCTACGGCAATCTGGCCTATGACAAACCGGTCGTCGGCGTCTGGATCGCCCTCGATGAAGCTGCGCTGGATAACGGCTGCATGCACGTCATACCCGGTTCGCATGCGGACGGCGCCACGCCTCATTATGCGGTGCGCGATTGGCAGCTGTGCGATGCGCACGTTCAGATTGAAAAAGATGTTGCAGTGCCCTTGCAGCCCGGCGGACTGCTGTTGTTTCACGGTCTGCTCAAGCACGGCACCCCGTTTAATTTATCGACGAAAAAGCGCCGTGCACTGCAGTTTCACTATGTGGGGGAGTCGGCGGTCAAGCTGACGCCGAAGGAGTATAAGCGTTTTTTTACGAATGAGATGACCGGAGCGGAATGCTAGATTCCTTAGAAATGTCCCGGAAAAGCCTCTTTCCTGAAAAATGGAAAGGGGCTATTTATATCCTATATGGACAAACGCGTATTTTAAGAGGTAAAGACATCTACGTCCCAAAACGTACAGGCAAATGGACGAAGTTCCCCGTATGATGAAGCATTCATGGGGAGGTGTTGAGATGCGTATGCTCGTGGGAAAAAAGAGAAGTATAGCAGGCTGCAAAAAAAGAAAGCACAAAAAACGTCGCCACCACGGTTGTAAGAAGTTTATTATCATTGGCGGCATCAGCAAATGCTGTAAAAGAGGTCCGAAAGGTGACAGAGGACCTAGAGGTTTTAGAGGTTTTGACGGTGCGACAGGAGCAATGGGGGTTCCGGGAGCAACTGGAGCAACAGGAGCAACGGGTGAAATAGGAGCTACAGGAGCAACAGGGGCTACAGGTCCAAAAGGCAAACGAGGCAAAAGAGGGGAAGACGGCCGAAGAGGTCCAAGAGGCGTAGAGGGTCCGATGGGTCCGGCTGGTGAACCAGGTTCTTCCACCATTATTCCTTTCTCTTCAGGAATACCGGCTACCCTGACCACCATGGCAGGAGGACTTGTCGGGACAACAACGGCCATTGCATTTGGTTCCAGCGCAGCAGGTGTATCCCTTGCAGGAGGCGTCGTCGACGCTGTTGCGATCGGCAATATGTCGTTCTCTATGCCTCGTGCCGGGACGATCACTTCGCTTGCCGCTTATTTCAGTACAACAGAAGCTCTCACACTTCCTGATTCTACGGTTACCATCACCGCACAATTGTATGCTTCGGCGACACCGAATAATGTGTTCGTGCCTGTTCCGGGAGCGGCTGTGACACTTGCGCCGGCATTGAACGGCATCGTCACGCTTGGAACTGTTTCACACGGGATTACGACAGGGCTTGCTATTCCGGTTGCAGCAGAGACTCGCCTTCTGATCGTCTTCTCGTGCGAAGCCGAAGGTATGAGCCTGGTTAATACAGTAATGGGTTATGCAAGCGCAGGATTAGAAATCGTTTGACAGCTATAAAGCCGTTTTCAGCCATTTCTGGGTTGAAGACGGCTTTTTCTGTTGCAGCGCGTGCCTGTCCGCATGTTCAGAGTAGCCTTTCTTTTGCATATAGTAGTACTACGTTGAACGCTTGGAGAAGACGGACTGCGAGGGGAATCGGCAGATGGAGAAGCTTCTTAGAACAATGTTGCAGTCGCTCGGTACGAATCGCAAAGCGCATCGTTTAGCTCGCAAATACGGCTTGCGCTTTGGAGCCTCCCGATTTGTGGCCGGGGAGACGATAGCCCAGTCGCTGGCAGCCGTTCAAACGCTCAATCGACAAGGCAAAATGGCGACGCTGGACCATTTAGGCGAATTCGTATCGACCCAGGAGGAAGCGAATGAAGCGGCGGCGATGTGCATCCAAACGCTCGACGCCATCGCATCGTCCGGGGTGCAGGCCAACCTTTCGTTGAAGCTGACGTCACTGGGACTTGATCTCGGGTATGAGCTTTGCCTGGCCAATATGCTTCGTATTCTAGAACGCGCCGGTCAGCATGGCCTATTTGTCCGCATTGATATGGAGGATTATGCGCACTGCGAAATCGCGCTGAACATGTATCGGGAACTGCGTGAAACCTATGCAAATGTAGGCATTGTCATTCAAGCTTATCTCTATAGATCGCTGCAGGACGTCGAAGATTTGGGGGAGATCGGCGCCAATTTACGGCTCGTCAAAGGCGCTTATAAAGAATCCCCTAAGGTCGCTTTTCCCCAGAAAGCCGATGTGGATAACCAGTTTCTTGCCATGATTCAAAAGCATTTGGAGGGCGGCCATTACACGGCGATTGCGACGCATGATGCTGCGATGATTGCGCAAGCGAAGCGGTTTATTGCGGAACGCCGCATACCGAATGAGCAATTTGAATTTCAAATGCTGTACGGCATTGCGGAAGACTTACAGGATCGGTTGGTTGAGGAGGGATACCGCGTTCGGATATACGTGCCGTTCGGGGTGGATTGGTTCGGTTATTTTATGCGCAGATTGGCAGAACGTCCGGCGAATGTCTGGTTTGTGCTGAAAAACATCGTTCGCTAACGACGACTATCTTGTGCGAGGGGAGCAGGTTTCATGAAAAAGCCAATGTCAATCAAACCGTACACGAACGAGCCTTTCACTAATTTTACGATTGAGGCGAATCGGAAGGCGCTGGAAACCGCAATTGCCAAAACGAAAAACAAGCTAGGCCAGGTGTATCCCTTGCATATCGGCGCAGAGCTCATTTTTACGAAGGCGCAGATCACGTCGATCAATCCGGGGAATGTGGATGAGATCATCGGATATGTCAGCAAGGCGGATACGAATTTGGCGGAAAAGGCGATGAGTGTCGCGCTCGAGACGTTCGAGTCGTGGAAAAAGGTGCCTGCCGCCGAACGCGCAGCCTATTTGTTGAAAGCGGCTGCGCTGATGCGCGCGCGAAAGCATGAATTTTCAGCCCTCATGATTCTCGAATCCGGCAAAAATTATGTGGAAGCGGATGTCGACACCGCCGAAGCGATTGATTTTATCGAATTTTATGCGCGGGAAATGATTCGGCTCAGCGAAATTAATGAGACACATCCTCTGGTGAAAATCCCCGGAGAGAACAACCAGATTTCCTACATTCCACTAGGTGTCGGGGTGATTATCCCGCCATGGAATTTCCCCCTGGCCATCTGCGTCGGCATGACCGTATCGGCTGTTGTTGCAGGGAATACGGTCCTCTTGAAGCCCGCTTCAACCACCCCGGTGATCGCGCACAAATTTGTCGCGTTGATGCAAGAAGCCGGGCTGCCGCCCGGCGTCATCAACTATATTCCGGGGAGCGGCGCGGAAGTCGGGGACTATTTGACGACACATCCCAAGACAAGATTCATCTCTTTTACGGGCTCCAAAGAAATTGGGCTGCGCATCAATAAGCTGGCTGCGGACCCTGTGCCGGGGCAAATCTGGATCAAGCGGGTCATTGCCGAAATGGGCGGTAAGGACGGAATCGTTGTGGATGAAACGGCAGATCTGGATGCGGCGGCTGCAGCCATTGTGGCGTCCGCATTCGGTTTTCAAGGGCAAAAATGCTCGGCAGGCTCGCGGGCCATCGTCGTGGAGACTGTATACGACGAACTCGTAAAAAAGGTCGTTGCGCTGACCGAAGGGCTGCAGGTTGGGCTTCCGGAACTGAACTATGCGTCCGGTCCCGTTATCGATAAAGCTTCTTACGAGAAGGTGCTGGCTTATATTGAGATTGGCAAGCAGGAGGGGACGCTGCTGACCGGGGGAGGGAAAGCCGAAGGGAATGGCTATTACATTCAGCCGACTATTTTTGGCGATGTGCCTGCCGGGGCGCAGATCATGCAGGAGGAGATATTCGGCCCTGTGCTGGCCATCGCGAAAGCGAGCGACTGGCGAAAGGCCATCGAAATCTATAACGATACGGAGTTTGGCTTGACCGGTTCGTATTTCTCCACGGATCAGGCGCGGATTGCGGAAGCGCTTGATTCGATGCACTGCGGAAACTTGTATATCAACCGCAAATGTACGGGCGCGCTGGTCGGCGTACATCCGTTCGGCGGATTCAATATGTCCGGGACCGATTCTAAAGCGGGCGGGTATGACTATCTTTTGCTGCTCACCCAGGCGAAGCTCACATCGCGGAAGATGTAGGTTCGTGGACAATTTGGTAAGTGCGCGCACGGACGGTGCCGCTGGCCACGGAGAGAAGCTGTTTGATGTACAGCTGGTAGGGAACGTGGCGAGCGTGTCTGCAAGAGATGCGAAGGTGTGCGGATAGCTCAGCTGCAGTGAACGGACGAATAGTCCGCCTGCCATAACGAACGGCTTCAGCTTCCAGCCAGGTTAAAGACGCTGGCACGGACGTTGAGACAAATTTGCCAATGAGCGCCAGGACCAGCTGTTGGCATTGTTTCGGCACTTCGATGATGGAAGGATACGCGATGGGGAGTACAGACCAACCGTCCAGGGTGAGGTGGCAGTGTCGTAAACAGAGATCTTTAAACCACCAAAGCTCGAGGTCTCTGGCGTGAGAGCCGTAGCCTTGGATCTCAATTGCACCCCGCGCAGCGCTCGGCATATAGGCAAAGTCAATATAGCGGTAACCGTTAGCAAAATCACGCACTTCCCACTCCGGATGCAGATCTTGAAAGTGGCCCACAATGGGGTACCACACCGTTTTTAGAAAGACCATTTCGGCGTGGCCGAGTCCGCGCTCCAATCGTTCTTTTCGTCTGCCGTTCGTTTCTGCCTGGATGTGTTCGTTCATGTACGCTTCAAAAGCTTGCTCGAATTTGATCATTTCTGGTCCCCCCTTGATTGAAAAAAAAGCGCCGCTCCCGGCCTGCGAGGAGAAATTTTCTTCCTCAGCAGGGGGAGCGGCGTGTGCTTCACAGCCTTTTTTTAAAG
>NZ_RXHU01000108.1 GCF_003955665.1 Paenibacillus whitsoniae
AAAAATAAAGCCGATCTTCCGATTTCTGAGCTCCGCGAGACCGTTGTCTGACATTTTTTCCGTTGCTACGCCGTCCAGTACATAGCTGCCTGACGTCGGATTATCGAGCAGGCCGATCGTATTCATCAAGGTCGATTTACCGGAGCCGCTGGGCCCGATAATCGCCACAAAATCACTCTCCGCAATGTGCAGCGTAATTCCGCGCAAAATCTGCAACTCCTCCGCACCACGCGTATAGCTTTTCGTGATATCCGTGAGTTCAATAATGTTTCTCATCGCATTAGCTCCTTTCCGAGCGAGGCTGCTCGCCGCCCGTTCTGCGCCGCTTCAGGCAGCGCTGCCGCCGCCTATTGTCTGCGCGTCGTGGCGCCTGTTCCGCCGCCTGTGTTGCCACCTGCGTTGCCGCCACCGCCTCCGAAGTTGCCCCCGCCGCCTTGGAAACCAGCGCCGCCTCCGAAGCCGCCGGCCGGGAATGCTCCACCGCCCGGGAACCCTTGCTGCTGCTGACCGTTCGTCGTTGTTGTTCGCCGCTGAGGTGTCACGACTTCTTCGCCTTCCGTCAAGCCGCTAACGACCTCGACCTGCGTCTTGCTGCGAATGCCGACCTTGATTTCACGCTCTTCGGTCGTGCCGTCCGCTTTTTTCACCGTCACGGTTGTCTTGCCTTTCGATGTCGTCACAACCTGGATCGGAAGAGTGAGAATATCCCTTTTATCCTGAATGTAGATTTCAGCCGTTGCCGTCATCGCATATTTCAAATCGTTTTCCGTCGTATTCGGGATTGATACTACGGCATCGTACGTCGTTACGCCATTGGAAGTCGTACCCACGTTGGACACCGATGTCACTTCGCCCGTAAACGATTTGCCCGAAATCGCGTCGACTTTCACCGTCGCCTTTTGCCCGACTTTAATGCTCGTCAGATCGAGCTCGTCGACCGCAATGGCCAGCTGCATCGTGCTCAGGCTTGCAACTGCGCCAAGCGTCGTATTTGCAGTGATTTGCGCGCCAACCGGGTAATTCCGCAGCACATTGTTTTTACTATTGGCAAAATCCGCCGAGAACACGCCGTCAAAAGGCGCCTTGATCGTCAGTTGGTCGACCTTTTGCTGGGCGTCGTCCACCTTGATTTTTTGGGAGTCGATTTGCGCCTGTTTGGCGTTTATATTCGACTGCAAGTCGTCATTGAACAGCGTCGCAATCAGATCGCCAGCCTTGACGGTATCGCCGTCTTTGAACTTCATGCTTTTGACCGTGCCGCTCGCATCCGCAAAAACCGGCGACGTCTTTACATAATCCAGCGCCCCCTGATCAGAAGACTCCACCTTGCTTGCTCCGCTGCCGATAGCGCCCTTCACTTTCAGCCCTGCCGACAAGGTTCCGTCGTTCTCGACCAGCACATCGACCATCACGACTTTGTTACCATTCGCGTCCGCTGTAATTTCACGGCCGATCGATTGGACTTTGCCGACCTTGGAGAGCAAGTAGCTGTCTACGCTAAGCTCGACCGGGTCGCCGCTTTTGAGCTGAACCGCCTCCTGCAAGGCAAACGGCAGCTTCACTTTAAATTGAGAAGTATCGGAAACCGTACCGATTTTCGTCGTTTTGTTCACTTGGCTGCCGACATCGAGGTTGCCGGAGAGCGTCAGCTTGCCGGAGATCGGTGCCGACACGGTCATGTGCCCTTGTTCG
>NZ_RXHU01000109.1 GCF_003955665.1 Paenibacillus whitsoniae
AAGCCTATGGCGAGCCCTTGCTGCCGACGCTTATCATGATCGTGGCAATGGAAGCGGGCCGGCTGATCGGCTATGGATACCCCTTTTTTATTGGGCTGGGACTCCTGGCGCTTGTCGTTCTAAGTGTACAGATCGAGCGAAGCCCGAAGAAACGGCAAGGGCAAAATTAACGTGTACGCCATTTCTTAGCCGCATATAACAGCAGAAGGGCAAGAGACGGCACCAACAGGCACATAATCACATCGAACCATACATAGTCTTTGCTTAAATAATAACTATACGTCGTCGTACTGGGAGTTCCCGCAACGGTTGCCACCAGTAGCAGCATGCCGACCGGGATGGTTAGCATACGGCTGTCTTGTAATTTTAACAGTTGGGCTAGCCCGGTATTGAAACTGAAAAATAGCAGGAGTGACTTATAAAAAACGGTTATAAACCATAAAATGGCGATAATGGCCTCAACGCGTTCCAGAAAATTACCGATCTTAATTTTTTGAGCTAGGACGAAGGTTGGATAATTTTTCGTCTCCATTAAATTCGGCCCAAGCACCAGGACGCAAAGGAATACGACGATAAACAGAATCAATCCGCCTGCGGCAAAGCCAGCCATAATCGGCTTGCTGAGTCCTTTGCTGCTCTTCACATGCTGAACGAGCATTAGCAGGACGACCATTTCCAGAAATCCGGCAGTAAAAGCAGGTAAGACACCGTTACTGATTCCGAGTACGTCCGTATCGGCGATCGGTCGCAAATTGTTCCATTCCATTTTGGGTATCAGCAAAATGACCAGGTTAATAAAAAGGATCAGAAATACAGGAAACAAGACTTCACCCACGCGAGCAAAAGCTTCGATTCCGTAGCGGTAAGCAATGATGATAACGAACAGGAATACAATGAAAATCGCTTTCATGGGAGTTTCCGGCATCAGTTGTAAAGACATGAATTGACCCAGCTCACTTAGTAACGTCACGCAGCAGAGAAAAAAGTTCGCTAAAAATGCCAGCATGAATAAGCCCCCAAGCCACCTGCCAAGCCCTTCCCTTAGCTCCAGAAACAAACTTCGATGTCGCAGTATTTTCGCGAAAAAGCTAAACAAGCCTCCCGCGGCCATGCCGAGAATGAGAGCGATTCCCATGGATATCCAGGCATCCTGCTTCGAGAATTTTACAATCGAGGTAGGCAGAATAAGGATACTATCGCCGACTACACCCAAGACGATGAGAATCATAAACTGACGCCTGGAGATTATTGCGTTATCTTGGTTGACCATAGACACCCCTCTATTCCATCGATCCGAACAATCGTACCTTCCTATTTCCAATGCATGATCGCATCCATGAGCTCGAACGGATTCGGCAATTTGACCTTCAACGACATCGCACAATCAAGCGCCGTGGCCGTCAACAGGAGCGTCATGAAGACCACAAATTCTTTCATCTGCTTATTCCTGAGCATCCGCGGGGCTTCCAGCCAATAGGCGCCTGCAGCTAACGCAAGTACGGATATAAAACCCGCCAACTCGCACACCCCCCTTTCTAAATCATTGTAGAGTAGTATTGCTGGTTGTGCCTGTATTTCGCAAAAACAACGAAATATCGTAACGGACTTGTACTTGCGGGAACCAAGTGTCATTCCAATCCGTTTTTACCGTTTTCCAGTAATCGGGGTGTTCCTTCGCAAACATGCTGCCAAAACCTACGATGTCGGTTCGTAGCGCTTTGACCCGTTTGACTGCCGATTCTACATTTGCTTGAATGATTTCTTTCCCTTCATCCTGGAGCTTAAGAATCGTATCCGGCAGCGTTAAATCCACATCTCTGCAAGCCCGATCCACGACATTCGCTTCCGCACGAATAGAGATCGTCACCTGGGGATTGCCGTCTACAATCGCCGTTTTCAATTTTGATGTGGATGAAGTCACCTCAATCCCCACAAATTGTTGTTTCCCACAGGGCACAGAAATCGAGGTACTGTCCAAATGATTCGTCAGATCGGTATAGCCTTTGCTCTCTTCCTCGTTCAACCAAGCAATCAGTTTACCTTCCTTAAAAGCTGCAATGCCCGAATAACGAAATCTGCTCGGCGGTTGAAACGGATCTATATTTTCTCTGTATTGCCCGATTTTCGATTCTCCGACAATTCGAATACCGGTGATGGCCGGTTCATAACCTGTCCCGGACATCATTTTCAACAGTTCATCAAGCGTGATGGCGATGGTTGGCGCCCAATTTTGCTGGGACGTTTTCAACGACTGCTGCATATTATACGTGGGCAATTTTTCAAGCGGCGTATACAGTTTAAGTATATTTTCTGCCGAAGTTCCTCGGGCAACGACGATATTAAAGTCCATGCGTGTTTCATTATCACGAAATGCGGAATCGATAAAATCGCGAATATCTCTGCGTGCCAGCGATTCGCCGATTACATACATTTGCAAATGCCCCATGTAGATTTTGCGCGGAGCTTCTGCAGTAAGAGATCTCGCAGCCTCGAAAATGGTTCTTCCGCGGGCTTGATAGAGTGTGCTCGGCGGTCTGTAGCTGCTGCTTCGCTTCTCCGAAATTTCACTTGGATTCACGACCTGGAACGAAACGAGATACTCGCCGTCAACCCAATCAATGCCAATGCCGAGGGCAATCAGAAGCTGGTTCAGCTCCCTCCTACTCCAACAACCCGTAAGCAACAGCATACATAGCGTGATCATCATAAGTTTGTATTTCATGTTGTCAGTTCTCCTTATGATCGTTTACGAAGGCGGGCGCGGCCCGCAGACAATGAAGTATCTGGCCTTTTGTAGGTAAGCCATCTGGGCAGCCGAAATAACGCATCTTCAAATTCTGTTCTTTTATACGGTGAGAAAGGTGACATGTACGGTTCCCCGAACGAACGCAGCGAGCATACATGCAGCAATAGAACCAGCAAGCCCATCACAATGCCAAATAACCCAAAGCTGGCGCCAACCCCCATAAAAGCGAAACGCAGAATTCGGATGGGGATAGACAAACTGTAAGAAGGCAGCGTAAAGGTGGAAATTGCTGTAACCGCAACAACGATGACCATGGCGGCGGACACGATGCCAGCGTCGACAGCCGCTTGTCCGATGACGAGGGTTCCGACGACAGAGACGGCTTGGCCGATCGCTTTAGGCATACGAAGCCCCGCTTCCCGCAAGATTTCAAATGTCACTTCCATGACGAGCGCTTCGACAAATGCAGGAAAGGGAACCCCTTCTCTCTGGGCAGCAAGCCCGATAAGCAGCGAAGTTGGCAGCATATCCCGATGAAACGTCGTAATCGCGATATAGGACGCCGGCAGCAGCAAGGAAATAAACACGCTGGCAAACCGCAAGATGCGTAATAGGCTGCTGTAAAATGCACGTTGATAATAGTCTTCAGGGGACTGGAAAAAGGTAACAAGCTGCGTCGGAACGAGCAGCATATTTGGCGTGCCGTCAACCAGAATGCCAACCTTACCTTCCAATAGTTGAGCTGCCACCACATCCGGCAAATCGGAATTGTATACAGTTGGGAACAGGGAATGAGGCGCATCTTCGATCAATTCCTCAATGTATCCGCTATCCAGCACACCGTCAATTTCAATTGACGCCAACTTGATGCGTACATTCTCAAGGACGGAGGGCTTGGCAAGCCCGTTCACATGAACGATAGTGATATCCGTTTTCGTTGTATCTCCGATTGTGATCGTTTCGAACCATAGATTGGGATCTTTGATCTTGCGACGAATCAGTGCCGTATTGATGCGCAGTGTTTCAGTGAAGCTCTCTCTCGGTCCGCGAATAGCAGTCTGGTTATTTGATTCCATAACATCGCGGCTCTTCCATTCACGGATACAGGCACGGTAGGCGTGATGACTTCCACGAAACAGCAAGATGGCTTCTCCGCTAAGAAGAAACCGGTATATGTCTGAAAAGTGAGTACATGCATATACGGGACCGATACCCGTAAGCAGATCTTTGGCAATCCTTTCAATCGAACTATCTTCCGTACTGCTTGGCGTCGCTGGGATATGTGCCAACGCGTGATTCAGCACATCGAATATATAGGTATTAATGATTTTCGCATCGGAAAGTCCGTCCATATAGACGATCGCAGCTGCAGCATCCAGCGTATTGACGTCTCGAATCTCACGAATGACAACATCGTCACTTCGACCCAAGTCCATCTGAATGCGTTCAAGATTTATATCAATAATGGGGGAAATCGGCATCTTGTTGTCGTTCATTGAACTAGGCCCTCCTTCCAATCCTTCCCTCCCCATTATGACCATTTGCCGGTAAGGATAAACGACCATGAACTCACAGCAAATCGACTGTCGATAACGAAAAACCCGACAACCATTGGAGGCTGCCGGGTTCTACATGTGCTATTGCTACTTCAACATTCATTAATTGTGAATAAACTCCTGCACCCACTCGCCGTTATAATAAGCAACGCCGATTTGTGTGTAATTAGGGCTCAAAATATTTTGACGGTGCCCCGCGCTGTTCATCCAGGCCGTCATCACGGCTTCCGGCGTCTGCTGGCCTTTAGCGATATTTTCGCCGGCATACGTGTAACGAATGCCGTATTGGGTCATCATATCAAATGGCGACCCATAGGTCGGCGAAGTATGATCGAAGTAACCGTTGTTGTACATGTCTTTCGCTTTGTCCAGCGCCAATGTACTAAGCGCGCTATTTACCGTCAATGCGCTTAGTCCGGCCTTCGCACGCTCTTGATTGACCAAGGTCACAACCTGTGCCGCAAAGACCGATTGCGAGGAACTTGGCGCAGAAGCCGTTGGCGTAGAAGGCGTTGTACTGCCTCCGGTCGATACTCCCGGAATGTTCAGCTTCATGCCCGACCAGATCACATTCGGATTGGCTACCTGCGGATTTGCTTTAATCAGGGAAGCCAGACTCACACCATTTTTCTGCGAAATTGTCCACATGGTGTCATTCTTGGCAACCGTATACGTCCCGCTAGCTGCAAACGCAGCCGTGGAGCCCACTAACATGGATAGGCCGAGCGCGCCAGTCACCATAAGTTTTTTGTAACGCTTCATTGCATCCATCTCCTTTTTGCGGCCTGCGAGGTTAGCTGTCGGATTCGGGTCAAAGAGCAATCACCCGGCCGCTTGCGCGGCTTCACCCCGGATCATGGGTCCCCCGTGCTTCATGAAAAGCTTCGGCCTTCTAAGTTGTCTGTTTCGATCCCCAGGGATCTTCCAGATTGTATCATGCCTGAACGAGAAGAACATGACACAAAATTTTCCACAGAGAATTGAAAGCGCTATCAAAATTATCGGAATTGTGTGACTTTTGGCCGGCAAGCACGTATAAAAATAAGCTTGATTGCTCAAGCTTTTTACACTTATTGCTTTAATGTGCCGACAGACAGGGCCCGGTATTCCCACAGCACGCGCTGCACATCGTGAAAGCGCCCTTCCGGACACTGGATAATTACCGCTAGCTCCGGGAGCCGCTCTTTTTTGCGAATCACCTTATGGAAATAGGAAGACTGCACGACCCGCGTGATGGTATACCCGAGAACAAACCCGCACAGAGCGGAAAAAATACCGACATAAATCGGCCCCAAGGGCAACACAAAGCCGCAACAGATGCCGATGACCGACAAACCTGTCGCGCCAGCCATGCCGGACTCGAATGCGAGTGTCTTTTGTGAGGGGTGCCACTTCGCGTTTTTATCGAACCGTTCATCGTGATTATCCATCATGACAGTCATGATCTGGTGGCGCGGGAGCCCCGTTTTCTCGAGCACAGCCAGCGCTTCTTCCACCTCTACCGAATGTTCAAACGTGCTAATGATGAGCATGCGTGGGTGTCTCCTTCTCAAACAGATCCATGGAAAAAGGGGGATACCGCTCCGTAAAATACTGCTTTTGTTCGGTGCAAAACAGTGTGTTATGGTCGTGAGCCGTCATATAGGCATCATACATGGCACCGAAAATCACCGATGGCATAAACAGCAGCCACTGCGGATCAAGCATCGCCGTCGCTTCCTTGACATGTCCCAACATCAGGTGTATTAGAGCTTCATGCGAATGCGACAGTGTTAAATACACGAACCACCAGAATACCCCGTAAAATCCTAAAGCAAGTCGATTATTGTAAACTTGACCCAATCCTGGGAAGACCAAAGAACAGAACATGGCAGCACCAGGTCTTTTAAACCCGATTTGTTCAATGGTCAGCGGCTTAATCATAAATGGTACGATTCTCGCTCCTTCCAGCTTTGCCAAATGGTATTGCTTGTTGGCCGCGACCGCTTTAACATAACTGTCCCATATGGCAAATAAATACACGATCGCATAAGCGAGAACCCACTTCGTCTCAAGGACTTGCGCCGCCAAATACGGTCTTCCGCTGAATGAATAATAGATCGCCTGATTGATATGTGCGAGCGTGTTTATGACAACTTCCCAGGCCGACAGTAAAAAACCGCGTACAAACTGGTGCAGTAAAAAATGACCGAAGCCCGGGAACGTGACGGACCACCAGGCAATGATGATCGGATTTTGCCAGCGAAGCATGCTGATGCCGTCGGTCGAGATGATGGCCTGCGTTCTGCGTGGGCGGTGTGTATATAACGAATCCAAGTTCGATCATCCCCCCTTCTCTTCTCTGTCTAGTCACACAAGGTCTATTTACAAATATACCCATTTTGAAGCGATCTTTAAACGGATGGTTCGACAATTCAATCAGATTGGCCACTTAAACTTGATTGGTCAGGGCAGGTTTAAAATCCTCATCATAGATCGGAGAATCAATAAAATCATTATCATTCAGTACATTAATGACGTTAACTTGAAAGGAGGGACCTCCAATAAACTCTCCGGTACCAAAGTTATTTTTACTATGGGAATCCCAACTGGATTGCGCGTTCTCTCCAATTCCAACTGTCGCATTCCTATGTTGACTGTTGACATTGATCATATTAAAAACAATAGAAGTTGGCATTTACTTCAAATCCTCTCTGGAGAACTCTCCATGACTGGTATCCTTTTACCTTATTCGTAGCTTCGCCCATTTGTGCAACAAAACGAAAGCCCTTGCTTTTTGAAAACAAGGGCTTGGCACACTTCGATATGATTCTGTTTTCTTGTCCTGTACATTCCCGTTTCCAATCGCATATACTCAGGGTACGAGGGTGACATCATGGCGTAACTGCAGGAAAGGTGAGGAAGACGCAATGCGCAAACTGCTCGAATCCGACGCAGATCTTTTTACAGCCGCCCTATCGCAATCTACGGTATCTGTCTGGCAAACAGATGCAGTAGGTGTATATTGCGAAGTGGAGCGCGGAATAATTGAAAAATTCACCAAAAGTTCGATTCAGCTCAGCACAAAATCGGATACAATCTCCATCTATTATCGAGATGACGGCACGCTATTCCAAGTCGAGCTGTAAATCCGCCAGGCGGCCGATCGGCCTCAGCCAGCTCCGATCGCCTCGCTGCTCGACCTCCACTTGTGCGCCGAAAAAGTCGGACAACAGCTCCGCGTTCAGCACCTCTTGCGTAAGGCCGGCGCGGAACACTTCGCCGCCTTTGACAAGCAGCGTCTGGCGGAAGACTGGCATAATTTCTTCAATATGATGCGTTACAAAGAGCAGGGTCGGCGCATCCGGCTGAAGCGCGATCCGCTCCACCATGGTGAGGAGCATCTCTCTTGCGAATACATCGAGGCCTGTGCAGGGCTCGTCGAGAATCAGCAGCGCAGGCGACGCCATTAAGGCACGTGCGATCAGCACCCGCTGCCGTTCGCCCTGCGAGAACGTGTCGTACCTGCGGCCAGCCAGCTTGCTGCAGCCGAGCAGTTGCAGCAGCTCATGCGCCTTAGCGACATCCGCTTCATCTGCTTTATCGTACAAGCCGATGGTTGCAAATTTGCCGCTCAGCACCGTGTTCAAAGCCGTCTCGCTGCCATGCAGACGCTGCTGCAGCGACGAGCTCACCCAGCCGATCGATTTGCGCAACTCGCGCAAGTCGAATTCGCCGAATTTTTGACCAAGAACGGAAATTTCACCGGAAGTCGGCCAAATATAGCCGTTAATCATATTGAGCAGCGTCGTTTTCCCCGAACCGTTCAGACCGACGATACACCAATGCTCGCCAGGCTGCACCTGCCAGTTCACCCCCTTCAAGATGGGCTGCTGTTCACGAAGCCACGTTACGTCCTTCACGTCGATAATCAAGATAATCCCTACTTTCAAATGATAAATTGGATAACCTATCTCTCCATTGTACCATCTCGCGGGGAAGTTGCGGGCCCTTCAACCAAGTATTTCGTTAACGGCGTTAATGGATTGCCAATGGCTGCTCCGCTCTGACGCCGGGCGTGCTCGGCTGCCTCCACCATGGAGAGCTGAGCGACGGACAACTTGAGGTCAGGATTGTTCGCTTGTAAGCGCACGATATAGTCTGCGACTTCACGGGTGTACGCTGCCTGCTTCCCTTGCATGATGAGCTCGAACGTATTGGCGATAACGGCTGATTCCACGCCCCCAACTGCCACTCCCTGCTGTGCGGCGTATCGGTGAAGCCTTGCCATCGTCCCTTCTACCGTCGCGGGATTCGTGAACAGCAGCAGTTGCTGCCCGTTATGTGCGAGGATTTCCTCAAAAAACGGCTCATCGATTTTCAGAATCGGCACCTGCGTATCAAGCCGCTTCTCATCCAGCAGCGCAATGTAATTCGTACAGGTGATCAGCAATTTATTCGGGTTCATCTGCAGCATCCACCGGATCTGCTCGGCGACTTTCACTTTCGCCTGCTCCTCGCCGAAGCTCGGATCGGAGCCGATTTGACGCATCAGCCCGGGATCGACGTAATGAACCAGTTCGACGTCCGCCGAAGCGGCGGCCTGCTCGATGTAGGCAATATTTGAATGATGGGCGTGCAGGCAAGCGATTGTGGTTTTCATGGCAAAGCTCCTTTTTTAGTTATGCCTCTTTCTTCAGCTCAAAAATCGAATCCACGATAACCGGCAAGTTGCCTCGCAGCGATACCGCGCCAAAGACGGAGCGCGCGTGCACGCCTTTGTCTCCGAAAACATCCAGCATCAGCTCCGAGCAGCCGTTCAACACAAGATGATGCTCCTCAAAGTCGGCGGTTGCATTCACAAAGCCCTGCAGCTTCACTACCCGCTTTACCAAATCCAAGGAGCCAAGCTCGGCCTGCAAGACAGCGAGAATTTCGAGTCCGGTAAGCCGGGCAAACGCATAACCTTCAGCCGTCGTATACGTATCGCCCAGCTTCCCCTTCGGCGATCCGTAAGGCCCTTTTCCCGACACGAATAACAGTCCATTGTTCACCTCTACCGCATTCGCATAACGTGCCGCCGGCTTGCTCACTTCGGGAAGTATAATACCTAGCTCAACCAAACGTTCAGAAATGGTGGATTCCTGCATGGAGACCCCTCCTTCGTATTAAGGCCGTTCTATGATCTGATTTCGCTCGGGACCAACCGAGATCCAGCGAATCGGCACTTCGATGAGCGCCTCCAGACGGAGCACATACGCCTGTGCTTGCGGTGGCAGCTCCGCAAAGGTCCGTATCGCGGAAATATCGCATCCCCAACCAGGGAGCGTTTCATAGATTGGCGCTGCTGTATACAACTGCTGCGGGCTTGGGAACGCCGTCACTTGACCGCTTTCGAGACGATACGCCGTACAGACCGGGATTTCCGGCAGATAGCCCAGTACATCCAGGTTCGTCAAGGCAACTTCTGTTGCCCCTTGAAGCCGACAGCCGTATTTCGTAGCGACGCTATCGAACCACCCGACGCGTCTGGGCCGCCCCGTCAATACCCCGTATTCGCCGGCATCGCCGCCTCGCGCACGCAGCGCCTCCGCCTCGTCTCCCGACAGCTCCGTCACAAAAGCGCCGTCGCCCACACAGCTGGAGTAAGCCTTCGTTACGGCAACGATCCGCTTAATCTCATGCGGCGGCAGTGAAGCACCGACGGCGGCAAAACCGGCCAATGTAGAGGACGACGTCGTGTACGGGTAGATCCCGTGGTCAGGGTCCCGCAGCGCCCCCAGCTGCCCTTCGGCCAAGATCCGCTCTCCACGGGCCAGAGCGGTGTGCAGCAGCTCTGTCGTATCGCAGACATAAGGCTTCAACCAGTCAGTATCACGCTGCAGTTGTTCCATCACTTCATCGACCGTGAAGCCAGGATGATGATAGAGTTGGGTGAACAGCACATTCTTGATTTGAAGCGCTCTCTCTATTTTTTCTCTGAGTCTTGTCTCATGAAACAAATCCGCGACCTGAATGCCCAGCTTCGCATATTTGTCCGCATAGAATGGCGCGATGCCCTGTTTGGTTGAACCGAACTTTTTCTCGCCGAGCCGCTCTTCTTCTAACTCATCCAGCGCAATGTGATACGGCAGCACCACCTGCGCCCGATCGGAAATGCGCAGCCGGGGCGTGGGAATGCCTTTCGCCGCCAGCGTCTCCAGCTCTTGACGAAGCTTGCTCAAGTTGAGCGCCACGCCTGGCCCGATCACATTTGTCACCTGAGGATGGCAGACACCGGACGGAAGCATATGCAGGGCGATTTTGCCATAATCGTTGATAATCGTATGCCCTGCATTGCTTCCGCCTTGAAACCTGACCACATAATCAACTTGCCGTGCAAACAGATCCGTAATCTTCCCTTTCCCCTCGTCTCCCCAATTCGCGCCGACTACCGCTGTAACTGTCATGTCTTGATCCTCCTGTTTTGAAATTCACTTTCCATTTCAAAGTATAGAGGGTATAGTGAAATTAAAATAATGAATAATAGTAATCCCTGATATTAATAATACTAATAGCAAGGAGGATATTTCATGGTACATAACATGGATTTATACCAGGCTTTCTATTTCACTGCCCGCACCGGCAGTCTGTCGAGAGCCGCAGAGGAGCTGTATATTACGCAGCCGGCCGTCACTCACGCCATTAAGCAATTGGAAGCGAAGCTGGGCGGCCCGTTATTCGTTCGCACGTCCAAAGGCGTGACGCTCACCACGGAAGGCGAAACCTTGTTCACCTATATTGAGCAAGCCTATCATTTTATTTTAAACGGTGAACGGAAAATTAGCGAAATGCATCAACTCACCCACGGCGAGGTGAAAATCGGGGCCGGCGATACGCTGTGCAAGCATATCCTTTTGCCCAAGCTCCAAGCGTTTCACGCAGCGTACCCGCAAATCAAGCTCCAGATTTTCAACCGAACAACGGCAGACACCGTCACCATGCTAAAAGAAGGCAAGATCGACATCGGCCTCATCCATTTGCCTTTCACAGACTCAGCCGTCGACATTGTAGAAAGCGTATCCTTGCAGGATTGCTTTGTTGCGGGCGACCGCTATCTGCATGTAACCGGCGGCGAATTGACAATGGAGCAGCTTGCGGCATATCCGCTCATTCTGCTGGAGAAAGGCAGCCAGACCCGGGCTTATCTGGATGCGCACGCGGCCAAGCTCGGGGTTAAAATCAAGCCCGAAATCGAGCTGGGCAGCATGGATCTGCTTGCGGAATTTGCGCAAAGCGGTCTGGGCATCGCGTGTGTCGTCAAGGAATTTATCCACGCCGATCTTGCGCAGGGCCGCTTGCATGAAATCCAGCTCTCCCCCCCGCTGCCGCCGCGCAAGGTCGGAATTGCCAGATTAAAAAGCACGCCACTGTCGGCGGCGGCGAAGCAGTTTTACAAGCTGCTGCTGGACGCGTCGGCGCTTGTTGCGCCCTATGAATCGCTTAGCTAGCCCATATTTCCATTGCTTATAGGGGCTGATTTTCAAAATGGTAGCCTTACGGATCACAGGGGCTGCTTCGCATACCTACTTTCTGGTGCGACGAAAAACCTGCAAATCCGCAGGCTTTTCCCATGCTCCTCAGCGGATTCTATAAAATACCTGCAATTCGGCAGGCTTTTCCCATGCTCCTCAGCGGATTCTATAAAATACCTGCAATTCGGCAGGCTTTTCTCGGTGAGAGCCCTCTTTTGGAACTAAACTGTCCGAAAGCCTGCTTTTTCGCAGGCATGTTATGAAAAATGCCATTTTTGCGGCAAAAACCTGCTTAAATGCAGGAATCTGTCAAATCTTGCTCGACAGACGCACGATCCACGAATGAGCTCCATCCAACAAATACGAACTAAGCCTGCAGCATCAACTGCAGGCTTGATCCATCAGCGAATCAAGAATAAATCTTCTCGCCTTTTTCCAGCATTTCGATGTATTGCTCGATCTTCTTCGACCGGGTCTCGGCTTTCTTCACCTGCTGAATGCGGAAAATCATCGCATACCGATTGGTGCTGTCCAGCGTCTCGAAAAACGCCTTCGCCTTACTGCTTCGTGCCAGCGCCTCAGCAAAATCATCCGGCACGGCCGCCCGGCTCTGCGAAGCATAGGCCTTGTCCCATTGCCCGTTCTGCTTGGCGGTCTCAATCGCGCTAAGCCCGGACGGCTTCATTCGGCCTTCGGCAATCAGGCGCTCCGCCTTTTCTTTGTTCACCAGAGACCATAGGCTCTTTGGCCCGCGCGGTGTAAATCGCTGCAGCCAGGACTGCTCGTCCCCTTTTTCCTTCTGGCTGTCAATCCAACCGTAGCAGAGCGCGCTTTCCAGTGCCTCCTCGTAGGTCACGGACGACAGACCGCTGCCTTTCTTGGCGATTCGAAGCCGAACGCCGGGCGAAGTATCATGCTGCTGCGACAGCCAGTTCTCCCAAGCAGCTTGATGTTCCACATGCAGCACGGGTAATTCAGGTTTTGAAGCCACAACGATTCCTCCTGTAATCTCGGTGCCAGATGCACCGCGGGAATTTGACGAATCTTTTCTTATGTTGCCATGATTTCGCTTCGCTAGTTATTTGATAATAGCCATGCTGTTATATCTGCTACAACAATCCGGTCCACGTTTGCGGAATCCGCTATTCCGCAAAAATCTCCTGCACAAACAGCATCACTTTTCGCTGATGCTCCTCGCCGGTTTCATGCCCGTTAAAGGGATAGTCATAGATCCGCTTAGAACAAGATAATCGGTTATACGCACCGTACACTGTCTCTGGCATACAAACCGTATCCTTCCAACTCACAGCCATCAAAACCGGCGCCGTAATGCGATGAGCCAGATTCACAATGTCAAAATGGGCAAGCGTCGCAAGAACATCCTCCAGCTTATCGGGGTATCGTTTCACGTAACGGGCAATTTCGGTCAAGGAGCCTGTCGAATTCAGAACGCCAAAATCCATGTGGCACATATTCGGGATATTCGCTACAACCGCACGAATATGGGGACTAAGCGCCCCCGCCAGCAAAGCCATGCCGCCGCCTTGGCTGGATCCCATAGATGCGATACGGTTCGTGTCCACTTCCGGCTGCTGTGCCGCGATTTCCGCCGCGCGCACGACGTCGAGCGCCAGCTCCAAATAATAGCAGCGATCCTTATCCATAATGTTCGTCGAGACCCAGCCCGGCGCTGCGCCGGTTAGATCCGGCAGCAAATTGCCGGTCTCACCGGTTTGGCCGCGCGCATCGATCGCGAGCACGGCATAGCCCAGCATGAGCCATTGCGCATAACGCTCCGGCAAGCCTTTGTCGCCTGTGTAGCCAGGGAACGTTAGGATGCAAGGGCGCTTGGACTCGCCCGCATGCGTCGGCACCAGGAACCAGCCATGAATCGGGGTACCGTCGTGTCCCGCATAGATCAGCTTGTCGACTCGCACCGTAGGAAATAGCGAATGCTCCTGCACTCTGACGGCTTGCAGCGGCACCTCGCGCGATTCCGCCAGTTTGGCGTTCCAAAAGGCATCAACCGTCTCGGCATCCAGAGAAACAGGGGCTTCGTAACGCTGCAGTTCACTTTTACGTTTGGCAATCGCATTCATAGAAATCTTCGTTCTCCTATCTTTTTTGTAATATCTACCACTTCTACATGTGGCAACCTTTTCCTTCCTAAGGACGAAAAAATAGCCTGCGCCTCGATAGAGACACAAGCTTTGTTGTTACTTGGCTTGGGCATCCAGCCCCCGGCTGGTGCTGTCGCGCACCCTCATAGCCGCCTCCTTGCGGCGAACTCCCACAGCACCTTGCGGCTCCCGTACCGAATGAGATCGCGTTCTTCTACAACTTCCAAAGACCACTTTGCTTCGTTCCAGAAATGCGCAATGTCTTCTCGGTCAAAGAATCGCCGATAAATGCCCTCATGCGCATACAAATGCCGCTCCACCGCCGCCTGTATGCCTTGCTTATTGGGCATATCTTGAAGCGCGTTCACTCGGCCGACCAGGAGCCCGCCTTCTTGCAGAACCCGATGCAGCTCCGCAAGAATGTCAAACGTCGTCTGCTCGTCAAAATAATGCAGGCTCAGATCGGCGATCACAACCTTTGCCGAACCGCTGTCAAACGGCAGTCCGTTCCGCATATCAAAGCATCGGGTTACGAGATCCGGCCTGTACGCCTGAAGCTGCCTGAGCGCCTCCTCCGCCACGTCGCATGCGACGACCGGTAAGCCATGCTCCAGCAAATAGAGGGCATTGTTGCCGAGCCCGCAGCCCAAGTCCACAATGATGCCCTCAGGCCTGGACATTTCGCCCATGTAACGCTCAAGCCAGCTCTCCCGGTCCGGGTGAAAGCCAACTTCCCTGTATACGTCGTTCCAATACCCCTTCAATGTGTCCATCGGTGCCGCCTCGCTTCAGGAAATGAACTGCTATAACCTGATCATAAAGACTCCGCGAGGATAGCGCAACCTTTGACGTCAAGTACCCGGTCCGTGCACAACTCTCACAAATCCTTCGCCGTATGCGGTTTGCTGTAATGACTGACTCCCCCGGAACCTACCAGCACCTTGCCGCCTCTCCTGAATGTCAAGAGCTTGCTGGCAAGGAACAACGGCGTCACAATGGCACGCTAGCCTCCTGCAAAAAATACGCCGTTTTCGCCGCTTCCGCCTCCAGTATGCGCTGCACGCGTTCGAGGGGCATCCGGTCAAATCTTTTCCAATACAGATACCGGTACAAATTATGCGGAAAAGCTAGATCAAGATAGACGAAGTGAAGCTCATCTTCGGTGAGTGGATGTTCGGCCATGTACGCGTCTCGGATTCGTTCAAAGACGGCCTCATCCCATTCAGCTGTCTTTTTGATAAGCGAATGAAGAATACGGTTCAAGTCCCTGGACGGACCATCCAACCGCACGAACTCCCAATCGATCAAGTACGCTTCGTCTTGTGCAGTGATTAATACATTTTTCGTATGAAAATCGTTATGACTGATCACGGGCGGCAGTGCTCCGGACAATGTACGATCGCCGAGGCGGATCGCAAGACGTACCTGCACCTCTCGGGCAGCGGCGAGAAAGACGTCCAACTGCTTGCGCACGGCTTTGCGATTCTTCTTTTTCGCGCTTGTTCCCGCTTCCCGCCATCTGTCCAAGAATGACTGGACGTCCTGATACTCGTTGTCCCAGGAAAGAAGCCCATTGTCCGATTCTTTCTCCTCAGGCAGATACGTTTTGGATCGAAAGTGAACCTGTCCAATCAAGCCTGCCATCCATACCGCCATGTCTTCCGGCGACTTCGTCCACGGCACGGCACAAATCCATTCCTGGAGCACATAATGCTTCCATTTCCACGAGAAAAACAACTGATCTCCTTGCGTCTTCCGAATGGCCGGAATCTGTATTCCACTGCTCCGAAGAAACTGTTCGCAATCCAGTATAAAGCGCAACCGGGCTTCGTTCACATATATGCTTTTCAACAAATAAGTCCCCTGCTCCGTCTCCAGCTTGACTACCAAGGTGCGGCTCGTATCATGCAAAACTTCCGTCCGCGCAATTGTCAAACCGTAGATTTGTTCTATCCGCGCCTTTAACTCGTCGTCCATCTGCACCACATCCGTCGCCATTGTCGTTATTCGCTCTTGTTAGTGTATGTTCTTGCTGCCAGAAAGCATGGATGAATGTGCCTTATCGCCGTCCAAAATAAAAAAAGCCGCTACGCTAGTAACGGCCATTTCTCGAGCGTTTAACGCGCTCCTCGTTTTCTTTTATGGTACACCAACCATCCCGCTCCCGCGATTGTCGCGCCCAGCAGCACGCTAAAAAAAATAATATAACCGAGATGAAACAGCTGCACGTTTTCTCCTCCTTCATCACACAGAGCTGACGCCTCTATGCTCTATAAGATGACGCAAGGAAGACGAAAATATGCGCTCAGTTCTCCGTATGAATCAGCGGCAGACGCTTCTTACGCGCTCGCGTGACGAGATACAGCGCTGCCAGCGTGGCTCCGATTGTTCCGCAGATAATGTCAGTCATCGTGTCCTGCAAGCTGCCGTTCTGATTGTTCGTCCCGAAGAAGACATCCATGCTGTACTCGAAAATTTCCCACACGCCCGCCATCGCCACGGCGAAAAACAAGCTCAGCCAAATGGCTATGCGCGCACTAGGGGCAGCTTCCCCTTCGTGCTGCGTCGCTTTGCGATAAATCAACAAGCCGATGAAGGTCAGAATAACACCGGAGAAAAAATGCTCGATTTTATCCAGATGCGGAATAATGCCGTAGAATCCGAATTCATTCGCCAAGAACATCGTGACGAAAATAAAAAGCAGCACAATAAACCGAAGCGAGGCAAACAGCGGTGTTCGCGTCCATCGCACAATCAGTCTAATCGAAGCCAGTACGATGAGGATTAAGACAGGCTCAAAAATTTTGGCCCCATTGCCTTTGATCCCGAAATACACCACACACCCCACCGCGAGAAGCGCCATTGCGCCCTCAAATACATCATTCCACTTTTGACTTGCCGGTTTCTGTGCCATGTTTCACCGCCTACGCATGAAGTCGCTTACTTCTTAATGTATCCAGGGAAATTGCGGAACATGCGTCCCCGGCATTCCCCGGTTCTTGCGGAAAGAAACTTGCCCGCAAACGTACAGAATTCCACTCGTGTACATTTCAACGAATCACTTAGTGACATATGCATAGAAATAGAAACCTATCTGCGAAGCGAGAGAGGCGGCTCGCCAGCGTTAGGCATCCAAGTCTTTTTATTATGAGATAAAAGTAGTTCGTAGTGCAACCATTTAGTGATGGAGTGATGGTGGTGGAAAATTATCAAATTGTCCCTTGGATAGATCACATGCTATCTCCGGACGTCGTGCATGAACAATATGTTCCTCCTGAATTGGAAGCCTTGGCGCGGCAAGTCATGGAACAGTATGACATGAAGGTTCATGACATGGTTCTTATTACATCCAAACCCGACAAGGGCGGCGCCATTTGGAAAATCAGTACGGACAAAGGCAATCGCAGCATCAAGGTTTTGCATCGCAGTCCGAAGCGCAGTCTATTCAGCATCGGCGCGCAGTCGTATTTGTCGGAGAAGGGGTATCGGGTACCGGCCTTTATCTTGACGAAAGACGGCAATAACTGTGTAGAAGCCGGCGGTAAGCTGTGGATCGTCACGGAATGGATCGAGCCGTTGACCCCGGTATCCAAAGTGGATTTAGCCGGTGCTGTAGAGCTTTGTTACGGTCTCGGCGAGTTTCACGCGAATTCCAAGGGCTACATCCCTCCGTTCGGCGCGGAGAAATCTTCACGTCTTTACGGTTGGGGAAAGAACTATGAGAAAATTATCGCGAAGATCGGCTGGTTTCGCGATCTGGCCCTCGCTTACCCAAGTGCCGCATCCAGCGGTCGGCTCTTGTCCGTCATCGACGAGTTCGAGCGGCAGGCCAACGACATTTATACGCGTTTCAAAGCGTCTTCCTACACGATAATGACGGCCAAAGGCGAGCCGTACTGGGGACTTGCCCATCAGGATTACGGTTGGTCCAACGGACAAATGGGAACCGGCGGCATCTGGGTCATCGACCTCGATGGCGTTTCGTACGACCTGCCTTTCCGGGATCTTCGCAAAATCATGACATCCACGATGGATGACATGGGCGTCTGGGATTTAACCTGGATTCGCGGCATGATCGAAGCGTACCACAAAGCGAACCCGATGGATCGCGAGACGTTCGAAATTTTGTGGCTGGATATGGCGTTTCCGAATGAATTTTATAAGCATGTCAAGGAAATTGTTTACAATCCCGGACCTTTCATGGAACTGGAATTGGGACCGATTCTGGATCGCATTATGGCCACCGAAACCAGTAAATGGGAAGCCTTGCGCGAGTTGGAAAACGATATGGCCGGCTACCTTCCCGGCGATTACACAACGGTCGACATGCCTTCTCTGGTCTTCGATCGGCCAAATCGCGAGTTCGTAACGCCGCTGCCTTCCTTTAAACTGCCGGCTGATGAGCGTGCAACAGCACCGAAATCTGTGCCGATGCAAGAACCGGCTGCGGTAGAGCTGGAACCGATAGCCGCTCAGGATCCTGTCGGTTTACCTGGGGTAGATTCGAAGCCTATGCCCGTGCGAGAACCGGCAGCCGAGCTGAAGCCTGCAAAAGAGCCAACACCCGCACAGTCGTCTGAACCGGTATTGGTTCGAGAACCTGTTGGTATGCCTCAGACGGATCCGAAATCCAAGCCGCTGCGCGAGCCGGTTGAAGCTGAGCTTGAACCTGCAGGAGAATTGGAACCCGTGCATATACAGCTGCCTAAATCCAATGTCGTCCAGGAACCTGTTACCTTCCCTCAAGCAGCTCCAGAACTTGTACCTGTCGGTACAGGGGCAGGGACAGGTGCAACTGCCGGGCCTCCTCCAGCCGCTCCGGCTCTCGTGACGCTGCCGGCTGCTCCTCCGCACCGTTTTACATTGACCGTCCCGAAAAAACGCAAATCCGCAAGCTCCCGCAAAACAAGCCGGCTTAAACGGCGTAGAAAACCGAGACGGCTCGTGCACTGGCGCTTGCAAAAGCGGCGAATGAAAGGACGCACCAAAAAAACCATCATTTGGAAGATAGCGATCTTGAAGCCGAAAAGAAAGAGCCTCAAGTCCAAAGCGCCAAGAAAAGGCACGCCGCTCAAATATCGAAGCAAGCTGCCTTCTACTAAAAAGAGCAAGTTCACCACGAAAAAGCGAACTGCTTGACGAAAGGAAGCTGTTACCTCGTGAATATTTTAATGATTTGCACGGAAAAGCTCCCTGTCCCCAATATTCGCGGCGGTGCGATTCAGACTTACATCTGCGGCGTTGCTTCCTTGCTGAGTCGCTCGCACCGTCTGACCATATTGGGCCGAACAGATCCTGATTTGCCGCAAGAGGAAGTTGTCGACGGCATCCGTTACGTGCGCTTGCTTTCCGAAGGGCTTCTCGAAGTCTATGCGCAGGGCGTCGTCGCTTACTTGGCTACCGCGCTGGAACACTACGACATTATTCATATTTTCAACCGGCCGAAGCTGGTTCTGCCAGTCCGCAGCGTAGCCCCGAACTCACGCATTATATTAAGCATGCACAACGATATGTTTCATCCGCTCAAGCTGCACCCCGGTGAAGGCAATGAAGTGATCGAGCAAACGGAACGGATCATTACGATCAGTAATTATATCGGCACCTCCATTACCGACTACTATCCGCAAGCTGCGCCTAAGCTGAAAACGATCTACTCCGGCGTCGACATCGACCGCTTTGCGCCGTGGCTCGAATCACAGCAGGCGCGCAGCGCAAGAGAAAGCCTGCGAGCCGAGCATAATCTTGGCAATAAGAAGATTATCCTCTTCGTTGGCCGCCTCACCCGCAACAAGGGGCCGCACGTCCTCGTCCGCGCCATGTCACACCTCAAGCATTCCGACGCCGCGCTCGTCATCGTCGGCGGCGCCTGGTACAACGACAATACGATCAGCGACTATATCGCTTATGTCAAAGCGCTTGCCGAACAAGCGCCGCTCCCTGTCATCACAACAGGCTACATCCAGGCGCACGATGTGCATCGCTGGTTCTGTGCCGGCGACGTGTTCGTCTGCACGTCCATCTGGCAGGAGCCTCTGGCCAGGGTGCATTATGAGGCGATGGCAGCCGGACTGCCGTTCCTGACAACGGCGCGCGGAGGCAATCCCGAGATTATCGCGAATAATAACGGAATGCTGATCAACAATCCGGAAGATCCCGCCGAATATGCGGAGAAGCTGAACTACCTGCTTTCCGACATGGGCAGAACAAGGCAAATGGGCATGAACGGGCGCCGGATGGCCGAGGGCCATTTTACATGGCCTCGAGTGGCTACCGACATTTTATCCGTATGGGAAGGCCGGTAAATTGGAAAAAGCCTATTGGACGATACATCCAATAGGCTTTTTGTCGTTTGGCGTATACTGCTCCTCCATGAGGAGGGAACTACACAATCGTGTGTGGCAGGAGAAACCTGCGATTATGTAGGAATTTCCAGCACCTAAAATGAAAAATAGGACGAAAAAGCTGCACATGTGCAGGCTTTCGCCTATTCTGTCATCTGTTAATGGCGCGTTGGCAATTTATGGGTAACCCTGACTAGACTTCGTCATCCGACTCCGAACCTGGGGCCTCTTCGGCTTCCTCGTCTTCTCTCTCGCTAGCCACTTCGTTGCCTTCTGCTGCTTCGGCTTCCTCGTCGTCACTCTCACTGCTTGTATCGTCGCCTTCTGCTGCTTCGGCTTCCTCGTCGTCACTTTCGCTGCTTGTGTCGTCGCCTTCTGCTGCTTCGGCTTCCTCGTCGTCACTCTCGCTGCTTGTGTTGTCGCCTTCTGCCTGCTCGGCTTCCTCGTCGTCGCTCTCGCTGCTTGTGTCGTCCCCTTCTGCCTGCTCGGCTTCCTCGTCGTCACTCTCGCTGCTTGTGTCGTCCCCTTCTGCTTCCACTTCTGCTTCCTCGTCGTCACTTTCACTGCTTGTGTCGTCGCCTTCTGCTTCCACTTCTGCTTCTTCCTCGTCGTCACTTTCCTCTTCCCTCGACGAGATTCGAACCATTTCTTCAAATTCAACTTCTTCTACTCTTTCCACTTCGTCCGCATGAGCCAACGCAACCAATCCCTTCTTCATTCACAATGTATAAGAACCACTCCGGTTTCTTTGTATAGTATGTTTTTCCAGTTCATTTGCGTAGGCGATTGATAGAGTCCATGTGCGGAATGTCGTCGTCTCCCGCATCCAAACGTCGTGTCTCGTACTCCGCTCCGCTTCTCCGCTGTTCGCCCCACAGCAATCGCCCTAGCATTTACAATTATTCAACATAAATTAATAGTGTCTACGAAAAGACAAGGAGGTAAGCCCAGCTCCTGAAGGACTCGTCTTTCGCGCAGACAAAGGTCGTGATTGGTTCATCCGAAGGAGGGGTAAGCTTGAGTATTTTAATAATTGGAACAGGGTATGTCGGGGTGACGACCGCCCTTGTGTTTGCGGAACTCGGCTTCGAAGTAACCGGGCTGGACGCCGATGAGCGCAAAGTACAGACCTTATCGGAAGGGAAGCTTACGTTCTATGAGCCCGGATTGCAAGATTTGCTGGATAAGCACTTAGCTGCGGGGCGGATCCGTTTCACCTCTGAAGCGAAGCAAGCGATTCGGCAGAACTCGATCCTCTTCCTTTGTGTCGGCACGCCTTCCGATGAGAACGGGAGCGCGGACTTGCGCTACATTCGTGCGGTCGCCGAGCAAATCGGTCAAAGCATGGACGATTATAAAGTCATCGTAATCAAGAGCACCGTCCCCATCCATACGAACGAACGCCTCACAGCCTGGATCGCTGAGGCTCAGCCGCATCCCATACCCTTCGACGTCGTCTCCAATCCCGAATTTTTGCGGGAGGGCAGCGCCTTGCAGGATGCGCTTCATCCGGATCGCATTATCATCGGCAGCCGCAATCAGGCCGCAGGACTTCACATTGAATCGCTCTATGAGAAATTAAACGCCCCCTGCTTTCTCACAACGCCCACAACCGCCGAAATGATCAAATATGCGTCCAATTCCTTTCTGGCTACTAAAATATCGTTCGCTAATGAGCTGGCCCGACTGTGCGAACAACTGGACATCAACGTAGGCGATGTCTCCATCGGAATGGGATACGATCACCGGATTGGACCGCATTTCTTAAAAGCCGGCATTGGCTACGGCGGTTCCTGCTTTCCCAAAGATATTAAAGCGCTGCTGCACATCGCGAAGAAGCAGCACACCCGGCTCTCTATTCTGGAGCAGGTGCATGAAGTGAATGAAACGCAGGCTGAACATTTTCTGCAGCTCTGGGAGCGAAAGATCGGCGGATTTGCCGGTAAACGCATCGCGATTCTCGGCCTTTCCTTTAAACCGAATACGGACGATTTACGGGAAGCGCCTTCCTTGGCCGTCATTCACTATTTAACGTCACAGCGGGCGCAGGTGCGCGTGCACGATCCCGTCGCCAAGCTTCCAGCGAGCTTGCAATCGGCCGGGGTGCGGCAGCTGGAACATTTGGAAGACGCCGTCGCAGGCTGCGACGCCGCCATTCTGTGCTCGGAATGGGACGTCTATCGCAACGCGGATTGGGAACAGCTGCGGGATGAATTCAAACAGCTGAACATTTTTGACGGAAGGAACGTGCTTGATCGCCAGCGATTAACGGAGCTCGGGTACACCTATTCGGGCATCGGCAATGCAGCGCGGAATTAGGGCGTGTCTGAAAACCCGCTCAGGGGCATCTTTCCCCACCTTTTCGCCCCCTGCTGCGTCACTTTCGCTGACGTACCCCCAGTACGCCTTCACAAAAGTTCCTTGCATGGAACGAAAATTCGGCAAAATCTGCGGCCCTCGGAGCATTCAGACTCGCCCTAGGAGGTTTTTTGGATGAAAATAGTCGTCACTGGCGCCGCCGGGTTTATCGGTTCCCATCTTTGCGAGAAACTCCTCGAAGATCCGGCTGTGCATGTCATCGGAGTGGACGGGCTCATCCCCAGCTCAACTCCGGTCTCCATGAGAGAGAACAATATCAAGGATCTGCTCGTTCACCCGAGGTTTACTTTTTTACGAGAAAATCTGCTGACAGCCGATTGGGAACGCATTTTGCCGGGTGTGGATATCATTTATCATCTGGCGGGGATGCCGGGGGTCAGGTCCAGTTGGGGCGCAGATTTCAAGCAGTATATCGACAATAATATCGCCGCAACGCAGCGGCTGTTGGAAGGATGCAGAGACTTTCCGATTCACAAATTTATATACGCCTCGACCTCGTCCGTATACGGCGAGCAGCTCGGCCAAGTGTCCGAAACGGCGACAACCTCGCCGCTCTCTCCCTATGGCGTAAGCAAGCTGACCGGTGAGTATCTCTGCAAGGTTTATGCCCATACGACGAAGCTGCCGCTCGTCATCCTTCGCTTTTTCACCGTGTATGGACCGAGGCAGCGGCCGGATATGGCGTTTCACAAGTTCATCGCCCATGCGTTGGCAGGGAAGCCGATCCCTCTGAATGGAGACGGCACGCAGACCCGCGACTTTACGTATGTAGGCGATTGTGTCGCCGCCATCGCTGCGACCGTCCACGCCGAGCAGATTATTGGTGAAACGATCAATATCGGCGGCAAAGAGCGGGCATCCGTGTTGGAATGCATCGCGATCATAGAAAGGCTGCTCGGCCGCAAAATCGACGTGCAGCTGATGGGCAAACCGATCGGCGAGCCGAATCATACGTGGGCCGACATTCGCAAGGCGCAGCGGCTGCTCGGCTATGCTCCGGAAACGGACTTGCAGACCGGACTTGACGCCGAGTTCAAGTATTTGATCTCCCACATATCCCCCGATTAATGCAAAAATCCCGCCTGTCAAGTGATTGACAAGCAGGATTTTTGTTTTTTCATTTTTTGTCTGCGAGCCAAGTGGCAAGCGAGCTGATATCGCCTGCGGATAGTGTCCCTTTAAAGCTGGGCATGGCACCTTTTCCGTTTGTCACTGTGGCCATAATTTGATCTTTGGACAATTTGCCGCCGATCTTCTGCAGATTGGGGCCGACTCCGCCTTCCAGATTTGCACCATGGCAGGCCACGCAGTTTGCTTTAAACACCGTTTGCGCATCGCCGGAGGCCGTCGTCGTTCCGCCGCCTACCCCGCCGGCACCGCCGCTTGTTGTTGCACTGGGGCTTGTTGTCGCGCTAGGACTTGCCGTTGCCGCCGGTGTGGCGCTTGGCGTCGTTTGGCTCTTGCCGCACGCCGACAGCGATCCGCCCACCAATAAGGCAAGTACGATTATGGATGTCTTCTTCATGACGAGGCTTCTCCTAACCTTTTCGCTTCTCATGGGAATGGTAACGCTTCTTTACATCCCTAAGATGCCCCTTCGCTTAACTTTTATGCGCAAGTCTGTATAAGAAAAATCTCCCTTGTGCAAGCTACCCGTATTCACCTGCATACGCACAATCTTCCAAGGAGGTCATACCATTGGCAGAACGACCAAATGAACAGGCACCAGACCAATCTCGCCGCAGCTTTCTCAAATATACGGGAACCGCAATCGGCGGAGCCGTCGTAGGGGGTGTTATCGGCAGCGCCGTTTCCGGCGGCTTTAAGAAATCGGCAGGGGAACCTTCTCCTTCCCCATCTTCATCTGCCGCACCGCAAGCGCAGGGACCTTCCGATTTCAACCAGGCCCCGATGTTCTTCAACCAACAGCAGCTGCAGATTGCGGAAGCGGCCGCCGAGCGCATTTTCCCAAAAGATGATAAATATCCGGGCGCAACCGATCTCGCAGTCGCCTTCTACATCGATCATCAGCTCGCCAGTCCGTGGGGCGTCAATGCGCGTACATACCGCATGGGACCTTTCGTCAAAGGCGAAGCGACACAAGGTGACTACCAGAGCATCGAACGGCATGAACTGATCACGATGGGACTGAACACGCTGGAAGAAACGAGCAAAACGAAGCACAGCAAGTCGTTTACGGAGCTGGCGCCCGAAGAGCAGGATGCGATTCTGACGTCCATGGAGAAAGGCGAAATCAATGTTGTGAACGGCATAACGGGCAAAACGTTTTTCAATCTCTTCCGCGTTCTGGTTATGGAGGGCGTCTACTCCGACCCGCTGTACGGCGGCAACAAAAACATGGCAGGCTGGAAAATGCGGAAATATCCCGGCAACCAAATGAGCTACACCAACGTTGTGGACAAAGACGCGTTCGTGGCTATGGAGCCGCGCAGCTTGCACGATCATTTTGTTCATTAAGAGACTTTCCGAAATAACCCCCACCAAGAAAGGATACGAGAATTATGGCTACCAAAATGCCGAAAGTGCCCGTCGTTATCGTGGGCATGGGTTGGGTCGGCGGTATCATCGCTGCCGAATTGACGAAGCAGGGCGTCAAAGTTGTGGGTCTTGAGCGCGGCAAGCCTCGGGGCACGCAGGACTACTACATGGTGCACGATGAGCTGCGCTATGCCTCCCGCTATGATTTAATGCAAGACCTGTCCAAAGAAACAGTCACCTTCCGCAATAACGACAAAATCGCTGCCGTGCCGATGAGGGAATACGGCTCCTTCCTCTTGGGCGAAGGCTTGGGTGGCGCTAGCATTCACTGGAACGGGCAGACGTACCGTTTTCTTCCCTACGATTTTGAAATTTACAGCAAAACTGTCGAGCGCTACGGCAAACAAAAGATCCCGGAAGGCATGATGCTGCAGGACTGGGGCATTACCTACGACCAGCTCGAACCTTATTTCGATAAATTTGAAAAAATGGCCGGCATTTCCGGCGAGGCGGAGCAAAATCCGCTCGTCGGCAAGCGCTCCGCTCCGTTCCCTACGAAGCCGATGGTCAAGACGCCGATCCTCAAGCTGTTTGAGGATGCAACTAAAAAGCTCGGCTATCACCCGTATATGATGCCGTCCGCCAACCTCTCGGAGCAGTACACGAATCCGGACGGGATTACCCGTGCGGGCTGCCAATACTGCGGCTACTGCGAGCGCTTCGGCTGCGAGTACGGCGCCAAAGCCGACGCCGTCGTCACAGTGCTGCCGATTGCGCAGAAATCCGGCAATTTCGAGCTTCGCTCCTACTCGAATGTCATTCAGATCTTGCATGACGGCAAGAAGTCCAGCGGTGTCGTTTACGTCAATACCGTCACTGGGGAGCAGTTCGAGCAGCCGGCCGACGTCGTCATCATGGCAAGCTATGTATTTAACAACATT
Organism: Paenibacillus whitsoniae; assembly: GCF_003955665.1. Lineage (GTDB taxonomy): Bacteria > Bacillota > Bacilli > Paenibacillales > NBRC-103111 > Paenibacillus_E > Paenibacillus_E whitsoniae. Next base: position 26,076 of record NZ_RXHU01000109.1, read on the forward strand.
AAGCTTCTGCTTACCTCCAAGCTGGGCAAGCCGTACGATCCCGCTTCCGGCAAAGGGGTTATCGGTAAAAATTACTGTTATCAAACGAACGGCGGCTCCGCTTCCGGTTTCTTTGACGATAAGGAATTCAATCTGTACGCAGGCGCAGGATCGCTCGGCATGGAAATTCCCGATTTCAATGGCGACAACTTTGACCACACCAACTTGAACTTCCTGCACGGCGCCGGCATCCGGATTTCCCAGACCGGCCAGCGGCCGATCCAAAACAATTCCGTACCGAAGGGAACACCTGCCTGGGGCAAAGATTTCAAAGCACAGTCGCTGAAATATGCGAACAGCGTCATTTCCGTCGCTCCGCAGGGCAGCTCCCTGCCATGGCGCCACCACTACGTCGATCTCGACCCGACATACAAGGACGCATACGGACTGCCGCTTCCGCGAATTACGTTCGATTTTGAGGAACAGGATCGTCAAATGGTCAAATTCATGGCTGGCAAAGCCGCTGAGATTATGAAGGAAATGAAACCGACGACGATCGGATCGTCCGACCAGCTTGGCCCTTACAATATCGTGCCGTACCAGTCCACCCACAATACCGGCGGCGTCATCATGGGTAGTGATCCGTCCACCTCCGCTGTCAACAACTACCTGCAAATGTGGGATGCGGAAAATGTATTTGTCGTGGGCGCTTCGGCGTTTGCCCATAACAGCGGCTACAACCCGACCGGCACCGTTGGCGCGCTCGCTTACCGGGCAGCCGAAGGCATCTCGAAGTACCTGAAATCCGGCGGCATGCTTGTTTAATTGGCCAGTTGCGCCCGAAGGAAAGGAGACGGACATGGGACAAGAAGATTGGATCGTTCATCTGACCGAAGTCCGCAAGCGGCTGATCGTGATCGCCATCTGGTTCGTGGCCGCGCTCGGGGCCGGCTTGTACCTGTCGACGGACATCCTGCGCTATCTCAAATCGCAGCCGCTAATCGGTGAAATCCATTGGAACGTATTCGGTTTCACCGACGGGCTTATGATTTATATGAAGTGCGCGCTGCTCTTTGCCCTCCTGTTTACCGTGCCGGTGTTCCTCTACCAGGCTTGGGCGTTCGTCAAACCCGGCTTGACGGAACGGGAAGCCAGCAGTGCCCTTCCCTACATTCCCGTGGCATTCGCATTGTTTCTAGGCGGCGTGGCGTTCAGCTATTGGGTCGTCTTCCCGATGATGGTCCGCTTTATGATGCGGATGAACCAGACGGTCGGGGCAGCGGAAACTTACGGGATCGACAACTATTTTGCTTTTCTGTTTCAAATCGTTTTCCCGATGGCGATCGCCTTCGAACTGCCGGTGGTGCTGCTGTTTCTGACCAAAATCGGTCTGCTCACCCCGCAGCTTCTTAAATCGTCGCGCAAATACGCCTACCTTGCTTTAACGATCACAGGCTCGTGCATCTCACCTCCCGATATGATGTCGCACCTCTCCGTCACCGTGCCGCTCATTCTCTTGTTCGAGATCAGCGTGCTGGCCGCAGGCTGGCAGTGGCGGGCCATGCAGCATCGCGAGGCGAACCCGACGACGTAACCAGAAAGGAGGACACTCTATGTTCAACAATATCGGCGTATCGGGTCTTATCCTGATCCTCGCCATCGCGCTGATCGTCTTCGGACCGGCGAAACTGCCTCAGCTCGGCCGCGCTTTCGGTGAGACGCTCCGTGAGTTCCGCAACTCCACGAGAACGATTATCGAAGACGGCGAACACGATCATTTGCTTGAGAATGAAGGGAAGAAGCCGTTGTAGAACGGCAGTGTTACTTATCAATTTATGGGCAATCACACCAACTAACCGAAAAGACCTGGCCACCGCCAGGTCTTTTCCTTTTCCCTTTTCTCTTACATGCACCCCGGGAACATCCCCGTCGAAATCGCAATGCGGTTCCAGCTGTTGATCGTATTGATCGCCATGATCAGCGTCACGTATTCCTTCTCCGTAAATTGCTCCCGCACGCGTGCATACACGTCGTTGGGTACGCCCTTATCGGCAATGCGCGTTACGTATTCGGTCAGTTCCAGCGCCGCCTTTTCCCGATCCGAGTAGATCAGCGATTCGTGCCAGACCGAGATCAGGTTAATACGTTGATCTGTTTCGCCCATCTCCTTCAGCTCACGCGTATGCATATCGAGACAGAACGCGCAGCCATTGATTTGCGAAGCGCGAATTTTAATCAACTCGTATAAGGTCCGTTCGAGCCCGCTTGATTTAATAAAACCTTCCAGTTTTTGCATCGTTTGATACGCTTCCGGATTAACTTTGCCATGTTGGATGCGAACTTCCATGTTGAATCCCTCCAGGTTCATTTTTCTTTTTACGCACATAAGACAAATGAGCCCGAGGTATTGTGACATTATGCCGTGAAAATTAATTTTTTTAATTTATCGGGGTTGCTTAAAATGTACATATGCCGCGCAGCCGTCTCGCCTTCGCCGAGGTCGAATCCCATCAGCATATCCGGCGTGCCATCGGCTTTCAGGAGCAATATTCCGGCCTGCCCGTTGAACCATACCGGCCGAATTTCGCCATCCAACGAGCCTTTCGCAAAAATCCCCTCGAAAAAGCCGCGGATACGCGACTTGCCCAGAATAGGTCGCAACGCAGCACGGCGCTTCCCTCCGCCATCGGAGACGAGAACCGCATCCTCGGTGAGCAGCGAGACGAAGCCCTGAAAATCGCCGGTTCGCACGGCGCTCAAGAACGAATGAACCAAGGGGCTCGCGTCGCCTTGCCCCCGCCATTCCCTTTTGCGAGCTTCCTCGATTTTCGCTTTGGCCCGGCTGACGATTTTCCGGCAATTTACCTCGGATTTGAGCAGCATGTCCGCCACTTCCGCATAATCGTAGTCCAGCACTTCTTTTAAGACAAAGGCAGCGCGCTCTGTCGGCGATAACGATTGCAGCAGCACCAAAAAAGCGTAGGAAATCGACTCTTCCTGCAAAAATCTGGCCTCAGGCCCCGTTTCGCTGCCTTGCATTATCGGTTCAGGCAGCCAAGGGCCGACATAGCTCTCCCTTCGCTTTCTTGCCGATTTGAGCTCGTTCAGGCACCGGTTTGTAATCATTTTAACAATATAAGCTTTGAGATTGGAAATGTCCTCCAGTGGCAACCCCTGCAGTGAAATAAATACATCCTGCAAAATATCTTCCGTATCCGCTACCGTCCCTAATAGTCTGTACGCCACGGAGAAGAACAAGGCGTGATGCTCGCGGTAGATATCTTCCAAATTCATCCATATCAACTCCCGTTTTGCTCGGCTCTACCTAACTCTGTCCTCCATCATAATCGAATGAACTTGAAACGCCAAGCACTTCGTGAGACAATATGTACGAAAAGTAAGGAGGTTACGATACATGCATACATCAGCATCATCGATAGAAATTGGGATCAGTACGTTTTTGGAAGCAACACCGGACCCGGCTACAGGCATCGCCATCTCCCACGCGGAGCGCCTGCGCCAAGCGGTCGAAGAAATCGTCGTGGCCGATCAAGCCGGCCTGGACGTCTACGGTATTGGGGAGCATCACCGCATCGATTATGCCGGAACGGCACCGGCGATCGTGCTCGCTGCCGCGGCAGCCATGACCAAGCACATTCGCTTGACGAGTGCCGTGACCGTTCTCTCCTCGGACGATCCGATCCGGGTTTACCAGCAGTTCTCTACACTTGACGCAATTTCCAATGGCCGTTCTGAAATTATGGCCGGACGCGGCTCATTTATCGAGTCCTTCCCACTTTTTGGCTACAGTTTGGAAGATTACGATGAGCTGTTCGAGGAAAAACTCAGCCAACTTCTCGCCATACGCGCTTCGGAAAAAGTGAACTGGCCCGGCGGCAATCACACCTCGCCGATACCGAACCTCGGCGTGTATCCGCGCTCCGTTCAGGAGCCGTTGCCGGTCTGGATCGCCAGCGGAGGCAACCCCGAGTCGGCGATTCGCGCCGGCGTTCTCGGCCTGCCGATCGCCTTCGCCATCATCGGCGGCATGCCCGAGGGCTTCGCGCCCCTCGTCGCGCTCTATAAAGAAGCCGCGGCGAAATCCGGCCACGACGTGAGCAAACTGCAAATCGCCACACATTCGCACGGCTTCGTGGCGGATACGACGGAAGCGGCCGCGGAATCGTTTTTTGCGCCGACAGCGGCGCAAATGACCAAAATCGGCCGCGAACGCGGCTGGGGCCAGGCCTACAGCCGCGCCACCTACGATGCCGCGCGCAGCCTGCGCGGCGCCTTGTACGTCGGTGATCCCGAGTACGTCGCAGAGAAAATCGTCCTGCTGCATAAGAATCTGGGGATCACCCGCTTTTTCCTGCACGTGAACGTCGGCACGATGCCGCATCATGAAGTGCTGCGAGCCATCGAGCTGCTCGGCACGAAAGTCGCCCCGATCGTCCGCAAAACGATCGGATCGGTGTAACGCAAAGAGGAACCGCGTTCGGTTGACCGCGGTTCCTCTTTTGGTTGTAATCCCGGCTTCCTCATAACCTTGGGAACCGGTATTTGTCGAAGAGGAGAAGAACATTCCTGCGAAAAGACAGGCTTTTTTCAAAAACCAATACGGTTTTCACCAAATGCCTGCGATAAAGCAGGTTTCCAGGCGAAACTTGCCCCAAAAAGGGAATTTCATTGAAAATTCCTGTTTTTTTGCAGGCATTTCATCCAAATTAGAAAGGAAAGAGGAAAATTCCTGCTCTTTTGCAGGCTTGATGCTCCAGCCTAACGCGTTCTCGGGTTCTCGTTCCCACACCTTGTAGTGGAAAACAAACATCTTGGCGCATGCTTGTTCAACTTGCTTTCTAAGCAAACAGGGGCATAATTCTTGGTGCCACTGGTAACAAAGTAGTTACAACTAAGTTGTCTTATTGCCCGTATACAAAAAAAACACACCAGCCCATCGGCCGATGTGTCATTTAACCTACAAAAACTGCTCCACGCCTGTCTCCGCCGCGCGGTATACGGCTTCCAGCGCGACAATCACGCCGCGGGCGTACTCCGGCGTGCAGCTCGGGTCATGCTGCGCTTGGATCGCCTCCAGCAAATCGGCGTACTGCAGCTCGAACGACGACGCAATCGGCTCCGGCGCCACTTGTTCGTAAGGTCCGCCGCGCGAGATCCACAGGGAGCTGCCTGTCAGCAGCTTCAGCATGCCACCGGTGCAGATGATTTCTGTTTCATTGCGGTTCGCGCCCAGATAGCCGGACTGCACAATGGTCGCCGGAATGCCGGACGCCAGCTCCAGGTAAATGATACCGCTCCCCTCAACATCGCCGCGACGGCCGAAGTGCGTCGTCGATGCGCTGACTTTATGGACGGCGCTGTCTGTCAGCCACTGGATTTTATCGATGGAATGCGTGCCGAGATTTGCCAGAATTCCCCCGCCGGACTTGTCTTTCTCCAGGAACCACTGCGGACGCGAATCCTGAAAATAGTTCAAATGCCGCGCATCATGAATCATGACGAGCTCCCCGAGCTCGCCGGAAGACAAAATCCGCTTCGCTTGGATATTCTCCGCAATATAATGCTGCGTGTGCCCGACCAGCATGCGGACACCGGCTTTCCGCACCGCCTCGATAATGGCGTCGCACTCAGCCACATTAAGGGCCATTGGCTTTTCCAGCATGAGATGGCAGCCGTGCTCCGCGGCAAAAATTGCCGCATCCTTATGTAAGAAGTGCGGCAGCGCGATCGCCACCACATCGGGACGTTCCGTGACGATGAGTTCCCGGTAATCCTGATACGCTCGAATACCGTACGTTGATGCAACAGCCTCCGCTCGCGGCAGATGAATATCGGCGACCGCACAAGCCGAATAGCTGTCTGACTTTGCGATCGCATCAAAGTGGCTTTTGGCAATTGCGCCTGCGCCCAGTACGGCAACTTTATAAGGCATGGTTTCAGTTGATGACATGATTCCCGCATCCTCGCTCATTTATAGATACACCGGCTCGCCGGTTTCCCTGCTAAGGTTCGCCGCTTCCATGAAGCGAATAACTTCCAACGTTTCCGCTGGATCTATCCCCTGTTCACCGGTACGGAACATATGCATGATCACTTCCAGCAGCGAAGCGTAGTAAGGCTTAGGATGGTTGTAGACATCCACGAATTGGGAGTTCTTCTCCCGGTGCAGCAAAGCGCCGAACTGGTTATTGCCTCGACGGTTGCCCCGAATCGTGCCGATCGTGCCATTTTTCCAAATGCCTGTCACGACATCATGCTCTTCCGTTACCTGAGCCACCACCTTCTCACAGCCTCTGCCAAGCGTTCGGTACAGCATCTCCACCGTATGAACGCCATACCAGAAAAGCCCCGGCTGCGTCGCCTGCAGCGCCATTGGACCATAGCAATCCATCCCGATCACATCGCCATGGGTCGCGTCCTGCAGTGCAAGCGTTAACTCCTCGGCATAGCGGAGCGAAGAGCAGCTCATGATCGGCACGCGATAACGCGCTGCAATTTCAATAATGGCAGCCGCGTCCGACGACGAGACTGTCATCGGTTTATCGATAAAAACCGGCTTGCCATAAGGGGCAATGCGCCGGAAAAGCTCCAAATGCGCACGGCCGTCAACCGCTGTCAGCAAAATCGCATCACAGTTCTCGGCAACCTCTTCCGGCGACGAAACAATCGCCACGCCGTACTCATCGCGTACCTTTTGCGTAAATCCCTCAATACGGGAATAACTCATTTCAAAATCGTCCGAACCGCCGGGATACGCATGGGTCACGCTTCCACCCGGCACATGATAGGGATGCTGCTCATCGTGAAGAAGTCCGGTAAATGCCGGGGCATGGGAAGAATCAAGACCGATAATGCCAATTCGTAACGTAGATGCTGTCATGGGTTACCCTCCACCAATCATTCTCGCGGGAGCAGGCAGGAAGTTTCGGACAGGAAGTTGACGAGGCATGGCCGACCGATGTCGACTGCCGCCGTCAGTTCGCTTACAATTGCATCATCCACATATATAAACGTATACAAGGTGTAGCTCGCCGGACAATTCGGCTGCTCATGCCGTGGCGTCAATGCCAGTGCACGCTGCTCAAAGCAAATCTCCTGCGTCGGTTCAAGCCGCGTCGTGCGGGAGGACATTTGGCTAACGACGATGCCCCGCTCCATATCGACCAAATACACCGTCACAGCGCAGTCGCAAGCCTTCCCCTTGTCATGCCGCAGCCGTGTCTGAACCGTAATCGTTGCCTGATCCTCGCTGTCATCCGCATAAGAAATTTGCTGCTCTGCATGAACATCTTGCTGGCCGGGCACTGAGCCCTCCCTCTCTCCGTTTATCATGTAAGTGTCGGACACAAAAGCAATTTTCCAATCGAAGTTCATGAACTGCCCCCTTTATGTCGCTATAGTCATCATAATCAATGCCTTGTATAAAAGACAAGTCTTTAAAATGTCTATAAAATTTAAATGAACTATGATGACAGCGCTTTCTTTTTTTATCTAGTATAGGTCGATACGAGCAAAGAAACAACCCTTTCCTATGGATTTCCATCAAGGCTTCTGCACAGCAAGTGGGTCCGCTTTCCGACATGTACATGGAAGAAGCTGCCCGGGCGTTACCGCCAAGCAGCTTCTTTATTTATTCTCAACGACTAACGATACATGGGCCCTTGCACGGGATATGGCGTGTTAAAATCAACAACCGGCTTCTGCTGACTGTAGCTCGGATACGCCTGCTGCTCATAGCTTTGCTGGGTGTATCCCGCCGTTTGCTGACTACGGTGCATCTGCATCACGCATTGGTCCGTCGGACCGATGATGATGGTTTCATTGTTCAACGGCTGCAGCGCCTTGCTGAGCAACTCACGATCCAAGCAGTACGTATGGGCAAGCACGTCAATCGGGGTTTTCGTCAAAATGTCCGACCCGAAAATATATTCCGGAAACGGCGCATCAAAAATCGCAAGCAAATGCGTGTTATCCTCCAAGGCGACCTCCCAATGCCACCAGCCTTGCGGAATATTCGCAACTTGGCCTGGTGAAATCATCACCGTCGTCACTTGATTCGTAAAAGGATTGATAAGCGACACAGCAGCCGAGCCTGCAGTCGCGTATACGAGTTCAGCAGCATTTTGATGATAATGCGGTTCGACGACATGGCCTCGGCTCAAATAAATATCCAATAACGACACATTGCCAAGTGTATTCAAATTGTCCCGTCCAAGCCGGTTAATAAAATTTTCCTGATTCCTGGTGAACAGCCGGTTCTTGTTCAAATCGAACGAGAATTGTAGATTCGGATTTGTATATTCCACATATGGATCCATCGTGCCAAGCTCACTCCATTCACATATCAATCACACTACAGGCATGATATGCAGCGAATCGATATGCGTGACAACAGCCTACTTCCGAGCTACCTCGAGAGCTTAAAAAACGGCTGCTTGCCTTGCTGGGAATGCGTTCGGACACCATAATATTCTTTTCGCAGACACGATGGTCGGCAATGAGCATGAACAACCTTCTGCTTGTCTAGCCAGCCAAGAGGCGTTTACTTTCGCATCTTACTCCTCTTTGTGATGATTCGTATACACGCCGACGACCGCCATAATGGCAGCCAAGCCGTTGGCTATCGCGTTCATCGTCTCGTCTGTAAAAAGCTCAACGCCAAATGCGTTCAAAATCAGCTTTACCGCACCAAGCAAGCCAAGCGCAAGTGTGTAATAGTTCACATTCATAATGTCTCACCACCTGTTCTCCGTAAGATGCTCTATTGTATGCGGAGTTGGGATGAGACGACCTGTCCAATTGAACAGTAGCAAACGTATAGAATTATGAGGAAAGTGTGGAATCTGCTGGAATGAACTCTTGGAGAGGGTAAAGTACAGCACAGGCCGCGTTCCGGTTATTTCCCTGTTTAAGCGACCATAA
>NZ_RXHU01000011.1 GCF_003955665.1 Paenibacillus whitsoniae
CAGATGTGTATAAGAGACAGGGTATGTAGTTGCTCTATTTGGCAATTTGAAACCAATGTCGTGTTCACCTTACATAAAAAGCAATACTCACCGCACTAATTATCGCTATGCCTGGTGATGCGCAGGAGGATAAATATATGAATATCCTGTACAAATAAATCGATTTCAAAATAAAATAGAAAATACATAGCTCCCCTTTGTATTGGCTGGGGCCACAATAAAAGAAAGCTGCCTGATTTCCTTAGCAAATCAAGCAGCTTACATGTTATTGAAGTATTCTAAATAACTCAACTTTCGCAGCATGAAATTGGCAAACAAGCCTTAATGTAACTAGGCAAAACGGCAATCCATTGCTGGAGTTGACGCTGAAATAGAGCGGAAATCCTCTTCCCAGCCCTTTGGACTACTTCATTAATTAAATTGAGCAACTGTTGCAGGGCAACTACCCAATCGATCGTGCCGACTTCGTCGCACAGCAAGTAAAACAAACCACCAAAGGAACGTGCGTCAGTGCTTTGACGATGCTGCCACGCCAGCAGCATATAGCGGGAGAATACAATCGTTGTATGGCTGATCAGCAAATCGTAGGAACGACCTTGAAACTCCTTTTGCAAGCGGAGCAAGGATTTGGCGCACTTAAAGAAGACCTCGATGTCCCAGCGGATCGCGTAAATCCGAATGATGTCCTCTACCGTTAGGGCAAGATCGGTCGTTAAAATCGCCAGCCATTCGCTTTTCTTCGTGCGATGGCGAACAAACACGACCCGAACAGGAATGCCCGAAGCAAGCTCAGTTTGGATGGAGCGAAGAATGCCGCGCTTCTTGCTCTCGACGGGAGATGCCGCCGCGTACAGCTCTTTGAGTGACAGCTTCCGGCCTTGAACGAGGAAACGCTTATTGTCATTCTTCACCATGCCGATGACATCCAAGCCACGGGCCACGATTTGGCCAATGAGCGGTGCATGCGTAAACCAACTGTCCATTAAGACATAAGAGGCAGTGGCCCCAGCCTTCAGTGCTCGATCTAGAATGGACACAATGACTTCAGGAGCAGGCAAAAGCGCCTCTTGTCGGCGTTTGTAGCCATGGGACCGTTTGTCGATGTTTTCCTTTACACCGTTGATCGCCGATTTGCCTGAACTCAGCAGCGCAAAATCAAGTGGCAAGAAGGTGTGGCCGTCAGACCAGCCCATCGTGAGCATACGGAACCCTTTGTAGTACGTACCTGTTGCATGATCCTTAAACCTGGCCAGCAGTTCGACCATTTTACTACGATTACGCTCGAACATAGAATCGTCGACGATGAAGACAGAGTCGCGATCCACCGAGGTAAGTGCATCTACCTTTTTCAGGGTGGCCGTTCCGAGCAGCGTCAGAAAGCGACGCCAGGCAAAACCTGTATGATTGAGAAAACGGTAAACGGCATCCTTACCAGGGAACGATTCAGATTTATTACTCTCCAGCAAACGAAACCAGTTTTTTTGATGAAACAGCAGCACGAAGACGAGTTGGAACAGATAGGTTGAGCTGAATCCAAAACGTTTACGAAACCCGGCTTGCCGCAGATACTTTAGAATGTTCAACTCTAGGAAAGCAGACTTTAATTCGTGTGGCAGTTGATTCAATTCGGGTGGATGGGCTATCATAGGGTAGGACACCTCTTCGGTTTGAAGTGATTGCTCGACACTCTCACTTTACCAAACGAAGCGGTGTTTTTCTATTTTTCAAGCCTAGTGATTAATTGCACAGTAATCCTGTTGCGATACAGGCTCAGACTGATTTTCACTCTGCGAAAGTTGAGTAAATAACTTACGGCTTGTTGAAATTTATACTAACTGTATCGTCATAATCATAATTTGAAGCACTTATGGTTATGGTACTTTGCTCGTCAATTGTATCTCCCTTTGCTCTGCTGCTTGTAAAACTTGATGTCCACTGACTCGTTACATAATTGTTATAAATGTAAACATTATACCAGTGAGAATCCAAATAATACGACCCATTAGAAAGATTTCCTTCGCCACTACTATAAGCCAGTGCATGTTCACGTTTAATGATTGTCCCAGTGCCTGCTGTGTTAAATCCTCTGTTAGGAGCGTAGTAACTTATATCTGACAGAAGAGCAAACGATGAGCCATTATATGTTTGAAGCTCAACTTCATTTTCGGTAGCCTTCCAAATCAAGTATACCGTGGGAACTGCTTGTTTATTAATATGTACAGTAGATTCGTACCATCCACCATCATTCCCCCAATTCGTTCCCCCCATGTTGATACATGGAGTCCATGTGAGATCATCCTTAGAGTAGAGACCTAGGTCAGCGCCTGAATTAGAAGTAAAGATACCCCCTATAACATAAGCCGTTTCAGAGTCCCCAACTGTATTTGTGCTTGGAAAGGTGTAATAGCCTGTAGCTTTGGCATAGCCGGTATTAGAACTTATCACATAATGGGGGCCGGTTCCGGTTGAATATGTGCTTGTGGTTGATAATTTGGCTGAAGCAGATAATTCCTTTGTTGTTTGTGATCTTAATTCTGGTACTGCAATTATTTCACCATTAGCATTTATCACTTTACCGTTAATAACTTGATGCTTTATCCCAATATCTTTATATGTTTTTGACTTTATTAATCCATTTACTAAATTGTTTATTTTTTCTTCAGTGATATCTTTGTTATCTCTAATAACGCTAGCCACAATATCAGCATCATCCCCAAGCTGGGCGATTAAACTTTCTGTAACCCCTTTGGCCAGGATTGCTTGTTTCTCGATCGCCACTTTCGCTTGTTGGGCATTTGAAACGGCCGAAGCTCCGTATGCAATACTACTTGTACTACTGAGTAATGATATAAGGCATAGAACTAAGATATACTTTTTCATAGTTACGACTTCCCCTTTTGGTATAAAAATAAATATATAGTAAAAAATTTAGCACGCAATCCTTAGAGTTGTACATAGCAAAATACGCAGAATAATGTCGAATTAGCTCAAATTTTCATATATTTTAGTCCTAATATACTAGATGGTATAATATAACTATTTCAAAGGTAAGGAAAGTCATATGTATCTATATGTCCATAGCAAAAATGGTTGTATTTGAATTGGAGTACTGCGTTGGAAGGTACCTTTTAGGGCATATTGGGAGCCTCAATTGGAACGATGAGCACTACAATCATCTTTTACAATAAAGAAACAACGAAGGAAATTTTATGAAATTTCTATGAGATACCTGATATAATACTAAAGAGAGAGAGGAGGTACAGATTCTTGTCTTATGTAACACCGATACAAGATATATCCTATAGTAATTTAAATAATATCACTGCATTTAAAATCTATGAGATTGTGAAAGAAAACCAAGATACTATCTTATTATTAAATGATAAAGGAGAATTGGATGAGTTACACAAATCGTTGATTCGTGCAAATATCCCACTTATAAAAAGGCAGTCATACATAACAATCTTTTTCTTTGGATATGTTTTAAATCTATTGAGACTCTATGCCAATCAATTATGAAAAGAAAGCGTATGCCCAACATTTATACTTAATATGTAACGTAAAGCTGTGCGGTCTGCTGATCTGCATGGCTATTTTTTTGCTTAGAGGCTAACGTAACCTGACATTTCGCACTATACGAGTGCTCGTTTCCTATCGAAGCTCCGTACACTTTGACATAATCGTTGGAATTCGGCTGTACCGGAAAGCTAATGGTCTCCGTGAAACTTCCTGACGAATCTGAGGTCCAGTATCTGGAGCTTGATCCTTCGGCGGGTACAGCCAGCCAGACTCACATCCAATAATCCACATCGCCAGCTTTGTACAAATACGATTCAACAACGCCCCGCGGCGGCAGATTCTTAACCGTGCCTTCGATATCGTTGCCTTCTTCTTCATAAGGCAATGCTCCCTGGAGCGTAAAATAAAAACTGCTTGATTGCGTTAGCAAACCAAGCAGCTTTTATCCAATTTCAAAACAATTATGGATTCAGTTCAGGCTCATTAATGCTTCTTACCACGCCAACAAAACTTGGCTCCGCTTCTACTGATTTTTCGGGCGGCGTGATTTTCGGTACATCTTCTCGCTTTACTACGTAGGTTTTTGCCAGCATATCTCCCAAGCGTTGCCGCTTCTTGGATACGAGGGATACAATACCAGCTAACCCGCCGCCCAGCAACATTGGATTGGCTTCCACAATTTTTAATAATGTACGGATAAAAGACTTCAATAGCCCTGGTACTTTGCCTTCTTCATCCACTACACGAATACCTAATAACAGTTTGCCAATTGTCCAGCCAAGTAATCCTTCCATGATGAAAATGTACGAGAATATTACAGCAATCCATAGCCAGAGTGTGTTTTGGTAAATTGACTCTCCGAGCGTCAAAAAAGGAATTGCTGGAAGGAGCCATAGAATGACGCCATCCACCCATAATGCTCCCCAGCGCCGCGCGATCATGCCGAAGCGGTATTTTGATACTATAACTTCAACTTGCATATTATCACTCCATTTTGAAAATGGTTGCAAGAAGGGAGAAAACCCTTATCTTACATATAGTCTGCTAAACCTTTTCTTCAATAGCCCAAACCACAGTACCCGTCTTATCCAATTCATAGGTCTTACTTGTTGATGCTTTTGACTTAACTACTACTTCTCCGTCGCTATTAAAGAAATACGTAATACGTCTTACACCGCCATAATTACATGATTCCTCTGTTGTTATACTAATTGCAGGATCCTCACTTAACTTTGGCTGATTCGTAAGCATGTGAGCTACTTCATCAATGCCTGTCCATTTTCTAAAAGCCCACTGTCTCTCACGATTTTCAGGAATTTCATAGTCCCAAATATTTTCATATAGTTTAATTCTTATTACATCCTCTGGAAATTCTACATTCTCATAACAGTCCTTAAATCCTGAAAGCACTTCTTTAGGTATAAATTTGAAATATTCTCTCCCAAACCACATCATCCAATTTGAACCAAACCAAGTGTCTGACACGATATGACTATGTCCTGGCTTTGTTTCTACATCGACTATCTTTTCATCTTTAAATGAAGGGGATGGAATTAGCTTAACATTAGCTAGAGGCTTGTTTTTCAAACTATAAAACTGTAGGTCGGTGTTATTCTGCCAAAAATCGTCCTCTAAAGAACATCCTCGGGCAACAATCCCTCCATATTTAATAAAAATGTACTCAATATCGGATAGTACCTCATTGTTAAAAAGGGGATCGAGAAGTGCAAAAGAAATTAGCATGTTTTCATCGGTTCTTCTAAGATTGAACCAATTACTCGCTTCATCCTTAAAACCATAAATAAAGTTTGTCCCTTTTTCAAATTCGGATCTTAATCCTTCTGAAAATTTCTTTTCATTGAATTTCTGGTATGACCCAGAGGTCATACCAGAGCCTTTCATTTTTGTTGGGGCGAAGTACTTAATACCGAATAATAAATCAGCTATCTCATTTGTTGATTTAAATTGTCCATCAAAATAAATCTCAAACAATATCCTATTAGACATTTGCTAAAACTCCCTAATTCTAATTTGCATTCCTCTTAGATTTGCATTGATTTCTTCCATATCTAAGCGCTCGACTGTACCTTTAGGCACCCTCAAATCTAGTATCTTGTTTATTGGTACCCCAGCTTCGGTAATTGGTTTCCCATTTAGGTACAGGGAGTCAAGATGCTTTATTACCTCATCTGTTGCCGCACTCCCCGCATATGATGGCAATCTAGGATCCAATGACTTTAAACTTACAGCACTAATCCCATCCGAAAAATCTACAACAGGGAAATAGCCGTTATTTAAACTACCAACATATCCCCAATCTTTGTATTCTGTTCGGGAAAGTAATAATTCAATATAATTTCCTCGATCTGTAGCAGGAAAATCCCACATTTTATCACTATTTAAGTACCCACCCTTCATGAGCGCTTCAAACCGTGCATCGGGGTTTCCGTAGAATGAGTTCTTTAGAAGCTTATTTACATCTGTTACGCTTAAATCGGTAAAATCAATGTTTTTAGCAGCTTCAATCTGAATTTCTTTTGATTGCGTTTTTAATTTCCAAACATATTCGTCAAATTGCGGACAATTACTATTATGCGTCAAAATCTTCAAATTTGAAACATAATACGTATGGAAGTCCTTAACACGGAAGTTATAAACCGTTGTATGCTGCTCTTTAACCTCAATCTTGTCAACCGCCAAGTATGAACCATCGCTCGTTTCGAACAAGTCACCTACTACAAGGTCTTTCGAAACAACCCAACCTTTACTGTGAATCCAGAACGGATGCTCATCTGTCGTCGTAATGAGTTCATTACCAACGGTAATGTTCCATGACTCTGTAATCTCCTTCTGGAACAGCAAGTCAACTTCCTTGTACGCCATTTCACCTGTGTCTGAATTCTTCGCCAGTACCATATCGCCAATCTGTACTTGCTCGATCGATTTCTCACCGTCTTTGGTTAAAACCTTCGGGCTAGTTTATCGATTTATGAAGCAACCTCATCGCGCAAAGGTAATTCGTAAGCCTTCTTGTATTTCATCAAGCTGTAAATAATGCTTACAAGCCTGCGCATGATGCAGAGCAACGCAGCTTTCTTGCTTTTGCCCTCTTGCTGTTTTCTTAGATAATACGACAAGAAAACAGGATTTGTCGCTTTTCCTGTTCGTGATACGTGAACTTGCCGAATAGCCAGATTCCATAGCAAGCATCTTATCAGAGAAGTTTAAAGATCATATTCGTGAGCGTTATCATGATCGAGAAGAATAGGCATTGCTTGAATTATGTCCTTTAACATTTCTATTTTCATTGTCAATTCTGTTAAGCATACTTTTAAGTACATGCCGCTCAAACATAAAATAAAGAGCCGTAAGCAAGCATTATGCTCACTACGACTCTTAGTAGAATTACATGGTTGGTTCAGGTTCTTGAATCGACTTAACTACATTTGCAAAGCTTGGCTCTGCAACTGCTGATTTTTCAGGAGGCGTGATCTTACTTACATCTTCACGCTTCACAACATATGTCTTTGCAATCATATCACCAATGCGATGACGCTTCTTAGATATAAGTGCTACGATACCAGCTACTCCGCCACCGAACATCATTGGATTAGCTTCTAAAACTTTTAGTAAAGTACGGATAAATGCTTTAACCAATCCTGGTGCTTTACCCTCCACATTCACCACGCGAATACGGAATAACCACTTGCCTAGTGTCCAGCCTAGTAAACCTTCCATTACGAAGATATAAGAGAATAGGAGTATAATCCATAACCAAAGTGTCTTCTGATAGACACCTTCTCCTAATGTAAATACAGGTATTGCAGGGAGAATCCATAGAATGACTCCATCCACCCACAGTGCTCCCCAGCGCCGCGCGATCATGCCGAAGCGGTATTTTGATACAATTTGTTCGATAGACACACCCTCACTCCCCTTGATCAGAATCCCCTACCTCAAAGAAATGAAAGCCTTTTAGCCCATACTCTTCAACTTTATTCTTAAATATGTCAGTAACGAATGTTTGCCCGGTTGACACATTAGGCATATCATGGAATGATGCCCTAAAAATAGTCGCACTAGATTTATTTATCACATTGTATTTAAATGCAATTTTTTTATATTCATTTACTCCACCATCAGAATAAGTTGAAAAATCTGATCCGACACCATCAATACAATCAAGTAATACAGGGAAATTTAACATCCAATACTCATCTACTTCATGTTCTAATGGAAGCAACTCAACATAATTTAGACAAGTATCTTTTATGATTCTTGCTGCTGATTCGGATATCACAGGAAGTAATAGTTCAGGATGGAACACTGATTTTTCTCCTCTTATTATAGCATCCTTTATTTTCAGTGGTTTCCAGTTTTCTAACGCACTTGTTGGTCTTCTTCGAAGTTTGTTAACTATTGCAACAGAAGAGTTTGCATCGTCAAATGTTAATGTATCATATTTTTCAATTTCTGCTCCGAGTATATATACCTTCATAATTTTTCAGCACCTCTTGATAATCTGCCCCCTCTTTCGAAAGGGGCAGATAACTAAGTTTAATTATAACTATGCAATTTAATTTTTCCTGTCAGTAATTCCTGCCGAATTTCTTCAATAGTTTGTTCAATTCTTACAGTAATTTGCTCGTCTGTTCCACCTCGGTTAACGGCAGTTTGAAGCTTTTGGTCAACATAAATATAATACGCTTCAATGTGTCTACCGTTATGAGAAGCTATGCTATCTGACCATTCTACTGAAGTAAAGGCTTCGCCTGGGTTTTTAGGTAACCAAACACCGTTAGTTGGCGAGTTCACATCAATATGAAACTCCTTTAGAATTTCTCTTGCCGAAATTGCACTTGGGAACGATTCGCCAGCAGGAATAATATGATGTGCTTCCCAATTCTGAATACCTCTTGAGTAGTCAGGATCAGGACGAGTGAAGCCAACTGATTCAAGAGCATTCGCAAGCCTCGCAGAGTTTGTACCAGAGTTAATTGTTGCCGATCGCTTACCAGTAACATTATTCTTATAATCTGGACAACTACTATTATGCGTCAAAATCTTCAAATTTGAAACATAATACGTATGGAAGTCCTTAACCCGGAAATTGTAAACCGTCGTATGCTGCGCTTTAACCTCGATCTTGTCAACCGCCAAGTACGAACCATCGCTCGTCTCGAACAAGTCTCCAACGACAAGGTCTTTCGCAACAACCCAGCCCTTACTGTGAATCCAGAACGGATGCTCATCCGTCGTCGTAATCAGTTCATTACCTACGGTAATGTTCCACGACTCCGTAATCTCCTTCTGGAACAATAGGTCAACTTCCTTGTACGCCATTTCGCCAGTGTCTGGGTTCTTGGCTAGTACAAAGTCACCTAGTTTAACCTGCTCAATAGACCGTTCACCGTCTTTGGTTATTACTTTAACACTTGGCGCAACAATCTACCTCTATTAATCTACCATTTTGCATCAAGCTACTTCTTTTTCAGGTACATTCCCTATAACATACGCTGTCTTATTTTTCATCATGCCATAGATAATGTTCACCAATCTGCGCATGATGCAGACCAATGCGCCCTTCTTGCTTTTCCCCTCTTGCTGTTTTCGTAAATAATAGGCTAGGAATACGGGATTCGTTGCTTTGCCTGTGCGAGAAACGTGTACTTGTCTAATCGCAAGGCTCCAGAATAACGAATGTAGCTGTCGATTTCCCTGTTTACTGACGAGGTCTTTACTCTGCCCGCCGCTACCAAATGTAATAGGTGCAACGCCTGCATATTTCGCCAGTTTATCCGCGCTTTGAAATCGCTGAACATCGCCAATTTCAGCTACGAATGCCGCTGCCGTTACATTATCAATACCAGTCATCGTGTTCAGTTTATAGCCGAATGCTTTCATCCTTTCCGCTATCCGACCATCTACTTTGGTCAACTCTGACTGGCATTCCTTCAGTTCTCTAACGTGACTTCGTATCAGAAAGTTATGCTCACTCTGGTACTCTCTCTTTACAACGCCGTCTGCTTGAACACATCGTAATATGAACGCCGCTTTTTCGTTGGACAGACTGCGGCTGTGTTTTCGTAATTCGACTTGCAGCTCTGTTTCGGATACTCCCTCAAGTACAGCTGGACAAGGGTATGTCTCCCAGAACATCATGGCTGCATCCCCATCTATTTCACTGAAAAACGTCCGATAACTCGGATAATGGTAACTCAGTTGGGCATGCAGTTGATTTTTCAAGACAACCACTCGTTTCGCAAGCGCATCTCTACGCAGCACCAATTGGCTTAGAATCCAGTAGTTATCCTGCGGTTTGGCATCAGGCAGCACGTCCCATTCATCCAGCAATAACTTGGCGACACATTCCGCATCCCAGTGATCGTTCTTCTTCGTCATCGGGTAACTTTTGCGCTTCAAGCTTGATAGTGCAGGATTTATTTCCTTCACCCTGTACTGCTGCTCGACTAAAAAGACGGCTAGCGTCCTGCCATTGCCTCCTACGTCTTCTAATCCAAATACAGGTGTCAGTCCTTCCCCAAGATGCTTGTTTACGCACATCATCAAACTTGGAAATGCTGCTGGCTTATTGTCAAATTCTATCGCAGCTAACTTCTCATGCCAACAATTCAGAATTACTGCCGTGTGCGTGTTTTTGTGGATATCTACGCCAATATAAATATGCCTCTGCTTTGGGTGCATCTCAGTTTCCTCCCTTCATTTCCATAGATCATTGAAAAAAAGAATGCCGGCATCTTGAGTTCGAGTGTTAGTCTTGCGACCCACAAAGACGGTTCAGCCTATCCATTCTGTTTTCAATCATCGCTTGGTATCTGAATATATAACAACACCATTGAAACATTTAAGTGCCTGATTAAAATATTTCAAATCTATTTATCTTGCTTCATCCGACACGACAGCAGCGCCTTCTCAAACTGCACATGCAGCAATTCCGTTCGTAATTCGCTAGAGATCGTAAATACTGCCGTTAAAATATCTTCGACAGTCAGCTTGTGATGCTGATCGCCATTTCGGTACGTTTGCTCCAGTATCGCATTCAGGTAGGCTTCGCAAGTTCGGATGCGCTCCATGAGTTCTGTTTCTTCCTCAACTATCTGTTCATAATGTTCAGCAATCACTTTTATAGTGGAATCTGCCTTATATAATGGCTGCATGTTTGCCCTCCGCTTCAATGTTGCTGTAGCGGTATGTACCTCGGTAGAAATTCTCACGTTCTAAAATCCGACTCACTTGTACGTCGGTAAACGGTTTCCCTCTACGTGTCTGAAAACCATCGTTGTTCAATTGTGACGCTAATCGTGACAACGACCATCGGGGAAATAAGTCACGTAGTTCAAACAGTCGACGTACAACCACTGCTTGAGATTCGTCAATTTCTATTACTTTTGAACCTTTCTTCGTCGAATATCCGAATATCACGCCGCCTCCTGCATAACCGCCTTGTTCGGCTTTCTTCTTTCTGCCCCGACTTAGCTTTAGTGCGATTTCCAGCCGTTGGTACTGGTCTAACAATTCCAGCATACCATTGACCAAGAAATCGTTCGGGTCATGCGCATAAATGCTGTAGTTCGGCTGTTCAATCGCTGTTACATCCACCTTATGACGCTTCAATTCACGTTGGATCAGCACTTTGGCCATATCTGACCGCCACAGCCGCGACGTATTCAGTACGACAACGTGAGTCACATGCTTTTCTTTTAAGTTAGCAAGCATTTCCTGCAAGCCTTCCCGTTCAATGCTCAAACCTTCTTCATCAACGGATGCTCCGCTTATGCCTTTGTCCTCATACACATGGAGCAGTTCGTAGCCATTTCGCTCACAGTATTGTTCAATTTCCTCAAATTGGTAGGTCAAACTATACCCGTCTTTCATCTGTCCATACGTTGAAACCCTAATATATCCGACGACTTTCTCCCTCAAGAAAATCCCCTCCCACCACAGCAATTGTAGTCCATGTTGCGTTCTCCCGTTTTCTGCGGATAACTCACCGCCGTTAACGGTTGACCGTTGATGCGTATTGTACGATCCGCAACCCGACCTGCACAACCCGCAAATTTGTAGTCGTTTTCTTTACGGTGAAGGTTGTATAGTAGGCATGACCATCATACTGGAGGGAGGAAAGATCTATGTTTCTTAATGCTCATATTCGTCTAAAGGACATTCTGAAAGACCAAGGTATGTCCCAACAGCAGCTTGCCATACTTACCGACCTACGCCCGTCGACCATCAGTGATCTATGCAAGCCAAATGTAAGCCGTATTTATTTAAGTACCATTGCTGTCATCTGTACGGCGCTGAATATAACTGTCGGTGATCTCATCGTGTTGGAGCCATCCGACCCCTGTCAATCCCTTTCTCACGTTCGCATTCCCACTTGCGCACCCGTTCAACAACATTCTCTGTAATTTCCCCTTGTTCAACTGTTGAACCCTGCAAAACTGTACGCATCACTTTCGTCTACGCCGCATTATGTCCAAGTATTGCGGCGATGGGATGCTCCAATATCTCTTTCCATTGTTCACTTGCCAGTCGGTTGAAGTCTATTGAGCTCTCGGCAAGTGTCTTTTTTATGGATTCTCTCACATGCCTTGTATAGGTTTCTTCTCCGCGCTGCCAGTTTCGTATTCGTTCTGCTTGCTTTGCCGTAAACGCTGACCAGTCCTCTACTACACTCGCAAAATAATGGCGGTTCTGATCCGGCGGGTACGTGAACATGTCCATCAAAGGTGTCCTTATTTCAGGTTTGTACACCATCTCAATGCGAGTCAAGTTACCCGTATACTCCATGCCATGACGCTTCAACAATTCCTGCGCCTTATCGTATACCCTACAATAGCCATTCTGCTTCCGTTGATGGGGAAGTCCAAAATATCGAGTATCGTTATACTTCCGTAACTTTCGCCGTATATCGTTTGGTGCTACGAACACATCCCCCAGCGCATAAGGAACATCATAAGCTACATCGCAGCTAACAAAATCAATTCCGCTTGCCACATACCGAAGTTCACTCAATAGATCTGTAAACTGCTGAAAGTGTTCCGGGCGCGTCTCCAGCCGAAACGTATACAAACCACCATCCGTCTCCCTAAAGTTCCGATAGAATACATGCAAGTACACACTCTTCCCAAGTCGTAAGTGCATTTGATATGCGTAAATCTTACGGTACTCTGTCCGTCTTACCCTGTAACGACCGTTTAACATAAGCCGCATACACCATCCTTTGAAAAAGCCAATAGGCACATCCCGATATTCGATGACCATTTTGTCCGTCGAGACGCTAATCTCCATTGGCGCTCCCCCTTTACAATTGGTACTTTCCAGCCTCGCTCGCGAGAAATTTAACACTTAACCGACTAATACTTAATTATATTCCCACGCTCGTCATGCCCTTGTGAAACGCAAAAAACACCTGAAATCCCCCAGAAGGTTTCAAGTGCTCAAAGTTTATCGTTTACGAAGTTGCTCGCAACCATGTACAGGCTGTCCGCTGTATGACGATTATGACATACTCTCGTTCAGCGGTCAATCTTAATATGTGAACCACGAGCATTGCTTCTAAGCGGTTCTCCTCTTCGTGCGTTATATGCTTACTGATTCATACATGTCATTTCATCGCGCCCGTTTCTCGTTGGTCTGCCATTAATACTGCTTGATTCCTCTGCTTACCATTCTCAAGATTCTCATCTGCACCCTCGTAAGTGCATGTTCTAATCGCATCAGTTCATTAAAATTGCTTTTCATATCCTTGTCCAGTTCACTCATTCTTCCCAACATTCTTGCTACACGGATAAATGCCATTTCTAACGGATGGTCAATATATTCGCAGGGTTCAAGGCCATACTGCTCAGTAAGCCATTCCTTCTCAGTGTCCGCCAATCTATCCCATGTAATTATTTCAAATTCACCAGTAGACAGCTTGGATTTGTTGCCAACAGCATTTTGATTACCTTGTAGTTTTGCAGGATTGTTTGGTCCTGTACTTTTTCCGCCATGCATGCGGCATCTTCCGTTTTGCATCGGAATATTTGCACAGCAACTGCCTTTTCTATTCCTTGCCCCGCATATCGTGACTTGACCATTCATCTTGTTCATGCACCTCCGTTTCACTTGCATAGACTTCGTGGATGAAAATTATATATTCTCGGTTTCCATGAACCATTCCTATACGAAATGAAAGCTGCCTGTTTGCACTATGCAAATCAAGCAGCTTTCCGTTTTATTAAAATATGTCTCAATTAAGTCAACTCAGGTTCATTAATGCTTCGTACCACTTCAACAAAGCTTGGTTCAGCTTCCACTGATTTTTCAGGTGGTGTGATCTTCGGCACATCCTCACGCTTGACCACATAAGTCTTTGCCAACATATCGCCCAAGCGTTGTCGCTTCTTAGAAATGAGTGCCACGATACCAGCTATTCCTCCACCAAACATCATGGGATTGGCTTCTATGACCTTTAAAAGTGTACGGATTAAAGATTTCAACAGCCCTGGTGCGTTGCCTTCCGCATTCACCACTCGAATACGGAAAAGCCATTTGCCTATTGTCCAGCCTAGCAACCCTTCCATGATGAAAATATATGAGAAAAGTAGTGCAATCCACATCCAAAGTGTCTTTTGATAAATGAATTCCCCTAGTGTAAATACAGGGATTGCTGGAAGGAGCCAAAGAATGACCCCATCCACCCACAGTGCTCCCCACCGCCGCGCGATCATGCCGAAGCGGTATTGGGATACGATTTGTTCTACGGACAATTTATACTCACCCCACTTTCCCTTTAAATCTCGATAACTTCTCTCGTTTAACAGAGAGTTATAAATCAACTGAGTAGATCAATGACTTTAATTCTTCATCGACAAATTCTTCTGTAATTGCTGAAAAATCATCTGAACCGTCATGTAAGCCATGAGAAAGGATGAAACTTGAACCATTACTCAAGAAAATCTTGATACCCGCTTCATTTGGCAGGCGCTCGTATAATGCATTTCTAGGTTTCATTTTAATAATTTTCACATCTACTATGCATTGACCTACGATAGTATGCCAAACAGTTGTACTAAAGACAGTATCTAGGGCATCTACTGGATATAAATCTTCCCTGCTTATTACTGCTCCTTCTCCTTTATCACCAATCTCATTTCTTATAACCCAAGTAATTACAGAATTTAGCGATGGATCATTAGCACAACCAATATTAAGCCCATCATCAAAAGCGATAGAGATTGGACCAGGTGCTCGTGTGAACACCTGATTATTGGGAATTCGGTACATTTCACCTATAGCATCGCCAACACTAATAGTACTGTATCTCGTAATTCCTCGAATTTTCCTTCCCTTAAGCGATAATAATAAACTAGCTTTATGAGAAGGGATATTGCTTGAAAATTGCTGAGAATCTGTCATTTAACCAATCCTTTTATAAATTTTTCTCCGCTGCTTTGATTAGCAAATCTATCATTTGAAGATTATTACTTGATGGGTAACTTTTAAAGGTAATTCCCAGTGGGTCAGCAATAACTATCCTACCATCATTACCAATTAAGAACTGCAAATCATTTATCCTCGCACCCTTATTAAACATTGTGTTACGGATTGACTTGAGATCATTAATGCTTCTTTGGTTTAAGAGTGGTGATTCTCCTACAGTCTTCATCTCACCATTTACCAAACGAACTACATCTTTTGAACCCTGCTCAAATCGATCGTACATGATGGCTAGTGCTCCCCCATCAAGTTTAACTAGTTCAGCATTTACGGTCGGTAACCCAGCATTCTTGATTTGCGCAAGTATAGTTATTTCCTCCGTTAGAACTGATGGATCAACACCGTCCTTCAAGACACCAACAACTTTACCCTCACCATATGCATATACTTTCTTATTTCCTCCACTGCCAATAAAATCGCCGAGTGCTGATTTCGATACCCAAGCACAATCACTATTATGCGTCAAAATCTTGAGATTTGAAACATAATACGTGTGGAAGTCCTTAACTCGGAAGTTATAAACCATCGTATGTTGTTCTTTGATCTCAATTTTATCAATCGCCAAGTACGAACCATCGCTCGTCTCGAACAAATCACCAACTACAAGGTCTTTCGCAACAACCCAGCCCTTATTGTGAATCCAGAACGGATGCTCATCTGTCGTCGTAATCAGTTCATCACCAACGGTAATGTTCCACGACTCCGTAATTTCCTTCTGGAACAGCAAGTCAACTTCCTTGTACGCCATTTCGCCTGTATCTGGGTTCTTTGCCAAGACGAAGTCACCCAACTGTACCTGTTCGATGGAACGTTCACCATCTTGGGTTAGAACTTTGGTTCCAGCTGTGAAACAGTTGCACGGGATAAGTGTTTCTATTTTC
Organism: Paenibacillus whitsoniae; assembly: GCF_003955665.1. Classification (GTDB taxonomy): domain Bacteria; phylum Bacillota; class Bacilli; order Paenibacillales; family NBRC-103111; genus Paenibacillus_E; species Paenibacillus_E whitsoniae. The sequence continues at coordinate 15,906 of NZ_RXHU01000011.1, forward strand.
TTGGCTGCCTTAAGTTCCGTACTCAGAGATCCTATCTTAGTATACAATTTTGCTTCTGCCGAAAATCCTACTGTAAAGTAGGCAATCACGGCCTGACCAACTATACTTCCGATAGTCTCTGCGACAGAATATTTTGAACCCGTTGATTCATCCCACAGTTGAATGATTTGAGCTACAACAGTTGAACCTAATACTTGAGCAATTGACGATAATTTGTCCGGACTTGGATCCTTAGCAAAATCCACAAGAGTTCCGACTATTAATTGCGCAAGTTTTACAATCTCATTGTAGTTCTTTAACATATCATACAAATCTGTAAGCGGGCTAACAATCCCAAGCACTAAACCTTTTGTAAAGTAACCGGTTAATTTCGTTACATCCCACACAGCATCGATGAATGAATTGCCGCTGCTTGATTGAATGATTTGATCCACAGAAGATGAAACCGTTTTGGCTGCATAGCTGCTATACTGAGATTCCATCCATTGCGTCCATTCGTCACATAAGGCAGCAGGACGGTCTGGATTCCAAGCTGCGCATTTGACAGCGTTTAATGAAATCAGAGATTCATTCAGCTTATCTTTATAAATCTGTACAGCAACTTCATTCAGCATGGTCATACAGCTTGAGGAATCACAACCGCTTACGATCGTAGATGATACACCCACCATCGGGGTATACAACACAACGTGCTTCCCATCCATCTCCTCCAAATCATATTGAGCTTTATCTCTTTCAGCAGGAGTTCCATGCTCAATAAGCTCCAGCAAGCCCCAACGCTTTCTAGCCCAGTTCTGCTCTTCCGGTGTACCGCGTAGAATCTTATCGACCAAATCGGCCCGGCCTTGTGCCCATCTGACCGTATCCAGATCCAGATTCTCATTTATGAGGTGTTGCAGATAATCCTCTTCAACCAGCCAGTTCCAACGATCCAGAGCCCACTCTTTATTCGTTGCATTCGGATCTTTGAGAATAGCTGTCACATCTCGGCGCTCTTCTGCCCAGCTATTGCTCGGGTTCTGATTGACTAGATCTTGATAATAATCATATAAGTTCTGCCAATGAATAAGATCTTGTGCCCACTGCTGTTGACCATAGGTGCCGTCCAATGCAAGGTTTACGATAAACAACTGATTATTTGCCCATGCCTGTTGTCCCTCTGTTCCCGTTAACGATAATTCAATCAGGAAAACCCGTTCGCTCTCCAAATCATACCGATTCTGAGCCCATTCCTTCAAACCTTCAGATCCTGTATTGATTAGACCCTGGAGATAATCCTTCTGATTCTCCCAATATTCATGCAAATCGTTTAACTGACCTGCAACACCGTCTACCGCTTGCCACTCGGTGTCAATCCAATCCGAGGCTTCGCTAAACTTCGATTCATCCCACTTCGAGTGACTTGTCAGCTTCGTACTTTCCGAATCCGTGATCCATTGATCTACGGTAGTATTGGGAGCTTGGCCAAATGTTAAGACATACTTATCTAACAAATTCCCACTATACGAATGACCGCTTCCAACTAAAGCTCCGTACACTTTGACATAATAATTCGTATTCGGCTGTACTGGAAAACTAATGGATTCCGCGGAGTTTCCTGATGAATCTGAGGTCCAGTATCTGGAGCTTGATCCCTCAAACACTTGCAGTTCATAATCTTGACCCGCAGGCACAGCCAGACTCACGGTCATATTCCCGGCAAGCAGCCTGGATCTTACTTTGTAGTAATCGACATCCCCATCATAAAAAAGATAAGAATTAACCGTTCTTCCATCTTCAACGAGCGTAGCCTGATCACGGGTATTATTGACTTCGTAAGAATCGACGGCATTGTCGTTGCCACCGGTTGTTCCTTCTCCGTACTGATCCGTCCCAACGCTAAGTGTATAAGGGAGATCCTCGCTGTATTGCGCTGGCAGTCCTTTGCCTAATGCGCCGTACACCTTCATGTAATAGGTGGTATTCGGGCTCACGTCCATCAAGATGTATTCGTAGTCGTTGTTGTTGTTATACGATCCCTTCATGAGATCCGTATCATATCCACCAGCCGGATAGACTTGGAGTTCATAATCGCTTCCGGAAGGCACTTTCATGCCAAACACTTTCGTTCCCGATTCGGAAGCGCCGCTGCGATACATCCAATAATCCACATCGCTAGCTTTGTACAAATAAGATTCAACAACGCCCCGCGGCGGCAGATTCTTAGCCGTGCTTTCGTTATCATTGCCTTCTTCGTCATGCGGCAATGCTGCTACGTTCAACTGATATGGTTCGGGGGCAAAGCCTGTGCCGCCATTATAGATTTTGATGTAATACTTCGTATTCGGCACGACTTTTACTTCGATTGTAGAAGAACGTTCCTTACTTGTGGAATAACCCACTAAATTAGCATCACTTTCCGAACCTTTGAATACTTGGAAATCATAATCGGGTTTAAAATCGTCCCCAAAATCTGCAAAAGGTTCAGGATCCGTTAATCCTATATTCATGTAGCCAACCGTAGTTGCATCTGTCATGAAGTAAAAATAATCGGCATCTGTTTTAGAAGAAATGTAAGAACTGATCGGTGTACCTGGAGTTAGCAGCGTTGCTTGAGCTGCCGTATTATTAGACTCATAAGAGTCTGGTGCCACAGGTAAGTTTCCAATCGATACCGTGTATGGCGAGGAGCTGTGGTACTGATTTCCTTGACTATACACCTTCACAAAATATTTTGTATCCGGTTTTACATTAAAAGTAATCAGTTCATCCGCATTCCCAAGATTCTGGGAATCGGCGATTTGATCGTTATCGGTGCTGCCTTCGTAAACTTGCAATTCGTAATTAACGCCCGCAGGAATGTTTGTCAATCTAGCCTGCATCGAGCCGATATTCGAAGCAGCTGTCTCAAATTTCCATACATCCCCATCATTATCATGAGAAATATAAGAATTAATGGGTGTATTCGGTAGAATATCTTTGGCGTTCCCACTATTTCCGTTGTCTTCATAATTATCAATCGGCATCCCGCTTAATTGAAGTGTGTACGGATCAGGACTGATACTCGAAGTACTATAACGATATACTTTTAAGTAATACGTTTTGCCCGGTTTAACAATAAATGGAACGGATTCTGGGTCTTGACTGTCTTTCTTGTACGATCCGCCCAGTTCAGTCGTTAGATTCGAATCTTCATAAACTTGAAGCTCGTAATCAACATCGACCGGAACATTCATCGTGGCAGTAACAAAGCCATTGTTCGTTGCACCCGCTGTAAATTTCCATACGTCAAAGTCAGACAAAGAAGATAAATAGGAGTTTATTGCCGTACCAGGAGTAATTACTGCTGCTTTATCGAATCCATTATTCGGCTCGTTATTATCCGTTACCACAGGCAGCGCATTTAAAGTAAGACGGTATGGAATTGAACTGTGATAGGCATTATTGGCACTATACACCTTCAGATAATACGTTTTGCCCGGAATCACTTTAAAGTCGACTTTTTCCGTCTGATTCCCGCCTAAGGTGGACTGATCCAACGGATCTTTACCTTCTGTTGCCCCTTCATACACTTGTAACTCGTAGTCTACGCCGGAAGGTACAGTGAGATTAGCACTAACCCATCCTGCGTTAGATTCTCCGGCAGTGAATTTCCATATGTCTCGGTCGCTGTCATAAGAAATATACGAGTCCACGTAGGAGCCAGGTGAAATAGTGGAAGCTTCATTGTCGGAATTGTTTAGCTCCGCTGTATCAACAGGCATTCCTCCAACCGTAAGTGTATAAGGCGATGCGCTTCTCGTTAAATTCCCTTTGCTAAATACCTTTACATAATAGGTCGTGCTAGGATTAACCAATAACGTAAGTGACTCCGCTAAACCAGTACCTGTATTGTAGGAAGTCTTAATCCCGTCCCCATCCGTACTTCCTTCGAATACTTGCAGTTCGAAATCAGCATCATTCGGTGTCACAAGAGAAACACTGACATTTCCGATATTGCCGCTTCCTGTCGTGAATTTCCAAACATCTCCATCTGTTAGATAAGAAATATATGAACTAATACTGCTTCCTCCAGGTGTGATACTTTTGGCATCTGCGGCAGTATTATTCGGCTCATTATTATCCGGGAACAAGTTACCTAAGATCAGATCATAGGCTGACGTCGCACTGTACGTTCCGACGGTTTTGTAAACTTTGAAATAGTAAGTCTTGCCCGCGATTGCCATGAAGTCTTTTGACTCCGCTGTATTCCCGGAATTTGTTGATTCCCCTATCAGTGATCCGAGGCTTGATGCAGTTCCTTCATATATCTGTAAATCGTAATCTAAACCTGCAGGAACTGTTGGAACGTTTAATTTGATATTGATACTTCCATTACTAGAAGGCGAATACTTCCAGTAGTCATAATCTGCCGCAGTTGAAAGATACGAACTCGTTGTGCTTCCTGCCGTGATACTCTTCGCATCTGCAATTGTATCGTTGGGTTCGTATGTATCATTGGGGATAACTGAGAAAGTTACAGAGTTACTTGAATCCCCCGACCTTGGATCAGATTCAATATAGCTCCTTGCGTAGACGGTTACAGTGTATTCCCCAACTGCTGATGGAGTAAAACTAGCTGAATAGCTGCAAGAATTTTGTTCACCTAGCCAGGTATCTACGCCATTAACCGTATATTTGGCTGACATCCGATAACATGGTGCACTTGAACTTGCACTCACAGATACAACCTTGCCTACCGTTGAATTTGGTATCGCGGATACATTTACCGCTGGATACACAACCAATGGGTATACCGTAAATGTCGAAGAGCTGCTAGCTGTCGCTGTCCTAGGGTCGGATTCGTTGTAACTCCTCGAGTAGACAGTTACTGTATAATCACCAGCCGTAGATGGAGTAAAGCTAGCTGAATAATTACAAGAGCTTTGTTCGCCTAACCACGTGTCTACACCATTGACGGTATACTTAGCTGACATCCTATAACATGGCGAACTAGAACTTGCGCTCACAGAAACAACTTTGCCTGCCGTAGTATTTGGTATATTGGATACGGATACCGTAGGAGTTACCGTATTCATGTCAGGTGTTGTAATGGTTAACTCATAATGTGTTGTTGAACAAGTAGACAATGAGGTAGAAGAACACGCATAAATGCGAACCGTATATCTTCCACTTGTCAAAGTAACGTTCGCCATATTGGTGTTAGGTGTTGTCGTCTGAACGTATCCATCATGTCTCTCAAGATTCACGTGATAATAATTAGCTCCATTACCGTTCCACAAAATAGTATAATTGTACGGTGAGGCATGATCGTTGGTATAATAAAACGGTTCACCTGCTCCCGGATAAGGAAATACACTCGAACCACCGCCGGTGTTACCTCCACCGCCGCCTGTGCTGCCTCCACCACTAGCTGCGCTTGTCGTGAAGGTGTAGGATCCCGCTGGATACCAATAGCCATTTTTAGCTTGTACGGCAGCATATACAGTATAGGATGTCCCTGGCGATAAACCGCTAAGATTGCCCCAACCGGACGTGTACGAAGTGCCAGATGTCGGTGGATAAATAAATGAACTATCATAATACCGATAGTTGGAAATCCCACTAGCGCCACTTGCCGGAACAGGATCACGTGTTAAAACTAGGTTGGCATAATAATTATCATCCCAAGGGCTACTGAGATTTGTGACATAATACTGAGCTCCTGTTTGACCGATACTAACAATCTGTAGACTAGCGCTGCTTGTCGCACCTGTTGTGAAGGTGTAAGAACCAGCCGGGTACCAGTAGCCATTCTTTGCTTGCGCGGCAGCATATACAGTGTAGGTAGACCCCGGCGTTAAGCCACTAAGATCTCCCCAGCCAGATGTGTAAGAAGTTCCATTCGTCGGCGGATAAATGAACGAGCCCGCATAATAGCGATAGTCGGCAATTCCAGTACCGCCGCTAGAGGGGACAGGATCTCTTGTTAAGACCATTTGTGCATAATAGTCGTCATCCCAGTAGGAACTGAGTCCAGAAACATAGTATTGGGCTCCTGTTTGACCGATACTTGTGATAGTCAAACTAGAAGCGGCAGATATCTTTCCTGTTGGTACAAAAGCCAATAGTGAGTTAAATAGCATCGTCAAAAGCACAACAAGACTTATGAGACGTTTCCTATTTCTTTTTAGCCTGTATGTTAGGCTCATGGTTGGCCTCCCTTTGTTTCTATTCGGTTATCAAAGAGCAATTCTTATTGTTTTGTAATAAGCAAAACATATGGTTCCGTTCCATAGTTGCCATCCGTGTCTTTAAAGCCATAAACTTTAACGTAATATTTCACATTTGCTTGCGCAGTAAACATGAAATCTTCGTTGATGCCTGCATTATTATTGCTCCTAGAGAGCAACGTTCCGTTCTCTTGATACACTTTAATGTCGTAATCCTTATAAGAAGAAATACGTGAAACATCTAATTGCACACGAACTAGCCCTGTATTTGAGCGTGTGAAATAGTAGTAATCCTCGTCACCAGGTACTGAAATATAAGAGGTTACCGGAACGCCAAGTGCTACATTTTTCGCTTCTGGCCAACTGTCGTTAGACTCATCATCCGGTACAATAGAACTAATATTTAACGAATACGCGTTAGCTGCATCGTAATCACTAGATGAATCTCCAATCACTGCCACATAATACACTTCATCTTTCTGAACATCGAACTGTACTTGTTTTAGTGGGGAAGTCCCTGATACTTTACTAGGATCCAGACGGTTGCCTTCGCCGCGGAATACATATAGCCCATAGCTTTTACCGCTTACTCCATTCAGCTTGACAACGATTTTCCCGCTCATATTTGCTGTGAATTTGTAGTAATCTTTATCTCCGCTAGTCTCGATCTTATTGGTGTTATAAGTCGTACCAGGTACAATGACTGAAGCTTGTTCAGGAGTATCGTTAGGCTCTCCGGTACTTGCTTCCAATCCACCAAGTGATAGGGTATAGTTGCCGCTGCTTAATGCACTATTTCCTGAATTCTGAACCAAGAAGAAATACGTCTCCCCTGCTTGAAATGGAAGCACAACTTCTTCCGTTACCCCCGTCGACAAATCAGGGGTTGTTAATTGTTTAACAGCTTCGTTCTCACTTGCTTTAAAAATGCCAAGATGATAGTTTGCATCCCCAGGCACTATTAATCTCACTTTTGCTTTCCCGGCATTCAAACCTGTTTGAAACTTGAAGTAATCTAAATCAGTTGAAGATGTAATCCATCCTGTTTTGCTGGAGGAAAGTCCTATACTAGGAGCTGAAGCTGTACTGTTATTATCAGGCTCATTGAGGTCTGGATCTACATCTCCTACCAATAACAGATAAGTAGCAGTACCATAGTCACTGCTTGTCGCTCCGCTTACCTTCACATAGTAGGAAGATCCTCCTGTGACATTCACATAGGCGCTGTCCGTTCCGCTGTTGGTGAGCGTTGCCAGAACGGTTTGACTTGTTGTTAAAATTTCGGCTTTATAGCTGTTGGAGGTTTGTGCCGTAAACGTAACCTTAACTTTTCCTGTGGCACTAGGTGTCCACTTGTAGTAATCCACATCACCGCTCACAAAGATATACGATTTTTTGATTCCAACTATCAGCGTCGCACTTTCTTTGCTGTTATTCGGCTCATCCGTATCAACAAGCGGATTTACAGGAGGAACGGGATTGCTAATATACACCGTTGCCGTTGCTTCACTGCTTACATTTCCTGCATTATCTAGCGTTCTTGCATAAACTGAAGTTTGGCCAATTAAACTGATAGCAATTGGCGTTGTGTACGTGTTCCATGTACCGTTTGTACCAATTTTGTATTGACTCATCTTGACGCCGCTTCCTGTGTCACTACCGGAAAGGACAGTAACCGATACAGGATCATTGGACCAACTCGTATTGCTTAATGAAATGCTGGGAGCGAGCGGTTGTTGTTTGTCAATATTATTGACCGTGTAGGCGGCAGTTAGCGAAACATTACCGACCCCATCAGTTCCACGAGCTTCGATTAGACCATTGACAGACATCACGATTGGAGCTGTGTAAGCCGTCCATGTCCCGCCATTCACGCGATATTCCTTCACTGCTGCATCGGCTGGATATGATACAGTTACAGTAACATCCGAATTGACAGCAACAGTTTTATCTGCAGTTACCAGCGGAGCTTCTGGAGCAGATTTGTCAATATTATTCACGATATACGTCGCTACGGTAGATGTGTTTCCTGCACTGTCCGTGCTTCGTGCATACACAGTACCATTCTCTACCAATACAACAGGTGTTGTGTAGGAAGTCCATGTGCCATTGCCCACCTTATATTCTTTAACAGCACCATCCGCAGGATACACAATCGTCACTGTCACATCCCCATTAGTAGGGTAGGTTTTATCTACAATAAACGTTGCATCGACAGGAGCAATACTATCAATGTTGCTAATTACAATACTATTCTCTAATAGATCACCTACGATATTATAAGCTATAAAACTATACGTTCCATTCTCTTTAACCGTATAAGTTTTATCAATGCGAGCAGAAACTCCACCTAACTGCAAATCAGACCCATCTGGCAAAATCATATTTTCAAATGGTATGCCTCGTGTAACGGGTCTAACAGTAATTGTTAAGCCAACATCTTTTGTTGGATTCGTTGTATTTGGTATAAGTGTCATAATATACACTTTATTAAGTGAATTATAGGTTTCAGATAAATTGCCTACATTATCTGTGGCACGTACATATATCGCCCCAGACTCATCATATGGCACTTCAATTGGAGAATCATAATCTTTCCATTCACCATCGCCTATTCGATATTGCTTGGACACTGCATCTTCTGGAAAAGACAAGGTGAAAACAATCTTATCACTATAGTAAGCACGATGAAAATTAGTATTCAGTAATATAGGCCCTTCCTTGTCGATGTTATTCACGATATACGTCACTACGTTAGATGTGTTTCCTACACTATCTATGGATCTTGCTTCTAATGTGCCATTTGTTGTGAATGTAACAGGAACTGTATACGTAGTCCAGATTCCCCCATCATTGCGATACTCTTTCACTGAAGCATCCAAAGGATAGTTTATAGTAACATTGACATTTCCATTTGTAGGAGTTGTTACATCCGCATTAATGGAGGGTGCATCAGGAGCGTTCTTATCAATATTCGTAATGTTAAGGGCCGCAATTGAACTTACATTTCCAGCAACATCTGTTCCACGGGCCTCAACCACACCATTTAGAGTTACAGATATTTGCGATGTATATTCTAACCACGACCCACCGTTTATTCGATATTCTTTTAAAGCTGTATCATTAGAATAATTTATTACTATTTGCACATCTTCATTCGTTGGCGTTGTTTTATCTGCCGATAGTGTTGGAACTGACGGAGGTATTTTATCAATATTATTAACGTTGAGTGATCCGATAGAACTAACATTACCGGCCATATCCGTACAACGAGCATCAACTTGTCCATTTATAGTAAAGACTACTGGAGCAGTATATGCCGTCCATGCACCGCCATTTACACGATATTCTTTAGTTGTCGCATCACTTGGATACACTATTGAAATAGTCACATCAGTATTCGTTATCGACGTTACATTTTCTGTAAGAAGAGGTGTCGTTGGAGCAATTTTATCAATGTTTGTCACCTTATAAGAAGCTACCGCAGATAGATTTCCTGCCGAATCCATCGATTGGGCATCTAACGTTCCATTAGTTGCGAATACAATAGGTGCTGTATACGCTGACCATTCACCACCATTAACACGATACTCTTTCACTACACCGTCAGTTGGAAAAGTCACCGTTACAATTACATTTACATTAGTTAGCTCAGTCTTATCTGCACTGAAAGTGGCATCTATGGGTGGTACTGTATCGATATTAGACACTGAAATGGTTTGAACAGTTTGATTCCCTGCCAAATCCGTAGCCCATACTGTATATGTGCCATTCGAGGATACAGTGAAAGTTTTTGCAACTGTAATATCCGTTCCTGCCGAGGCAAAGTAACTTGCTACTTGTGCTCCACTAGCCCATTTGATTTGAGTAACACTTACGTTATCAGTTGCAGTTGCATTCACAACCACATTAGTATTAGTTGGTCCAGTAGTTAAAGGTAATAAGGTTACGATTGGTGGGGTTGTATCAGTAGCGATACTTCCATTTACTGTAGTACTTATAATAAGTGCATCAGCAGATCCTTTACTCAAACTTGTTAAATCACCATTAGTTGAGGTTGTAAATCCAACCGCTGTAAAACCCCCTTCTATTTTTTGTAACAGACCATAGAAATAATCCGTACCTGTTCCACCAAAGGCCTTTTTCCACTCAACAAGACCAGAAGCATCATATTTCACGAGAGTCCCATCGTAATCTCCCTTATTTAAACCTGATAAGTCATTAGTGTTTGAATTGGAATATCCGGATACAATATAACCAGCATCAGTCGTTTGTTGCACACCAGTAAAATAATCATTACCTGTTCCACCAAAGTTCTTTTTCCACTGGATAAGACCAGAAGCATCATACTTAACGATAACCCCATCATAGTATCCTTTATTTATACCTGATAAATCACCAGTGGTTGAATTTGAATTTCCAACGACTGCCCAACCACCATCCGACGTCTTTTGGACAGCAGTAAATTTATCAGTACCGCTTCCTCCAAATGACTTATACCATTGGTAATTACCCAAAGCATCATACTTTACAATGATCCCATCATAATCACCCTTATTCGTACCCGAAATATTTCCACCAGTAGTTGAGATTGAATGTCCAGTCGCTATATAACTGCCGTCAGCAATTTGTTGTACATCCCTAAAACCATCATCACTTGATCCACCGAAACCCTTTTTCCATAGGACATTACCTGATGCATCCATTTTCACTATAACAGCATCATTACCTCCAAAACCAATACCTGAAAAATCTCCATTGGTTGAACTAGATTCTCCAACCGCTATTAAGCCTCCATCTAATGTTTGTTGCACACTAAAAAAAGAATCGCTAAGGGTTCCACCTATGTTTTTCTTCCACAAGACAACACCAGAAGCACTATACTTCACAATAATCGCATCAGACCCCCCCTTATTTAAACCTGATAAATCTACATTAGTTGAACTTGAATTTCCAACCACTATAAAACCACCATCAGAAGTCTGTGTTACACCACCAAAAAAATCATTTACTGTTCCTCCAAAATTCTTTTTCCATTGGACATTACCCAAACTATCATACTTCACGATAATTGCATCGGTACCTCCATTATTCAAACCTGTTAAATCGCCATTGGTTGAATTTGAATATCCAACGGCTATAGAGCCACCATCCGACGTATTTTTAACAGTAATTAAAAAATCAGTACTTGTTCCACCAAAGGTTTTAACAAAAGAATTTTCAGTTATCGCACTTGCCTTTTCTGTCGTTATACCTAAAACTCCACTTATTGCAACCAATATAGCAAATAAAGTCATTTTGATTTTCATTTTTTCTTTCAATTTAAAATACCACCTCTCTTAATAGTGGAATTGAGCTTGAATGCATCTGCTCTCGTCGGTATTGATACGGAAATCGCATAATTTAATAATATTGTTGTAAGATATTTGTTAGTCGACTTTTCAACCTTATATTTTATTGTTATTCACTGTGTTCCCCTTTGTACCAACCAAATACGTCCTAAAATTTTCATATTGAACTCACCGTTAATCTTTTCATTTCTTGACATCCCATTCAACACCTCGTAGTCTAAACATAAGGCTGGAAGCGACCTAACTCAGTCCTCGCCAAAGCACTCGGGTTAAGCGTCTCTTCTGGCTGCTTCTTTCCGTTACGTAACCCCATTCATGTAAGTAATAATGCGTGTAAACATGTTGGTAAGCGCACCTCTGAAGAGCACTAGCGTCGCAATAATAATGACGGCGACAACGCCAATAACAATGGCGTATTCGCTCAGTGCCTGCCCTTCTTCCTTCTTTCTAAAATCTTCCACGAAGTTGCAGCATTTGAAGTACGCATTATACAGTAGGTTCATCCTTGTTCACCTCCTCTCATCAATCGGGTCAGTTCCATGCCCGATGCTAGCCACTTATTCGTTGAAAGAACATGCGCACCTGTTGCGGAGAGCTCCCTCGCCGTGTTATCCCACTTGTATAGGCTTTGCAATTGAATACTCCCTTGCTCCATCCCAAGAACTTCAACAATCTCCGTGACGCGTCTTTTCCCATCCCTTAACTTCCCAAGGTGGATGATAAAATCAACTGCCGATGAAATTTGTTGACGGATGGCCGTAACCGGAAGCTCAAATCCTGACATTAGTACCATCGTTTCTAACCGGCTCAGCATATCAACCGCTGAATTGGCATGGCCTGTGGACAACGATCCGTCATGGCCCGTATTCATCGCTTGCAGCATATCCAAGGCTTCCCCCCCCCGAACCTCCCCTACAATGATGCGATCAGGCCGCATCCGTAGTGCCGTTCGCAGCAGTTCCCGAATTTTAATTTCGCCTTTCCCTTCAATGTTAGGGGGACGTGTCTCTAGACGAATCAAATTCTCAGCATTGCTAAGTTTGAGTTCAGCAGCATCCTCAATGGTAACCACGCGGTCTTGCCGAGGAACGCCCATGGCCAAGGCATTTAAGAAAGTCGTTTTCCCCGAGCCTGTTCCTCCGGAAATAATAATGTTGTATCTGGCTTCAACTAATTGGGTTAACCAGTCCGCAACCTCCGATGTTAAGGTGCCAAATTTGACTAATTGCTCCATCGTGTATGGTTTATCTGGGAATTTACGTATAGTAACAGCAGGACCGTCAAGTGAGATGGGATTTAGCACGATATTTACCCTTGAACCATTAGGCAATCTCGCGTCAACGATTGGCTCACTTTCGTTAACCTTGCGGTTAATCGGAGAAACGATTTTCTCAATAACATGAAGCAGTTCTTCTTGCCTTGCAAATGTCAAAGGCTGCCCTTTACGATCTCGTGCTAGTTGAAGGACCCCCTCTTTTTCCACATAAATCTTATGAATACCATTCACCATAATTTCCGTTACTTGGGGATCATGAATTAGAGAGTCCAACACGCCATAACCAAACATGGTATGCATTAATTGCTCCAAGACTTCAGAGCGATCATAGGAATTAAGCATCCACTCTTTATTCTGTAAAGCAATCTCATCTTCAATCATTTTCCAAATTGTATTTCGAATATAAGCGATATCATGCTTCATATCACTCGAGAACAATTCCCGATTATCTGCTATTTTCTGTCTAACACTTGAGAAGACTTCCGCTTTATAATTAACAACATCGATCAATTCACTCGTTGAAGCAGCTTCCTTATGGAACAGATTTTCCTGACGACGTTTAATTAATTCCTCTATGCTCAATTAGACCACCTGCATTACAATTTTTTGAGCTAACTCTTGGAAAATTCGGGAGACTTTTCGTTTACCGGCCAGGTCCATCGGAATACCAGAATTCACATACTTTTGTACTTGCTTCGACAAGTCAGGAATTTCAAAAAGTAATGTAAAACCTATTTCGTCTTCAAATTCTTTATTATTAAAGCCAGAGTACTTCGTAACCCGGTTTGCAACTAAAAAAATCTTTTCTTTGGGAATATGAAGGCTCGCCAGAATCTCCTTAAGCAAAATGATTTTCCAGCCCGATGAAACATCTTGAAGTGTTGGAATGATTAGCAGATCAGCTGCTTCCATACAAGCAATATTCCGTTCGCAAAGTTCTGAAGAAGTATCAATAATAATGACACTGTAATCATCTCTTCTTGCCGCTTCAATTAAATACTCGGTAAAGTGACTTGACAACTTCTCCATCTTTAACGGAGATGCACTTAACATGAGATGAAGATCTTTGAAGTCTTTATACTGTACAATGGCATCTTTAAAATAACCCTGGAAATGCTCATGCTGAGGCAATTCGGAACTTTGCTCAAGCACTGTAATCAGACTTGACATACCATTGCCACGGATCGGAATTTTGCACATTGCTGGCAGTCCCCCGTATCCCGCCATGTCAACCAGTAACGTTTTTCTTCCCTGCTGACCATATTGCAATGCTAAGTTTAAAGCTAAGGTTGACTTCCCCGTCCCGCCTTGAGGAGAGTGTATGGCAATTGTTATTGGACTTTTCATTAATTATTGCCTCCAGATGGATTAAACTTTTGCGCAGTACTAGGCTTTTGCGGCTTTGAAGAGATTTCGCCTACTCTGGACGAGTCCAGAATTAAATCAATTTTTCCTTTTCTTTTGGCGAAAGCGAGATCTTGAGCTGCTTGTGCACTTACAAGTACAGTAACATTCTGACCTGCCGTACGATTGGCGCGATCCTTTTCGCTGATTGCCTCTACATCAAAAACTTCAATGCCTTGTAGAATTGTAGCCGAATACGAACTTTCTGTATCTGTACTCGAACTTGTAAAAATAACATCGACTTTATCTCCCTTTTTTAAGCTGTAACCTAAGCTGCCTTCTGCATCTAAGCTTACGGAAATAGCTTTTTTATCGGAAGGAATATAGAACGAACGCCCTAACTCGCTCACATTAATTTTGCTTCCATCCGTCGCTGTTTGTTGATTAGGGATCACCTTCTTTACATCGTTAACAATGACTTCCCCTTTCTTGAAGCTAACCATCGATATAGCCCCAAGCAGATCTGCAGGATTATTAATTGCATCAGGCACTAAAAGCTTTTGACTTGAAGTATTTACTTTGATAATCGTCAGCATCTCCTGTGTTATCGCTGTTTGAGCCGGGATGTCCATAGCTGCTGCAACGACTGCAACCTCATCTTTTAGCGATTTCAAATATGCATTACATACCAACGCGATAATAACAGATAACATGACTCCCAATATGACTCTAAACCAAGTTGATTTGACCATAACTCACCTCTACCTACACATGAATGTCCACAATTTTTCTGCTAATAAAATAATTAATTACAATTAAAATAAATCCAATGAGCAGCAACAACTTTCCAATCCAGGAAGCGTACATCGCTTCCATATATTCAGGAGAAAGCAAGCTAAGACAACCCACGATAAACACGGGCATCAAAGATAACATCCTTGCTTCCATTTGCTTTCCAGCGGTCAGAACTTGAATTTCATTGCTAATTTCTATCTTTTCAGAAATGGCTTTTGAGATGCTAACTAAAATTTCTGTCAAATTACCTCCTCTTCTTTTGGCTATTAAAGTAGCATTGACAAAATCGGTAACATCCTCCAGATGCACACGCTCTCTGAATGCCTGCAGCACCTCATCTACCGTGTAGCCCATTTGAAGTTCTTCGGTCATCTGTTCAAACTCTCTAATGATAGGAGCATCCTTCTCACCGCTAAAAATATTTTTCAAGTCATGCACACATCTTTCAATGGCAGTCTGCAATGAAGCACCTGCTCGAAGTGAAGATACCATAGAAAACATCGCTTCCTTCATCTGATTGTTCAACAGTCTGCGCCTCTTTTTTATTAGTCCTAAAATAATAAACCTTGGATAGAAAAAACCGGCTAAACTAAAGACAACTGCAAAGGAAAAACTTCGAAAGAAGAAAAGCATGATTAGGAAAATGGAGGCACAGATAGGAAGTGTATATATAAGATATTTCTTAGTATTTAACACATAATAGCGTTGTTCTTTACTAAGCCGAAGATATCGATCAGTAAACGTCCTGCGCTTGTACACTTCACCTTTGACATATTTATAATATTTTCTCAGGGAATTCTTTTCGGGTATATCTCCAAAAAGAACATCCATCAACACAACAAATAATATAAATACTACAAAGCAGACAAGTAATGTTAGCACTGTTAGCATATAGACTCCTATTAAAGAATTAATAATTAAAAAATCTCAATATAGAGAACACGGCAGGAACAATGAGAAAAATCATAAGTGCAGGAAGTACCAGTCCAATCATTGGCAAGAATAATTTTATTGATGCTTTGCCTGCAAGTTCCTTTGCTACGCTTTTACGCTTCGTCCACGACTCATTCGCTTGTTCGCGCAGCACTTGTGTAATTCCAGAAGCCCCCTTCTCAAGAGTTTGAACTAGCACCGAAACGAACAGGGTTATCTCATCGATTCGTACGCGACTGGCCAAGTTTTCGAACGCTTCTTTTTGAGGTATACCGACGGATATTTGTTGCAACGTTTTTTTTAACTCTGAAGCGAAGGCACCTTTTTTCATTACACATATTTCTTCTAACGCTTGATTTAATGACAGACCGGCATCCGTAGTCACTGCGAGCGATAGCAAAATCGAAGGAATTTCTCTATAAATCTCCCACTTTCTTTGCTTGATTTTAATATTCAGAATTTGATCAGGAATGTAGAAAGATATAACAGCTAACAACAGTGTTAACATAAACAAGACGCCTGAGGGTTGGGCAAAATTTAAAAGCATCATGTATATTAGCACGACAGCAGATACGACTATTTTAATGGCGATGAAATGTTGAATGGAAATCTCATTACTGGCATATAAAATCCCAATCTTGTCTCTCGTCTTTTCCCACTTTGCCGAATTCCCCTTAATTCTAAAAATACGAATCATTCTGTTCAGAAACGGTGTTGCTCGATGTAGAATTGTGGCGGAAGAAAACCTGCTTTCTCCGGCTTTGGAAAGAACGTTGTCTAGCATTCTACGAAACGGCCGTCCCACCATGAATGATTGAATAGGGATGAATAAAATTAAACTTAAACAAAATACACAAAATGATATAATGATATTCATGTTCTCACCCTTGTGATTGATTAGGATCGTAACCAATAGCTCTTGCGCTGGCATGTATTGTAAAACTATTCTCATTAAAAATTCTAAGAAAAAAAAGGGGCACTTGTGCCTCTACATCAATTACACACATATTTGGTGTTTCACTTGGGATCTCCATTTTAGTCAATTTAGCATTCGGCATATTGGCTTTCATAAGTTCATCAACCATCTGATAGGCTTTATCTGTATTTAATACAACCTTTCTTTCTCCATACCAAGTCGATAAATCCAAAGAATGGATAGCAGCTCTTGCAGCCGCGTCAACAGCCATATCCAGCCTAATCCTGTTGTATACAATATAAGAAGCATCTACTGCTACTCCCATAATCGTGATAATGACTGGCATAGCAATGGCAAAAAATGTTGCCGAGAACCCGTCTTCGTTTTGAACTTTGGCCCAAAAATTCATTTTTTCACCGCTTAGCATCTGAATTTATCATACTTTTGGCGGAGCAAAGCGATAGTACACTTCGGACTGTATTCGATGGCTGTTGCTTCCCGCAAATTCGCTTACAAAAGGTATGTTTAATTTAAAGTAGTACGTCACTGTTATTTTGATTAAGCCGGTATTTTCATTTTTTAAGGTTTCTACTTCAGGCGGACTGGCTCCGGGCGGCAGCATCTGCAATACCTGCAGCGAAGCGTTTTTAATAAATTGCTCCTTTTGTAAATCCGAATATTGAATATCTGTTCTAAAATTGAGCGCCTCCCTTCCCCCCTGATGTGCCGAAAACAACACGACACTTTTGCTAAATATAAATAATCCAAAATAAATCATTGCCATAATGATGAGCAGAATAAGCGGCATGATAATGGCAAATTCTACAACGGATTGTCCACGTTCATTGCGTATAAACTTTTTTATTTTTTCGCGCACTTTAAAAGATTCCTTTCTCAATAAACTGCTCACGGAGGTCCTGGAATAAAATGAAAATAATAATTAAAGATAGTAATTTCATCCTAGCTGATCAAGTACAATTTGCCGATACTTTTATGTCCCGCTTTAAAGGTTGGATGGGAAAAACAGAAATTTTTGAAGGAGAAGCTCTCGTGATCGAACCATGCAACTCGATTCATACATTTTTCATGAAACTCCCTATTGATGTCATATTTCTGAATAAGAAGAATGAGATTGTTTTCTATCAAGAGGGGATGCGCCCATATAAAATAAGTTCAATAATATCTGACGCTCAAAAAGTTATAGAACTTAGAATCGGCAAAATACATGAATCAAAATTACGTTATAAAGACAGCATTATCTTCGTAGAAAACTAGAAGGTTAACACCAATATTATATCTCGCTCAGAATTAGAGTCTATATAACTATGTTAAATAGTCCAAAAAAACCATGTATTTGTCATATTTTCCCGGATATCTGTGATTTCGTCGAAAAATATCATAAAATAATCCTATAATTCGACAAAATATAGGAGGTTTTAAAGATGGCTAGTGTCGTTATAGCAGAGGATAACAATAGCATTGCACAGCTACTGGTTAAGCTTTGTGAATCAAACAATTTAACTGTGCTAGATGTAGTTAGTTCAGGAGGTAGCCTGGTCAGCTCATATATGGCTAATCTGCCTGACATTATTGTTCTTGATATTTCTTTAGAAGGGCTAGATGGAATTACAGCGATTGAAATTCTTCATCAGCAAGGCTTTATCCCAGAAATTATTGTCGTTAGCGGATCACAAGATTTACAAACGATCATATCGACAATCAATACACTTCAGACAGGCTACTTTATTTCAAAACCTTTTCATGAGTTGGAATTTAACCTGGCAGTCGAAAGAGCAATAAATCGTTTAAATAATCGTCACAATGCTTCAACTAATGAGATCTTAATTAAAGACAAGGGACTTATTAGGGTTTCGAAAATCCATGAAAACCAGATTGTCTATGTAAAAAGAGAAGCATACCATACTAAAATACATATGGTGGGAGGGAGAATTAACGAAACCACTTCAAAACTAGAAGAACTTGCAGTCCAATCTGAACAACTATTTAGCCCCTATCAGTCTTACTTGGTAAATAAGCAATACATTCAGAATTACGAAAGGGAGAAATTCAAGGTTCGAGGCTATTTTCTGAGATTAGTCAATACTAAAGAAACAATCCCCATTAGCAGAGATAAACTTAAGAAGTTAAAGGCTGAATTCCAGCAGCGAAAGCTGTGCTAACTGACATAATAATTGAGCAGTAGAAAGCGGCAAGCCTCCGTTTTCTCGCACTCCCCCGCATATGTCGGTTCAAAAAGGTTAACAAAGCTCAAAATACTGAGAAAATAAGCTTCTTAGCCCTTTTGCTTCCCAGTAGGAAGTCGGAAGGGCGTTGTTTGTGTTATGAGACATTCCTCTTCTTCCTCGCCTTCATTTTGCCATAACAAGCAAGGCGCGCCTGATGCCTTAAGTTCGTGGATTCGAGTGGCGAACCCGTTTCCACTGTTCCATAGGCACATTCGTGACCTCCTACGGAACCATTGGTCAAACTAAAAAAGCCGTCCTGAAAGTCAACTTGCAACTTTCAAAACAGCTCTCCTTGCCATCCATGATCCGAGGGATTTCAGCCAACTTTTAAATTGAAATTTTGCAAAAATTTACACATCGTTGCAAAGTCGAGGGGCTTGCTAATAAAATACCCCTGAATTTCATCGCATCCTAGAGCCCTTAACAGATTAAAATGCTCTTCCGTCTCTATCCCTTCCGCAACGACTTTAAGCTGTAAGTTATGTCCTAGATCAATTATGGCCTTGGAGATGGTCCTGTCAAAATCAACAACCGTCATTTCATTAATAAACGATTTATCGATTTTTATCGTATGAAGCGGGTAACGGCGCAAATAACTGAGTGATGAATAGCCAGTGCCAAAGTCGTCGACTGAAATTTTCACACCAAGATCTAAGAGCATCATGAGCGTTTCTGCGGCTTTGCCTTGTGACATGGTCGTGCTCTCCGTGATTTCCAGCTCGATGTCTTCCGGTCGGATCCGGGCTTCCGACAGAATCCTCGAGATGACTTCCAAGAATGGATCCTGCTCCAATTGCAGAACGGATACATTCACCGTAACAATTAAATCGGGATATCCGCATTGCTTCAGCTTTATAATATCAGCGCAAGCTTGGTAAATCACCCAATTGCCTAAAGGGATAATCATACCTGACGTTTCAGCAATAGGGATAAATTCCGAAGGAGAAATCCAACCCATTTCCGGATGCTTCCATCGAAGCAGGGCTTCCACCTTAACAACTTGTAACGACTGCGCGTCTACAATCGGTTGGTAGAATACATGAAATTCGTTGTTGACCATAGCCGACGCCAGCTGAGTTTCCAATATAATTTTACGCTCAAGATCTTCCATCATTCGATTTGAGTACGCACTCAGCCGGTTTCTTCCCGATTCCTTCGATTTAATCATAGCGATGTCCGCAAATTTCACCAATTCTTCCGGGGTGCTCCCATCGTCCGGGAATATGCTGATTCCAATGCTGGCCGTCGTATGAAATTGCCGCCCTTTTATCGAATAAGAGGAAGCTAACGCCGTATGAATTTGATTTGCTTTTAAGTAAGCCGCTTCTTTTCCGGAAATTTTCGTCAACAGCACAGTAAACTCATCCCCGCCTAATCGCGAGACGAAATTTCCTGGCTCCATTCCCTCTTGAAGCCGGGAGGCGATCACTTTAAGAAGCTCATCCCCATAATCATGGCCCCAGGTGTCATTCACCCATTTAAATCGGTCGAGATCAATGAACAAAAGGGCAAGCGGCACCTCTTGCTCTTTCGCCTCTCGAATAGCGCTTTCTAAGCGATTGAAAAAATGGGCTCTATTCGGCAAAAGAGTTAAAGGATCGTAAATGGCTTGCTTCTCTAATAAATTTCTGGAGCCCTCAAGGGAAGACATCATGGTATTAAATTCTTTTTCCAATTGGGCAAACTCATCAGAGCCCTGACTGTTAATCCGTAATGTAAAATCTTGTTTTTGTGTGATGGAACGAAAGTTAATGACCAGCCCCTTCATTCTCTTCAGGATCATCCGATCGATAATCATCATAATACCTGCGGAAACAAAGAGAACAATCAGGGTCAGGATAAACGCATACAGCTTTACGGCCAATTGGCCCGGATTGTAGACATTCCGTATTTTTTCCGAGGATAGAACCAAATAAGGGTTCCCAAATACATCCTTCAATAAAGAATGGACAATCACTTTTTCATTCGAAATATTATCCATCCAGATGATGGGTGCTCCGTCCGCATTGTCGTGGAATTTCGGAATCTGCAGATCTTTTGCTAATTGGAATGTAAATTGAGAATGGCTTAAAATCGTCAAACGTTCAATTTCCATGGCATCTAAAAGACGGCCGACAACCAAAGCACCTTGGATAGGTCCTTCCATCGTGCTTTTAATAATGGGAAGCGAAACGACCAGCATAGGTCCTTCACTGGTAGCGATAACCCCTGTTTTACTCTGAAATTCTCCAGTGAAATGGATTAAGCTTCCACCGTTTGCCAATATAGAATCGGTCATGCCTGTTGGGGGCTTGGTTTGCCTTCCTGCTGCTACATCATAGTAACGATCGTACCTCACCTGATCACTTGCTCCGAACAGCGCTGCAAAGTGAATCGTGTTCGTCTGAAAGAAGGCATCGTTGAATTTGTTTTGTATGTAAGGATCATCTTCTATTGGCGCAGACTTCACGGTTTTTTTCATAAAATCATATATCGCGTTGGATGCCGAATAGTCGGTCATATTTGTTTTCATATTTTCTGTTTCATGTTCCAAGATTAATATCATATTTTTCATATCCGCATTGATTGCTCGTTTATCCAATTCAGCAAAACGTTTCAGTAAAATCCGGTCTAATGAAAAATAAGTACAAGCAAGTCCGAAAAGGACAATCATACCGATGAAAATCAATACTTTCTTACGTAAAGTCATAACATTATCCCCCAATGACCTGTTGATCCTCTGAGTTGTTTTTTAATTCCATTCATCTAGTATCATAAAGGTTATCTTTTGTTATTTTTTTATAGGCAGTCCAGACATATTTTCCATCAGTTAGCTCGTATCCGCCTATATTTTCTTTGGTTGGCGTTTGTTTATTAGCAAGAGCGAGTGCCAAGTTAAATAATGCCCTCCCTTGATTCTTCGCATCATTTAATACCGTCCCGAGCAAGGTGCCCTCTTCCAGCGCTTTGATCGCATCAGGTGTCGCATCGACGCCAACGACCGGTATATATTTATTTTCTTTAAAATATCCCCTTCGTTTAAGAGCCTCAATCGCGCCGAGTGCCATCTCGTCATTATTTGAAAATACAGCCTCGATCCGGTCACCATATGTTGACAGGAATGCAGCCATCTTGTCCCGCCCCTTATTCCGGTCCCATCCTGCAGTATCCTCAGCCAGCTTCTCCACTTTAATGCCCGCATCTTCCACTGCTTTGACCGCATACTTCGTGCGAATTTCAGCATCCTGGTGTCCAGGCTGTCCTTTTAGCATGACATATTGCATCGTACCGTCTTTATTCTTGTCCGCGTCCGGATGACGTTTAAAATAGTCAGCCATAATCTCACCGGCCATTGCACCGGATTGCTCAGCTTTCGCCCCCACATAGTAGATTCGATTCCATTTTTTCATATCGTCCGGCAGTGGTTCCCTATTAAAAAAGACAACCGGTACACCTGCACGCTTGGCTTTATCGATGATAATGCTCGTCGCAGTCCGATCCACAGGGTTAACGACCAACGCATCGAACTTTTTATCTATGTAATCGTCAATATTCTTATTCTGGATCTGCTGCGAATTTTGACTATCCTTAAAGTTGACGGTTGCTTTGTATCCAGCCACGCCGGCGAAGGCATTCTGCGCTTGAGATAGATAAGCATCACCTGAATTGTAAACTAAAAAGCCGATTTTCCTGGGCCCGTTGACAGCGCTTCCAATTTGTGCCCCTTCCGAGTGGTCCATGGGACTGCAGCTTGCAGTGGCTGCCGAAATGACTGCGATGAGAAGGCCAATTACCCTTTTATTCATGCTGTTGCCACCTTCATGGTTAATCTCGCTGCGTGTGTACTTCGACACCTTTTTTGATAATTCCTCCCCGAAAAGGCCTATATGATAAATAAACATTAGACTTTAGGCCTATATGCATGTGCTGCTTACGCCGGATATGTCGATTACAACAAAAAAGGCCGCCCGGGGATTTGTCCCCGAACAGCCTTCTGCCGCAGCTGCGTATTATTTAACCGAAGCTCTCGCTTCCTTCCAACGTTTGTTCAATTCATCCAGTTCCGTCTTCAGATCCTTCGCCTCCAGAACCTTCTGAATATACTTGCCGCCGTAGAAATCGATTTTCGCAGCGTTGCCAATATCGTTCCACTTAGACGAAGTCGCAACATTTTCAATGAAATTCGGTTTGTAGGAAGAGAACTCCTTGAGTTGGGCAAGCCCTGGCTCTTTCGATTTTTGCGGCGGAATGAAGCCGGAAGCTTCAACAAACCCGGACTCCTGTACCATGAACTTGATCCAGGCTTTCGCCGTTTCTTTGTTCTTGCTCGCTGCGCTGACGCCATAAAAATAATCATAGTTCAAGGGCGCATTCAATTTGCCGCTGTTGTCGTAAGGGAACGGGAAGAAGCCGATATCCTCGGACTTGGCACCGGCGCCGATGACCTGATTGATGACCCAGTTGCCGAGGAAATACATCCCCGCTTTCCCTGAAGCGATCTCTCCTTTGGATGCCTCCCAGACGTTGCTGTATAAATCCTTCTCGATATAGCCTTTCTCTTTGAGCGTCCTCAGAATCGCGAACCCTTTGCCGAATTCGTTATCGACTTTAAACGGCTCATCCGTGTTGTTCATCGTATCTAGGTAGTGTGCGTTGCCGCTCATGAACGGCGCCAGCACTTCGCCCCACTGCTTCATTGGCCATTGCGCGCCATTGTTGATGTAAATCGGCACAATGCCCGCCGCTTTCAATTTCTCGCAAGCCGCATAGAACTCATCCAGCGTTTTCGGCGGTGACGTAATGCCCGCTTTCTGAAATGCCTGCTTATTATACACAATACCTTCCGTGCTGACGCCGGAGACAATACCATAGATGCTGCCGCCGTCTGCTTTAATATTTTTAAAATACAAATCGCCAAGCTCATCTGCCGCATCGTTCACTGTCGCGAAAAATTTCCCCAAATCCTGCGTCGCGATATTGGATGGGATCATGAGCACATCACCGACATTATTGGCGGAGAGACGCACGCGAATGTCGCTTTCATAGTTGGTGATGCCTTCAAATTCAACATCCTCAACGCCCGGGTATTTCATCTTGAACGCCTTCTCGTATTTATCAAAGGTGCCGTCATTAATCAAATCCGTTCGATTTGTCACGAACGTCAGCTTGCCTTTGACATTGGCATTAGCCGACGCCGACGCTGTTGCTCCTGCTGCCGTTGGCTGTGCCGAGGCGGTGCCTGCTGCACCTTCGTTCGAGTCCTTCGAGCCGCAGGCTGTAAGTGCTGATGCTGACAATGCTAGGACAAGCACAGTTCCCAATACTTTTTTCATGTGAGACCTACTCCCCTTTGCTTATGTTGAATTTTGTTATCGCTTACATTGCTGATTGTATCGAGAAAGACGAACGTTTACATTGCAATGGTTTATGAAATCTTGTCTTCAGTTATCTTGTTCCAATACTGCAATAAACTAACAAAAAAGCCTTCCGCCCAATGGACAGAAAGCTTGAATAACCCATGACGCCCTTCCTAGCCTTTGACTGAGCCGCTCGTTACGCCTGCATAGATAAATTTCTGCAGAAAGAGAAAGAGCACGATCGCGGGAATGAAGATAACGAAAATCATCGCGGAAATATTGTTCCAACTCGCCGCATTCGGCCCGACAAACTGAAAAATTGACGTTGAAACGACTTGCAAAGACGGTTTGGTCAAATACAAAAACGGAATATAAAAATCGTTGTAGATATAAATCGTGCGCAGAATGACAACTGTGACCGTCGCCGGCAGCAGCAGCGGGAAGAAGATTTGCCAGTAAATGCGGAACAAGGACGCACCTTCCAGCATCGCGCTTTCATCGAGCGCATAAGCGATGTTGCGACTGAACTGCAAGTAGATGATAATCGAGATGACATCCGCTCCAAGATTGAGCAGAATCGGCGCGTGAATGTTATTGATCAGGCCCAGTGCATTCATCAGCTTGTAGGTAGCGACCTGCGTCGTGACCAACGGTATGACCGAAGCCAACAGATAGGCGCCGATAATGTATTTTTTCAGCTTGAATTCGAACCGTCCCAGTGCGTAAGCGACCATCGTTCCCAGCACGATATTGCCTGCCACCGAGACAGCGATAATGTAGAGCGTGTTCGGCAGCGCCGTCGAAATTAGCTTTGTTTTTTCAAAAATAAACACATAATTGTCCAGGTTGAACAGGTTCTCCGGCAGCGCAAACCGGCTTTGCAAAAACTCATGCTTCGATTTTAAAGAAGTAATAAACACCGTGTACGGCGGGAACAGCACGATCAATGAACCAAGCAACAGCGTCACATAATAAAACGCTTTGAGCAATCGGGACTCTTCACTTCTCATGCGTCATCACCTCCTCTGAGCAGCAGTCGCTGCAGCCCGACGAAGCCGAGCACAATAATCAGCATAATAACCGCCATCGCCGATCCAAGGCCGACTTGCTGGAATTGAAATGCAACTTCAACTGTCTTCATGATGAACGTATCCGTTCCGTTTGCGCCCAACATCATAATGTAAGGGATTTCAAAAGCTTCCAAAGCGCCGGTCAGCGTCAGCAGCAGCAGCAGCTCCAGCACTTTGCGTATGCTCGGCATCGTAATTCGCCAGAATTGCTGCATCGCAGAAGCGCCGTCAATGCGTGCAGCCTCGTATAAATCTGAAGGAATCGATTGCAGCGATCCCAGGAAAATGACCATGCTCAACCCCATGTATTTCCACATGGACACGAATGCCAACGCATAATTGACCGTATCCTTATCCCCTAGCCAGTCGTGCCGAAGATTGCCAAAGCCAATCGCGTCCAGCAGTCCGTTCAAGGTGCCATATTGGCTGTTGTAAAGCGCTTGAAACATAAACACAATAGCAACGCTGTGCATGATGTACGGCAGAAAAAGGATCACCCGGAACACGTTCCGGCCTCTCAGCCTGGTGTTCAGCACCACGGCAAAATAGAGCGCGAACCCGGTCTGCAGTAGACCTCCTGCAAAATAATACAGATTGTTTCTCAGCACCCCGAAGTATTCCGCATTCGTCACAATTTCTTTATAATTGCGAAGCCCGACAAACGTCTTGTCGGTCAAGCCGTCCCATTGTAAAAAGCTGTAGTACACTAAATGAACCGCCGGATAATAAGAGAACATGCCCAGAAGAATTAGGGGAACGGTCAAGAATGAAACCAGAATGACCGTTCTTTGTGTTCTGTAGCTCATCGTCATTGTCTTTCAGCCCTTTCCTGTCTGCTGCCTGGGATGCTTAGCAATTAGGGTGTGCGACTGTACTCCGCGCGGGCCTTGCCTTCCTGCCATTGACGATTCAACTGCTCAAAACTGGTGCGCAGATCTTCCGCAATCGCGGCGCGCTGCAAATACTCCCCTTGGAAGAAGTCGATTCTGGATTCATTGGCAATGTCATACCAGAGCGGGGACGTCGGCGCGTTCTCAAACAAAACCGGCTTATACGCAAAAAACTCATCCAATTGCGGGAGCTGCCATTTTTTCTCCGTTTGCGGCGGAATAAAGCCAGACTGAATGTCATACCCCGAGTCTTCTACCATGAAGCGGATCCAGGCTTTCGCCGTTTCTTTGTTCGTGCTGACTTTGCTGACCGCATAGAACCAATCGTTATTCAGCAGCGCTTGGAGGTTGCCGCTGTTGTCGTAAGGAAACGGGAAGAAGCCGATATCCTCAGACTTGGCGCCGGTAGCGATCAACTGGTTAATCGCCCAATTGCCCAGGAAATACATCCCCGCCTTCCCGGACGACAGATCCTGCTTGGACGCTTCCCAATTGCTATTGCGAAGATCAGGTTCGACATCCTCGTTCTGAATAAGCGTACGAAGAATCGTCAGAGCGCGGCCGAATTCGTTCTCAAGCTGGAACGGCGACTCCTGCGTTGTCATCTCATCGAGAAAGCTTCCCCGTCCGCTCATCATCGTCGCGAGAATCTCGCTCCACTGCTTCATGGGCCATTGCGCGCCGTAATTCACGTAGATGGGAATAACGCCGGCATTTCGGAGCAAACGGCACGTTTCATAAAAGGCCGTCAACGATTGAGGCGGGCTGGAAATCCCCGCTTTGGCAAAAGCCCGCTTGTTGTAGATGATTCCTTCGACGGAAACACCGGAAACGATGCCGTACACATGCCCTTCATACGCTTTAAAATCTTTGAAATGCAGCTTGCCAAGCCGAGCCGCGACATCCTCAACCGGTTCAAAAAAATCGCCCAATTGATTCTGGGCAATGTTACCGGGAATAAACAGCACATCCCCCGCCGAGCCCGTTGTGATCCTCGTTCGAATCTCACTCTCATAATTCGAGAGCGGCTCGAAAACAACATTCTCCACCGCCGGGTACTTAGCCTTGAAAGCCGCGGCATAGCGATCAAACGTACCGTCATTCACCAAATCCACGCGATTCGTCGTAACCGTAATCGAGCCTCCGATAAGCGTCTCCATCGGCGCTGTCTCCCGGGGCGCCGCGGCTTCCGGAAGCGGTGAATCGTTCGCGCTGTCTGAAGCCCTGCAGCCTGTACAGAGTGAGATGGCGAGCAGCAGCATGATTGTCTTCATCTTCAACTTGAAAGCTCCCTACACTTGTTTTTGCATAGCATGCCCAGGCAAATATTCTGTTATCGCTTTCATGGCTTCATTATAAAGATTCACGTCAGGCGATGACAGGGACTGAAACTGCATTTCTTGTCTTCTTTTATTCAATCTGCCTTGCCGCTATCTGACCGTGTCACGATATTCCTTGGGTGTCAATCCGACGACGCGTTTAAAAATTTTATTAAAATACGCAGGGTCAGGATACCCCACATTCTCCCCGACTTCGTACGATTTCAAGTCCGCACGGTGCTTCAGCAGTTCCTTTGCTCTCTCGATTCGAATGCCGATTAAATAATCGGTGAGCGTCTGCCCCGTTTCCGATTTGAAAAACTTGCTCAAATAGCTTGGCGTCAAAAACACCTGATCCGCTAGCCGCTGCAATTCGATCTCGTTCCGATAGTCTTCGGCGATCAGCCGTTTCACTTTATCAATGACGCGATTCTCGCTTTCGTCACGGATGTCCTTCGCCTTCGCAAGCACATCCAGCACGCTGCGGATAAATTGTGCTTGTATATCGGAAAAGCGTTGATGCCTTCCAAATAAGACTTCTGCGGATAGCTCTCCTCCGAGGGCAGCCGCCGCCGCTTCCGTAAATTCAGGAACTTCACGCTCCATGAAGTAGACCCATTTGGCGCAAGCTTCCATAAGCCGTCTTCTTTCTGGTTTCACTTGCGCCAGAGAAACAAATTCCGCTTGCAGCGTTTCGCGAATCTTGGGCATATCCAGCAGCTCCAGATGCGGTCTTAGCCGCTTCTCCAGCTTATCCGCCGCGACCAGGCCTGGCTCGGCCGGCAGTTCACAGGCGCACAGCGTCTGCGTCCGATACGGCGAATACAGCGCGTATTCGCAGACCCGCAGCGCCTCCTGGCAAGCAGCGCCCAGCTGGCTGACATCGGGCGCCGAAGGCCCGATGCCTGCCGAGAGGCTGCCGCTCAGCCGATCCATCAATGACTCGGTAAGTGCTTTCGCCTGCCCGCACCGCCCCTGCTCCGGCATCTCCTGGTGCGCAAAGAGCACGCACACTTCAAAGCGTGATAACGGAATCACTTTCAGCTGCGGGCAGGACGTTATAGTCTCCTGCTCCCACACCTCAAGGGCTGGTCGCTCCATCGGCGAATCCGACTTCACGGCGATGACCGTGATCGGCTTGCCGCACCAGACGGCGGGCACTTGGGCCAGCAAACTGTCTGTGGCTGAATCCTGCGCAAGCAGCTTGCGCAGCGTCTCCTCCAGTTCAGCCTGCTGCCGTTGGCGCTGACTTTCAATCGCTGCGTGCAGCCGCGCCAGGATCGCGTAAAGCTCCTGCTTGTCCACCGGCTTCAGCAGATAGTCGCTGACGCCGAACCGCAAGGCTTGCCGCGCATATTCGAACTCATTGTAACCGCTCAAGACGATGAACGATACCCCAGGCGAGCTTTGATGCAGCCGCTCAATCAAGTCCAGGCCGTTCATCCCGGGCATCTGAATATCTGTAATCACGACATCGGGCATGTCGGCCGGCAGTTCCCGCAGCGCCTCCAGGCCATCGGCATATAGACCGGCGATGTGGTAATCTTTGCTGGCTTTCCCAATGATTTTGCCTAACCCGAAGCGAATCCGCTCTTCATCGTCCACAATCGCGATTCTTAGCATCTCTCCAAGCTCCTTCCTTATCCGATCTTCACCTTCACCCGAACTTCCGCGCCTTCTCCAGGTTGACTGTCAACCTCCAGTCCGCAGTGATTGCCATAGTACAGCTTGAGACGCTCATTCACATTCCGAAGTCCGATGCCGCGCTTGTTCCGTTCCGGCTTCTCGGATGGCGGCGCGTTCAGCGACGTCCTCAGCATGCGCAGCGCCTCTTCCGTCATCCCAACGCCGTTATCCCTGATGGTGATACGCAGCTCTTCTCCCGTAACTTCGAACGAAATTCGCAGCTCCATGATACTCTTCGCCGAATCTTTGCCGTGAAAAACGGCATTTTCCACAATCGGCTGAAGCACCAGCTTAAGCAGCCGAAGATCGCGGAACGGACCGCAGGGCTCGATGACGAGATGAAACTGTCCCGGATACCGATAATTTTGAAGCTTCATATAATTCTCCACATGCTCGAGCTCTTCTTCCAACGATACAAACTCCCTGCCCATCGAAATGCTGTACCGCAGCAGCTTGCCCAGGATCTCCGTCATATCCGCTACTTCTTCGTCATCGTTGTATTCCGCCGTCATGCGAATCGATTCCAAGGTATTATAGATAAAATGCGGATTAATCTGAGACTGCAGCGCATCCAGCTCCGCTTCCCGCTTCCGCTCGCCAATTCTCACATTCTCGTGAATCAATTCCTGAATCCGCTCCAGCATACGGTTGAATTGATTGCCCAGACGGCCGATCTCGTCATCAACGGTAACCGGATAGCGGACCTCCAGCTTGCCTTGCTGAACAACCTTCATCAGATTAATCAGCTTGCGCAGCGAACGCGTTACTGCAAACGCCAAAAAGATGGAAGCTGTTAACGCTAGCCCCATCGTGATCAGCGCCGGAAAGAAAGTCAGCTTCTGATTACGCTGCACATCCTTTGTTAATTCATGCAAAGGCACTGTCATGATCATTCGCCACTGCATGCGCGCAGAGGTCACAAACACGACGAGCGATTGAACGCCGTCCACGTCTGCGACGAAGCTTCCCTGCTGGCCCGCCGCTTTACTCAGCCAGGCCGATTCCGGCATAGGACGAGCGATGTAGGCGTGTTCGCTGTCATAGAACACGGTATTTTTCCGATCCAGAATATACGTTTTGCCCCGCGTCACCTTATCCAGCCGGTTAACAAAACGCTCGATCGTGCTCATATTCGCATCCACGACAATTAAACCGATCGATTGATAAGCGTCATTGAACACTTCCCGCACCACCGAGAACACATAGCTGCGCCCTTTCGTATTACTCACAACTTCTTCCGTCGCGATGAGCGCGGGGAGCCCTTTTTGATCCTGAACCGCCTTTTTCCAATCTTCATATCGCGTCGCGATGTCCGTCCGATAGCCGTTCTTATACCGGTAGTAGGCATTGCCGTATTTATCGAACAGGTAGACCGACGTGGTCTCCTCTTTGATGTTATTGAGAAAATTAATGCTCGATTCGATCCGCTGCCGAATATCGACGGAGGTCGGCGTTACTTTGGAAAACGGGGCCGCTGGCTTGGCGCTTTCGTCCCTGCCGCGCAACTGTTCTTCGTAATAACGATTCGACAGCTCCAGATTGTCCTTGATTTCCGTCACATAGGCAGGAATCGTGGAGAGCTGCTCCATGTCCTTGATGTACTCGTCCAGCCGCTGCACCATCTCATCGGAAACCTCCATGACATAGGCAATCGTATTCGATTGGAGAGAGTTGTTGAAATTGCGATGGGTCACGTAGCCCAAAATCGAAATCGGAATAAGAATGAGCACGATAAAAATAACGATCAGCTTGGACTCCATCCTCAGTCCACTCAAGGTCAACAGCCGTTTTCCCTTCGACATTATGTTTGTCAACTGCCGCATGCAGAATTAGCCTCATTCCTTGCCGAAAATTGCAGCTCTGTGTACTCGCTATCGTACCATATTTCGTGCAGTATGCTAAATTTCCGTGAAAGCGGTTACCAAAATAAGCATAGCGAAAAAACTGATTTTTCGCTATGTTCTTAAATGCGATTTCTTGTCTTTGAATGTTATGCAAGAAGAGAAGAACACCATCAGAACACTCTTCTTGCCGTAACAAAACGATTTTTCCATGTGTCGTCGAATTCTTCAAAGTGGACTCCCAGCTCTTTCGAGTACGTATGAAGAATGCGCCCGTCCCCCGCATAAATACCGACATGCCCGATGTCGAGTCCGCGAGCCCGGAAGAACAGCAGATCGCCCTTGCGCAGTTCATCCAGTGGCACTTCTTTTCCTTTCAAAGCTTGATCGTATGAAACTCGCGGGAGAACGATCGACAACACTTCCTTAAACACATACTGAACGAAAGAAGAGCAGTCGAACGTTTGCGTTTGACCGGATGCTGCTCCGAACTCGTAAGGCGTCCCCAGGAATTTAGCCCCGAAAGCGAGCAAGTCATCCCCCTTCTTATCCGCAGAAGCATAATCCGTGTACTGGGGCGAGGCGGACAGGAATCCGATGGCCTTGTCCTTCGTCTGAACTTCCAACCAGTTTGCGTCGACTTCTCGGATCACATGGATACTCTCATCCTTCGGAATCATGCGCAGGATTCCAGCGCTCGTATTCGGAGCATCGCGCAGATTGACGCCGTATTCAATCTTGGTTTCATACACATTCGCCGTAGAAATCGTAATGGATCGCGAATACGCATGCCACTGGACGAGATTCCCAAGTGATTCACTTATGATGCGAAGCGGGATCATCGTCGTGCCGTCAATGATTTTACCCGCGATCGGCATCTCGATCGGCTCCTTATTTTTATAAGCGGTCCGATCTCCAACACGATAGGTTAAGACGATATCATTTTTCGTAGCCGACACCGTTCCCGTACCCGCATCCCAGATCACCTTAGCCCCCTCCCCTTCAAAAATCGTACGAAGAGGAACGAGGCTGTAACCATCTTCAATGAGGGGAGGCGTTTCAAAACTTAACAAGTGACCATCCAGAAACACAGAAGGTGCAGCGCCGTCCGCATGCGCATTTGCAGCAGGAAGCGTCGCCATAAAAAGCACCAGCGCAGCTCCTGCGTATACATGGTTTTTTATATTCATCGTAAAGGACTCCTTGCCTCACTATTGTAGTACTATAGACGCTTATCACCACATGTTAGTTGTTAAGAATTCACTGGCAAATGAAGGAAAAAGCCCCGATGCATCTAGGCTCTGCGCCACATCGGG
This sequence comes from Paenibacillus whitsoniae, assembly GCF_003955665.1. Lineage (GTDB taxonomy): Bacteria > Bacillota > Bacilli > Paenibacillales > NBRC-103111 > Paenibacillus_E > Paenibacillus_E whitsoniae. Next base: position 48,416 of record NZ_RXHU01000011.1, read on the forward strand.
ACTTATCTCTATGATAACAAGACGCTACTTCAAATCCTCAATCGACGCAATCGTCATATAACTCGGAACGACAAGACCAAGCTTCGTCCCATTCAGATTGGGACCCAGATCCTCGAACTTCCCTTTATACTTCTCCAAATAATCCTGATGCGTCGTCGGCAGCCAAGCAGCCACCATCGCATCCGCGCTGCCATCGGCGATGCCCGCCCACATCGGACCCGCTTCTACCTGCAGCATCTCTACCGTGTACCCAAGCTTCTGTTCCAACACCGTCTTCACGACGTTCGTGCTCGCAATCTCCGAGTCCCACGCAACGTAGGCCAGCTTCAGCTTTTTGCCATTGTCCTGCGCCAGATCTTTCACCCATGCGTCGACTTTGGCCGCATTGTCCTTTACCCACGCTGCAGCCGCCTCTTCCGGCTTCTTGCCGTCCGCAACCGCGGACATCACGACAGCCATCTCCTCCGGCGTCCATTCGAAGCGGTCCAGCATCGCATAGGCCGATGGCGCGTCTTTGCTGAGGCCCGTGCGCACAACCGTATGAATCTGCTCGTCTTGACCGTAAGAGCCCTTCGGATCGCTCAAATATTTCAGATCATATTTGGCAAACATCCAGTGCGGCGTCCAGCCCGTGACAATGATCGGCTTTTTAGCCTTGTATGCCTTGTCGAGCGCCGCCGTCATTGCAGCGCTGGAGCCTTCCACCAGCTTCCAGTCCTTGAGATCATAGTCCTTCAATGCTTGCGCGGTCTGTTTCATCAAGCCCGCACCGGGATCGATGCCGATGATTTCGTGCTTCACTTGATCGCCCACACTGGCATCCGAAGCTGCCTCCTTCGAGCATCCCGCCAGCACCGATACGAAGATCAGGCTGACCGCCATCAACGTTTTAATTGTATGTTTACGCATATTCATGCACTCCTTTTTCTTTTCAACATGTATTGCGTCATGCGATCCAGCAAAATCGCCAGCACCACAATCGAAAGCCCGGCTTCGAACCCTTCGCCGGTTTTGATTTGCGTCACGGCCCGGTACACGTCGGCCCCGATGCCTTGCGCACCGATCATCGACGCAATGACCACCATGGACAGCGACAGCATGATCGTCTGGTTAATGCCTGCCATCATGGAAGGCATCGCCAGCGGAAGCTGCAGTTTAAACAACTTTTGCGAAGGCTTGGAGCCGAAGGCATCCGCCGCTTCCACCAAATCCGCAGGCACCTGCCGGATGCCCAGATTGGTTAGCCGGATGGTCGGCGGAACAGCGAAGATCACCGAGGCGATGACGCCGGGAACGACGCCCAGACCGAAGAACGTAACCGCCGGGATCAAATATACAAATGCGGGCATCGTTTGCATGAAGTCGAGCAACGGCGTCAGCACGCTGCGAACGCGATTGCTTTGGGCGCACCAGACGCCCAGCGGAATGCCGATGATGATTGAAATTAGCGCTGAGGTCAGTACAAGTGCAAGCGTATCCATCGTATGATCCCAGAAGCCTAGATTATGTATAAGCAGCTGCCCGATAGCGGCAAACAGCGCAAACGCCCATTTTCCCAAGTAAAAGGCTAAAGCCGTAACCAGGATGATTAATAAAAAGTCCGGTACAAAATGAAAAAAAGAAGAAAATCCATGCACGGTGCCTTCAATGCAAGTGGATACGACATCGAATACACCCGACAAACCGCTCTCGAGCTTATCTACGAAAGCTTCCACCCATTCATCCAGCGGTATTTTGGGAAACATGCTCGCTCACCTCCTCCGGATTAGCCGGCTGCCCGGCAAGCGCTCCGAGTACGGCTCCCCGCACGATCACGCCGATGATGCGGCGGTTGGCATCCACGACGCCAACGGGGTATTTTGCATGGCTGCATACCTCAAACAATTCATGCAGCAGCTGCTCGGGTGCAACCGTCGGCACCTCCCGAATTACGATCTGCTCCAGTGATTGCCCGGTTTTCACCGCCTCGGAAGCATCCTCTGCCGTAATGACGCCGATGAGCTTTTTCCCTCGGTCTACGACAAACAAGTTGGAGATGCCGCTTTCGCGCATCAGCTGCAGCGCCACCCTCGGTCCCCTGTCGACGGCGATGGTTTCGGGCCTGCGCATCACGGACGATGCGGTCAGCACCTTGGACAGGTCGACGTCCTCCACGAATCTTTCTACATATTCATTGGCGGGATTCATCATAATGTCTTCCGGTTTGCCGATCTGCACGATGGTCCCATCTTTCATGAGCGCAATGCGGTCGCCGATGCGAAGCGCTTCGTCCAGATCGTGTGTAATAAATACGATTGTTTTTTTCATTTTCTCCTGCAGATCAAGCAGTTCATCCTGCATATCCTTGCGAATCAGCGGATCAAGCGCACTAAACGCCTCATCCATTAACAAAATGTCGGGATCATTGGCAAGCGCTCTGGCGAGCCCAACGCGCTGCTGCATGCCTCCGCTCAATTGGGAAGGCGGACTGTCCGCCCATTGTTCAAGACCGACCAGACTTAAGGCATGCAGCGCTTTCGAGCGCCGCTCCGTCTTGGCGATGCCTTGAACCTCAAGGCCGTACTCTACATTCTGAATGACGGTTCTGTGGGGAAATAAAGCAAATTTCTGAAAAACCATGGAAATCGACTGCCTTCTGACCTGCCGCAGCTCTTCCTCGTTCATCTCCACGATATCGCGGCCATGAATACGAATGCTTCCCTGCGTCGGCTCGATCAGCCGGTTCAGCAGTCGGACCAGCGTGGATTTGCCACTGCCCGAAAGCCCCATGATCACAAAAATTTCCCCGGGCTGTACGGAAAAGCTGACTTCGTTGACCCCTACGGTATGCTTGGTCTCTTTGTAGATCTGTTCCTTCGTAACCTTGTCTGCAAGCAGCGGCAGAACAGATTTAGGATCGGAACCAAAGATCTTCGTTACCCCCTGCACATCAATGATGGCCATACGCTCACTCCTTTCTGTATGTGTTCATTCCCGCTTTCCTTATCTAGTGTAAAGAAACTCTTTGCGATATGTCAACACTAAATACCGTTTATTCCGTTTGTACAGAAAAAACTGTACAGAATAGACGTTATTCTTGATAACCCTGCTCCTTCCTATAGCAAGGCTACCTTTACTTTGTTTCAATTGTTTCTTACAATAGCGATGTAACTATAAAGGCAGGGTGAATATGTCAATGGAACAAGCCAATTCGATCAGCGCAGAACAGGAACTGATCCTTCAAAATGCCCGGAAACGCGTCATCGCTTCTATCGGCAAAAATATGGATTTATACGGCATCACCCAGTCGATCGGCCATCTCTACGGCATGCTTTTCTTTCAGAATAAGCCCATGACGCTCGATGAAATGGGCGAAGCCATGGAAATGAGCAAAACCAGCATGAGCACGGGTGTGCGTACGCTGGTCGATTTGAAAATGGTCAATAAAGTGTGGGAAAAAGGGGCGCGCAAAGACCTGTATGAAGTCGAAATGGACTGGTTCCAGACTTTTTCCGATTTCTTCTCGTTAAAATGGCGTAAAGCCTTGGAAATCAATTTGAGCGCGCTGCGCAAATCCAAGTCAGAGCTGTCCCACTTGCTCCAGCAAAACTCAGAGGATTCGCAGTTGCATGCAATTGTGCAAGTCGATTTGGCCAAAATCGACGAGGCGATCCGATATTACTTGTGGTTAGATCGGCTGATCGATGCATTCGAGTCCGGTGACATTTTCAACTACGTGCCGAAGGATGCGCCGCCGCAGGGCTAAGCTGCTCCTTTAGGAGCGCGGCGAAGCCGGCAGTCGCAAACAAAATAGACCCGTGCGGGAGCTGGGCCACAACTTGCGTTGCGGCCAGACTCCAAAACGAGCCTGCATGTATAGACACAGCTAACCCGTTCCACGGGTCATTTGTGCAATGTTATGCTGAGTAAAAGTTCGACCCATCCACTGCTGACGAGGTTAGCTGACGGGCTCGGAAAAGATGGTTCCCTACATCACGGATTCCCCCCATAGTGGGGTTCGTCAAACCGCCGGGGAATACGAAGCGTAATTCTGGTAAAGGCCCCGAGCTCGCTCTCCACCTTGATCAAAGCCTCGCTGCCGTAATGCAGCTCCAATCTCCGCTGAATATTATAGAGCGCGAACCCGGAGGAATTCGCATTCGACTCACGCTGCGCATCCGGTGCGTAAACCGCCATCCCCTCGCCGTTGTCCTCCACAATCAGAAACAGGGATCGTTCGGACTGCCGAACGGTGATTTTAATTTCACCGCCTTCGTTGCGATTTTTAAAGCCATGCAAAATTGCATTTTCAACCAATGGCTGAATAATGATTTTTACCATCGTCTGCTGAACATCAACACCTTCATCCAACTCAATAAAGTAGTCGAATAAATGCTCATAGCATTCCTGCTGGATCATCAGATAGTGCTCCACATGCTGCAGCTCGTTCTTGAGCGTCGTCAGCTCCTGCCCTTTATTCAATCCGAGCTGAAACAGCTTGGACAAGGCCAGCACCATTTTCTGAACAGCCTCGGACTGGTCAAGCTGGCTTTTCCAGTAAATTGTATTGAGCGTGTTATATAAAAAATGGGGCGCGATCTGCGCCTGCAGCGCTTTCATCTCCGAAATATGCTTTTCTTTCTCGGCAACGGAAACTTCCTGAAACAAGCGATTGATTTCATCCAGCATCCGATTGAAACGAAAGCCAACCTGTGTAATCTCATCCGCATAGTCGCTTTGGAACCGCATGCTCCAATCATTATGTTCCACTTTATGCATGACATACTGAAGATTTAATAATGGTTTCATAAGAAAGCTTGTCATCAGCTTGGCAACTACAAATCCGATCAGCAAACAGGAAATAATAATCGTCAGAATGGTCCATTTCAAGCCTTCCAGCTGTGCGAAAAGCTGAGATTTGGGAAGCACGCTGAACAGCGTCCAGTCGCCGGCCACCTTCAGCCTTGTATAATTAATCATATAGCCCTGATGATCCGCTTCATACTCAAAAAAGCCGTCCTGCTGTTGAAGCGCCTGGATAAACAGAGGATTCGCCTTCAGCTTCTGCGTGAACCCGGCATCCGCATCGGGCTGAAACACGTCCAGACCTTGCTGATTGACCAGGAAATAGCTGCCTTCACTCCAGTTTAGATTGGTAGAGACGAACCCTTTCAATTCCTCTTCTTTCAGGTTGGCCGCCACGAAGACCTCTCGCGACACATCATTCAATATGCCTTCCGTCAAAAAGGTGATCACGCGTTTGCCGCCCTCAAAGATGGCATCTTCATGCCCTTCGACCCAAGCCTCCCGATGCTTGCCCGTCTGCGCCATGATCCGCTGATGCAGATCGGTCCCGTAGAACGAATACTGCGGTTTCACCGCCTGCGTGATCTGATAATAATTGCCCTTCGGCGTTGCGACCAGCGCAGAGACGATCATCGGCTCGATGGTCCGAAGCTGAACATACACGTCCTGCATGCTGGACAAATACGTATAATAATTGGCCTCTTGCGAGCTGCTGCTGTTAAACCCCACAGCTTTCTGATAATCGGGATTCATAATCATGGAAAAAATAGACGTGCGCACTTTCCCCAGCTTTTCATCCAGTGCTTGGGACGTCTTATTCAAGGTATCCTGACTAAGCTTATAGGCATTGGTCTCGGAAATATTCGCCGCAATGCGATAAGACAGCAAGCCCGTAGCGGCAACCGCTACGGTGACGACAAAAATGAATCCAATCCATACTCTCTGCTGAAACGAAATGCGATAAATGAATGCCATTTCTGCCCCCGATCTTTCCGCGTCTTAAGCTTATTGTAACGAATCTTCCCGCTCGCAGCCAGACCCTATCCCTTCAAACCGCCGACGTTCATCTGCATAAAGGTTTTATTCGCCAGCACATAGATGATGAGCATGGGGATCATTGAAATGCATGCCCCGGCTAGCATCAGATGACTTTGCATCGCTCCCGCTACCCCATAGCGCAGATTCACGAGGCCAACCGTTAAAGGCTGGAGCTTCGGCTGCGACATCGTAAACACCAGCGGAACAAGATACGAGTTCCATCCGCTGCGGAAGGAAAATAAACCGACGATTCCGATCGCAGGGAGGGTAAGCGGAAGAATAATTTTGCGATAAATGTGGGCAAAGCTTGCCCCGTCGATCATCGCCGCTTCATCCAGATCTTTGGAGATGCTTCGGATAAACGCATACATAATAAAGAAAGAGCTGCCGCCAGCACCGGTCATCATAATAATCATCCCGACAATCGACTTATGCAAATGTAAGGAAACCATGAGCTCGAACTGCGGTTTGAGCGTCAAGGCCCCGAGCGAAATAAACATCATCGAGGTGTAGATGCCGAGCATCAGCTTCTTGCCGGGAAATTCTTTCCGGGCAAACGCGTACGCCGCAAGCGAGACGACGATCAGCGTCGTCACCGTGCCCCCTAAGCTGTAAATCAAGCTATTCACGACATAGGTAGAAAATTTGGCCTGCACCCACGTGGCCGCATAATTGTTGAACTGCCAGCTGGAAGGAAGAAACGACGTTCCGGCATTCAGCTCTTGATTGCTTTTCAATGAGCCAAGCACGGCCATGACGACCGGGAATAAAATCAGCACGGCGATGATGAGCAAGAACAGCCACATGGCCGTTTTAGATAGCATACGAGGAAACATCCGGATCCACTCCGCTCTATCACGAAAATTTAGTAGATGTTATTGATTTTTCTGGATACCCAGAGATACAGTCCCGTAATCGCGCCAACGACAAGCGCCAGCACAAAGGCAACAGCCGAACCGTAGCCGATCTCTTGGGTCATGGATTCACCGGTGGAGACTGGGAACAGCAGCTTGAACAAATACAAGTACATGACTTCCGTTTTCCCCGCTGGACCGCCGCCGGTCAGTACCATAATAGACTCATAGCTCTCTAAAGCGCTGATAATGGCGATCATCATGATGATATTCAGCACGGGGCCGAGCATTGGTATTGTAATGTAGACCAGTTTATGGTAGCTATTCGCGCCATCGATCGAAGCGCTCTCGTACACATCCTTGGGAATGCCCTGCAAACCGGCGATAAATAACAGCATATAATTGCCGAGCCCGCCCCAGAAGGCGATCAGGATGGTCGTGAACATAGCATGCTCCGTACCGAGCCATTCTACGGACGGCAGCCCAACCGATTTTAAAATTTGATTCAGCAGCCCGTTGTACGTATTGAAAATGATGTAGAACACCGTTGACATGACGGCGGTACTTAAGATCGTGGGCATGAAATAGATGCCCCGCAAAACATTTCTCCCTTGCAGCTTGCTATTCAGAATGACCGCCAACAGCAAGGCAATCGGGAGAGTAATCGCGACCTTGCCCGCCCCATAGATCAATGTATTTGTAACGGCATGCCATAGCTGTTCGTCATGGAGGAGTCTCTGAAAATTTTGAATGCCGATGAACTTAGCTGCGCCATATCCCTTATAATCGTAAAACATATACCGTAACGCCCACAGGATCGGATAAATGCCGAGTGCGGCCATTAAGGTCGCACTCGGAAAAATAAACGTATAGGCCTCTGTGTAGCTTCTCCATCTTCTTATCACAGAAAGTCGCCTCCACCAGCGGCAAGCATCGCCGCATTTCTGACTTATTTGCCTTGCAAGGAACGCGGGTCAAAATTCGGATCCGCCGGGACGGATTTAATGGAACCGTCTTTGACGCCTTTATCATAAGCATCATTGTAACGCTGGTTAAGCCCTTTGATGATCTGATCCAGATCGCCGCCTACAAGGATGTAGGCATTGAAATCTTCCGCCCATGTTTTACCTTGCGGCTTCACGCCTCTTGGCGGCAGCGGCCACGCTGCATCGTATTTGGTTGGCAGGAAGTTTTTAATCCCCGGAATTGTCGGCACCTTCGCCCCTTCGAGCACATGCTTATTCGTCGCCAAACCAAAGCCGTTCTCATGATACCCGCGCAGGATGTCATCCCCGTACATGTACTGGACGAATTTCCAGGCTTCCGCTTTATGCTTGGATTTGCTGCTGATAGACAACCAGGTGCCGCCGTTGAAGTTGATAGCGCCTTTCGGGTCACCGCCGTCTACCGTTGGGATTTGAACCGCATCCCATTTAATTTTTGGCGGGAACTGATCCTTGTACACGCCAGGCTCAACCGAGTAGGACATGTACATGCCGATCTTGCCTTCCGCAAATTGCGCGCGCATAGGGTCCATATCAAGCGCTTCGGCACCCGGCAATGTGCTGCCGTCCGCTTTCATTTGCCGCAGAGCTTCAACTTCCGGCTTCCAGCCGGAGAAATCATATTTGCCGGTTTTGAAATCGAAACCGCTGGAATGTATGCCGTTCAGCTCGACCATTTGCTGCAGGGAGCGCGTCAGTGCGCTGGACGGATTTTTGTAAGGAAGCGCCCAGCCGTAGATGCCGTCTTTCTTGCCGATCTCGGTAATTTTCTTCGCTGCGGCTACCATCTCGTCGAACGTTTTGGGCGGCTTCAGGCCGGCTTTCTCAAACATATCTACGTTGTACACCAGGCGCACCGTCGAGCCTACATTCGGAAGCGAGATAATATTGCCGTCGAATTGATTGACGCCTTCGTTAAACGTAAATTTCTTTTTCAAATCGTCCGTCAAATACGTGTTCAACGGTTCGAAGTAGCCCTTTGTATAGTTGTCCAACGCGCCGTTCGGCACAAACACATCCGGCGCCTGATCGCTCGCAAAAGCTAAATCCACCGATTGCGGATAATTCTCCGCCATCATGGTCATTTCCACTTCAATCGCGTCTTTATTCGCTTGATTAAATGCTTCGATTTTGGATTTAATATAATCGGCATCGTGACGTTGATAGGTCCAATACGTTAATTTCACCTTGTCCTTCTTGGCTGCCGCTGTTGCCGAAGACTTGCTTGTGCTCCCCTGATCGGTTTCCGTACCGCATCCAGCTATTAATCCGGCCATGATAACGACGCCCATCCCTACGGTTAAAGCTTTTTTCATTTTCATCCATGATCCTCCCTTTTTCTCTTGCATCTTTTAAACTTGGCTTAACCTTGACTACACCTTCATCTTAACGGGTTTGCCCTAACAATACAGTGTGGAGAAACTACTGTTCAGGGCGGAAATCCATTTTATCTGACATACTCCCCATTATGCTGAAAAGAGCTGATGCCGGTTACTCCGGTCATCAGCTCAGCTCTTCTTCCTGCTATGGCTGAAGAATCAGAACGGGACGTAAAGACACGTCTGATTTCTCACGCGAACCATACGTAATATCACCCGCAGAACCGCTATCGGTCGGCGATGAAATGCGCAGTGAGATCAGATGATCCCCGGTTAACGCCGCCTGAATCTGGCTGGTGACATCAATTTCAATCGGAACACCCGCCGTCATCCCGCTCCAAGACCCAAGCAGCGTGCCGCCCGTCGGTCTATTATTCCATGTCAATGCGGACTCGCTCCAACTGTCATCGGTGAGGAGCTCCGCCTGATTGGTTGTCGCGAATGAGCCTACACTGGTGGGAACCAGTCTCACTTTGGCACTTGAGAATGTGCCTGTAACGGCCGATAGATCAAATTTAACATAGGTTTCGCGCAAGAAGCCAGAGGTACTGTTCTTCGTCACAAGTCCCGTTGCTGTGCCATAGTTGTCTCCCGCATAGGTGCCGTTGCGCACGTAGCTGTCAGCCGACGCTGTTAGGGTAATCGGCTGTGTGATGATAAGCGCCGGACGCTTTGCCGAATCTGTTTGCTCCTTCGTGCCATAAAAAGCAAATCCTTGGGAACCGGGATTTGTCGGCGCATAAATGCGCAGCGAAAGCTTTTTATCGCCAGTGCCAGCCAGCGCACTCTGCACCTGCGACGTCACATCCAGCTCAACAGGTGTACCGAGAACCGGCGTCCATGTTCCAAGCACAGTGCTGGAGGCCGGCTTGTTATTCCAGGTAAGCAGCGATTCCGTCCAGGTCGTGTCGCTCACAAGTGCCGCTTCATTTGTAATCCCGGCCATGCCGACATTCACCGGGACAAGTCTGATCTTTGCGCTTGCTACAGGGCCGGAGACGGCCGTGAAGTCGAATTGCAAGAAGCCCTCTCTAGCGTAAGAGGCCGTATCATTCTTCACTTCGAGCTGCACGCTCGATCCATAGTTATTGGTCGCGTAGGTGCCATTTCGCACAAATGCATCCGCATACGAAGGAATCGTCACCTGCGGCGGAGACGAAGGCGGCGTGCCTAAGGTCAGCTTCACATGCCGGGTTTGCCCTTTTGCACCGCCTACTTGCACGGACAGCTTGATCGTTGGACTCAGCTGAACTACTGTCACGCCTGGTTCCGCAGCTACGACAGCCGATGCGCTTTTATACAGTTCAAGTTCGATCGTCCCCGTATTCGCTTGGGTCGGATCCGATACGCCGAGCTCGATGTCCCCGCCGCTTTCTACCGTCATAACCGAAGCCTTCTTGTTGCTGGTCAGGAACGGGGCTCCCCCAACGGCTACGGTATTAACCGCATCCGTCCAGAAATTGGCGCCAATTGCGCCAAGGGTTGTTTCTTGCACTGCTTGCACATCCGTTGAATTGACCAAAACGGAAAAATTGGGATTAGCCGCATAGCTCGCCACTTGCGCGCTGGTCCGATTCGGCAGCAGCGCATAAGCATACTGACCATTGGTCGGATTCACGCCATGGTCCTGCCACAGCGTTAAGAAATTTTTGGTCAGCACGGTCGTATCTAACGTTTTGGCATACGTATTGACGCTCGCCCAACTTCCCGTCCTCGCTTCCCGAAGCCCTTTCACCGTCGTGCCTCCCGGAAAATAATAGCCGATGTCCGAGCCTGCCGACGAACCGGCCAAATGCATCCAATTCACGCCGGTCATCGTCTCGGACCATCCGAGCGCCGTAGACTTGACCGTTCCGTTGACAGTAAGCCCATTGCTGCCAACATCGTTGATTTTCCGATTCTCCACGATCGTTTCAATCGTGCGATTATCCGTGCTCGTTATGCCTGCGCCTAACGCTACAATCTCATCGTCAAACATAAACCATGATTTCCTGGCCGCCAGCGTGCTGCTCCACGCATCCAACTCCATCCCCGAAACCCCGTATTGCCCGGCAACGTCAGCTCCGCCTACCCAGTTCTTGGCGCTTTTGTAGTTGCTGCCCGAGCCGTCCGCCCGTGTGCGAACGTCAACCGTCGTCCCCGGCAGCCGGTATTTATCGACGAGCGCCCAATATTCATCGCTGTACTGCGCCAAATCGTTATTATACAAGTAGGTCATGCCCTCGCCGGTATACCAGCCCTTCAAATTCTCCTCGTTGATAGACTCGTAATTGTAGATACGGCTCGACGACATGCTCAGGGCAAAAGCAAAGCCCGGACGAAGCTGAACCGCCCTATCCATCGACGGATACTGTTTGTACTTCATCAATTCCCCTCTCGCTGTGATCGACGTATCACCCATGATCTGCTTCGCAAGCCCCAGATGATAAAGCGTCGCATTCGCATTAAAATCGTAGTACGTATCCTCCTGCAGCCAGGATTTCGCCATGCTTCTCAACCTCGCTGCATCCACTGCAGGAGCAAATTGCGCCATTTGAAGAATGGGAGCAATGACTTTCGCTCCTAACGCATGATCCTGCGAAGCTCTGCGGGATATTTCTCTGCCCCGAGACATATCCATCATAGCGCCCTTATACAGGAGAGGCTCAAACGACTCGTAGATCCAGGTATACAGATTTTGCGCAGCCGGTGCCGTTACCGCCCAAGTCGATCCGTTCAACAAGTACATAAAAGGAACGATCGTCTCCAACAACGACTTGCCATAACCGCCTGTATACGGATGCGCTGTATGTTGAATGAAGGACCCGTCTGCGTAAAACCCGTCGCCCGAGGTGACATAGGCAAATACGTCCGTCAAAGCATCGCGCGCGGAAGTCAGCTTGGCGCTGTCTTTCACAATCATTCCGCGGATGCCGACGGCTGTCGCTTTCCATACCCGGTTCGCACCCGTTGCCGTACTGCCGTTGGTTATCGTCGCATTGGGAGCGAATTGATTCACCGCATTCATATAATTTGTTCGCTGTGCAGCCGTCAATTCGTTATACAAAACAACTGTAGTATTGTTCAACGTCAAGGGAACATTGATTTCCCAATCAAACCAATTGCCGACTTTGGCGGAGGACGGATTGTACTTGTTCGTGTACATCCAATCCAGGGCGCTTTGAAGATCACTTAACAGCGCCGGGTTCTGATAAGTCGCGGAACCGTGTCTCGCATACCCAACGGCCAGGGTGTATAACCGACTGTACGTAATCGCCATGTAACTGGATTTCGTCAAACTATCGACCGATGCATCATCCAAATCACTCCATAAATACGTGCGTCCGCTCGATTTGTTCATACTGTCCCATGTCGTTTGTACGAGAGCCGATTGATCAGTCAGGATCGCACTGACATCCGTATCCGTCTCGCTGTAGTCTCCTCCAAGCAAATAGGACCGCCACTTCTCTCTTAGTCCGTCATACTCATCGGCCGCATAGGCTTTCCCATTCGGCACAATCGAGGTGATGACGAGGCTCACAAACAAGACACAGCTTAGCATGGCTTTGAGCATCGTACTGCGCTGTACATTCATGACTTTTTCCTCCTTAGGGATATATGGAAAACAGAAAACGTTTTCACCATCAGCATACATAAAATCCGGCCGAAAGAAAGGAGGAAAAACCACGATTCACATACGTAAAATCAACCATGTGCAGCAGAACGAAGCAATAATTCCCTGGAAACACCATATTCATGGCAGAAATGGGAGTTCCAGAGCTGCAGAAGCCAGCCTTCGGAATCAGCCTCGACTTTAAGCTGAAGTCCCTCTGGTTGAACTTGATTCCCATAACCGAATACATTGATCATCACCAACGTTCCACTCGCCTTCGCTCTCTCCACAACCGTTGTGCGCCGTTTCGTCGGCGGATTGTCAGGCGTTCGCGCTGTATACAGAACGGTCGCTTCGGAGCTCCATACAGCATGAAACACGTGCTCGCCTCCGATCGACCAGACCAGCATATCCGAGGGCAGCAGCGGCTTCGACCGCTTGTTCTCAAAAAGCTCGGGAGCCAAACGGCTCAGGGGCTCGCTGGACGGACGCCAGTCGCCTGCCTCGGCCATCAGGTCCCCGCTCATGTGGTACAACACCTCAATCTCACGCTCATCCGGCAACTGGACCGCCATGACATCAATCAGATATTGTTCGTGCAGCACATTCAGTCTGCGAACGACCGCCCCCCGATATGCCTGCTCATCCCACGGACACATGGCCTCCGGCAGCGTGATGTTATTTTTCAAATGGTAGTCACGCTTTCGCCAATCTGCTTCGCTCACCACCCAGCTTCCCCATGTCTCATTCTGAAATGCGATGCGCTCCGCATCGACCGGCGGCTGATCCTGCCCGTTCAAGCAAACCGTATTATGTGAATACGTATGCTTATACCAGGCGTAATGCATCGGTACCCCGTAAGCGGTCGTCCCTATATCCTCGAAGATCGGCTTAGCGTCGATGCCAAAGCTCAGCCCCAACCGGTCCATATGATCATGCTCGCCGCCAAAAGGGCTGATCTTCACGAGCAGATGTGCGCCGCTAGGCAGCACCAGCTTCGTTAAACCGCTGCCGGAGGAAGAATAGCTGGTTGCCATCATCATCGCCAAGCTGCTGTTTCCATGAGGCTTTCCTTCCAAATCACAGCCATAAAGCAGGGCGTGCAACGTATTTCTTGGCACCGTGGAAAATCGTTCTCCTTTAAGAACCGGTTCTTGCGCAAGCCCATAAGCACGGCGCAGAACCTCGACATAGCGCTGTTCGCCATACCAGCCGTAAGCGAGCTCATAGAAGGGCACATACGTAAACAGGCTGCTGACGGAGCTTGCGTCATTTAGTCTCGGTAGCGAGCCGTCCGGCAATATAAAATTAAGCGGAAAATCGAACATGCACCGAAAGGCAGGATGGTAATGCAGTTCCCAGTCCGTATATTCAACCAGCATGCAGTAATAGAGCACAGAGTCGAAGGCGTAATAGTGATATGTGAACGCGCCCTCGTACCAAAATCCGCCCGGCAGCACGCCCCTGTCAAGCTGATCCAGCAGGCCATACTCTCCCTCCAACCCGGCTTGTCTCACCGCGTCATCCCCGAGTACGACGCCCAGCATGGCAATCGCCGATGTAATCAGCACCGCGTGATTGTGAAGTTGGCTTTCTTTATGCGCGATGAGAAAAGCGGCACAGGGCCGAAATAGGCCTTCGCGGATCGCTCGCCGGGCCTCTTCGTCCAGCTTATCTTCGATGCACCGATAAGCCAGCACGAGATCGATGATCCAATGCGCTTCGTCCAGCGTCTGGGCGAATAGCTTGCCCGGTCCATTGTACGGGATGTCGCCATGCACCTCGAAGCTGTCATAATGCGCGGCATATTGCAACAGCGCGTCCTTCACAAGCGCGCGCCACGCATCCCGGCTATCCTCCATCCGGCTTGCGAAGGCGATCTTCTTAATGCCTGTGCCGATGCCGCTATGCCGCAGCGAAACCCATGCGCCGTTAAACGGCTCGCCCGTCCACACCTTCCCGCAGACCGGGCAGGGATGCTCAAGGGGGCGGCGCAGATCAAACGACAGCCGAGCGGCATCATCCGGACAGTAATAATAATGCCCCCAGTTGCCGTGTTCGCCGTCCTGGATGTCAAGCGGCAGCTGAGCTGCTTCTTCCGCAGCCCGGCGCAGCGACTCCGCGGCATCACGAAACGCCGGTTTCTTGGCATTTTCCCGCAATAGGGCCCAACGCATTTCGTTCATCGGTTCTCCACCTCTTCCGCAGAACTCGCCGGGGACACCTTGCCTAAATAATGCTGCTTGAATTCGGAAGGTGTCATGCCGATTTGCTTTTTGAACACGTCGCTGAAATATCTGCGCTCCACAAATCCCAGCGTATCCGAGATTTCCTGCACATGCCGATCCTCCAGCAGCATTGCTTTCGCCCGCTCCATCCGCTCCTGCGTGACGAACTGATTGAACGTTATGCCGGTGTGCCGTTTGAATAAATTCGCAAAATAACTGCCGCTTAAATGCACCTGCTTGGCACAGTGATTAACCGTAAGATTGAGCTGTAAATTACTGCGGATGTAGGCGACCGCCTCCTGGATCACTTTTGCCGATTCGGTCGAATGCTTACCCGCAATGAACCGGCAGCCTAATTCGCCCAACTCCTTTATTCCTTGCTGTAAATCTTTTAAAGATGCCGACGATGCTTGACGTACCGCTCTGGCTTTGGATTCGACAACGGCATACTCGTCCTCCGTCAGCTTCTCTTGAAACACGCGGAGCATCATATACCCCAGCTCATTCAACGCTTTGTCGATGCTTTCCGGCTCGGGCAGCGGCACCGTCCCCATCAGCTCGGCAAAAAACTCCTCCAACAGCGCGGTCGCCTGCTCCCGGTTTCCCGAGCGCAAGGCGTAGAACAGCTCTTGCTCCTTCGCTAAAGGATAGCGCGGCAGCGGGGGCTCGGAGCTCGCAATATCGTCATACACAATGACGCCGTTCCCTCCTGTGTAGAAATGGTACGACAGCGCGCTGATCGCTTGCCCATACGAATCCGGGAGCTCCTGAATGCCTCTCACGCAATTCCCCACGCCAATCGAAACCGTAAATTTTGTAAATTTGGCAACATGCTCGCAGCACTTGTCGGCCAAGGATGCCGCATCCACATCGCTGACTTCATTAAAAATAGCCACAAACCGCGAATGTGTCTCGCGGAACACGAGGCAGCGGGTGTGCGCCTGCAGCGTTTCCTCCACAATATTTTGCAGCGAGAAACGGATCAGCTCCACCTCTTGCACAGGCAGCTTGCCTAAGCGTTCAGAGAAATGATCAATGTCCATTGCCATAATAATCAATTGCTCCGGTACGACTTGAATCTGGAGAAAATCCCATTTCTCGCGGGTGCTCTCATCGTTGCTGGTCCGGTGATGGATCAGCAGGTTAAAATACTCCTGCCGCAGGACCGGCATACTCTCCTTGACGCGCTGCTCAAGCACCTGAACTTGGACAGCCTTAACGCGTTCCACATCAAGCGCATGCTTCGCCTTCAGGACTGCCTGTTCGATTTGCTCCAAGGAGAAAGGCTTCGTAATAAAATCAAAAGCGCCCAGCTGGACGGCCTTCTGCGCATATTCGAAATCGTTGAAGCCCGTCAGCAAAATAATTTTGCAATCCGGATTGATTTCTTTCGCTCGTCGTGTAAATTCAAGCCCGTCAATAATCGGCATCCGAATATCCGTAACAATAATGCCGGGACGATACGTCTCCACAAGCCGAAGCCCTTGTTCCCCGTTTAGCCCCGTACCGCACACGCGAATATCATGGCGTGCCCAGTCGATCTTCTTCGAAATGCCTTCAATTACACTGGCAATATCATCAATGACACACATCTCGATCGTTGATTTTATCATCTGTCTCAGGTCTCCTCGTGGATTGATCAAGCCTCACAACGATTACATGCTCTTCTCCTTACTGTATCAAGTTTAAGGCAGTGAGTGTAAGAGAAGAAAGCGAGCAAAAGGGAAGAAATGCGACTTTTCTTAGTGCCATAGAAAAAGACCGGAAATGATCGATGGCGCATCGAGCGGTTTCCGGCCTTGCTTGTAACGATGATTGTCAATACGAGCACTTTAATAAACCAAGTCTGTTATTAATTAGAGCATCACGTTTCCCCCATCTGTTTAATGAACAGGGGCAGCGTCGGATAAAGCATATAAAAAGCGACAAATAGGAACAGGTTTCCGATCGTCATGAGAACAAATGGTTTCGTCCATAAGCGTTCCAGTGATGTTTCCTCCTCGGGTTAATTGTTCTCCTCCGATCTTTACTGCATCTTCTCTACCGCTTAAAAGTGTCCAACGATCCGATGAGGTACGTAGGGTTCTTCCAACGACACAATTTCTTCTTGCGTCAGTTTTATTAAACAAGCAGCTATCGCATCCTCTAGGTGAGAAATTTTCGTCGCACCGACAATGGGAGCAGTTACCGGGTCTTTCTGCAGCAGCCAGGCAAGTGCGATTTGGGCGCGCGGAACTCTGTGTTTTTCTGCAATAGCCGCAACCTGATCAATGATTAACCGATCGGTAGCCACAGTAGCATCGTATTTCTGTTTCACAATTTGATCAGTTTCAGAGCGATGTGTTTTTTCCTGCGAGTCTTTTGTCAGCCTCCCTCCGGCAAGTGGGCTATATGGAATAACAGCAATTTTCTCAGCCTTGCAGAGTGGCAGCATTTCTCTCTCTTCTTCGCGGTAGATGAGGTTGTAATGATTCTGCATCGATATGAACCGGGTCCATCCATTGTTCTCGGCTACATGCAAGGCCTTTAAAAACTGCCAGGCATACATCGCAGAAGCACCTATGTACCTGGCCTTCCCAGCCTTCACCACATCATGCATGGCTTCCATTGTCTCTTCGATTGGTGTATCGTAATCCCAGCGGTGAATTTGGTACAGATCCACGTAATCTGTTCCCAAACGCTTGAGGCTTTTGTCAATCTCACTCATGATTGCTTTCCTGGAAAGTCCTGCACCATTTGGCCCTCCATGCATGCGTCCATTCACCTTCGTTGCGAGTACAATTTCATCCCGATTTGCATATTGCTTCAAAGCCCGTCCAGTAAACTCTTCGCTCGTTCCGGCTGAATAAACATTCGCCGTATCAAAAAAGTTCACACCAAGCTCCAAGGCGCGTTTAATGATCTGCTGACTACTCGCTTCATCAAGAACCCATTGATGCCCGCCCGGTACTGCTACACCAAAGCCCATACAACCAAGACAAATGCGGGATACCTCCAAGCCAGTATTTCCAAGCTTTACATATTCCATCAGTCTGAACACTCCTATTCCATATGATAAGTCGAGTAACGCCAAGCCCGTATGATCGTATTGTCTCCCTTTATTGTAAATCAATCATTCCGCCATATCGAATACTTATCATTCATGCTTTGTCATGCTTTTTCATTATCTTTGACATATTGAATAAGCAGCTGTGTTGCGGGATTAAAAATTTGCGTTTTTTTCCAAGCACATACATGCCCAGTAGTACGTTCTGGAGAAAACGGAATAAAACAAGTATTTTTGCTGCCGCGAATTTCATGCGCACCTTCAACACAGATGATATAGCCCAACTTTTCCTCTACCAACAATAACGCATTGGTCAACAGATTATGCGTAGCGAATATCTGAAGTTGTTCTTCTGAGAAACCAAACCAACTGGAAACTTCGTTTCTAACAATCATTCTTCTGGGTAGAATCAATGGCAAGCTGCTCACCTCTTGCAGTCCTATTGCTTCTCTTTGCGCTAAAGGATCATCCCGACGCATCGCAAGCCCCCATCTTTCCACATACGGCAAATGAATGTAGTTATATTTTGCGGTTTCAATAGGTTCAAGGAGAACACCAATGTCGATAATCCCCTTATCCAGTTTCTCGCGAATATCATCACCATCCGCACTGTATAGATCATATCGAACCAATGGATACCGTGCGGAAAACTCCCGAAGCACCTTTGAAAGCATCGGCGAGGCCGTTGATTCTACACAGCCAATGGACACTGTACCTCCGATAGAATTCTTTTGTTGGGTAAATTCATGCGTGGCCTTGTTCACTAAGGAAACGATTTCATTAGCTCTTTGTTGAAACAGAATCCCCTCATTTGTTAATGTAATTTTTTTATTTCCGCGATTAAATAGGGTAACGCCAAGTTCATCTTCCAACTGCTTGAGTTGGCGGCTCAAATTGGGCTGTGAAACATGGAGTGCTTCTGCAGCCTTGGTGATACTTCCCTCTCGGGCTACAGTCAAATAATAGTTTATGACTCTTAACTCCATAAAAAAATCTCACTCCTTTACACATCCTGCGTTATGTGGAACCATTCGGTGGATCCAGGATATCATGGGATCCGACGAGCTTCCAATTGAGCGCCATTTCATGCTTAACGGCAGCCGTTACCGGCTGCCGTTTCTGCGTTTATTTTCACTTATTAGAGTTTGCTATACGCCTCATCTGTTACAGGTTCCAACCATTCCGGTTTACCGGCAGTGATTGCGATGTGTTCAAACCAGCTGTCCTTTGCGGCGCCATGCCAGTGTTTGACGCCATCATGGGTGACAATCACATCACCGGCTTTTAAGAATTGAGCAGGCTTGCCTTCTTCTTGATACCAGCCTTCGCCGCCGGTTACTAATAAGAGTTGAAATCCACCGCGGTGAATGTGCCAGTTATTTCTGCATCCTGGTTCAAAGGTCACATTACCCACACCAACATTCACGTTAGGATCAGCAACTAATGTTTTCAGATAACTTTGCCCCACAAAATATTGAGCAAATGCTTCATTTTTTTCACCCGCTGGGAAAATGACCCCATTTTTTACTTCTTCATGCTTCGCCATTCTGGTTCCTCCGTTTACTTTAATTTCCCTCCGAATACCGGAAAGAAGCTATGCTCGCCATAATGCTGGATGTGCTCTACATTCTTTAATGTTTCCATATCTGCTCCGCTGATAACAAAATCAAGCTCAGCATTGATTCTCATGTGATCTGGATTCGCCGTCTTCGGAATGACTGCTAGACCTAGCTGGATCGCATAACGCAAGCAAAGTTGGGCTACAGATACGTCATACTTGTCAGCGATGACCTTAACCTCTGCATGGTCAAGGACTGCACCGTGCGCAATGGGGGAATAGGCCTCTGCCAAGATGTCATTCTTCTGGCAGAATGCGATGAGCTCCAAGGGCGTATTGCTCACATGCGCCAAGATCTGATTGACCATCGGCTTGATCTCGCAGCTTGCAAGAATATTCTCGATATCATCCTGCAGAAAGTTGGAAAGACCGATCGCCTTAACTTTGCCTGTCTTATAAGCATCCTCCATCGCCTTCCATACTTCCTTGTTCTCCTCGAAGTAACGTTTTTCCTCACGAAACTCCTTCCAAGGCTGCGGGCTGTGGATAATCACGAGATCCAGGTAGTCCAGTCCCATTTTGGCTAAAGACTCATCAATGGATTGCGTAACGGCATCATAATTCTTTAATTCTGCAGCAACCTTCGTCGTGATGAAAAGTTCTTCCCTTGCCACACCGCAGGAACGTATTCCTTTACCTACACCCGCTTCATTCTTATAAGCCTGAGCCGTATCCATATGGCGATATCCGATCGATACCGCATCGCGCACCGCCTGCGCAGCCTGTTCATCGTCAAGCAGCCAGGTACCGAGCCCTAGTTTGGGGATTTCTACGCCATTTGCCAATTTGTAAGTTTCGTTAAACATGTTTTGTCTCCTCAGGAATAATTTCATTAATGCTCGCTAACGCGTTAAGCGTTCTCGGAAAGCCCATGTAGGGAAGACAGTGAGTGACGGCAGCGATCATGGTCATCTTATCATTGCCCACATTTGCATTGCCTTGCACATGTGCCTTCACTTGACCTTCCGCGCCGCCGAGGCTACTTACAATGCAGAGAGTCAGCAATTCTCGCGTCTTTAAATCAAGACCGCCGCGGGTATAGAAGTCACCAAAGCAGAAGGCGGAAAGGTAGTCTTGTATATGCGTTTGATTGGATGGGGCACTTGCTCGCATTTGTGCAATGACATCCCCGAAAATTTCCATCTGCACGGCAAGTCCCTTGTCCAGCCGATTCTCTTCTTCAACCTGTTTCAGGCTCTCGAGCGGCAATGCAATATTTCTGGCCTTGAACACTTCATTGACTTCCGTAATAGCATTTAACGTTTTGGGAAATCCAAGGTATGGCGCACATTGGTAGATGGCTTCCTTGATTTCCACTGGTGTGAGTCCGACGTTCAGCGCGGCATGGGTATGTGCCTTGAGCTGGGGCAACGTCTGATTGGTTGCCAGCACTACCAGCGTAATGAGCTCACGCTGTTTGTTATCCAGATTGCCTTGATGAAAAACTTCCCCAAAAATGAAGCGGCTCAGGATGTCCTGCAATTCAGGATCAGTAGCATAGGCCGCCGGCACTCCATCGCCAAATAGTTGTTTGTACGTTTCCTGGCTCTTTTCAATTCGATTCATAACGAAGCCTCCTGCTTTTATAGTGATCAGTTGTAAGCAGTGCTCATTCATTCTCCATCGTGCTGATGTCGATGACAAATCGATACCGCACATCTGATGCTAGTACGCGCTCCCAGGCTTCATCAATCTGCTTGGCAGAAATCACTTCAATCTCGGGAGCGATGTGGTGTTCAGCGCAAAAATCAAGCATTTCCTGCGTTTCGCGAATACCACCGATCATCGACCCGGCAAACGAACGGCGATGGCCGATAAGGGCGAATACGTTAACCGACAATGGCTCTGCCGGTGCGCCAACGTTGACCAAGGTACCATCCAGCGTCAGCAGCGAAAGGAAAGCGCTAATGTCGATCTTCGCACTCACCGTATTCACGATAAGATCAAATGAACCTGCCAGCTCCTTAAACGTCCCCGGATCGCTTGTGGCATAATAATGGTCCGCGCCAAGCTTCAAACCGTCTTCTTTCTTCTTCAATGACTGTGATAAAACCGTTACCTCCGCCCCCATGGCATGAGCAAGCTTCACCGCCATATGTCCAAGCCCGCCAAGTCCAACAACCGCCACCTTCTTGCCAGGGCCTACACCCCAATGGCGCAGCGGCGAGTACGTTGTGATGCCGGCACACAAGAGGGGTGCAGCGGCGTCAAGCTCGATACCGTCAGGAATTCGAACCACGAAATCCTCACTTACGACGATATGAGTGGAATAACCGCCTTGCGTATATTGACCGTACCGATCAATCGCTCCATAAGTGCCCGTATTGCCACTAAGGCAATACTGCTCCTCTCCTTTATGGCAGTTCACGCACTCCCCGCAGGAGTCCACCATACAGCCGACTCCTACTCGATCGCCAACGGCATGTTTGGTGACTTGCGAACCAACCTTGGCGACGATTCCGGCAATCTCATGGCCTGGAACGAGCGGATATTGAACCGGCCCCCACTCGCCGCGGGCAGTGTGAATGTCGGAATGACAAATACCAGCGAATTTTATCTCAATGAGCACATCATGTGGCTGAAGATCTCTGCGCTCGATCGCAGTTAGTTTAAATGGTCCTTCTGGACTGAATACAGCGCGTGCATGAGCATTAATCATATTATAGCCTCCTGTAATCCCAGTTAAATGAACATTTTATTATTAATCAACACATGTCTATAATTATAAATGAAACGAAGACACGATCAATGGTTAAAAGAGCGGAATTCGTTGTTTATTAAACAACTTAAGATATACTGTTTATTAAATGCTTACGATTCCTTAAAACTTAAAACAAGACGACGTATTCTATACCCAGTTCTGATATAAATAATCCCATGTAATGAAGGAACAGGTTGGAATTATGTTAGAGGGCAAACTTTCTTAGCAAGAAGATCTGCCTAAGAAGCAAACAAGAGCGTCCTGCAATTTTGTCAGGACGCTCTTTGTACAAGGGTAAACATATATCTTCTGACCAACAGAGCAACTGTACTTAATATCAATGAAAGCAATCCTACAATTACGACGTATGGTGTGCCCATTCCCGAAATAAATACCCCGCCTACCGCCGTCCCGAAGGTTGTCCCAAGGTTTGCAGATGTTAGGAACAAGCCATTCGCAAAATCAGGTGCCTCTGGAGCTGCAGACATCATTAAATATTGATTGATGTTACCTCCAATCCCCGCTAGTATTCCCCAGATTAAAGTAATGATCGCCACTGGAAGGCTAAACTTTCCAAAGAAGAACAACAGGATGTAAACCAATCCCAAAGCAAATGGAAAAGATAAGATAATTCGGACGGCACGATGCGTAAGCAGTTTACCTGCGACCATATTTCCGATGATATTGGCTCCACCGTACATAAATAGCACGAAGCTAATTGAATTCGAAGACATGTTCGTCACGATTTTCAGATACTCCGCAAGATAACTATATACGCCAAACACGGCTGAGTTTAATAAAATCACGGCTGCTATGGAAATCCAGGTCATTGTTTTTCTCAATACGGACAATTGTGCCCCGTAAGAAAGTCTTTTCTCAACAGGCATGGATGGTATAAATATGCATGTAGCGAGGAATACAATGACATTGACAACCGCAAAGAAGACCATCGCCATTTGAAGGGAGGCGGCACTCGCAATAAAGCTTGCGATGGGTACCCCGATGACCATGCCGGCTGATACGCCAATAAGAATTTTGGAAACTGCTTTTGGCGCTTCTTCCTCGTTAACCGAGTCGGCAGCTACCGTGAACGCCAATGAACAGTAGACGGGATGAAAAAAGGCTGGTATTACGCGGGCAATTAAAACAATCGCAAAATTTGAAGCAAAAATGGAGACCACGTTTCCCACTACGAAAATGCCAAGTACGAGCAGCATGACCTTCTTCCGATTGATCCCCGAAAATAATAACGGCATGGTTGGACCAGAAACGGCAACAGCGATAGCAAAAAAGCTCACCAACCATCCTGCTTTGGAAATACTTACATGATAGTGTTCTGCAATAGAGGGTAATATTCCAATAACCCCCATCTCGGTATTTAAGATGCCAAAAACTCCGACAGTCAAAATAAAAATAAGCAAATGGTTTCGTTTTTGCAAAATCACAGTTCCCTCTTCCTTTTACAAATTGCTCCTAAAATAAGAACAACATAAATTGTTTAATCAACTCCCGTTCATAATTTTAAACAGAATCCAAGCGCTTGCAATCATCAATTCCGCACGATATGTGGATTACTCAACATTACGGTTCAAATTATCGATTATTTAAGACCCGGGGGAGAGAGTCTGCCGCGAGCTTAGCGATGAACGACAAACGTGCTGCGATTCGCGAGTCGCAGCACGTTGCGCATCTTGCTTTATGTGGAAGGCATCACTGGCTTTCCATGTTATTCATAGAAAAGTTGTTATACATCTGTGTATATATCTTTACCGTTGTTAATCTGCTTTATAATTTTTGCTGGATTACCGCCTACGACCACATTGTCTGGGACATCTTTCGTAATTACTGCCCCTGATGCAATCACGGCGTTATTGCCGATCTTGACACCAGGGTTAATAATCGCGCTTCCTCCAATCCATACATGATTGCCAATCGTTACGGGCTTGCCGAACTCCGCTCCCGATATTCTTTCTCTGAACTCTACAGGATGTGTGGCTGTATAAATATGTACGCCGGGCCCTAAGAAGCAGCTATCGCCTAAGCGAATTTCACAAACGTCGAGAAAAATGCAATCAAAATTGGCATAAAAATTTTCACCGACATGTATGTTGTATCCATAATCGCAGCGGAATGTCGGTTCAATGTAAAAGTTAGTGCCAGTCGAACCGAGCAGCTCCAACAGTATTTCTTTTCTTCGTTTATCATCCGTCTCAAGTGTCTGGTTGTATTGCCGTGTTAAGCTACGCGCACGCAAACGGTCATTTACCAGCTCCGCATCACCAGCTTGATACAGCTCGCCACTTAACATCTTCTCTTTTTCAGTTTTTGACTGCATGGTAGATTCCTCTCTCTCCACGTTGTTTTTGCTTACTCTTCCTCAAACAGTCTCTCACCGCGGTACAAACGCCAAGCAATCTTAGCCGTATGCGGCAGTTCCCGCGCACTTGGGGCGTGGGCTGCCAAATATCGGGTGCAGGCAAGCAGGCAAGTCTCCTTAGCTTGCTTGGCAAAATCATCCGAACGCTGATCCCACCGATCAAATTCGGTGACGGCAGCCTCGTATAGTTGAAATGAGTGGAATTCAGCGTCCTCGCGAAGCAAGCTTTGGCCCAGTGTGCCTAGCAGAACATGAGGGTCCCGCTGTTCGCCAAGGTATCCGGCTACCCAGTCAGCTGCCTCTTCCACCTGCTGCCTGCGATCCATAAGCTCGAGCAACTCCTCAGGCGCAAAGCTGCGGCCGTTAGCGGGTCTTGGTTTCGGTGCCCGCGGCACATTAAGGAAACGGTCATGATAAAGGGCCATCGCCCCGTAATAGAGTGCCCGAAGGAGAAGCGGTTCCTTGGAACGACTCAGCCGCTCGTGTACGGCATGAGCGTAAGTAAAGGTATGCAGCACCGCCACCCAATCGCTGAACTCATTTTGGGTGTGAAACCGCACGATTCTCTCGGCCGCCGCCAAACAGATCAATTGAGCCAATTGTTCAGGGGCTGCTCCCCCTAGCAAAAGCCGGGATAATTGATCGATCGTCTCTAACGCGTTATCACTGAGCAGTTGTTCCACGAAAGCTTGTTCATCCAGCAGAACGGAAGGTTCTGAAATTGCGGGCTGCTGTAACATCTTAAAAGCGTCCTGGAGCGGAGTTACCAGATCAACAGGCGCCTGCCAGTGATGAAGTTCTTCACTGCGAGTGGGCGATCTGAGAAGCGGAACAAGCGAAGCGAGGATGGGCTCCGTGAGCGGACCTCCCAAGCTTTCCAGTGCCTCAAATGCTTTGTTATGAAAATCGAAAGTATGGCCGCCGTCCAAATAAAAGTGGTCCGTCACCGAAATCAGCATCATGTCCGCGAGCTGTTCAGATGAAGCCCTATTGGCTATTGCCGTCAGCAATACCTTCTCCGCGCCTTGGGTATCGCGCACTTCAACACAGTTGCGGTACCACGCCATCAGCCTTTCTGTGGAAGCCGGCGAGGAAGGCAGCGCCCCGAGCAGGTGGCGGGGAGCACGTCCTGAGCTGGTTCTGGCCACGTGAACCAGGCCGTGGTACAGGGCAAGTATTTGCCCAGAAGCATCCAGCTTCGGCAGCACGTTTCTCATCGCGGTCAAAATGGTTAAACCCGCCCCCCAGCCATTCCCCTGCGTGGTTCCGAATGTGATGCCGATGCGGACGATTTCATCAACCGGGACTTTCGATTCAAACAATCCAATTACCGCCTTGGCAATCACGATACCGATGTTCTGCTCAAGGCCTTCCCGCAAACGGAGCTTAAGCTTCTCAGCATTGCCGATGTTCCTAGGTCTTGGGCTGACCCAGACGATCTCATTCTCAACTTTGACATCGTAAGCAGGAACATCATCCGCCCAAGGATCCAACGTCCCTCCGCTGCAGATGTCGAAGCGAGCATGGTGCCAGTGGCATGTTAACATACCGCTGCAAACGCTTCCCAAATGAAGCGGAAAACCGAGATGAGGACATCGATTGTCTATCGCTCTGACTTCATCCTCGTGATAAAAAACAGCGATACCACCTTTGATAACCTTGGAACTTACTTGCTTCAACTCATCCAAAGTACCTGCGTGAATCCATTCATCCATGCTCATAACATCGCCTTCCTCTCCATGTATACTCTCTTAAGTATATAGTATTGGGTTACCGCTTATCATAAAATCAAACCATATTGATTAACCAACTTGTGTCTATTACTATATAAGCATAATGCTCATTTTCATTTCAAAGAAAAGGGATATGTCTATATCGCAACATCGTGCAGGAAAACGTTAATTATCTATGAAAGCTTGGTGAACAAACGATGGCCAAAGTAGACCGAAGAATTCTTAAATCACAAGAAGCGATGAAAAAAGCTGTTATCGCATTAATGGCTGAAAAAAATTTCGATGACATCACCATTCAGGATATTGCCGACAAGGCCAACATTAACCGCGGCACCATTTATCTGCATTATCAGGACAAATATGATCTGCTGGACAAACTCATCGAAGCACACATTAACGAATTAAGAGAGATGGGGGAATGGGCTTGCAAACTGGATTGGAGTAGTGCTCTTTTACCCTTTTTCGAATATTTCGAAAAAAATTATGTATTCTTTTCGACCATGCTAGCGAGCCAGGGCGCCCCTTCGTTCAGAAATCGGCTATTTGATTATGTGACAGAAGGATTCAAAAATGAGATTGACCGAGAAAGCGGAAGAAATACGGATTTAAGTGAAGACGTTATGCTTCAGTATGCCGGGAACGCTTATGTAGGGGTTATTGAATGGTGGATCCGAAATGGCATGCCATCCTCACCTCAAGCAATAGCCAAACAAGTCGGGGCCTTGTTAGAGAGAAGCCTGTAGCCCATGTAAAACAAGAGCGTCCTGCCGATTTGTCAGGGCGCTCTTAACATCGTGAACGGCGATGATGACGTATTGCGTCCCCCACCATAAATGCCGATTATCTAACAGAAAAGGCTGTCCGCTGCATTCCCCTGCAGCAGCGTTATCCTTTTCCTTGTTAAGTTGTGCGACTTGGAACGATGACCTCTTTAGGTTTGATACTTTTTAACCTTCTGCCCGCTTCAATCGAGAACTTCTCAATCACATAATAAGCCGCAACGGAAACGAAAACCGATAGAACGAAGCTTACACTTAAAAGGAGCCACATCGGCCAAATCCCATAGAAGAGATTTATAATTAGTAAATTAATCATGAGATGGTATAAGTAGAAACTGTAGGAGATTTTACCTAAAAAGTGAATCGGCTTTAACAGCAATATCTTACCCGCTAACGTTGAAGACAAGGAGAGAAGGATCAACATGCTGACGCCTATCGTCGTGGAGGAATCTTGAATTACACCGCGATGCAGCCATGAAATTTCAGGGAAAAACCAAACCGAGTAGTTATAAAAAAGGAGGGCTGCTGCGAAAAAAGTAAGTTTGAGCCATGCTCCTAATGAGGAAATGAACGAAACAAGTAAGCTTAGATGTCTGAGTAGAAGGGCGCCAATCATAAACATGAATACATACATGAGACCTAAGTTACCGATTCCGATTGTATGTCTTAGAACTAGCTCCAAGATTGTTATGAAGCATCCAACCAGGATAACGGCCCACGTGGGAGACTTCTTGATAAAAATCATGAGGAGAGGAAAAATAAGGGAAATTCTCATTTCATGAACTAACGACCAGATTACAGGATTATATGCATCTGTTTCATAGTTACCTATCAGAAAAATGTGATTCAACAATAAACCATTCGAGTATGGCGTCACCCAGAAGAGATTGAACCAGTCACTTAATGCAGGTATCCCGCCTCTGGTGAATAAAAGACAACATAGGATGGCTAGCACAATACAGCAAATGTAAGGGATGTATATGCGGAAGAATCTTTTTAAAATAAATATGGAATAAGGGGGCTGCGTCTCACTGAAGAAAGGAATTGAAAGCACGAATCCACTTAAGACGAAAAAGAATAAGACAGCTTCGTGACCTGCAAACAACAAGTGGAAAAACGGATTCTTGTCCCATTGATCAAAGCTAGGGAAGATTGCGGCTAGGTGATAAAGTACGACAGACAGTGCGGCTAAGCCTCTAAGAGAGTCGAGTTCTTCATATCTTTTCATAAATGCCTCCTCAAGGGATTCAAAAATAAATGCCTATCCGCATAGCCGTATGTTGAGTACGGCTTAATATATTTTATTTGATACAAATCGTATCAAACTGATTGTATAATAGAGTTCTATTCTGGTCAATTCATTTTTGAGAGCAATGCAATCAAAAAAAACAACAAGAAAAAGACGAGCTGTTTATCTCCAGATAACAACTCGTCTACATCATTTATGCCAGCTTACTGTTCGTATCCAATCGCGAATGGCTCGTTTATTATGCTTGATATAAAGGCCGATCACGACTCCAACCACCACGACAATCATTGCCGCTATGGCGTATTTCGAAATGATGTGAAGCATTTGCTCGATTCGTATGCCAAAAATTTTACCGACCATCACATAAGTCAGTACCCAAACGAGTCCGCCCGTGAAGTTAAAGAAGATAAAGGTGCCTAATCGAACTCTTAATATACCGGACACATAACCGGTGAAGTGCCGCAAACCTGGGATAAAGTAGCTGACAAGGATGAGCTTGTTCCCATATTGATTGAACCATTTTGTAATCTTAGCGATCCGCTCTTGGCTTAGAAAAAAGAACTTACCATACTTTTCAAAGAATGGTGTGCCAAGTTTATAACCCAAATAATAAGTAAAGGTCGTGCCGGCGATAGCTCCAAAATAAGAGCATAGAATAATAAATGGGATATTCATGCTCCCAAACGAAGATATATGCCCAGATATCGCCATTGCCAGTTCTCCTGGAAACGGCAAGGCTAATGATTCGGCAAACAAGCCAAAAATTAAAACAAAATAGCCGTACTGCTCAAAAAGATTGCTAATCCACGCCATATTTACACTCCTCGCGGGCTTTATTCTTGTCATGTTAAAAAGAATTCGTCATATAAACTATCAACAACGCTGAACCCATTCCGATCGTAGCTCCTGCTACGCAATCCGTTGGGTAGTGATATCCCCAATAAACACGTGAAAAGGCAACCATCCCTGCAAAAACAATCAAGAACAGTGCAACTCCCTGAGACGCTAGAAAGAGAAAGGGGGTGACGATAGCAAAAATGGCGGTGGTATGTCCAGATGGAAATGAGTAATCCTTAAGCGGGAATCTCCCTACCTTCACTTGCTGCAGGGCGTGGAATGGGCGTTTTCTGCGCATCTTTTTCTTAATCAGGAAGGCAATCACATGACTGAATGTCAAAGCCGCTAAACATTGCAGTCCTACCGGTCCCCAAGTATGAGGTGCCAACCACACGATTACTACGCTACATAGAATCGTAAACGTCGCGCCGCCCATATGGGTAATCAATCCCAACAACCAATCCAGCGCAATGTGATTTACCCTTTGATTACACCAGGTAAATAGGCTGTAGTCGACCCTTCTTAACCATTGCATGTTCCTCATCCTCATCACTCGATTCGTCTTATATAGTCTGTTCATTGTTCCTCCGTCTGGATTCGTATCCCTCAACTAAGCGTATATGCTGTTTCTCTAGTTGTTGCCTACAACACTAAGATTAGCAAATAAATAAAGTAGCCATAACTGTCTGGGGTTTAGGTTAGTGCTAGACTTTGGTCTTGGTACATGATCCCTGAAGGAGCGAATACGACCTAGTTCAATGAAAGACTAAAAAGCACTACAATTCCTAGGAACTGTAGTGCGAGTTACAGCTGTTATTCTAATTCGTTTTCAATAATCGTTGTTGCTATAATTAGTTTTCCGATAGCATCAGCTCTAGTGGCTATTCCCCTGCCAGTTCAATCTGCTTACCACCAGGCACCTCAACGTGTCGACCGTCGACACTTAGCCACACGCTCTGCGCAGTAGGATTATACACAAAGCTTCGATCAGCTGCAAATTGCAGCTGGTCGTACGCTTTCATATAATCGACGATCTCCATATTCGTCGCATACCAGATATCGTCTCTTCCACCGATGCGCTCGCAGAACTGCTCGATCAGTGACCAATTGCCTTCACGATCAAACTCATAGCTGTGTCCCCACACGTACATAAGGTAGAGATACTGCGTTTTATGTAAGTCCACGAATGTCTCTGCATGCTCCAACAAGCGGTTGTTATGGTGGCATGTCGACTGCCATGCCATCCAATCGTTCGGCATACCGAAGTGCCCGCTGCTGCCAACAATTCGGGAGTATTCAATACCAAGCTGCGGCAGCAGATTCTGAATCCGTTTATTGTAGGAGCCGTTCGGATACGACATCCCCCTTACTGTGTAGCCAACCAGCTTTTCCAATCGCTTGCGATCCTCTATTACTTCATAGACAATCTGCTCATTCGGGCAACGCTCAATTGTAGGGTGCGTCAACGTATGCGCCGACACTTCATGTCCTTGGTATAGTGAACGAACTTCCGCAGCCGAAATACGCTCACCGGTATCCAGCAAACCTGAATTTAAATGAAACGTGCCGCGCAAGCCATAGCGATTCAAAATTTCCACTAACTTGCGATCGGCGACATTCCCATCATCATAGCTTAATGTCAGGACTTTATGTCGACCACTAGGAAAACACAGCAAAATATTGGGCATCATACGCAACCTCCAGCAATAGTTTTGGTTAACTCGCTTCCAAGACTATCACAAGCTGCTGAAAATTTCTTCGCAGAAAATAGCCGATTCCACTAATCATACGCATATTTTGCTGCCCTTGCGAGAACAAATTTTCCTTGGATACGAGCAGGAGGCGTTTACTTCGACGGATCTGGATAGACGTCAACGGAGATTGTTTTGCCGTTAGCGGTTATCACCGTAGCTGTGAAGGAAGCAATTTCTACCGGTGACCCATCTACTGCAGAAATAGCAGGTGTATAAATGTACTTAGCGTCTCCGCGCTTCAATTGAATCGCCGGATCTTTGGCAGGGTCCGCATTCGGTACAGATGCGAATACCCAATCCGTCGGCTCAACGCCGGCTGGAACCGGGGTTACGGCGTTCGTTTTGCCATTCAGGCTATTTACGCCGGTACCGTTAAATTCAATCGCAATGTAACCGGAACCCGGCACAATATTGTCGCTGGACCATTTCACATTGCTGACAAACGCTTGAATGCCGAATACAGGAGCAAAGCGGAATATGGAACTGTTTTTAAAAGCATTATTGCCGTATTGGTCCATTAACGTAATATTGCTGAACGTTTGCTTGAGCAGCAATTTCTTGGCTGCCGTATCTACGCTGTTGCCGGAGAAAATGGTCACGCCGGCTTTCAGCTGCGACAAGGCCATCACTTTCGCTTTGCCATTATACGTTGCGGTAAATGAACTCACGGTCAGCGGATCGTCCTTAATGTCAATTTTATCAAGAAAAGCAACTTTGCTGCCGGCGTAATGGGAAGGCTTGAAAATGACGGAAATGCTCGTTGTACCTGCCTCTTTCCCCCGAATGCCGTAGCCATCCTGAAAGTTGGCCGTTTGACCGTCAGCCTTTGGCTTTATCACAATAGCGGATGCGCGCGTATTGGCAGAAGTGACGGAAGCCAGCGACTGAATCGCATTGTTCGGCAGCTGCACGACATTGCCGGAAGCATCCTTCGCAGTCAGAACGACCTTGCCTGAGAAATAGTTCTCCAGCGAGTATCCTTCTGTCGAATAGACGCTGGAGGTTACACTAGAGCTTACCGTGCTAATCGTATTCGTCTCCGCGCCCTTCAACGTATCCTTGATCTTGTCAACGGCGTAAATGCCATTCGCAAACGGCGTGAGGGTATACGTCAAGTTATTCGCTTCTCGGCCTTTGATCAACTGTGTAGTCGCAATGGCACTCGACATAAGCGAAGCCGTACCGGCCGCAACCGTCGTTCGGTCTCCCTTGTACAGCTGTGCCGTCACCTGATACGTGCCCTCATTATCATCACCGGGGATCGCTGTAAAGAAGAAATCACGGTCACGGTAATAGCCAAAATCGGAAACGCTGCTGCCGGAATCGTAGCCTTCTACCGTAGCATCAACCCCGTTGACGATAAACGTCGAGCTCGCGCGATCCAAACGCGTTGCCCCCCTCAGCACATACACCGCATCGGTCACTGTGCCGGACGTTTTCGCAAACGTAAGTTTCATGGCGTAGCCACGATAATCGCGATCGAAATCTTCACCATATTGGTCTTTGAATTTCAAGCGGAAAGCGTTTTCACTTCTGCCATTGACCATATCCAGGGACGGCAGCATTTTAGGCTTCATTTGAGCGGACAGATATACCGTTCTCGGGTAGCGCTTACTAACCACATTCGTCGTCGCAGTAGCGGTTTTACCGCTCGTAACAACAGACGCCTTAACCGTCAATTGCCCTTTGTTTTGATCGGTTAACGTTTTCAAATTGGAAATGCGAATTGTTCCTTTATAGGCACCACTCTTCTCAATACCTCCGAGGAAATTGCCGGCTGCATCCTTCGCGCCAACGGAGATACTTCCGTTCCCATAGCCGTATACGTTAATTTTATCGGCATTTTCTATGACATCGTCTGTGCTTAAAAGATTCCCGCCCTGGTCTTTCACGACAACCGGCAAATAGAAATCGTCGTCGCCGACGGCAACCGTGTTCGGGAAGTTTCCGATACTAATGTCAAACGGCGTTTTCGGGGCTGCCACCTTGAGCACTTTGGTCGCAGTTTGACTTGAACCGAATGCCGTGACACTCAGCTGAACGTCCTGGACACTGTAGATATTAAAATTGCCGACCGCCTTGGCCTTCAGCTCCGGCAGTCCGTCGCCGTTCTCGTCGGGAATAAAGCCAAAGCCCTGCGGCGGATACGCCGCTGCTGTGTCGATCACACCTGCAGCGTTCGTGAAGGTATTGGCATTTTTCTTCAATACATCCAGATCGATGACTGCGTAACCGTATTGGTCGAACGCTTTATATGGCACGGTCACCGTGTCACCCGGCTCGAACTTCGTTTTGCCATTCACATACACGACATCGCTCAGCTCAACTTTGCCGACGGTTTGCAGATCACCGACCGTAAAGGTTTTATTAGCCTGAACGGTATAATCCGGTGCAACGATGCGAATTTCGAACGGCTGATCCTTCCGCAGCTGACTGCCGTAAACGGTATCCACAACAACGGACTGCGAGTCGCCGGCAGGCACAAAATCAAGTCCAGGACTTGTGTAAATGCTGAAAATCGCTGCACTGAGGTCCGATATTTCCTTATACTGATTCAGTGCTTTAAAGGTAAACTTCACCATCCCCTGGGCAATCGTATCCGACGGTGTCGTAAAATCAATCTGCGTAATTTTCTCGTTGCCGACGGATACTTCCGCGGATCCTTTGTCGATGGACAATCCGCCGTCCTTTACGGCATCCAATTTGACGGTGTAGATGCCTTCCGTCATTTTTGTATCCAAGGTAATCGTAACTTCATTCTTGTTCGTATTCCATTTTTGAGCGCCTGTGACGGCAGCCCCCGTGATACTGCCCCGCAAAATTGAGACGGTTAATTTGCTCGTATCGGCGATGACGCCGTTCAGCTTCACGACCAGCGTTTTCGCCCCTGTGGCTTTGAAGTCTGCCACGGAAACCTTCGTAACCGGAGGACCGCCCGCCTGTATGAGCTGATAGGCCGCATAGGCCGTGTTCACGAGCAGCTCGCGCTTCGCCGGAAGCGTGTAGTCCAGCGCGCTCGTCATCAGTCCGGCCGACATTGCCTCAGCGACGTAACCCTTCGCCCACTCAGATACGGTGCCCGTGACCTTGGCGACCTCGCTTTCCGCTGCTTGCAGCTTGAACACGCGCGCTAGTACGGAAGCCAACTGCTCGGTCGTCACGATCCCGGCAGGGGCAAAGGTCCCTTCTGCGACGCCTTCCATCAAGCCTGCTTTGGTCGCTGCACCGATAAAGCCTGCAGCCCACGCTGCGTCGCCAAGATCTCGATAGACGGCACTGGCAGCTTTGTCTTCGTCGAGACCATTCAGCCTAACAAGAACTTTTGCCAGCTGTGCCCGCGTCACTTCTTGGCTGAAGTCCTCTTTGCCAGAATCATCCGTTCCTTCAAAAATTTTCTTTTCTTTCAGCGCATTGAATTTTCCTTGCGTGTCCAACGCCGGAACCGCCGGATTCGCAGTTGAAGCATCCGTCGGCGTGCCCGTTGAAGGCGCTGCCGAATCGGCGGCGTACACATTGCCGGATGCAAGCATGGTGAAGATTAGCGCAATAATGACGGGCAGAGAAAGCTTCTTTTTCAGAATCATGTGACTCTCGTTCCTCCTCATAGTGAAAGCCTGCTTGAACCGAACACCCTATTACTTTTACAGTAAGCGCTTACTAAAAAATCCCCCTCCTTCCTTTATCTACAATAAAATCATAGAGGATAGGAAGACGGGGGACATACTAATTATTTAAGCGAGTATGAACCTTATTTAAGGTGTGTCTCAACAAAACTTACGTAGCCATTCTCCGGGCCTCTACCATAAGCAGAAGGGTCATGGATTGGCCATAAGGCATCGGACATTGCTTAATATTCCGATAGTAGTTCAGGTCATCTTTTAAGCCGGTACCGTAGGATACGCCGTGAACAACCCCCGCTTCGTCAATTTTCTCAAGAACGCCGGTCAGCGCTTTCATGCCAATTTCCCGGTAGCGTTCAGGGAGATAGCCTTTGCGGACGGCTTTCAAGATCCCGTACGCAAAGGCGGAAGATGCCGAGGTTTCCAGATAGGAATCCGGTTGATCCAGCAGCGTATGCCATAGCCCGCTTTCATGCTGCAGCTCGGCGAGTGTGCGAACTTGCCGTTCCAGTGAAGATAGGAGAAACTGGCTGACACCGGAGGGCACCGGGGCCATGTCCAAATAATCCACCAGCCCCGCCGTGTACCAGGAATTCCCTCTCGCCCACAACGCGCCTGCAAAATGATGATGGCCCAGAAACGTCCATCCATGGAAGAACAGCCCTGTTTTAACATCCGTCAAATATTTCAAATGGACGAGAAATTGACGTATACTTTCTTGAAGATATCGGTCCTCTTGGAGCAGGACTCCCATGCGAGCCACAAACAGCACGGTCATATACAACGTGTCATCCCACAGCTGCCCTTCATTCAAATTGCGGGTAACCACGTGCTGGATGCCGCCTTCATCCGTGCGGGGAATGTCCTCCATCACATACGTGACCCATTCCCGGCATAGTGCCAAATAAACCGGGTTGTTGGTTTCCTCTGCCAAATAACTGAGCGTCAGCATGGGACACATCGTATTCACGTTTTTTGCAGGCAGCCCTTCGGCTATGCGGCTATCGAACCAAGCGATCAGCTCGTCGCGAATCGCGAGATTGCCCGTTTCTTTGTAATAGGAGTATAGGGCGAATAAGCCTACGCCCTGCGGCCATTCCCAATTGTTCATGGACACGATACCAATGGCAACCTGTTCTTGGAAGGCAGGTGCTAACGACTTCATTTGCCGAATGACTTTGTCGATGAGGACATCATAGCTTTGACGATCAATGAGCTGCTTCATGCGTAGATCCTCCTTCAACTAATCTTGTATCCTGCTGCAAAAAGCGCTCTACCCCCGCGCCAAGCCGGTCCTGTAATTGCTGAATGTACAAACTGCGTGGCGAGACGTGTGCACCGCAGCGATCCCAGAACGCTTCCCTGCGCGGTCGATCATCATAGGCATTCGGGAACAGCGCTTTCCCTTTCGCCCCCACATGTCCGATGGCATAATTCTGCGCCGTCGGCGGCTGCTGAGATACGAGTTCCTGCCTCGTATTCCAAGTCACATAGTTCGCTCCGGCCCAGCCCTGTCCGCTGCCTAAATAACCGCGATCCTGAATATGGATGCGTCCTTTCACATTATCGTACAAACAACCGACCGACCACCTGTGATGCGGCTCACTCGTGTTGTAATCGGCATGCGATTCGCAGTGGAGAAAGACATTAGGACCCGCAACTCGCGAATCAACGGCAAATGCATGTCGCGCTCTTTCCGAATACGCCCTCATCACCAGCGTAAGTTCCCCCATTAAATGGTATGCGTATCGGCGCCCGCCCGTAATGATGCTAACAAAATCATAGACAGCGCAGTCTTGAATCGTGATCCACTTGCTGTTGCGGCCGACTTGCACGAGGGCGTGTTGAAGATGAAAACCTACAACATCTCGTACCCACCCATTTTGAATGTGATCCATACTTATCAGATTAATCGCATGACGCTCGTCTGCGAGGTACGTTTCCTCCGCTTCATTGCCGTCGATACGGGAGTCTGTTACGCTTGCATCGAATTCCACATCGACCCGCATGCACTCCACACCGACCTGTTCGATTCGGCCGCTGTCTTGTACTTTAACAACGGCGCCGCCACCCCAGATGCTTTCGATCGCGCAAGCGATCGGTGCATCCACCGTAATCGCTTGCCCCTGAATGGCAGTTATGACGCGTTCGAAGGACAATTCGAATGGCTCCCACGGCTTCGTGCCCCCAGCGACAGGCCGCTGACGCATCGCGTCCATCCCGATCGCATGAATCCAGCGCTCATTCCCGTAGCGAAGCACCTTAACCGTATCGCCAACCTGGAAGCAGCCGGTATCTTCAAGATGGAGCGTTCGGGTACCTACAGGCACGTACAGATCGGTAACCCTCGTCATCGTCTCCGCAAGCAGCCGCGCTTCTCCGATGCCTCTCACTTCGATGACATCCCGCTGCGCCGTTCCCGTCGCGCACAGCAGCGTCCCCTCCTCGCCGGCCCCCTCGCCTCGCAGGACAATACCGCTCGCCGAGAGAAGCAGACTGCCGCTGACAGGGTAGGTGCCCCGCTTTAAAAGCACTGCGCCTCGAAAGCCATCCGCCGAGAGAGGCAGCGCCGCAACGCGGTCGATAGCCCCTTGAATATACGCCGTATTATCCCCTGCGATCGGCTCAATTTCAACCGCCGGTGCAACGAGAGGCAAGCCGACACCACCGCCGCCGTATCCGCTGTTGGAGAAATCGAGAACCCGATTGCCTTTGTAATCGGGGACATACGCCAGCTTTCCCGAGGCATCCGGGTATACAATGCGACTGTATCCTTTGGCTACCAGGTTCTGCTCTTGTACGGTAAAATAAAAATTGTCACGACTGATACCTGCCGGAGTCGTCAATATGACGCGAATTTGATAGAGGCCTGGCTCAGCTACTTTCCCCGGATAAATCATTGAATACGTCGAATGTCTTTCTACAATTCGCTCCTGCAGATCTGCAAGAATGCAGCCAGAAGAAAGGTTGATCATTTCGGTCTTCACGGTAACATGCTGTTCCGCCCTTATGTGAAGTACAGGAAAATCGCTCCCAGCCGACAACAGCGCTGGGTGGCCAATTTCCATCACAAGCTTAGGATGTGTGAGCCACACATCGGCTGGACGCAGGGATCGATCTTGAACATCAAGAAAGAAGCGATGCTCGACCACCACACCTTGCAGGGTTGCAACTGCTCGCAGCTGGGCTATGCCTTCCTGATGTGCCCTAAGAATAAGGTTCCCTTGCATTTCGGCGATTTCTGGATTCGTGCAGGCAACCGTCACGTGGGCTTGCGACAAATCGGCTTCTTCCCCATTGGTCAATACGCCACGAACGGTTAACGTCGTCTTGCCGCCTGCCAGCATGGACAACGTGTCGTCCGGCTGATAGGCCCGCCCGGCTTCGTCGGTCATCACCAGCCGTTCCAGCAAAGGGCCGGATGGCAGTGCGACGTCATCGATAGCGGCGAGTTCGACAAGCTGGAAGTCACGATCTGTGTCGTAAATCTCAAACTCTATTTTGACAAAGCGCGCCTGTACACGGGGAAAGACTGCTTTCTCCGTTTCCCCGATTCCACTTTGTGCGGTCTGCTTCCGGCAGGCCACCGCCCACTGCACACCGTCGATGCTGCTAAGAATGGTATAGCCGCTTATATAGCCCGAACGCAGCTGCATCACCACTTGATTGCACGACGTCACCCCGTCAAGTTCCACTGTCAGCCAGACCCGGTTATGCTGTTTCCTGTCGGCGGCTAACGGCTCCCAGTACGTGTCCCGCTTCCCATCCACAGCATAACAACCTTGTGCGTACACTCTGTCCGAGCTGCATACAACAGGCCGTTGAAACGCGATATTGCTGAGTTGATCTCCCATGTTTCCCGTCAGCTCCCTGTTCCTGATGTCAACGTTATCCGTATTTCCTTCAACTGCATAAGTACTTCGCCACTGATCTCGAGCGGCTTAACCTGAACGGCATACTCGCCTACTTCAGGAAAATAGAGGTCGCCGATGTCAAAAGACTGAAAGATGTACCCGCCGCCAGTTCCCCGTACTTCCGCTATAAGCGACTGATTCCCGGCACTCACTTCAAACGTGCCTCCCGCTGAGCTCTCTTCTGCGCCGTACACGGCTGTCAGGCGATAAGCACCCGGGGTTACAAGGCGAACCGGCCACACGATCGCATCGTGAACGTGATGCCAATCCTTCACCACATCGCGGCCTGCCTTGCCGGTGTCAAGTCGCAAAGCGCTGCCCGACAATTCTCCATCGAATACGCTGAAAACGGTTGTTTCTCCGTCCGGAAAAACGACAGGACACGGGTTGGCCTGCAGTTCGCCTTCAAATTCAACGGCAACCACTGTACAGATGGCATCGAGCGGAGTCGCCGGGAGATGCACAGCAAAGTCGCCCTCGGAATTGACCACCTGGCAGACCAGTTCCTCGCGCTTAGGATCGGCGAGCAGATATGCCCGGCGAATTGCATTGCGAAGGCCTGGGACGAAAAGCCTGCCTTGCTGCGGCCACGTCCAAATGTGCAAATACAGCGTCTGGCCCTTCCAGGTGCTGCGGCCCCACGGCGTTTTGCCAATCGGACTTCGCTCTGTCCCATAAATGCTGTCGCCATTGACCTTGAGCCAACGGCCGATGCCTTGCAGCCGCTCGAGTGAAACGGGATCAAACTCCCCTGCGCCCGTCGGGCCGACATTGATCACATAATTCCCGCCCATACTGACGACGTTGATCATATCGTGCAGCACATCTTTCAAACTGCGCCAATTCTGGTCGGTTTGATTGTATCCCCAAGAGTGATTTAACGTCGCTATCGACTCCCAATCTCGTTCTAGCTGGCGGACATGAAGCTGGTTATCGCCCGTATTCTCATAATCGCCAAACCCGCTTCGCCGAACCCGGCGATTGACCAAGCACGTATTCTGAAGATCATGAACCCAGTCCTCGAACCGTCGTCCCTGCTCATCCGTCACTTTATGCCCGCAATCGAACCAGACAATCCCGATCGGACCGTACTGCGTTAACATTTCATGGAGCTGCGGAAACGCCTTCTCCTCCAGGTACCTCTCGTACCGGGTACGTTTATCAGAATCGTGGATCCAAGATTCCAAAGTATCGTACGCCCCGATATTTCCGGGAAAATCCAGCGTGTTTCCTTGAGAATCCGGGTGATGCCAGTCCATCGCATGCGAGTAGTACAAGCACAGCCGAACATCCTCCTGTCGGCATGCCTCGGCCAGCTCGGCGACGGGGTCTCGACCAAACGGCGTCGCCTGTACAATGTTATAGTCGCTGACTTTCGAGTCATACATCGCAAATCCGTCATGATGCTTCGCCGTAAAAATCAGATAGCGCAAACCCGCCTCTTTGGCGGCCCGGACCCACGCCTCCGCTTGAAATCCGCTTGCCGTGAACGACTCCGCAATGCGGGCGTATTCTTCCCGGGGAATACGGGCTCTTAATTGCAGATGCTCCGCATAAGCGGCATGAACCGTTTCGCCGTTCCATACGCCCCCCGGGACGGCATATAAGCCCCAGTGAATAAATAACCCGACCTTGGCTTCGCGCCACCAGGCAATTCTATCTTCTCTCGCTTTATTCACGCGAAGGGCTTCTTGCTGCTTGAACAGCCGGCTGTCCGATTCTGCGTTATCCATCAAATGATCGATCGTTGCCATCTTGCTGCCTCCTTTTCGTCCAATTGCCTAGCTGGCCAATATCACATCGATTTCCAGCAAATCTGCCTCCGCAAGCTTGATGCCGGAAGCCTTCACATTCTCCTCCACCTGTTCCGGGCGGGAAGCGCCGATAATGCAGCTCGCTACTTGCTCCAGCCGTAAAATCCATGCCAAGGCAAGCTGAGCGAGGCTAAGCTCATTGCGCTTTGCAATCTCTCCAAGCTTCTCCACTTTGATCAGAAGATCTTCCTTCATAAAATTAAAAATCGCGCCGTTCATTAGCGGATCCGCCGCCCTCGAATCGGTCGGAATCGGCATGCCAGGCTTATATTTGCCGGTCAGAATCCCTTGCGCGAGCGGTGAGAAAACGAGCTGGCCGATGCCCTCTCTTTGGCACACGGGTACAATCTCCTTCTCAATGCCCCGTCTAAACATATGGTATTGCGGCTGATTGGCTACGATCCGATTGAGGTTCAGCACTTTGGCCGTATGAACCGCATCCAGCAGTTGATCGGCCCTCCACATGCTTACGCCGGTATAGAGTACTTTGCCTTGCCGAATCAGATCATCCATCGCACGCAGTGTCTCTTCGAGCGGCGTATCGTCATCGTAACGATGGCACTGATAAAGATCGATGTACTCCACGCCGAGCCGTTTGAGGCTCGCATCACACTGTTCCCGGATATGCTTGCGCGACAAGCCTCGGTCATTCGGCCCATCGCCCATCGGCACGCACACCTTGGTCGCAACCACATAGGAGTCTCTGCGATACTTGGACAGCGCTTTGCCTACGACTTGCTCCGCTTCGCCCTGATGATAGCAGTTCGCTGTATCAAATAAATTGATGCCCAGTTCATAAGCTTTATCAATAATACGCTCAGATTGACGGCCATCAATCCCGCCTCCATAGGTAAGCCAACTGCCTAAGCTGAACTCGCTGACTTTTAAACCGCTGCCCCCTAAACGTCTGTACTTCATATTGGCCTCCCCGTTCTGGATTTCCATGCTACATGACTTGATCATACGCCCCTCATGCCATTTGTACATTATTAGAACTTATAGTCGTATGTCTTTTTTTATGATTGAATGAGCCAACAGCCGCTTCGGAATCCCAAAGCGGCTGTTTCACTGCTTATTTCACTTGTAACGGTGCGATCATTTCGAGAAGGCGGTTGGCATTGGCCGCATCGATCGTTTTGCTGCTTTGTGCCTGAAGCCACTTTTCCAAGGCATGGAGTGCCGGAAAGCGCTCGGAATGGGAGGCCTTTTGAATGACCGAAACCAATACCATCATCGTTGTATACGTATGCTCAGAGCGAATCCAGCCTTGCTGTTTGGCGTAGATGACCGCTTCATCCAAATGCTCGATGTCCATATTGACCTGGAGGGTATACGTTTGCTGCAAAAGGTGGCCAACCTGATCCGATGCGCGAACCGTAACGGTATGACGACCGACGGATAAACTCAACGGCTCTGCCGTATAGGGGAGGGGTACAGGTTGACCATCCAGCGTGACCGTGGAGCTGTTCACACCGCTTCCTGCGTCTGTGATTTGAAAATCGAGCCGAACCGGATCTGTCGCATACACCGACATCGTTACAGTCGGGACGATCCGAGGTGCGGAGAGATCGATCTGGACGCTCGCCGTTCGCTGCTGCTCCTGATTGCCCGCTGCATCGATACTGTAATACGTCAGGGTGTGAGTACCCTCCGTCTCAATCTCAACGGTGGTGCCTTCCGCAAATGCGCCGTCGTCGATGCGATAAAACGTATGGGCGACACCCGAATCCGCATCTGCCGCAGTCAAATGAACGGTCTGCTCCTCCGTCTGCCAGCCGCTTCGCGCATCGTCGGTTGTAACGGGAGGCGTCGTATCCATACGCTGCCCGCCAATATACATTTCATTGATATTGTTCCACGTATCTTTGGAGTTGCCCTTGCCGTTGTACTTGATATATCTCGCGTTTACAGCCCCGAATGGGAAAATTTCCAACCCGGCCGTTTTTCCGCTGCTCTTTCCGCTATAGACCGTCGTCCATGTTGTTCCATCCTCGGATACCTGCAGATCGAAGATATAGCGGTCGACATCCCCTTTCAAAAAAGCAATGACAGCCGAGCGAACCGGCCGAATGTCGCCCAAATCAAATTGTATCCACTGTGTGGTGCCTTTTGCTGCATACCTTGTAGTCAAGTCGCCGTCGATGGCCATGCTCGGCGGGAAGCTGGCATGATAGCCTGCGCTGGCGGTTACACTCTGAATCGGGAAGGAAATGAATCGGTCCGGCACTTCCCCATAGATGGGGAACCCGGTCAGCTTTACTTCGTACTTCGATTGCAAATACGGATCCAGGCGGTCTTTCACCGTCACGACGGCCGTTCCAAATACGTCTTGCGGCTGGGCAATTTCCACCACATGCTCGCTCGTCGCACTAATCGTCGGGATAACCTTCGTACCTAGCGGGACCGCAACTGAATACGTATGTGTGCCTGGGGAAAAGCCTGGGACCGACACGCCGTTCACTTGCAAATCCGTCAGCTTGGGTTGAAGCGCTTCGATGGGCGGCGTCGCGCTTTTGGACAGCACCACCTGGTCCAAACGTGCACCGTCGCCTAATCCGCGAATGGTCAGGAGATGCAAGCCATCGCTGAGCGGGAAAGTCTGTGCCACTGTTGTCCAGCCCCAGTCGGATGCCTGGATCGGGAGGGCAGCTTCCGGCCCGCCATCCAGCGACACCATAAAGCTGCCGCCCGGCGCTGCGCCGTGGTCGCCTGCGGCGCCGAAAGCATGCAGGTACACCTGGCCGCCATGTGCAACATTCAGGCTATACGTGAGCTCGGATGCCGTATCGTCAGGCGCTTGCATGTAGGCGCCTTTGAAGCAGCTATCGCAAACGGCCCGCGTAAATCGGCCAATGCGGCTGGAGTACGTCTCCGCTTCCATAGCCGGAGACAAATCGGCATCGACATTGCGCGTCCAGCTCCGGTGGTCCTTCACCCACATGACACGGGCAAAATAAATCGGACTTGTCAGCGTGGTGCTCATATAATATGGATTCGCCAGCAACTGGTACGTAGCCGGGTCGGGATCATAAGGAGCAATATGCAAATACTCGCTCCACAGATTGGTCAACGTACAGGTCGTTGGCAGCCCGTCCACTTTGCAATAGAAATTGCCGCTGCCGTTCGAGATCACATAGCGGATCGTGTTGGACAGCTTCATGAGTGTATCCAATGTCACCCCATATTTGCCCCGTTCGTAAGCTCGTGTCATCCCCATGACATCATTAGCGGCATGGACGCCGTCCGCATCCTCGACTTTACCGAAGTAATCCGCCACAT
The DNA here is from genome assembly GCF_003955665.1 of Paenibacillus whitsoniae. GTDB lineage: Bacteria > Bacillota > Bacilli > Paenibacillales > NBRC-103111 > Paenibacillus_E > Paenibacillus_E whitsoniae. Next base: position 92,017 of record NZ_RXHU01000011.1, read on the forward strand.
ACCACCATTTGTACACCTCATGCCCGTTCACTTGATATGGCTGCAAGGAGCTCGTGAACCAATCGATGGAAGCTTGGATGATGCTGTCATACAAATTGACTCTCGCCTGATCATCGGCAAGCAGCTCATGCGCTTCCGCCAATCGCATGAACCCGTTGTTCATCATCATTTGCTGATTCCATGGAATCGGGGTATTCGGTGCTGCGCTTCCCGTTGTACTCCAGCGGGGATCCTCCGGCCAATATTGGCGCAGCGTATCCGGTTTCACAAAATTCGGGATCATGTACGTGTCGATCGTCTGATCCAGCTCCGCAACGTAAGCCTTCGCCCGCTGCAGATAGGTTTCACCGTACGCAGCACTGTTGCCGAAGGGCACGACCTGATTCCAAATGCTTTTATTTTCCAAAATCAGCTTGGCGCTATACGCAATATGACCGATAACGTCGCCATTCTCACTTCCCGAGTACCCTTCGATGACTAAGCCGTCGCTGTTGACTTCGCCGATTTTTTTATTCGGCCAGACGAGCTCGCGGTTCCCGTTCCATAACACCCGACCGGTATCCGGGTTGTTGCGGGCCGACAGCATAAGTTCTGAGAATCGGATCATCTGATCCAGAATCTCCGTATCTCCGCTGATCTCATACATATACCCCATGGCCTCTACATTTTGGCCGCTTGGGCCATAAACAAAATCGTTTCCGAGATTGCTCACCGGAGGTGTGACGGAAGAGGATAAGATATATTGTTTAAAAGAATCAATTTCCTCCTTCGTCACAGGTCCCGTCAGGCTGTTCACCACCATCGGCATCCCCGCCGCAGCGGATGCTTGAGAGGCTGATGCCCCCCACATCCCGGTCCCCAGCAGCGTCAGGGTCATTCCATAAATGGCTAGCTTTTTCCTTGCTGCAGACAACATCATGCTTCCTCCTTCAATATCCATTTGAAAACGCTCTCACAACAGCTTCTGCTTCCCACAGAACGCTTGCTGTTGCTTCGATCATAAAAGAACAGCAATACTCGTTCATCATGGTGATTTAAGGAACTATGAAACAAATTTACGTTCCGGCAACAAACACCGCACAACCTCTTGAGGCTGTGCGGTGTTTGGTTCTACGGCGTATACACTTCGATTTCATTAATGGTCGGCACGGCGCTTGCCGTGCTGACATACAGCCGAACATAACGCATCGTCACCGGTGAAAAACTGATCGTTTTGCTCGCGCCGAGCGTCGTTCCCGACGTGCCGGGAATGTCTGTAAACGTGCTGCCGTCGGAGGAAGATTGCAGTTTATACGAGGTTACGCGCTGATACGTCGTTTCTTTGACAATCACTTGGTTCACCGCCATGGCCGAGCCAAGATCGACGCTGATCCATTGATTGGCTGTCGATCCGCTTGAGGCTGACCAGCGTGTGGCCGTATCCCCATCAAATGCATTCGCAGCGGGATAAGAAGTGCTCCACGTCGTGGAAGCGCTGTATGCTTTGCCAAGCGCCGCATTGCCCCCGGCTGCGAGCGTCGTAGCGCTTGTCGTGCTGCTTGCGGCCGAGCTATTGCCTGCCGCATCCCTGGCTTTAATCGTGTAGCTGTAAGCCGTTGATGCCGCTAAGCCGGTGTCGCTATACGAGGTGGAGGCTGCCGATCCGACCAGCGTACCGCCACGGTAGACGTCATATCCGGTGACGCCGACGTTATCCGTCGAAGCGTTCCAGCTCAGATTGATTTGGGAGGAAGAGGAAGCCAAAGCCGTCACGCCAGTCGGAACGGTCGGTGCTTGCGTATCCGAACCGCCGGAAGTCGTCATTCGGTAAACCTCCATTTCGTCAATCGTTGGCACATCGCTCGCAGACGTTACAAACAGTCGCAAATATCTTGCGCTGACGCCCGTAAAGTTAATCGTTTTGCTCGCTCCAATGGTCGTCCCTGCCGTTCCGGCAATATCCGTGAACGTCGTCCCGTCGTTGGACGACTGCAGCTTGTAAGCGGTCACCCGCTGGAAGGACGCTTCCTTCACCATCACCTGATCAAACGTCGTACTCGTGCCAAAGTCGACACTTAGCCACTGATTGGTCAGCGATCCACTCGCTGCCGACCAGCGTGTAGATGTACTGCCGTCGAACGCTTTATCCGCCGCATAGGAAGCGCTCCATGTCGTTGATGCGCTGTATGTTTTGCCGAGGGCGAGATTGCTTGCACTGCCGCCCTGGTTCAGTTGTTTTTTCACCCACATGAGGCGGGAGTACGTCGCCATACTCGTGCTCGTCATATTTTGCAAGCTCGCATTGGCTAACGTCGTATACATATCGGGCCGCAGCGCAGCCAGGAACAGATTGCCGTTGCGAGGGTACGTCGTCGGCGCTCCGTGGCCCGTTCCGTCCGTGCCATCGACGCGTCCCGCATAATCGTTCGCACTGCGCATCATCACATCGGCGTACATATTGGCGAACGGCATCATCATGCTCGCCGTAATGCCGTAGCGTCCGCTGAGGAAGGCCCGGTAGAAACCGGCGACGTCGAGGCTCGCGTGATTGGAGTCTTCGCCGCCCAGCAGCGTCGGATTGTAGCCCCAGTTATATGTCGTATTGCCTTTGCTGTTCGTGTACGTCTGCTTCGCTGTATCATTGCTGAAAAACCAGTTCAGGTTCGTCTGGACAATGTTGTCGTATTGAGAAACCAGCGTTGGATTATCGCCAATGATGGCATGTGCGGCTGCCAGATTCTGCAAACCGTAGGAAATCATCATTTGCTGATTCCACGGCATAATCGCTCCGGTCATATAGGGGGATTGAGCGGAAAAATAATATTTATTGCCTTGGGAAAGATCCAGCAGCGACGGCAAGATAAACTGGTTGACCACGTAGTCTGCCTCATTCACAAATGTGGCCGCGCGCTGTCTGTATGTCGCGCCATGCCCGTAAGTATCGGTCACGGGGACCGTCGTGTTCCAAATCGCCGGTGTCTGCAGAATCAGCTTCCCGCAGTAGGCGAGATGCCCGACAGGGTCGCCATTTGCCGAGTCGGCGGAAGCGGTGCCGGTGTTATTGCCCGGCCAAACCGGAGCAATCGTATTCGTCCAGACAGTGCGCTGACCGTAAGGGGCAGGAAGAAGATCGTTGCGCTGGGACAGCAGCACATCGCAGAAGTAAATCATCCGGTCCAGAATGGCCGTATCACCCGTCAGCTCATACATGAGCCCCAGCGCCTTGATGTTCTCGCCGCTTTTACCTTGGGCATACTCGCCTTGCATAGAGCCGGTATTCGGCCAGACAACAGGCTCGACCGTCTGCATGTACGCCTTAAACGAATTAATTTCGTTCTGGGTAATCGGCCCTGTCAAGCTGTCCACCGTCATGGGGTCTGCGGCTCTCGCCACCGTCCATGGAAACAACCCGACCACCAGCGCAAACAGCAAACCGATTACGAGCACCCGCTTCCGTTGTATCCGCATTACAATTCCCTCTTTCATCGTCTCCATCGGCTGGAGGAATGGCTGATATTGCTTCTCTTCCTACATAATAAAGCGATTTCATAAAAGTGGGAATTCGTGCAGCTAACGACAATTAGAATAATATTAACTTTTCGACTGGCGAAACTCGGACGGCGAGACGCCCACGTGCTTTTTAAATGCGGCAGAAAAATGCGATGGATCCTGAAAGCCTGTCATTTTCGCAACTTCATGAATCGAGATCGCCGAGCAAACAAGCAATTCCTTGGCCTTTTCCAATCTCCGGTCAAATATGTACTTCATCGGCGAGACGCCAAGATGCGACTTAAACAATCGGATAAAGTAATTCGGATGAAAATAGGCATATTGCGATAAATCGTGGATGCTTAGCTCCTTGTTCAGATTCGCATCGATATATTGAATCGTTTCAATGAGTTTGGACAGAGAAGGCATACTTGCATCGCGCTCTGATTTTCGATCGGCATGATCGATATAATAGGCGATCAGCTCCTGCAGAGCCGATTGAATTTTGAGGGATGCGGTCAAGGTGGAATGCGAACTGTGCTGAATTAATTGTTGAAAATGGCCGACCACAACCGACGGGTGCTGTACGGAAATGATGGCTGGCAGGCGCAGTGCGCGAAAGAGCGGATGAAAATCAAGATTGGAGGTGAAATGGCACCAGTACATGGTATAGGGAGAAGCCTGGGTGACGGTATAGCTCTGGATGACGCCGGCAGGCGCAAAAAACAGCTGCCCCTTCTGCGGGGCGTAGGCTGTGCCATTGACCGTAATTTGGCCAAATCCATCGCTAATATAATAAAGTTTATGATAACCGGGAATAAAATCGTTCCGCTCCCAAGTTGGCGGGCAGACGGAATGCTTAGCACCGAGCAGACTCATTTTCAAATGGTAAAATAAATGACTTGTCAGCTGCATAACCGCCACCTCCTTTACGGTACGTTCGCATGGAAGGAAAAAGCCCCACCCGGTTGCGGAGGGCGGAGCTTACTTGCTGTTATTTTTTCAAAGCGTCAAACGCGGTTTGATAGATCTGCAAGTATCTAGGCAGCTTCATATTATCCAGATTTTTCAAATATTCATCCCATTTCTTATCGATGTCCATATCCCCGATGATCATGCGCGCCGTCGTTTCTTTGCGGTAATCCTCGATCGTTTTGCTGATATTGGCGATTTCGTCCGTCTGCTCATTCGTAAAGTTCAGCGTTGGAATGATTTTCTTCGGATCCGGTTTGTACGGCTCGTATTTCGTTAGCGTTTCTTTGTAGAGGATATCCTCGAGCGGATTTTTCGGGTCGGCCGTTTGCCCCAGGCGCCATTCGTTGGTTCGCAGGGAAGGACCGACCTGCCCCCATGTTGCGTTCTTTGCGCCAGGTGCGGAGGTGCCCAGAACGGAATATTTGGCCGGCTTGCCGTTGATGCCGATGTCATTCGGCCCCGCCGTTTTCCATTCCAGATCCGGTCTGCCGAGGACAGCGCGATTCGTCGCTTCTTCTGTGTACAGGAAGTCCGCCAACCGCAGCGCGATTTCAGGGTTCTTGGCTTTATTCGTAATGACGAAGGAACCGGTTGTGATGCCTTGCGGAATATACTTTGAAGCCTGAACGCCTTTCGGTCCCTTGAGGGGTGGAACGGCGACATAATCTTTCCAGCGTGTACCGTCCTGCGTATTGAACACCGTCGGATTCTGAGCGGCAATGACGCCTAAAATTTCAGCATCCGGATTCTCGCCTAATTTGCGAAGCTGGTTGCGGTCTTGCGTCAAGGACTGCGGATCGATCAAGCCTTCTTTAAACAGTTTGTTGATGTATTTCAAGCCTTCTTTATACTCAGGCTGCGTATAGGCTGCGGTAATTTTGCCATCCTTCAGAAACTGCATGTTGCGATCGCTGTCAATGAACGCTTCCATGAGGAACGTATCGATGTACGAGTTGGCGATATTCGCGCCGACGAAAGGCAGCTCATCTGCTTTTTTGTTGCCGTTCGGATCTTTCGTTTTAAACGCTTTCAGGACTTCATAAAATTCATCGGTTGTCGTCGGCATCTTCAGGCCTAGCGCATCGAGCCACTTCTGATTAATCCACAGCTTGGTGCTGTGCATACAGTGGAAGCATTCGTTCACGGAAGGCATACCATAAATGTTGCCATCGGCAGCGGTTGAAAGCTCCTTCGTATACGGCAGCGCTGCAAACATTTTTTTCGTTTCAACGCCATATTTGTCAATCAGCTTATTCAGCGGAATAAATACGCCGTCTTTTCCGTACAGAGACAGCTGCACAGGGTCGATATTAAAGCCGAGATACACATCCGGGTAATCCCCGCTGGCCATTGAAATGTTCAGCTTTTGCTTAGGGTCCGTAGCTACGTCCCATTCGATGTGTATGTTCGTTTTTTCTTCCAGCCATTTCGTAAATTCATTCGTAGCAAAGTTCTCTACATTCGGGCTCGTTCGCGACATCACCTTGAGGGTCGTTTTCTCTTTCGTGATCGGCAGCACGCCCGGCGGGTTCACAACCTCATTTGAAGCGGTGGACGCTGGCTGTTTCGAGGCATCCGCTGTGGTTTGTGTCGTCTGGCAGCCGCTTAATACAACGGTTGCTGACAAGCCTATGGCGAGTGCAATACCCCCTATTTTCTTCCCTTTCATGTGCAATCCTCCCTTTTTCATCTATGGAATGGACTGGCTACCCTTTTAGAGAGCCGATCATCATGCCCTTAACAAAGTGACGCTGGATAAACGGATAAATGACAAGCACTGGAATCGTGGACACGACGATTAAGGAGTATTTGAGCAGCTCCCGCATGCCTTCCCGCTGGGCCGCACCGACAACGTCGGTAATGATTTCCTCATCGAACGTGTTCTTCACGAGCACATCCCTAAGAATAATTTGAAGCGGGAATAAATCCGGCGACTTCAAGTAAAGCAGTGCCGCAAAGTAGGTATTCCAATGCCCGACCGCGTAAAATAAGGAGAGCACGGCGATAATCGGCACCGATAAGGGCGCGACGATTTTGATCAAAAACTTGTAATCGCTGCAGCCGTCCAAATGAGCCGCTTCCAGGATTTCATCCGGAATGGTCGTTTGAAAATAGGTCCGGGCAATAATCACGCTCATAACGCTCATGAGCCCTGGAACAATCAATGCCCAGCGGGTATCCAGCAGGCCGAGGCTTTTGATCAGCAAATAGTTCGGAATGAGTCCCCCGCCAAACATCATCGTGAATACGAACACCGCCATAATGACATTGCGGATAAAAAAATCTTTGCGTGACAGCGGATAGGCCGCCATCAGCGTTACCATGACGTTAAAGAACGTCCCGACCACGGCGTAATAGATGGAATTCCCGAAACCTACCCACACTTGCTTATTCTTGAACACAGCCTCGTACCCTTGCAGGTTGAACTCCACAGGCCACAGCCACACCCTGCCTGAAATGACGGCGTTCGAGGAGCTGAAGGATGCGCTTAGGACATAGACGAGCGGGTATAAGACCGAGAGTGTAAACAGAATTAAAACCGTGTAGTTCAGAACGTTAAAGATACGATCGCCTTTCGATTCTTGAATGCTGGCCGATTTAACCGCTTTCACTGATTTCAAACGATACACCCTCCTTTACCACAGGCTCGTTTGGCCTAATTTTTTGGCAATCTTGTTCACCGAGATCAGCAAAATTAAGTTTACAATGGACGTAAACAAACCGATTGCCGATGAGTATGAGAACTTAATCCCTGTCGAAAGCAAACCGACCTTGTACACATACGTGTCGATGACTTCCGATGTGCTGAGATTCAATGGGTTTTGCATGAGAAGCACTTTCTCAAAGCCTGAATCCATCAGATTGCCGACACTCATGATCAGCAATATGACGGCTACAGGCAAAATGCCGGGAATATCCACATGCCACATCCGCTGCACCTTCGTCGCGCCGTCCATAACGGCCGCTTCATGCAAGGATGGATCGATCGCCGCCAGCGCCGCCAAATAGATAATGCAGCTGTATCCGACGTTCTGCCATACACCTGACCAGACATACAGCGATTTAAAATAGTCGGGATTTCCGAAAAAGTCGAGTTTCTCGAAGCCCAATTGGGCAAGAATCATATTTACGATCCCTGTCTTGGGATCAAGCAGCTGCATGAGAATACCGATCATGACAACCATCGAAATAAAATGCGGTGCATAGGTCACCAGTTGTACGGTCTTTTTGACCGATGAACGCCCCACGTAATTCAAGCAAAGCGCCAAAATAATGGGGAACGGAAACCCCGCCAAAAGCCCATAGAAGCTGAGCCCCAGCGTATTGCGAATCACTTTCCAAAATTCATAGGAGTTAAAAAATGTCATAAAATGCTTCAAGCCTACCCAATCGCTGCCCAAAAACCCTTTGTACGGCACATAATCCTGAAAGGCAATCATCGCCCCGTACATGGGGATATATTTAAAAACGATAATGTACAGAATGGGAATAAGCGACAGCAAATACAACTGAGGTACCTTTCTGATATTGCGGAAGAGCCGTACAAACCAATTTGTTTTACCTTTTGGCTTGACTTGGCGCGCTGCCACAGTAGTCTCGGTGACGATCTCCAACTCGAACCTCCTCCTCTCTTTTGTTATCTTTATGATAATTTTTTGAGAGGAGGGCAGCATACTAGTTTTTTATGGACGTAGTGGCCTAATTTATGGTGGCATCCGGCAAACGCCGGCTGCTGTGGCTCGGCATGAGCAGCGTCAACACCGTGCCCGTGCCTGATGCTTGATTTGCGATGGAAAGTCCGTACGCTGCGCCAAATACGATTTGGATGCGGCTGTGAACGTTCGCGAGCCCGATCCCGCCTTCCCGCTCCGTGCGCCCTGTGAGCGGCGTCTGGGTCTGTGCCGCCAGCTTCGCCTGAAGCTCGCGGAGCCGTTCTTCGGGGATGCCGACACCGTTGTCCATCACCTTGACGATAAAATCGTCCCCATCCAGCATCGCCTCGATGCGAATGACATGATGGCTTTCAATGCCGTCCGGGAACGCATGCTTGAATGAATTCTCAACGAGCGGCTGAAGGGTCAGCCGGACCATCTTGCTGAGCAGCAGCTCCGGCGGAATCTGAACGTCGATTTCAAACTGATGCCCCAGCCGGTACTGCATGATGTTCATGAAATGCATGACATGCTTCAGCTCGTTGGCGACAGTAATTTCCTCTAAGTCAGCCCTGACCGAATAACGGAGCATGTACGAAAGCGACCGGACAATCTCTTTAATCTCCGGCGAATCCTGTACGACGGCATAGCACACCACCGTTTCCAGCGTGTTATACAAGAAATGCGGATTGATTTGCAGCTGCAGCGCCTGAAATTCGGCCGCCTGCCTTTTCAGCAGATATTCCTTATTCTTCAGCTCCTCAGCATAGACTTGCTCCATCAGCTCTTGCAGCCGGGACACCATCATGTTGTAGCTGAAAATGAGATGGTCCATTTCGTTGGACTTGCCGCTGATCTCCACATGCGTCCAATCGCCCTTCTCCGTTCTGCGCATCCCGTTCACAAGCATGCGAATCGGCCGAATAATCGACTGTCCGAAGCGGTAAGCGACGATTGTCGCGATGAGAAGCGCGATCGCACAAGTCACAATGGTCGTCCTGCGAATATTCAGTACGGGTGCTCTCAACTCGTCGAGCGGCATCGAAGCAACCAATGTCCAGCCCGAATAATCGGATCGGCGGTTGAAATGCACCCTTTCTACCCCGTCTTTGTAGGTGAAAATATGGTTCTGGTTTTCCTTGAGCTTCGTAAGCAGCTGCGCATCCAGATGCTCGCCGATCATCTCCGCTTTTGGATGATACACGATTTTGCCATTGTCGTTTACGATGTAGAAATACCCGGTTTCGCCTAGTCGGATGCCTTCCCAAAGCGACTTGAGCTCTTCGATGTTCACTTCAATCCCGAGAATGCCTTTATAGATCTTGGATGTCTGTCGATCGGAAATTTTACGCGTCAGCGCGAGCTTTCCGTCCATGAAGCTCCAATCCATGATCGTTAATTTACCGTCGTTGTTCGTAATCGTTTTCAACCGCTCCAAATTGTCCTGCAGCAGCGTTTGGCTGAACTCTGTCGCTTCTACGTCATGTTCATAAATGCTTAATCCGTTATAGCCGATTAAATAGACGAGACTAATTGCCGGATTGTTAATGAACAGAGGCTGTATGACTTTCTCTTTAATCGGTCGGTTCAATAAAAAATAGGAAACAAAGTCGGATTTGTCCAAGTTCAGCAAATCCTTGACACTCGACGAAGTCAGCATCGTCAAGCTCGCCCGATCATAGGTTTTCAAATACATATCCGTGTGATTCATGGCATTATCGACAATCTGCGTGAGCAAATCCTTCGTTTGCTTGTCCACCTCATTCGACGATTGCTGGTACAGCCCTACGCCGACGATGGTGGCAGAAATGACAATGACAATGACAAAGTACAAGAGAATTCTAGCCGCTAGACTTGCTCGCATTATTTAATCCCCAGCATGCTGCGATATTCGGTCGGCGAGCAGCCGGTTACTTTTTTGAAAATTTTGGTGAAATACGGATAGTTTTGATAACCAATCGTTACCCCGACGTCGACTACCTTGTAATGGGGCATTTCCAGCAGCCGTTTCGCCAGTTCAATCCGCTTGTGCATGCGGTACTGAACGAAGGTTTGATTCGTCATTTTTTTGAAAATATAGCTAAAATACGTCGGCGCGAGGCCCATTTTGTCCGCGACTTCCTCCAGGCTCAGCTCCTCGGAGATGTGCTCGTCGATATACGACTTCGCCTCTTCGAACAAGCTCTTCTGGTTTCCCCCGCGCCATTGAAATAACTGATTGTACAAGCTGAACAACTCTGTCTGCAAATACTGGCTTGCACAAGCAATTGTGTTGAATTGTTCCGGAGATACGTTCGCCGTGAAGGTTGCAAACCCGTGATTATTCAGCTTCTTGACCAAAATTTTCATCCCGTCTGTCAACACGCGCTCCCATTGATCGACCTGGCTCCCCTCGGTCATTTCCTCCTGGATCCAGGACTGAAGAAGCCCGGCAAGCGTTTCAAAATTCGCCGTCATAATCGCAGCCTCTACGCGTTCAAGCCATTCTTCCATTTTATAAAAAGAAAACGGCGCTTGGACGTCTTGCTGAACCAGCAATTTGTTCAATACCGGGTACAGCTCGTGCTCAGTGACCGGCTTGAGCAAATACTCTTTCACACCGTAGGTCAAGCATTTCTGGGCATAGGCAAAATCATCGTAGCCGGAGATGACGACAATGGGAATATTCACCTTCATCTCGTGAATCTGTTTACACAAAGCGAGGCCATCCATCTTAGGCATCCGAATGTCCGTGAGCATAATATCCGGACGCTGCCTGGCGATCTGCTCTAACGCTTCTACGCCGTTGGCGGCGACGCCCGCCCGGAAGTCAGGGTTGCATTGCCGAACCAGCTTGGCGATACCCATCCGAACCATCGGTTCGTCATCCACGATTAAAATTTGTTTGATCATCGCGACACTCCTTATCTCGTGGAAACTCATTATGCTTGAAGCGCAGCTTCAAAAATGAGAAGCTTTAACACGTCATCGCTATGATTGTAAAGACCATGGCTGCCGAATGGCTTGTTCAGCACCATATCGCCCGATCCTACTTCTCGAATCTCGCCGTCCACGGTCATCTGCCCGCGGCCGGACAGGATAATGTACATTTCTTCATCCGCTTTGTGCGTATGAACGCCGATTGACGCGCCTGGAGGAATTTCGACATAATACAAAAAACGCAAAGGAGAGGCGAAATCTTCCTTGGCGTACAGTTTGGCGCTCCGGATCAGCCCCAATCCCCGGTGGCTCGTCTCCGTCAACATTGCGGCTTGTTCAAAATTGCGTACATCCATCGCTGCATCCCCCTTCACGAATAAAGCGCTTGCTCAAGACAGTTGTATGAATTCTCCATGACGACCTGCGGTTCCTGCCCGGATACCGTGTGCACCCCTTGCTTTTACTTCTCGTCAGTCCGTTGAGCGATACGAATCTGCAAATGCATCTCCTCTTCCGTGATGACAACCTGTTCCAACTTGCGCGAAAAGGGAAGCTCGCCTCCAACGAGGGCAACAGCCTCGTGAGGTAAAAAAAGGCTTATCCGCTGCTTCCCCGTGAATGAACGCAGGATGACATCTAGCGTGCCTTCCTCTGCATCCCAGGCTAACGTGCAGGCGATGCCGCCGCGGGCAAGCATCGGTCCCGCACTGCCGGAACGCCATCTCGCCGGCCGTGCAGGCATCAGGTGAAGCTCCCCCGGCACCGAGAACAGCAGCATCTCCTGAATGGCCGATGTCCACCCCATATTGGCGTCCAGTTGGACAGGAGCCCAAGACATGCCGACCCCGATCCCCATGCTGCGCCAGTCATTATGCAGGGTCATCAGGTTGTTCATCACACAGGAACGGCTCAAGATGTCCAAACAGTCCAGCGCCGCATCTCCTTGCCCCATGCGGGCATAGTTATTCGCCATATGGGCAAGGGACCAGCCGGTCTGTTCTTTCAAGCCCAAGCCCAAGCGCTTTTGGATGGAGGTCACAAACGCCTGGAAAAGGCGAGGATCGCTTGACCGGGTAATTTCGGTTCCCGGAAACACAGGATACACATGCGATTGATGGCGGTGCTGATCGTTCTCCGTAAAGAAGGGATGCATCCATTCCCGAACGGCACCGTCCTCCGTCAGCTCGTAGGGAGGGATCCGCTCCAGCATCGTCCGCCATTTGGGAATTTCCTCAGAATACAAGCCTGCAAGCTCCGCGCCTTCAATCAGATGCGTCAGCAGTTCCTTCGCAATGGCAAAATCCATCGTGGCATTGAGCGTCGTGCCCATCGACGATTGAGGTCCCTTCCAGTAGTTGGCAGGCGTGTTCTCAGGTGAATTGGAAGGAGCGCTGAGATAATAGCCGCGATCATCCAGCGTAAAAAAATCTTCGTAAAACAGCGCAGCCTCACGCATGAAAGGCAGTGCGCGTGATTTTAAAAATTGCAGATCTCCCGTATAGAGGTAGTAATCGTAATAATGCTGGGCAACCCAGCCCGCGCCACCGGTCCAATGAATGATATGGGGTGACAGATGCTTCAAGATGCCGAAGCCAGGCACGGTCGGGGCAGGAATAAAGATGCCTCTGCAGCCGTACAGTTGCTTGGCGTTGAGCCTAAAGTCGTCCATCAGCCGCTCCATATACTGGAATACCGCGAGCAGCAGCTCCGGCATGTTGCCGGACAGCGCCTGCCAGTACATCATTTGCAGGTTTTCATTCACCATATGGAACGCCCACATCGCATCGTAATCGCCGCACCATAAGCCGTACAAATGACAGGGCTGGCCATTGGCGCGCGAGCTGGAAATCAACAAATACCGGCCGAACGCCCACATCTTCTCGACGAGCGCTGCCGGCGCTTCCCCGCGATATGCTTGCATCAGCAGCGCTTCGTTCGACAGCTCGCGACCCTCCGCCCGGAGATCAAAGCTCATAGCATGAAAGAGGCGTCCATGCTCGAGCGAATGCTCAGCAAGGAGCCCGTCATAATCGGCTGGGATCTCCTCAAGCTCGGCGCTCATCCTCGCCCACTCCGTCTCCCGGTCGCCTGCCGCAAACAGCTTGATCAGCACCAGAACGGAATCCGCTTCTGTGACAGCTAACCCCTCCGCCGTTGCAGCGGAATGCCCGCCGCGGACGATGACGCGCGCGATAGCGCCGAAATCGCATCCATCCGGCTTGCGGGCCGCGTATAGGATTGTATCGGAGGTGCAGCGCATCTCCTCGTGGTCAGGAAATGTCAAAGCCGGGTTCCGGCAATCGCTGCGGTCATGCAGCTGCAGCCAAAGCTTGGCATCGATACGTTGAGGCCCCTTGCAACGAATTTCCGCTACAATTGTATCCGCCGTTCGGGAGACGAACAGCTTCCGCTCAAAGCTCGTATCCCCGTCCGTCCAACTCACGGTGACTTCGCCGGTTTCCATCTGCAGCGTGCGCTCGTAGGCTTTGAACGCTCGCCGCAGCGGCATGACGATCTTGAAATCGCCAATTGGCAGCGGGCTGTCCAGCTTAGCCCGGTAGCCCTGATCCTTTAACGCTTGCGAAAGTAGTGGATGCGCTTCCAGCACACGATTTTCTTGCATTAACCGCCGGACCTCGGGCAGCAGGCCGCTAACATCCGGAAGCGGCGATGCTTCCCCACCCCACCAGGCATCCTCGTGATTCAGTAAGACGGTCTCTTCCTGAACGCCGCCGTACACGGCTGCGCCGATCCTGCCATTGCCGGAAGGCAGCGCTTCGCGCCACTTCGACCGCCACCATGCCGCAGGATAGTGCATGGTGATCCTATTTTTGCTTGTCATCGTCCCATCTCCTCTCCTGAACAGGATGATTGAACAGCATCTGTCAGTTGGATTGGTGTACTGATGAGACTGCCCGCCGCATCGGTTACTTGGATGAAAAAAGCAACAGCTTGCAAAGGAATCTCCGCTTGCAAACGCTGACCCGCCAGTTGAACGTCTTGTACAAGCCATTCCACCTGGAACCAATCCGTCACATCCTCCGCGTAGCGCAGCTCCGCCCGCTCTAGTGGAAGCTCGCTGACCACAGACACGCTTATTTGATTTCCCGTCCGCTCAATAACTTCAATACGTGGAAGCGGCTGACCCGCTCGGGCAATTTGATCGGCAAACCGATATATTTCAAGCGGCTTCCAGCCCGCCGAGTGCGAATGACCGAGATTGAATTGGACACTTAATACCGAGTGTTCGCTATGTCGTGAAGCTTCGTACGATTTGCTGAACAGATGCAGCGGAAAATGGGGATCATGGCTCCAATTCACCCACAACATCGGAAGGTCGGCTTGTTTGAAATAGGCGGAAGGATCCCAGAGCTGTTTCAGCTGCTCGGCAGTATTCAGCGGCATAGTGGCAAATGCTTGCCCATACTGGTTGCTGGCCTCATAGAGATACCCGCAGCCATAGACAGGGATCGCGAATGCCAATCGGCGGTCAAGCCCCGCGATTGCGCTGGTTACAATCCCGCCCCACGAGATGCCGTGAACGCCAACGGCATCCGGGTTCACATGCGGGAATGAACGCAGCACCGAATGAGCCAGGGTCACATTGGCGATGGCGTGGTACATCCATTGGTCTTCGAGCGGCAGCGCATAGTCAGCGAATACGCCTTCTCGGGAAGGACCGCCCCAGCGATGCCGCGGCCACTGGCCGTCACTTGTTTTCTCCGTTGGGAGATGACCCTCCAGATCCATGGCGATGGCGGCGTATCCTTTATCCGCCCACAGCTGTACCCATTCTTTGAATGCGGTCCCACCGCCGCCATGTACGAGAACGATTCCCGGTACCTTCTCATCTTCTGATGTAACCGGGAGAGCATAATAGGCGAAAACCCGTGTCGTTTTTCCCTGATAAGGAAGCCCTTCATAATACATCGCCTGCACCCCGCCAAGGCTAAGCTCCGGCACCGGGTAGATGCGCGGCTCTTGGGCAAGCAGCGTAAAATCCCAGGGAAGCTCGCGTGTGCGATTATAATTGCGATTGGTCATTCGAATTCCCTCCCTCAATGTGCCCACATGACAACGTGATGCTCTCTGTTTGCAACCCAGGTGAGACGCCGGATAGAGTAAGTTCACCGTGGGTTACACCCGCTTGCACAATAACTAGACAATGGCCGTTGAACGCCCTTCTGCGGCGGCCTTTGTCCGATTCATGACTGCTTGGATTCCCGTTGCCGACGCCAAGGATCACCCCATCGCCTTCCAAGGTAAACACAACCTCATTGTCAGCGGTTGGTACGACACGCCCTTCCTCGTCCACGATCGATACACGGACAAGCGCGACATCGGTCCCGTCCGCCAGCAGCTCAGTGCGATCCGCCTCCAGACTAATCCTCGCAGGTGCGCCTGTGGTTCCCACGCGTTTCACGGCATGAACCCGGCCCGCCTTATACGCGGTCGCCACCAATTCACCTGGCATATAGGGAATATGCCAAACCAGATGCCCGGCTTTGATCATCGGCTGGATGCCTAAGCTGCGGCCGTTCAAGGCAAGTTCAATCTCATCCCCGTTCGAATAAACCCAGACCTCAATCGGTTCGCCCTGTCGGTCAGTCCAATTCCAATGCGGCAGGATATGAATCATCGGCTCGTCGGTCCAGACGGATTTGATGTAATAATACACATCCTTCGGAAAGCCGCACATATCCATGATGCCAAAATGCGAATTAATGCACGGCCAACGGTAAGGCGTCGGCTCGCCTCGATAATCGAATCCTGTCCAGAGGAAAATACCGGTTAAAAAAGGATTCGTCAAAAGTTCATTCCAAGCCTGCTCCACGGTGCAAGACCAGGAAGGCATGTAGACGCCTTCGTAAGCCGGGCAATAGCCGCGATCCGTGTCCGTTTCATAGATGCCTCGGGTGGTCGTACTGCTCGCGCTCTCGCTTCCGATCATGATGCGGGAAGCATATGCCCGGTGATCGCGAATATCCTGCTGATGGCGCTGGCCATAGTTATATCCCACCACATCGACTTGTTCACTGTAGGTACCAGTGTTCCAGCCATGGTTCATCGCGGCCAGCGTCGGCCGAGTCGGATCAAGATGCCGCGTTACATTATGCTGCGTACGCAATATCCGAGCCCCCATGCGTGTGCCTTCCAGAATCTCCTCGTTTTCCATGCACCAGAGGATAATCGAGGGATGGTTGCGGTCCCGCAGAATCATGCTCGTCAGATCGGCGATGCCGCCTGGCGAGCTGTCCAGCTTGCGATTCTCGTCGATGACCATGATGCCCATGCGATCGCACAGCTCCAGTAGCTCAGGCGTCGGCGGATGATGCGCGCTGCGGTAAGCGTTGCAGCCCATCTCTTTCAGCAGCTCCAGCCTGTAGGCGATCACGCGATCCGGCAGCGCGACGCCAACGCCGGCAAAATCCTGATGATTGCAAGTCCCCTTTAGCACAGTGGGCTCCCCATTCAGTAGAAAGCCATTTCTCGTAAACGCGATGCTGCGAATGCCGAATGTCGTCGTATAACGGTCGATTAGCTCGCCTTCCACGAGGATCTCAGAAATGAGTGTATACAAGGCCGGTGAGTCCGGAGACCATCTTTGCGGCATTGGAACTTCAAGAATTTGCTCCATTTCACATTCATCCAGTATAGCTGCCGTGGCGTAATCGGAAACGGCCGCGACGAATTGACCCTCCGGATCAACAATTGTAGAGATCAGCTGATACGTCTGTGTCTCTTCACCCTCCTGCTGCACAACGGTACGGATGGCAACCTGTGCGGATGCTTCCGTCACCAGCGGCGTCGTCACATACGTCCCCCAGTGTCCGATGTGCAGCGGGTTCGTTGTCTGAAGCCACACATGCCGATAGATGCCCCCGCCTTCGTACCACCAGCCTTCGCAGCGGCTTGCATCCACTTTCACAACAATTATATTGCTGCCCTCATCGCCATAACGAAGAACATCTGACAGATCGTAATAAAAGCTCGTATAACCGCTTGCGTTGGTACCCACCAAATGCCCATTCACCCAGACGGTCGATACCCCCATCACCCCGTCAAAATGGAGCGTAATTCGCTTCCCCTCATCCTCAAAAGGCACGTTGAACATTTTCCGATAAACACCGATGCCAGTCGGCAAATAGCCATGACTACCCGGTCGGCTGCCCAGATTCGGGTCATTGACGAAGCTTCCTTCGACGACCCAATCATGAGGAAGGGACACTTTTCGCCAATCCTTTGGAACCGCCGCGTCCGCAGTTTCCGCATCAACATAGGCAATGTTCAGCCATTCGCCTTCTTCCTGCTTGCCGCAGTCCGTGATGCCACCTGTCATGCCTGCTTTCACCGCGTATTTGACCGGGATATCCCCCTGATGAAAATACCAGTTTGCATCAAACCGCTCTTTGCTTCTGCCCTGCAGATTCTTCATGAAGCCGCCTCTTCCCTGGAAGATGATAACAAAATATAAGTATATTAAACATTATATTTTCAACGTTAACCTTCAACAATCAGAGGATATTTATGTTAATATAAAAATATTAACATTAATTTTGCGAGGCGATCCGATTGAAGCCACTATTCTGGAATGTCATGACCGACATTGACTTTCGCTTACCGCTTCATCTGCTCTCCACTGGCTATTGGCCGCATCAGCCCCACGTGGAACGCAAAGACGGCTATAGAGCTTTTCAATGGCTGCAATGCACGGATGGCCAGGGAATTCTTGAGATGGAAGGTACGTCTTACACCGTAAGCAAAGGACAAGGCATGCTGCTGTACCCCGGTGTTCCTCACCGGTACACCCCGGAACAGGCTCCGTGGACAATCTATTGGGTCGAATTTAGTGGACATCTGGCGCCATCAATGCTGCAGTCCTTTCACTTCCATAGCTCGACGGTTCTTTATCTTACAAAACCAGAGCTCTTGCTTTCGCGCATGCATGAGCTGAATCGGCTGTTTCCCGTGCGCTCGCCGGGCACTGCTTATGAAAGCTCACAACTGCTCTATGGACTGTTGGTGGAGCTGTTCCGCTTCAGCTCCACGACTGAGCTGCGCTCTAATCGAGAGCCTTATGAACAGTTGGCACCAGTTCTCGCTTATATCGAGCAGCACTTTAACGAGCCAATCTCGCTGCAAGACCTGGCGGACTGCTTGTCCGTCACACCGCATTATCTTTGCGTCCTCTTTCAGCAGACGTTCGGCACCCGGCCGTTTGAATACATGAACCGCTACCGCATCCATCGCGCGAAGCTGCTGCTTCAGCAGGCACCGGAGCAGAAAATTCAGACGATTACCAAGCAGGTTGGCTTTGAAAGTCCGAGCTATTTCATTAAGGTATTTAAGCAGCTCGAAGGCATGACGCCAAATGCATTTCGCCGATTATACGTCACGTGAACCTTTCCGCCCCTGATCCTCGTTCCACCATGCAGGCTACCTCCAAAAAAACAAGTCCATACCGCCTTCACTCACGGTTTGGACTTGATGTTTTAGAACGATTAACCCAATATGCTTTCCCTGACTATTTTCATGTAACAAAAAAACGATATCGGCTATTTATTTTTTAGCAGATTAAATCTGTCCATCACTCTCGCTAAAATCACGGCGATTTCTGCACGAGACGCCGTCCCTTGCGGATTAAGGTCGACACCATCGCCTTCCACCAGCCCAAGTTCGATCATAAAAGCCATACTGGTTCTGGCATATGGAGCGACTAGCTGCGCATCCTTAAACTTGAGCAATACCGTTTCATTTCCTTGCACGTTGAGCGGTTGGGAGGCTTGAAGCGCCCGAACAATCAGAACAATCAGATCCTGCCTGCTAATCGCTTGCTCCGGCAGGGCGATATTCTCGCCTGTTCCGTTCACGATGCCCAACGCCTTTGCAACCCCCATAGGTTGATAATAGTAATCATCAGGAGCAACATCTTTAAAATTCTCTTTAAGATCAGCCTTAATCCCTAGCGCGCGTACAATCAAAGTAATGATATCCGCTCTTGATGCCGTTTTGCCAGGCTCAAACGTCGTAGGCGAAGTGCCTTGGATAATCCCTTTCGCCGTTAATGTCTCAATCGCTTTGGATGCCCAGTTATAGCTCGGCGTGACATCCTTGAACGGCGTTACGACCGGCTCCTTCGGCTGAGAGGGAACGGAGGGATTCGGCTTCTCTTCCTTCGGTGGGGTAGCCGGAACACCCGCTGGTGGAGTAGACGGCGTATCTTCCGATAACGTGCGGACCGTTACGCTTGGCCCATCCGTCGTCCAGTTGTCCTCGGCATCTCCTGCCTGTACGCTGAAGGTGTAGGAGGTCCCTTCTTGCAGCTCTGTAACTGTGTAGCTTCTTGCGGAGCCATCGACGGTCGCAATCAAGCTGCTGCCATTATATATGCGATACTGCGTGACACCGACTTCATCTGTCGCCTCCGTCCAGGTTAGACTAGCTCCGTGATAACCGACTTGATCGGCCGTTACCTGCCGATTCGCTGGCCATGCGGGAGGGATGATGTCCACTTTCGTTCCCGCGAGGATTGAGCTAGGAATCACTTGAATGACCTGATCTTGATTCAATATGGCGACATGCATGTCCTGGACGCGAAATTGAACAGTTGCGCCAGGATGTTGCACCTGAAACTCCAGCGTGGCGATACCCGTGTGGCTGGAAGCGGAAGTTTCATCCGCGTTGCCAACTTTCGTAGCTAGGTAATCAACGATCCCAGCGCCTGTTGTCACCATACTTTGATAACCGGTTGGCTGATTTCCAAGCTCGTAAAGTGTATCGGTGGCTGTAACTTGACTCGTCGTCCCAATAAATAATTCCGGTCTCACATTGAGCAGCTGCAGTTCGTTTGGATCCCATTGCAATTGCGTTCGCACCGCATAGATGGGCCCCTGAACATCTTGACCGCTTACTGTGCCGGCGGCAACCTTAACTTGAATCGTTGAATCGTTATGACTGGTTCTCAGTGTAAAATCTTGGGAAGCCCCCTCGCCAACAACCGTAATTGTGACTGTTGCCATCGCCGATCCGTAGCCCACGATAACACGCGTAGTCCCGCTGCGCAGTGCAGTAACTTTCCCCGTGGCATCCACTTGTAAAATAGACGGGTCCTCCACTTGAAAAGTAGATTGCGATGTTACGTCGATTTCGCTGCCGTCAGCGTTTAGGCGGCTGACGACGGTCGCATGCAATGCGCCGATGGCCAGCGAATACGCTGTTTGATCCAGCTTCAAAGAGGATACTCTGACAGGGAATGTAACAGATTGAGCGCCGTATGTAACGGTAATCACGGTGCTCCCTTGCGCTAACGCCACGACCTTCCCTTGCGCGTCCACGTCTGCGACTTCATGATTCGCGGATTGATAAGCGGCTAGCTGCGTGATGTCGTACGTTTGACCGTCCGAATATACCGCCTTCGTCACGCTCGCTGCTGACCCCCCAATGGATAAATCCATCCCACCGGAACCCGGGGAGACCAAGTTCAGATTTTGCAAAATCGGCAAAACCGTTATCGTCGAAGTAGCTGTTTTATCGCCATAGGTCGCTGTAAGCACAGACGTTCCATAATGAAGCGCCTGAATCAAACCGCTGCTGACGTCGACGTAAGCCACGGCAGGATTGCTGGAGACGAATACCGCACCAGGCAAACCATTCGCTTGAATTGGCCCGGAGGAATAGACTGCCGTTAAGACGGAGATGAGCTGCTGGCCCTCGTTTAACAAGTAATCAGCTTGATCAAGCTGAACATCATTCAGCACATTTCCAGGCGTAACCGTCACTGTAGAAGTGGCGGTAAGGCCGCCGAACGACGCCGTAATAACGGCTGTTCCTAACGCATTTCCCTTAACGTTCCCACTGGCATCGACTGCAGCAATCGAAGAATTGGAAGAGCTGTACGTTACATTATCCGTAATGTCAACGCTGTGATCGCTGTACACCGCACTCACTTGCGACGCATGGGCGCTGTTGAGAGAAAGGTGATACGCGGATTCCATGCTGAGCGAATCCGGCAGCTGATCGACGAACAGATCATCGAATTGGATTGTTCCTTGCTGCGCTTTATCCATGGAGTAGCGAATCAGTGTCAATGTGTCTGTATTCGCCGTCGTATCCCTGAAAGAGAAGGCAGTCGCTTTTTTAACCCCATCGATGTACGCATCATATTTCTTTGTTACGGTATCCAGCACAAATTGTATGTTATACCATTTTCCCGCTTGAAATCCGGTTAGAATCGCGGAGCTGGAGCTCCCGTTGTATGCGTTAATATTGGCGCCGACTACGGACAAAGAGATCATGTTGTAGCTTGTGCCGGCACCGTACACATACGGGGCGGACTTAGTGCCAGTCGTTTCGTCTGTTTTCAAGCGATATCCGATGATGGCTTTGCCCGAAACGGAAAGATTTTTCCGATCCAGCGTAAGATTGCTCGTCGCGGTCGTTGTCGTTTTCTCGAGCCGCACGCTTTTATTCGCTGGATCGGCAGCATCCGCAACGACGCGGATGCTGCCATCCGGCGTAAGTGTCGGCGTCCAATTCGGCGCAGAAAAGTTGCCGACCGGCAGCGAGTTGAAGTTCTCATCTGTTCCGACGGTTGCAGCCGCAAAGGCTGTTCCCACGATCAAGCCAAATACGTTCAAGAATAAACTGCCTGCCAGCGTCATAGCCATATATTTCTGTTTTCGATTCACGCTGCTCACCTTCCTTATGGCTGATCGGTCAGCGGCCGCATGTAGAAGCCTAGCTGCCCAAGATCCGCCGTGTCGATTTGCCCGTCGCCGTTAAGGTCGTAGGCATAGGGGAACTGCTCCGGGTTGCCTCCACGCGTCTTGCCCATTTGGCTGCGAAGCGCTGCCAAATCGATACCGCCGATGGCGTGTCCGTCAATCAGCGCGGTTCTGCCTGCTTTGTCGATGAACAACGCATGACCATCGTGCAGCACAAGCTTCATGCCTTCATCTTCAATGGTCAAGGCACGGAGCACATCCGTCCGGTTCTCGTATTTAGCGACAGATTTGGACGTGAAGCCGGTTGCCCCGGCGTTCGGTTCAATTTTACTCACGAAATACACCCAATCGCCTTCCTTATACTCAGCCGCTATCGTACTATCCGTCACTTGAACAGTAATTTTGTCTGTGTTGGCAAACTGCACGATCGTGCCGTTATTCGCCGAAGATCGAACGTTAGTCGGATCCCAAAGCGCCTTTGAGTACAAATCGTCCATGATTTTACCCGGTGTCGTCACGAATCCAGCGCTTAGCGCGCCCTCATCTGCGATGGACAGCCAGGTTGGCTTGGTGGCGCCCCCTGCCGGCGCACTCTCCGCCTTCAGCATCGGAAAGCCTGTCACTCTGGAGGTGCCCGCCACAAAGGCCTGTGTGCTAACAGCACCGGCATCCTTCGCCAAGTCCAGAAGTGGCGTGCCGTCGATGCCATACAACCCGTTGATGCGCACTCGGTCAGGTTCAGTCGCTCCCGGCGCATAAGCGCGTTGCGGAACGGACATGTACGGCAGTCCGATCAGTTCGCCAAGTGATAAAAAACGCTGCGTTGAGCCGAATCGAACCGCGAGCACGTTGTAAAGCGAAGTGCCGTTAGTGATCGTGTATTGTTGCGTCATATTCACCCCGTTCGACGCTTTGCCGTCATCTTGCCGTACATAATAATTAGGCAGTGCCTGGTTAAGGGTGGTTTGCTTCACATCGTCGTACTGGCGGCTGCCGTCCGCCGCTTGCGCGTACCAGCCGTTAATCCGGTCAATCTTGGGGAATCCCGGTTTATCCGGATCGGCTATGCCTGTATCATACAAGCTCTCCATGAAATCCGTGCCGGAGACGGAAACGTTCAGCGGCTGCTTGTTGTCCGGCTTGAAGTAAGCCGAAACGCTTCCTTTTCGCAAACTGTTCATTTCCAGCTTCTGCGGCTGCGTGCGATCCCAAGGGTAGTGCGAAATCGTTTCGTACATCAACATCGGCCCATGAACGGCGAGATGCCCCAGATTCGCTGTATCTCCATACGTCAACGTCGGAGAAGAGAAGGATTTGATTAAAAAGCGCCCAAGATCAGCCTCCAGCGCGTGTCCCCAATAGGACAGACCCGAGAAATTCCCCATATTATAAGCGGAGCTGCCGCCTTCATTGTGGCGTGAAC
Source organism: Paenibacillus whitsoniae (assembly GCF_003955665.1). Lineage (GTDB taxonomy): Bacteria > Bacillota > Bacilli > Paenibacillales > NBRC-103111 > Paenibacillus_E > Paenibacillus_E whitsoniae. The sequence continues at coordinate 115,179 of NZ_RXHU01000011.1, forward strand.
CTGCAAAAATCCACCCGTCCGCCGCCATTCTGACGTTAAAATAGCTGGCCATTTCCATGCCGTCTTGATATAGCAGATCCCTAAGATCGCGATAACCCGCATCATGGTCCGGCAATTCCTGCATAATGCCGGCCAAATCACTCAGAGAAACACCCGCATAACTGACATCGAAGCCATTCACTTCATAAAAAATGTTATAGCCGTCAATATTCTGACGAGCCGCTTTGCGCACACCACCTGTGGCCGGCGGCAAGTTCGTGCCCGCGAGTCCAATCGCATAGTAATCGCGAATCTCCTGCTTCAAGGCGTCATCCTGCGTAATATTCGCCATCTGAATGCCGCCGAGCAGCGCAACGAGCGTCTGGTTCATCGATTGCTGCGTGTTGAATTGCACGACGCGAGTAATCCATCTCCACATGGATAGCGCCTTCGCTTTGGCATCTGCAAGCTGATCGGTCGTAAACAAGCCTTCGCCATATTGGATGGCTGTCGCCAGATTGTGCAGGCCGAATGCGGTTGTCGGATAATCGGCCCCCGTCGTCGCCCCGCTGACAGCATAAGGCACATAGATCTCGCCGCTGTTTGCCATGCTCGGCATTAATTTATTTGCATTGGCGAGATTATCGATGGTCGTAACGCGATTTTTCAAATAAAAGGTGAGGCCGTCGCGTGTTCGCTTGGCAAGCTCATCATTTGTTTTCCCCGTGCGTGTCCAGTTGAACGCCAGCATACCGACGGTTCCCAAGCCGGCTTCCGTACTGCTCGCCTGTTGATCTACACCAATGTACGAAACATTGTCGAAGGTCACCGTTCCCACAGCACGATTGCTGCGCAATTCAATGCGCACATAATACACCGGATACGGCGTATCGAATACGCCAGAGATTGTCCCCCACTGCCCCTCCGTTGGAGCGCCATAAAAGCTGGTGCTGCCGATCGGCTGCTTATTCATATCGAGATAAACAAGCCGCGCTTCAACGCTGTGCGCATCTGCCGCGACAAAGCCCGCATCGGTTTTGTAGTTCACGTTAAAAATGCGATAGTCGCCGCCAAATTGGCGCGTCCCGTTCCCTGATGCCGATACCGTGTTGCTTAGCAATGCAACCGTTGAAGCGGAAGTTGAAGCGATGCGCCCCCCTTTGCCGCTGCTCCCGCCTGCCGCAGATACAGTCACTGCAGCCGCAGGTCCGATTTCCTGCACCGCTGTCCAGGAGGCTGAAGTTTCAAATCCGGCATTCGGCACAGCGGCCGTTCCTTTTGTAGCATACGGAATCTGATCACTGCCTGCCGACGTGTCGACACGCATGAGGCGAACGCCGTCCCACTGGACGCTGCCTTGCGTGCCATCAATGCCCGCTTGCACGAGAATGCTCGCCGGCTGGATGGATGGAACGGTCACGAGCCCGCGAATTTCCTGCCACCCCGTCAGGCCGCTCTTGCCCTGGAACACGTAGGGACTTCCCAATGGCTGTCCACTGCCGTCCAAGAACGTAACTTTGCCGTAGATCCCTTGCCCACCGGATGGGACGGATGCCTGTTCCGCTTGATAGAATGCGCTGAAAATCATCAAACTGCCGGGCGTTAGCGTGACATCTGCCGGAGCAGAATAATCGACCATCACATGCACCGGGTTGCTGATCTGCTGGACAAGGGCCGCACTCGCTGCCGACGAGGCCGACATATCCACATACCGCTTGCCCTCCAGCGCGGAAGTATAATCCGCCTGCCAGTTCACATTCACGCCGTTTGGCGTTCCGCTTAATCCATCTGTCGCTGTCCACCCCTCCGGCAGCACTGTGGTTCCTTGTTCAAAACCGTAATTCGCAACTATGTTGCCAGCCGTCAGATTGGTGCCGGAGACGTAAACTTTTTGCGGATAATTATCAAAACGTCCGTCCGGCTGCTGATTAGCAATCAGATTCTGCTGAAAGAAGTTCAGCATCGTTTCGCTTTTCGCCAGATCCGGATATACATTATCGACCCGATCGTAGTAAATCGGCGTATCCGGCGTCATTGGAGCCGGATCGGCCGCTAACACTGCCGGACCGCCAGCAGAAACAAGGAGCAAGGAAGCCAGCGCAAGCGACTTCCACCGGTTATTTCGAGCATGTTTAAACAAAAATTGCATAAATACCCTCCCTCACTCACTCACTCACTCATTGAATGCGCTTTCATTTTAATCTCAGAGGGGACACGCCCCTCCCTTTATACCGACCAAATCGGCGCACCCGCTTCAATTTTTAATTCACTTCTGCACATTGCCCTCTGCATCGCTTCACGGAACGGCAGAACGCCGTGCGGCACGCCAACCCGCAGCACTTTGGCCGCATCCTCGTAAATAAGTTGGATTTCCTTCTCTGATCTTGCAACTGCGATGCTCATAATCTTGGCGGTAAACTCCTGCTCCGGACAATCGGCCCGTTCAAGCAGCAGCCCAAATGCAACATACGCTTCGCGCAACTCGGATAGACTGTGCTCTCGACGTTCCCCCTCATAGAGGACAATTTCAATGGCTGTTGCAGCTTCTTCTTCCTTCATGCGAAGTGTAGGCGTGTAATCGCCAAAGCGGCAGGACGGGATGATCAGACCAATCGTGACCGTTGGTGTGCAAATGCGTATTGGCTTGCCAATGATCAGTTGACTCGGCAGCAGAAGCTCGCTCCGATCTCCAATGAATTCAAATCGGAGCAGTAGGGAGGACGCCTCTACTTTGCCATCAATCGGATCCAGCGTAAAATGCTTGTCGCCATGATTGGAGCAGAAATGCGCAATCCCTTGCAGGAGCCCTCGCTGCTGAACGGTATGGAGCAGACCTGAGCTGAAATCGTAGCCATCGTGCAAGCAGCGAAAGCGCAGCGCAGCGGCTTGCTTGGCACTTCCCCAATATGCTGTCAACGGTCTGCGCTGATTCCATAGATCACAGTGATTAAATGAACCCAGCGTGAAGTCCGGTGTCAGATACGACGATGCAATCACCGGGGTCTCCCCTTTGACAATGACCTTTTGAGAGAAGCTTGCCGCCCGTTCCCCCTTAAAATACGGCACATAGACTTCCGGCATGTTAAGCCCTACCCGGGCCCATAGCGCATGAATATCCAGCTCCTCGTCCGGAACGAGCTCCAATCTGCCTTGGCCAGCAAGCTGAAGGAAGGATAAGAAGGCATTGCCTTGCAGTGTTTCATAGGAACGGCTGTGCGGGCCAGCCCATTGCTGTGTCGGCGCATGATAATGCTCCGCAATGGAGGCCCAAGCCATGTCATGAAGTTCACGAATCATCGTCAGACTTGTGTTATCCCGAATATGTCTCAGCATCAGAGACAAATCTTCAATTGCGACGATCGTATACGTTGGGGAATTGTACTCGGTAAAAGCGCCATGATACGTACAATATTCGTGCAGCAGCTGGAGCTTGCTCCGGCCGTATGCGAACAACTCGGCATTGCCTAGCAGCTCTCCGGCCAGCAGCGCAACATACGTCCCCATAATGCAAATATTCGTGTAGGACGGCAGGACATTCCGTCGCATAATCAAGCGTGCAGCGGCTTCGAGCGAAGCTTTGATCTTCGTATGAAGCTCAGCTGGCAATGCATCCGCATGGTCAACATAAACCTGGATTAACGCTTTGCCGCAGAAATCGGCCCAATTTCGATCCGGCGACGCCATGTCGTCGACCGGCTCTTCCATATAATAAGGCCATATGCCATATGATGGATGATCAGGATCTAGTACTTGATAGTGAAGCAAACGGTCAATGATTCGGGCTGCCAGCGAACAATCCCCGTCCGCCTGCCGGTCGAGCAGCGACAAGGCAAAGTAGAACGACTCCCGAATCATATGAACCTCGGCATTCCGTACATTGGTATGATAATTATACCCGGGACCTCTGGTTGTCTTGAGTGCCAGTGCTTGCAGATCGAAATCCTTCCACTGTTTATCGACAATTCCGTTAATCAACTTTTGAATGGCTTGTTCCTTCATTCGGCTGGCACTTCCTTTGGACAAATTCACTTGATGAGAAAACCCCCGAGAACCGGGGGCTGGCTTATTATTTTTTTACATTTTTGAGCGCTTCATTATATTCTTGTGTCACTTTCGTACCGTTTTTATCCATAAACGTTTTCAAAGCTTGATCCCATTCAGCGCTGCTCAATTGTCCCATGACATATTTCACTTTGGCTTTTACGAGGTCCATATACATGTCCGGCGTATTTTGTTCGGTTGCCGATTGCAGACCTGCGATTGGGCTTGCTTTCAAGTGTTTGATCAGAATATCGTTCGCTGCAATTTCCAGCTTCAACGTATCCGGGTCGTCGGTATCTTTTGTATAGTTCGTATTCTCCGGGTTAGGCAGCGCTTGTGTCGGCAAAATGTAGCCGCCGCCAAGCTTTGCGAGCTTGTCTTTATCTGTCACTTCCACGTTGCCGTCGGCGTTCTTCTTAAAGGTTACGCCTTCCAAGCCGTAGTTCTGCAGCATGTTGTATTTTTGCGCGCTGCCGACTACGTAGCCGTTGTCTTTGGACGGACCGTAATCCAGCCATTGCATGATCGTCTTGACTTTATTGGCATCCTTCGCCGCATTCGCGCTGATAAAGATCGCGCCAACGTTGCCAGGGCCGGAAACAACGCCGCTTTTGCCTGTCGGGCCAACTGGCGGCTCGAATGCAGTCAACTTCGCGCCAGGTGTTGTTTTCGGAACGGTTGAAGTGAAGTTGCGAATATTGGAGACGAAATCGAATGCAATCCCGCTCTTGCCGTTCTTAAAGAATTTATCTTGTGATTGATTCGCTTTATTCAAGGCAAAATCCGGATCGACCAAGCCTTCGGCAATAGCTTTTTTCAGCCAATCGAGGTACGTTTTATACTCTGGCAGCGTTTCGTTCATCACAAGCTGACCATCCTTCAGCACCCAGCCGGAGCCGTCCAAACCGAAGCTGTACAGCAGATCCGCCGCTCCCCAGAACTCACGACCGTTGAAGTCGCCGACACGTCCCGTAATTTCGCCGAGCTGCAGGCCGTAAGTATCTTTTTTACCATTGCCATCCGGATCGTTGTTCGTCATCGCTTGCATGGTTGCATACAACTCATCCAGCGTCTTAGGCACTGGCAATTTCAGCTTATCGAGCCAATCCTGACGAATCAGCGGAGCATTCGGAGCGGAGAGCAGCGAGCGAGCGATTGGGATACCGTACACTTTGCCGTTGTAGCTCATGTTGTCATAGTGCGATTTGGTGTATTTCAAATTTGGATATTTCGCAATGATGTCATCCAGCGGAGCAACCGCGCCTTGTTTAATCAGCTTCACGGCCGTCGCATCGAAGTTAAACGTGAACACGTCCGGCATTTCGCCCGAAGCGACCATGGCATTGAATTTTTCCTGGAAATTCGAGTTAGGAATCGGCGTAAACTTCAGATCCATATTGAACTTCTGATTGAGCCACTTAATGCCCTCGTTGTTCTCCACGTCCGGCACCGTATTCACATTCATCGAGAAGGTTACCGGCACTGGCTTTGAAGGCGTTGCAGAAGCCGCTCCCGTCGCCTTACTTCCACTGGAAGAGTCTGATTTGCCACAGCCCGATAAGATCAAAGTACTTCCGAGTACGACGGTGAAGCAAGTATAAAGCGTTTTCTGTGTCAATGGTTTCATTTCAAATCCCCCTTGGATTTAGCGAATGGATGGTGCAAAGCTTTACCCTTTAATGGAGCCAATCATGACGCCCTTCACAAAGTATTTCTGCAAGAACGGGTACACAATCACAATAGGCACTGTCGCAACAATGACCATCGCCATTTTAATCGGCTCCGCGAGCTGCGTCATTTGATCATGATCGATCATGGACGCATTCAGCTCCGATGAGCTAAGAACGAGCAGAACTTGCCGCAAGAACACTTGCATCGGCCATTTGGATGGCGAATTAATGTATAGAATAGCTTGAAAAAACTCGTTCCAGTGGCCAACCGCGTAGAACAAAATCATCGTCGCGACGATCGGCATGGAAACTGGCAGCACGATTCGGAAAAACGTGCCATACTCTGTGCAGCCGTCAATCGTGGCAGACTCTTCGAGCCCATCCGGAATGGACTGCATGAACGATTTGACAATAATGACGTTAAACGCGCTTGCCGCGCCGGGAATAATCAGCGACCACAGGCTGTCAAGCAAGCCAAGGCTTTTAACCAATATGAAGCTCGGAATCATGCCCCCGCTGAACAGGGTGGTAAAGAAGACCAGCATCAGCAGCGGATTGCGGAAAGGCAATTGCGATTTGGATAACGCATAGGCGAGCGTAAAGGTGACGATCAGATTCAATGCCGTACCCAACACCGTGATGAATACGGTGACACCCAGTGATTTGACCAAATCCCCTTGTCTAAAAATATAGGTATACGCTTCCAGCGACCAACCGCGTGGCCAGAGGACGAGCCCTCCCCTGCTCAGTTCAACGCCGTTTGAAAGCGAAGAAGCGAGTACGTTGACAAACGGCAGCAGCATGACAGCGGAAACGAGGGCGAGCACTACGTAATTGGCACGATCAAACAGTACCTCGCCAAAAGTTCGTTTAAATCTCATGGTTTCACCCTCCCTAGAAGAGCCCTTCTTCGCCCAGTTTTTTGGTGAGTTTATTTGCGCCGAGAATGAGGATTAGCCCTACAAGTGAATTGAACAATCCCGCAGCGGAAGCAAAGCTGAAGTCCCCTTGCAAAATCCCTTCTCTATACACATACGTCGCAAACACGTCGCCCACATCCAGCACGAGCGGGTTCAGCATCAAGAAGATCTGCTCGAAACCAGTATTTAAGATATGGCCAAGTTGCAGCAGGAGCAGCATAATGATCGTCGGCCGAATCGTCGGCAGCGTAATATTCCACAATTGCCGCCAGCGGCTGGCCCCATCCATGACAGCTGCCTCGTAAAGCTCAGGCGAAACAGAACTTAGTGCGGCAAGGAAAATAATCGTTCCCCAGCCGGTTTCTTTCCAAATATTTTGAAGCACGATCGTTATTTGGAACAACTCCGGCATCATCATCCATTTCTTCGCGGTGCCGCCCATCATCACGACCAGTTCATTGACGAAGCCGGTTGAGGAGAACATCAGCGAGTATATGCCGATGACGATAACCCATGACAGAAAGTGCGGCAAGTAAACGACCGTTTGTACTAAACGTTTATACAGGGCATTTCTTACCTCGTTCAGCAGCAACGCCAGCACAATCGGTGCCGGGAAGAATAGCACAAGCTTTAGCAAGTTAATCATCAGCGTGTTGCCAAGCAGTCTTAAAAATTTGTCACTTTGGAAAAAGTCTATAAAATGTTTGAACCCGACCCAATCGCTTCCGAAAAAACCCTGAAACGGACTGTAATCCTGAAAGGCAATCAGCACGCCCCACATGGGTAAATAATGGAATACCAAAAAATACAAGATGCCGGGAAGCGCCAGCACATACAGCCTGCGATAGCGGTACATGCTCCGAAGCAATGAGCTTTTTCTGGGGCTGGTTCTGGTTATCGATGCATCAGAACTCCGAACGTTCATACCTAACCCTCCATAACCATAGATTCGTTTACTCCAAACCGAAGCATTCCACCAGCAGCATCAGTACCATCCCTTGCCCATACAAAGTCGGTATTCGCTCAATAGTTTGATAAGCCTCGATCGTCGGCATGATCGGCGTACCTCCGGAAACGCTGCCTACTTCACCGGTTGCATGAATGTTCGCCAGCACGCCATTCAGCGCTTTCATCACGAAGTCTTTGTACCTTTCATCGAGCATGCCCCTTCGAATTGCCAGCATAATGCCGCAAGCGATTCCCGCACTGCCTGACGTTTCGTGATAAAACTCGGCTTGATCCATCACCGTGTGCCATAAGCCTTGCTCGTTCTGGTACGTGATTAACCCATCAATCATCCGTTTGTAGTGTAAGCCAATCTCGGACGGAATTGCAATGAGTTCGGAAATTTCAGCAAGAATTTCTGGTACGGCTACGCACACCCAAGCGTTCGCCCGCGTCCAGCGTGCCGCTGACAAATGGTCGCCTTGAGCGCAGTTCCATCCGTGGAACAGGACACCGGTTTCCTTGTCCTGCAGCAGCCGCAAATGGATGGCCACCTGTTCAAGCGCTTGCGCAGCAAGGTCGGCATCCTTGGTTAATTTGGCCGTCCTAGCCAGCAGCAAGACGGCCATGAAGATGGTGTCTGCCCATACTTGCTCGGGAAAGCTGTCCTCCTCTGTAACCGTATGCTCGAAAGCACCTTCCCGCGTACGCGGAGCTTCCTCTACGATCCAGCGGGAAATTTGCTTAGCCTGATCAAGATAGTAGGATTGTTTGGTTTGTTCGTACAAGCGAGGGAAGATGGCAAACGGCGCCATCGAGTTGATCACCTTCGTACGACCTGCTTTGTCTTGATTTCGATCGACCCACCCGGTCAAATAGTTCAGAACGTCCTCTTGGCCTGTTTGATCGTAATAATGAAGCAAGGCAATGACCCCAACACCGGGCACCCAATCCCAAGCATGAATATTCATCCCCCAATCTGTTGAATCGCTTTCCGTCATATAACGATAGACACGCTCAGCTGCATTTTTAATATGTTCTTTCTTTACGACAGCCATTTCTTGATCCCACTCCTCTGGTTGTATGCCGCCTTTCTCTGTTTCGCACCTCCGACTCATGTGATTAGCGGTATGAGCCAAGTATAGTATGAAAACGGATGCAAATCTCTCGATCAATTGCGTAAAACCATACCGATATTGCTTTCTTGAATTTTTCGATTTAGAATGAATGAGAGCGCATACTTCCAGAGGAGGATTGGCCTATGGCAGATCAGGCATATCAATCAACGGACTTTTTCGTAAACAATAAATTGCAAGAATTACCCATCCACATGAAATATAAGGAAACGGAAAAAAACTTTTACATGAATTTCCATTCACATGCCGGCTATGAAATTTATTTGTTTCACGAAGGCAGCGGTTATTTTGTCATTGAGGAAAACATCTATCCGCTCGAAGGCAACGATCTGATCTTGATCAGCGCGCTCGAGTCCCATAAAAGCTCGCCCAAACTGCAATTGCCGAGCACACGCTCGGCCATTCACTTTTTGCCCGAGCTGCTCGAACCCGAAATTCGGGAGCGGTTTCTTCGCGTATTCGATCGCCTGAACCAGCACCGGCACATTCGGTTAAGCGGCGAACGGCTGCGCCACTTCGATTATTTGCTGGAACGGCTGCATGAGGAATATGCGCGGCTCAATACTGGCGACTTCTTGGCGATGCGCATTTATTTGAACGAATTGCTGCTGGAAATCGATCGACTCGTCTTTAACGGGGAAGAAAAGGAGCTTGAACCGATTGCCCGCAACACAATTAATCCTAAAGTCGAAGAAGCTGTCAAATATTTGTCCAAACATTTCAATACGGACATTCCCTTGGAGAAATTGGCTCAGGACTTATATATCAACCCCTATTATCTCTGTCACCTGTTTAAAAAGACGATTGGTCTGACGATCACGGATTTTCTTAATCAGACTCGCATTCACCATGCCAAACGACTACTGGCCAACACCAATATGCCCATAACCGAAATTTCGGAAGCTGTCGGGTTTAACAGTTTTTCCTACTTTGGCCGCGCTTTTAAAAAAATTGCCGGAACCACTCCACGTGCTTATCGTAATAACACCTTATAGCCCGACTATTCCTCATTGTACAACCCACACCATTTGGACAATCGAGTAGGCCCATGCGCAATTGCATGGGCCTCTCACAGATCCGGACGTGCGGGTCAACGCATCCGGCTCCTCCAATATTATCCCCTCTGGGGATGATGTTCATCGTAAATAGCAAGAAGACTACAGAGTCCGTTCTGTTGAAATCATTTCACCGATAACATCGGTAAATTACCCCCTTTTATTCTATTCCGATGGGATAGAGGTCTGACTAAGTACGATTAATAAATCACTTTTCAATCTTATAGTAATAATCCTTTATATTCTGATAACGCTCCCTCAAGAAGTGAGCAGCTTTCTTTGGCCGTCTATCTCTGGTGAATACACCCTTCTTGTTTCCATCTACCCTGACAATCCCTTGCTTTGTGGCAAAATCAGCAAAGTTCCAGACGTGCTCCCCCGCCACGAAGTCGAGCTTATCCATAACTTGATGGTATGTTTTTAAAAATTCACACTGATATTCTTCCGACCACATAAGAGGCACTGTAGAAGTTAGTCCTTGAATGGTATCCGCGCCAAACTCCGTTAGAAAAACAGGTTTTCCTGTAAGTTCCCACCATGCCAGTAGCTCCTGATTCAGCACTCTGCCGGCCATCTCCAAATCATTGCCAAACGCATACCAGCCTACGTAGCGGTTTAAGCACAGCACATCGCTTAACGTATGAATTTTGCAGGTAGTAGGGGATGCGGCATAGTAATTGACAATCGTGAGCGGCCTTGTAGGATCAAGCTCCCGGGTTAAATCCGCGAGTGGCTTAAAATATTCATAAGCCCCTTCTTCTTCCCCGGCAGGTTCGTTCGCAATAGCCCACATCACAACGCATGCATGATTCTTATCGCGCTTAATCAATTCTTTAATAGCTGCTTTATGGCTTTCTTGGCATTGAACGGTTTGCCAGGTATTACGTGTATTTGATGATGCATACGCCCCTAATGATAGATGCAGTCCGACCGCGGCAACCTCGTCCACAACCACGATTCCCTCACGATCAGCCAATCGCATGATTTCTTCAGCATACGGATAGTGGGACGTACGGAATGAATTGGCCCCCATCCACTTCAATAAGCTGAAATCTTTGATATTTAACGCTTCATCCAAACCTTTGCCATGGATTTCCGCATCCTCATGCTTGCCAAAGCCTTTAAAGTAAAAGGGTTTTCCATTGATCAGAAACTGTTTTCCTTCCACCTTCACAGTACGAATACCAAAAGGTTCGCTATATGTGTCTACAACAGTTCCTTCCTTGCCAATAACCTCTGCTTTTAGAGTGTACAGATAGGCAGCCCCTGGTTCCCACAGCGTTGGTTTTTCAATTTCCAGGACTGCATGCACACCTGATGCTTCAGCGACCATGTTCTCCTGCTCATCCAGAATCGTTACCCTTACATTCGAAGAGCCTTCGGTTTCCACTTCACACTGAACGACGCCTGTTTGACCGCGAAGCTCCGAGCGAATGGTAATGTCCTTTACATACTGTTGTGCCGTTGTATAAATCCGAACAGGTCTGTGAATCCCGCTGTAATTGAAAAAATCATGGAAGTAGTCCTGCTTTCGAATCTCATTCCCCACAGAATCCCGTCTGACTTGCAGTTCGCCGATGGGAATCGTAGTGAAGTCGAGCACATTATTTACGAGCACGGTGACCCGATTCTTGCGATCAAAATAAACATATGGTGCAATATCCGCTTCAAACGGAGTATAGCCCCCGTGATGCTCCATCACCTCTTGACCGTTAACCCATACTTTGCCGTAATGCGTTACGCTGCCGAATCGGAGTACGATCCGTTTTCCTTGCCAAGCTTCGGATACGTAAAACTCCCTTTCATACCATACGTCACCCACATGATCTCTTACCCGCGCGTCTTCCACCAGATCATTATAGCTGGCCGGCACGGGCATGGGAATCGTACCCTGCAGTTGTTGTTCATATACTCTATTGGTAGCACCTGTTCCGTCATCAAGTTTGAAATTCCATATCCCATTTAACTCTATCAATTCTCTCTTCGTATTGCTTTGAGGATATAACATACCGGGATATCACTCCTGTTATTAAAGCTTATTTTTTAATCACGTTCAATTCTGTATTGATAACGGTAAGTAAATCTTTAGGAATTTTGAAGAAAGAGAGCTTTGACATCTTCTCAATCGACATGACTCCTTTGGTCAATTCAAACCTTGGATTATGTGTTGTATGCTCGAAATATTTAAGAAACACTGCTTTAGCTTTCTCATTCATATACAGATCTTCTATTGTGTCAAAAGTAGAATAATAGCCTTCTTTCAGTTCAATTTCCTTAACGTTAGTTAAATCAAATTTTTCAAACCAGTTCACAACATGCCTTGCCTCTTCCTTTTTCACATAAACATAACTTTTATCTATCTCGGACACGTAATGGAGCACTATTTCATCGGAGTAGATAGCGCCTAGCTCATCGACACCCACAACCTTGAGGTGATTCTCACCTCGAACTAGAGCTACGTCTTTCACCAACTTCACAGGCTGATCATTTTTTACTTCCTTGAGCAGGACTTGATCTTTATAAATTTTGATAACAGAAATATTGGAAAGAATAACAATGTCGTTTAACTCATTATGCCTATTAGTAAATCGGCGGCCGGCAATGTGGACAAAAGAATTCTTTGACCAATGGGCTTTATATAAATAATAGGCATCTTTCTTTATTTTCCGGTCAATCGTTACGAGCCCCTTCAAATTCTTACCTGACTCGCCGCCTTCGTTTCTATTTGCACTGCCAAAGTCGAACATATTCCATACATAACCGCCCAAGACATAGGGCCTATCGTTGATTGTCTGTAACGCATTTTGATGGAAGAGCAGCTGATACTCCTCGGTGTAATCTTTCACTTGCGGAGAATAAGAATGAAACCTAGGGTTCGTATCTACGCCATATTCCGCAATAAGAACAGGCACATTGGGCTGCACTCGATGGAATCGATCCAGTCGTTCCCCCAGATCCTTCATTTCCCCATAGTACCAACCATAATACAAATTGTAACCGACAAGATCCGTGATGGAATTGAGCAAACTATCGTCTTCAACCGAATAAATATTGGCTTGAGCCGTTAGCCGACCCGGATCCAAGTGTCTAGCCAGAGCCTTTAACCGTTTTACACTTTCATATGTTTTCTCGTTTTCAACAGCAATTGTGATTTCATTCTGTACTCCCCAACAATAGATGGAGCAATGATTATAGGCCTGCTTAATCAACCTCTCAAGCTGATCAACGGCATTCTGATTTTGCGGATCCTGAGTTGAGGGAATACTAATGAACGGTACTTCAGCCCACACTAGCATCCCGTAATGATCACATAAGCTGTAAAAGTAATCATCATGCTGATAATGCGATAGGCGAATGGTATTCGCACCTATATCCCGAATTAAGGACATGTCCTCTTCCATGTGAGCCTTAGTAATGGCATTACCCACACCTGCATAGTCTTGGTGACGGCTAACACCATTAAGCTTTATGGGTTTACCGTTAAGCAGCAATCCTCGATCTGCTGTTACTTCTGCCGTTCTAAATCCATACTTAATGGATCGCATGTCATAAGTATGTCCTTCTATATTTATGGATGCATTGACGGTATATAGATATGGATTTTCTATACCTTGCCAAAGAATGGGAGTATAGATCACACTTTTTATATTAAAAGCGGTTTCGGCGATTAATGTTAATTCCATTCTTTCTTCCAAAACCATATTGCTTTCTTGATCGTTCACTTGAACGATAAGGACTCCTGTTCTAGGAATGGAAGATTCATTGATTATTTTTCCGAAAACCTCCAATTCAAAGGCGTTATTCTCCAATTTCTTTTGACTTAAATACACACCATCTCGCCCTTGATCCAGCAGGTCAAAATGGATATCCTCCATCACCAGGAGCTTAACATCCCTATATAATCCTCCGTAAAACGTAAAGTCCGCCATAAGGGGGAATACATCCTTGTGTAGGCTATTGTCCACCATGATGGATATAAGGTTTTCTCCAGCCTGAATATAAGGATTCAGAGGTACTCTGAACATGGAATATCCACACCGGCTCTCACCGGCACATTGTCCATTGATGTAAACCGTACCGATCATCCCTGCTGCTCCGATTTCCAAGTACAGTCGCTTCGTCACGTCCACTTCGGGGAGAGTAAGCTTTCTTTGATACCAGCACTGTCCTCGATAATAAGGAGTTCCATCTTGCCCATCAATTTGGTTCCAACAATGCGGAATTGTAACGTCCTCGCCCTCTTGAATATCTTCCGATGAATAGGTAACCGTATTATTTTTGGTAAAAATCCAGCCATCATTCAGCTCAACTGTTTGTACCATCGGCTTAACCTCACTTATAACTAAAATTGGAATATAGTTCGCGGCAGATTCGCTCACAAATTGCAAGGAACCTACCGCGGATTTCGTGACTATGGAAATAGTAAATCTTTATTTATTACTCTTAGCCCATTCATCCAACTGTTTTTGCTTCTCCGCAATGATCTTATCCAAGCCCGCAGCCTTTAACTGCTTATTGAATTCGGGCAGTTTCGACTCTGGATCCAACATTCCTGTCTCTAATGCTACTCTAAACTGATTGATTACATTATTCGCCGCAGCAATCTCTGTTTTTACAGGCTCAGCGTTGAAGCTGAAACCAATCGCTCTAGATATGACCGCACTCTTGTTGAACTTAGACATTTTATCCCAAAGCTGCGGATCATCTCCGTTCCAAATATAGGATAAGAATTGGTTACCGAACATGTACCCTTGTTGCAGATTATACCCGGAGTTCGAAGCATTGACCCCTTCAGGGAAATCGATAACGTCCCCTTTTTTCACGTAATGCTTACCTTCTACTCCCCAACTGAACAGATTTTGCAGATCTTTATTCGTGTATAACAAGTCCAGCAACATCATAGCACGTTCCGGGTTCTCTGAACTGCGTACAATGCTCCAAGAACTTCCTGTAATTTTATCTGTTGTCGTGATGGGCGGCGATAGGCGAACGGACACCATCTCCTTACCTGTACTCCGGGTTTCCTGCTGCTCGATACCTGGCTTCATCGAAGATAACCATGAGAAACCTCTCCCTGCCTTGACGAGATTATATTTGGTTTCTGTATCCGTAGCAGCATCTTTCGCGATATATCCTGCAAGGTACCATCTTCTTACCGTTTTTAGCAAATTCTCATATTCCTTAGTCTCGAACCAATTCACGACCTTCAACTCATTACCATGTATGGGAAGGACGCCAAACTGGTTCCCTAGAGGATCAATAAGCGATCCTACATAAGAATCAATAATAGTAGAGCCATATTTAACAGTTGGTGTCACACCTGGCTCATTATCTTTGATCATTTTAAATATCGCATCCAGATCATCTAATGTTTTAATGCTATTTATGTCAATCTTATACTTCTCAACAAGATCCTTACGCATCGTCACGCCATAATCCGAGGCCAAATCTTTAATATTAGGCAAGCCATAAATTTTCCCGTTTACTTTTGTTGCATTCAAAATTTGAGGATTTTGTTCATCCAGAGCTTTTTTAGCGTTTTGACCATATTTTGCAATAAGCTCATCCAGTGGAATAAAATGTCCCAGGGCAACTGTGTTATTGAATGAACCTCGAACACTGCTATACATGAGGTCAATCTTTTCGTTACCGGCCAGCATAACGGTCGTTTGTTGAGCCCAAGTACCAAAACTGATCGGTACAAGCTTCACAGTAGCATTCATTTTTTCTTTCGTAATTCTGTTGATTTCTTCTGTAACCACCTGCAATTCTTTCGGCTGGTTATTAAATGGGAACATCATGACAATTTCATATGGTTTTAACTCACCTGTACTGCCTGATCCATTCGTTACGTTCTGGGGCTTTTCACTGCCATTCGAGCTACAACCTGCTAGTAAGACACTTGCTCCTATTCCTAATAATATCATTTTTGAACTCCACTTCTTCGGTGCAACCATTTCAAAACTCCCCCTTATTTGAATATATACTTAATTGGCATATACCAGTTATAGCCTTTAACCCTTTACAGCGCCGACGGTAATCCCTTTGATAAAGAATTTTTGAAAGAAAGGATAAGCAGCAATAATCGGAAGGACGCCTATAACAGCAATAGCCATTCGCATCGATTCCAAAGGTAAATGCGCCGCCGCTTCCATCGTTTGACCATCGCTGTTCTGCATAAATTGGATATCCAGCAAAATGCGGTTTAATAAATTTTGGAGGCTGTAATATTTGCTATCCGTAATATAGATTAGACCATTGAACCAGTCGTTCCAATATCGAATGGTTTGGAATAGACCAACGGTGGCAAGCACTGGTGTTGATAAGGGGACGACAATTCTTATAAAAATTCTTGACTCCTTCGCTCCATCAATATAAGCCGACTCAATAATCGATGGGGGTATGGAGGTTGCGAAGAAGGTACGCATGAGAATCACATAAAACGCATTCACCAGTAATCCCGGAATAATTAGGGCCCAAATCGTATTCTTCAAATCAAGTAAATTGGTATAGACCAAATACGTAGGGACAAGTCCACCATGAAATAACATAGTAAAGAAAACGTAGAAAGCCAGAAACTTGCGAAATGGCATCTCTTTCCTGGATAGCGGATAAGCAAGCAAAGAAATAAATGTTAGTCCTATTAGTGTCCCTACGACGGTTACTAGTATCGTGATTCCATACGCTCGCATGATTGTCGTAGCGTCATTCCAGAGATACTCATATGCTGAAAAACTAATTGTCTCAGGAATTAGCGAGTATCCGCTGCGTATCATCTCCATATCGTCCGTAAAGGATGCCGAAACCAAAAGAAGAAAAGGAAATACACTGCAGATGGCAAAGAGCAACATAATCATATTCAAAAACAACTGATATCCTTTATTTGTTAGCATGGGCGTCACCTTCCTTAAAACAGTGCATTCTCGCTGTTTACTTTTTTAACAATAAAATTGGATATCATAACGAGAATAAATCCGACAAGAGACTGGTACAGCCCAGCAGCAGACGCCATTCCGAAATCACCTAAATTCATAAGTGCTCGGTATACATAGGTATCAATGGTATTAGTAACCGGCATCAAAGCCCCTGTATTCAAGGGCACTTGATAGAATAGCCCAAAGTCAGAATAGAAAATACGTCCGATGGCTAATAGTGACATTATCGTAATGACAGGAGTAATTAGCGGTAGAGTAACACCCCACATCTGCTGCCACCGGTTGGCCCCATCTATCGTCGCGGCCTCGTAGTATTCTTGATCAATCCCAATAATTGCTGCTAAATAAATCACACATAAATATCCTGCGTCCTTCCATGTGTGCACAATCGTTAATATATAAGGCCAATATTTCGTTTCTGCATACCATTCGATTGAATTCATCCCCAACATAGGAAGAATCGATGTATTGATAAATCCACTTTCAACATCCAAAAATGATAATACCAGGTAGCCCACAATAACCGTGGAAATTAAATAGGGCAGTAAGATAAAGCTTTGAAACATCCGTGACAAAAATCGATTCTTTATTTCATTCAACATGATTGCTAAACCGATGGCAAACACTGTAGTTAAAATGATAAATACGACATTATAGAGAATTGTATTTCTTGTGATGATATAGGCATCAGTTGTCTTAAACAAATATTCAAAGTTTTTGAACCCTACCCAGTCGCTTCCCCAGATTCCTTTCGCAAAATTGATATTTTTGAATGCAATGACGACCCCAAACATAGGTAAATAATTATTAATCAACAGATACAGAACTCCTGGAAGCGTCATTAAGAGTAATGCCCGGTACTTAACCACCTTTTTTAATAACGCTCTCGTGGCTGTAACTTGTTGGGGCTGTACTTCTGATCGTGATGCTTCATATGCCCTTGTGTTCAATGTCATCTCCCCCTTATTCAACTCTTCGGTTCTTA
This sequence comes from Paenibacillus whitsoniae, assembly GCF_003955665.1. Taxonomy (GTDB): domain Bacteria; phylum Bacillota; class Bacilli; order Paenibacillales; family NBRC-103111; genus Paenibacillus_E; species Paenibacillus_E whitsoniae. The sequence goes on from NZ_RXHU01000011.1 coordinate 132,845, forward strand.
TAAACTTTATATTAAGCGAAACGATTTTAAGCAACTACCATAAATCCGCACTCACACTTTTGAATTTCCGTCCTAACAAAATAAACATCCCGAATCGGGATGTTTATTTGAAATTAGCGACTCGTTCTTCTATAGTCCTGAGGCGTCATCGATACCTCTTTCTTAAAAGTGGTTGAAAAATAGGCAAAGTTGGAATAACCGACAGCTTGTGCAATGCTGCTCACCGGTAGGTCCGAATGCGCAAGAAGCTCTTTAGAAATGCGGATCCTTTCTTGCGTAATATAATCCGAAATCGAGATTGCCGTTTCCTTCTTGAACAATTTTACTAGATAATCCGGACTTAGACCGATATAGTCCGCAATGTATTGCCGGGATAACGGCTGATCGATATGGGAAGTAATGTAATGCTTGATTCGATCCACCAAAGATTCACTTTCCCCTTCATTCTGCTGTATGAAAGTAATTTCCAGAACATCTTGAACCCAAGATTGAAGATCGTTGACAGATCTCGTAGCGATGAGTGCTCGATCAGGCGACAATTGATCCTTGAATAGTTGGTCCGATTTTAGACCATTTTGCTGCAGAGTATACAGAAGCATTTGCAGAAAACTCTGGTAAAATTGTCTCAAGCTTTGGGCATCGAGCCCCTCAATTTGTTTCCAGGAATGGAGCGTACTTGTGATTTCCGCATGCAGCTTCTTTTTGTCCCCTTGCTTCATCATTTCCGCCCATATGTTCATTTGAGGCCAAGGAATGTCTTGCGTCTTAACGCTTTGTTCACGAGATGCGATGACCTGTTTGCTTAGAGAAACATTGTTAAGGTGCAGATACATTAATTGATCATACATGGCTAGCATATTTGGAATTCGAGTCAATTCACCGATATAGCAGGAAACCTGGCAATAAAAATATTGATGACTGGCTTCAATGAAAGCTTCACACAACTCTTTCAGCTTCTCTTCTGTTGGAACAGACTCTCTCTCCAATTCAAGGATAACCAAGATAAGCCCGGTTTTCACCTGAATGATTTGACCCTTGTTCCCCTGCTGAAGTATAAGCTCTTCTGCTGTCTTTCGAAGAGCATATTCCATAATATGTTCCTCGCGAACGGACAGCTTTTTCTCCCAATGCTGAACGCCTATCAGGATCGGTAGAATGCTTGCCGTTTCGGACAAAGGGATGCTTTTTTCGAAGAGAGCTTTCTTGATTGCTTCAGGGTGAGAAGGAATGCTTTGTTGTAGTAAGTCCAGCCAGAAACGTTCCATTACTAATGGTCTTTCGGTTTTTATTTTATAAATAGCCTTCTGTACGACTTCCTTTAATTCATTTTCCGGTACCGGCTTCAGTAAATAGTCCAGGCTTCCTAATCGAAGCGCTTGCTTGGAATATTCAAAGTCAGCGTGGCATGTAAGAAAGATGGATTCTGTTTTTAAGTATTTTTCTCTTGCCCATGTCAACAGCTCCAGACCATTCCCCTGTGGCATTTCAATATCACAAATCATCACATCAATCGAATGACTTTCGAATATCTCCTTAGCCTGGCGGATATTATAAGCAACAAAAACTTTGGAAATTCCAAGCTGGTCCCAATCAACGCTAGCTTTCACCTTATTGGCAATGTATACTTCATCATCTACAATCAATAACGTGTACATATTAAGGACCTCCTTATCCCGACTGAAGCGGAAGCATGATGGTAATGGCCGCACCAGGATGATTAGAGAAGCTTATGTTCGCTTGCTCTTGATACAGCAGCCAAAGTCTTCGTTTCACATTCCAAATTCCGATATGCTCCCCCGAATCATTGTTCATAAGGGTTTCATTTTGCTCCAGCTTCTGTAAAACTCCCGGATCAAACCCTTTGCCGGTATCTTCAATTCGAATGATCATCCGGTCCAAATGGTGTACGATCTCAACATGAACTTCAATCGGTTCATCCAAAGAAACGGCATGCTTGATCACATTTTCAATAAATGTTTGCACGATTAAAGGAGGGATCTTATAGTTCAATAGAGCTTCTGATATAGAGAAATGAGTAGTAAGGCTCCCAGGAAAACGAAACTCCTGAATACGCAAATAGTTTTGAACATGCTTGATTTCATCCTTTAGCAGCACGAAATCCATGTGACTACGAAACATGAAACGGAAATATTCAATTAAGGATAAGGATAGCTCCTTTAGTAAACGAAAATTTTGGTCCTCTGCCAAGTAGTATACGATATTTAAGGAGTTCAAATAAAAATGAGGGTTAACCTGCAATTGCAGATGCTTTAACTCCGCCTTTTGGTTGTTTAAACGTTCTTCATAAACATTGATTTTGAGCTCCTGTATTTGAACCATCATATCGTTAAAGGTTTCATTCATCATTCGGAATTCTTGAGATATCGGCGTATCAACGATCCGAGCCTCCAAGTTGCCGTCCTTGATCTTGCGCATCGCTACAATAATGCGATTAATCGGCAGAAGTACGGTCCTTCTCAAGAAATATAAAGCTCCGATTAAAACAAAGACCGCCCCAATAGTTATTATCAATATAACACGCTGTGTATAAGGAAGCTGTTCAATAATATTACGATCCGGTATTACGGCAAGCAAACTGAAATCTCCTTTGCTTGATTGCTCACCAATGACCAAATATTTCCGGTTCGTGCCAGTAAGCAAATAAGTGCCCTGTTCATAATTCAGCTGAATCTCCTGCTCCTTGTAAAAATTATGGTCCATCAGCGGTTGATTATCAGCATCAACAATCAGCGATCTTCCGTTTTTCCCAAGATCCAGCAGATCAAGCGGTACCATGACTTCTTTGGAATTTACAAGCGCACCGATGTAAACATTTCCATACTTAATTAAATGAATAAGATAAGGGATTCCATTTATAGTAATTGTTGACCACCGATTCGTGCTATAAGACGATAATTTCTGAGTATCCTGAGTGAGCTGTCTTAGAGTATCTTTGAATTCCTTAAGGTCGGGACTCTCCGACACTGAAGCTTTTGGAGCAAGTATTAAGTCTTGATTTACAACGGAGTAAGCAAAGAAAAAATCAAGCGCATTATACGAATTGCTTTTCTCATACAAATCCCGGAATAACTGATATTTGGCCAGATTATACGCATCCTGATCCTGCACAGCCGGGCGGTCCAAATAAGATAACCCTGCATTCTGTGCAGCAAATTGTAGGAGATAATTATCAATATTATTTAAATCCTTATCAATCAATCCCATGTACAAGTGGAGCAAGTTATTGCTCGATTGTGCCACCTGATTACGAACTACGCTTATGGAATAATAGCTGTTATAAACAAGGAAAGAAATAACCGGTAGCATGATAACAAATAAACCGAAAATTAACTTGAAACGAATCGTATTAAAATTTATCGATTGCATGATAAAGTCTCCTTTAACCTATTGTGAAGGAAAATAGGCTGACTATATTTTCAAAGTTTTTCTCGATTCATTATACAATAGAAAATTCAGATGAAAATACGTGCAAAATTTGCGATGCTTTTAGGTTAATGGTTATTACACCATACCTTTAACTGCATCTAAGACTACTGTGTTACTTTAAAGCAATATTTTCATTTTCGAACAGATTGTACCATGTTACAGAAGAAGGACTAGGGGCCATCACTTTATTAAAATTCATGGATTAGGAGTAATAGGAAGTGAACAGCAAAAAGCCACGCCTGCGTGGTCATCTTGGCATGGTTTTTGTAGTTAGCGTCGAAACTAAGTATAGTTAAGTTTATAGCTGAGAAAATCCAAAATTTCTTTTTGTTTGGCACTTGAAAGTAATCTAAACTGAGATATTAGCTCTAACTCAGTGGGACTAAGACTCCAAACATCAGCTAATTTCAAATCCTTACTATAATCTTCTTCCAATAGCATATTATATCCGTTTTCTCAGAGCACGAATTTTATCTCCAATCATGCGGCACGTACCTTAATTTTATTTTCACTACTTATGACAAGATTGGTTCCAGAGATAAGACATTGAAAATGAAGGTTTTTTTATTGACTATTACACTAATTAGAAATGCCCGACAAGTCAAGGTTCCTTGATTCATCGGGCTACATTTTTTATACAAATCTACGTTCCAATTCTATGCCAAATAACGTTCCAATCAGTGACAAAGTGAATTACATGTAATGAATCTACGCCAGTACTCGGGAAAAACCGGTGTTCTGAAATGTCTTGATGATAGTAAACCAATTATTAGGTATCCATTAGAAAAGAATGAAAATTTTTGTGGTTCTCAAAAAGCGAAGGAGCTAAGCGCATCAGGCCGCTTAGCTCCTTATTTGTGATTCGTCTCAAGGCTGCGCGTCAAGCCTCTCCAAATACAACACCACCATGCTTTTCTCCGGCATCAGGTAATGCTGCAGCGCTTGTTCATCCGTCACCACAGTTGTGACGGCCGAGATCGGCGCGCTAGTCGCCGTATTCGTGGAAATCAGACTAGGTGCCGTTAGGACTGTCTTTTTGACCACTTTATACGCATGTTCAAATTCAAAGCCGATATCGCGCTTCATCCGCGAATCTCTGTTCACAAGCACAAGACGCAATCCGTCCGCATCGTCCGTCATCGCATTGACCGTAAACGTATTATTATCCTGCGTAAGATTCGTGTAGTCCCCCGTTACGTCCGCTTTTACGACATCCGTCCCCAGCGCTTGCTCCATAGTCGTCATCATTTCCGCAATGCCCGTACGATAAATGCCCGACGGTCCCAGGCCCAAGGTGAACCATGGGCCCGATACAAGCGCATGATAAGCAGCCATCGTAATTTCAGGTCGATTGTACATCCTGTTAATGAATTGGGCTGTGCCCAGAAGCCCTTCCAAATCATGCGTTCGGTACGAAGCTGCCGAATAATCCGTTTCCGTGCCTCGCAGCGGCCATACGGCATGTTCAGAAATGTACACGTTCACAGCATGACCGGAACCATTGCCGACTTCCCATGCATGAATATCATCCCGAAGATAGTTGAGATACGCTTCTGTATTGGCTATTGAATTACCGAGATAATATGGGTGGAAGGCAATATAGTCGATGCTGCTTCCCAGTTGTTGCAGCACCGCATTATGCCAGTTCCGCCAAGTACCCGAAGGAGCCCCATCCCCCCATGGTGCCGTTTTGGCCAACGCTGCAAATTTCGCCGATGGATTTACAGCTCGCACAGCTGCGATAATCTCCGTACACTTTTGAATATAGTCCGCGTTGCTCATCCCCAGGCCATGATCCAATTCGTTCCCAAGCTCGAACACGACGTTGACTGGATCCGCTATGCCGTATAGCCTGCGCAGTGCGCCCCAATCCGTTCCGCCATTGGGATTCGTAGTGCCGTCGCCCGGACTTGTCAGAAACTCCGCCAAATCCGCCGCATCTGCGGCATAATCCGATTGCAGCATATTAAATGTCCATGTAAACAAACTGTTCATATTCACGCTTTGTACGGACTTTAACCACTCCACAATACCGAAATTCATCGGCGTCGTCGGATACCATTGATTAGGAAAGCCTGTTCGCTGTGCATAAGGCCCCAAGGTTTGTTTCCATTTAAAATATTGCGAATCCGTTCCGCCCATTCTGCTGAGCGGCAGAGACAGGCCTTGCATGGCGGTTGCATAATCATCCCGGATGGCCAAGCTCGGACTCTGGTTCATGATGACGCGCTGGCTTTCTTGCCAGTCATTGTTGAAACCGAGCAATTCCTTATCCGCGTGCCGTATGACGTCCGATTCGCTGACACTCACCTCAGCTGCCGCAACCGAGCGGTAAGGCGTCACCACTTGCAGGGTCGGACCATTGTCGGTCCAGTTGCTGCTGCCATCGCCCGCTTCTACGCGGAAGGTGTAGGCGGTCTCTGCCAGCAGCCCGCTAACGGGATACGCGTACACAGTCGAAGTCACGGCAATCTGCTGTCCATTTTGCAGAATGCGGTACTGCGTGACGCCAAGATCATCCGCAGCTCCGCTCCAGTGCAGGGTAAGCGATGAATAATCCACGTCGGTTGCCGTTAGCGAACCCTGAATCCAATCTGGCTCTTGCAGTGTTCTTGTACTGAAGTCAGCGGCAATTCGATCATTCGTCCAGTTATCGCTGGCATCACCCGCTTCAATCTCAAAGTGATAGCTTCTCCCCGCCTCAAGCCCTGCCAATGTGTAAACGTTACCATTTACAGTTATAGGCGGTTCGGCATCTCGATATAACCGGTATTTCGTTACACCTACATTATCGGATGCACTGGGCCATGCTAAGTTAAGGGTATGTCTCCCTTTTCCCGTGGTTGCGATCTGCGCGTTGGAACCCCACACCGGAGCTTCGACATCCGGCTCAAAAGGAACCATGACAGTCGTTTCAAGTCCCTTATACATGCCCTTCAAGGTAATGCTTCCCCCTGTCGGCGCCCCCCCGTAGTTCAGCTTGTTATTGGCTATGGTCGCGCTGCCGGCGACTACGGACCATGTCACCAAGTCGGACTCCGTGACCGGGAGCAACCAGCCACCACAATTCCCTGTGAGATTTGCTTGGTCGGCCAAATCAACCGACTCTGTTACTTTATAGCTTCCCTTGGACATGGCCAGCTGAATGGCATCCGGGCTTCTCCCGACATACACATCATCGATGTACAAGTTACCGGAGATGGCACCAACTGCATTCCATCGGCCCCATGACAGCTTGATTGTATTCGCTCCAGCCGGGAATATAAACGTTCCGCTGATCTTCGTCCAATCTTGATTGGGTGGAATGGTAACAGGCGTTGCCGCATTCGCTACCCAGCTGCTATTATTGTAAGCCGCGATTTGTAATGCAGGATAAAAGCCCGTGGGCTGTGAACCCGTTGGCGTGATGCCATCGCTTTTCACCCACGCTTCATAGTAATATTTTTTTCCCGGCGTGCCTGCCATATCCTGATAAAGCTGCAGATTGGTGTTCCCGCTCAACGCAGCTTGTAAGCCGTAGCTCCCTCCTCGTCTGACCGCATTCTGCACCGTAACCGCAGCAAAGCTGGCGCTGTACTGCCCCCAATTACTTCGATTTCCGGCTTCGAATCCTCCATTCAACACGATATTCCCGGGAATGGGAGCAATGGGATCTCGAATAAAGGGAACCGTGACCGTCGCTTCAAGACCCGCGAACGTCGCTTTCAGGCTGACATCTCCCCCCGACATATCGCCTGTATACGTCAAGTGATTGCCCACGATCACCGCGCTGCCGCTTGTCACTTGCCACCGAACCGCACTGGACGGAGCGATTCCGGATGACGAACCGTTAAAGCTTCCCGTAAGGTTCATTTGCGTTGTAAGATCGACCGAATCTGTTACTAAAAAGTTAGGCGCCGTCAGTGCCGCCTGCAGAGAATCCGGTGCTTTCCCGATAAATACATCATCCACATACAGCGTGCCGGAGATAGCGCCCACCGCATTCCAGCGCCCGAGCGAAAGCTTAATGGTATTCGCTCCGGACGGGAATATAAACGTACCGCTGACCTTCGTCCAGTCTTGGTTCGGTGCGATAGCAGCCGGTGCTGCCGGGTTGGTTACCCATGTGCTGCCATTATAAGCAGCGATCAGCAAGGAAGGATAGAACCCATTGGGCTGCGACCCCGTTGGCGAAATACCTTCGCTTTTGACCCATGCTTCATAATAATACGATTGCCCGGGAACGCCCGTAACGTCTTGATACAATTGCAGGTTGGTGTTTCCGCTAAATGTTGCCTGCAAGCTGTAGTTGCCCTCATGTTTGACTGTATTTTGGATAGAAACCACAGCAGAATTCGAACTATATTGCCCCCAATAATTTCGGTTGCCACTCTCGAATCCTGGATTCAGCAAGGCATTCTTTTCCACTGTATCTGCATATGCAGGCGCTGCTCCCCAAGGAATAATTACAGATGTCATCATCGTAATTAGTAGTATACAAGACATAAACCTCCATCTTAGCCTCATAACCATGCACATCCTCCTATTTGAATTTCAGATGGTTGGCTCCCGGTTCTACTCGCTATCCTCTCCCTTAACATCAGGTAGTTATCTATAGTACAATCGATCCACCGCTCTTCAACTGATGTCGAAGCTGCTGTACATCCACATCTACAAATCCCTTATTCTCTGAAAGCCCTATATAAGCAGCAACGCCCGCAGCTTCGCCAAGTTGATTCATATTCACCATGACCCGCACGCCGCCAAAAGCAGTCTCATCCACATCCAACATTCTGCCGGCCACAATAACATTCTTGTAGGGTCCTTGCGGCAATAAGCTTCGATACGGAATTTGATAAAAGGTGGGGTCAATCTCAACCGGTTCCCGCCACTTGCCCACTTCATGCGGATAACCAGGCCGGATATACACCTGCTCTCCATTTAAGTATCTGAACGTCAGTCCAGGCTTATCTTGATGATGAATATCCACCCGATAACTTCCGTTCGCGATGGCATCATCAAACCGATGGCCATGCAGCACGTTATCCCCTGTCAATTGATAATGACAGTCAATATGGCGCGTTTCCCGCGTGCCGATGTACGATGGAAGAGAGACAAGCGACATCTGGTTGCCTTGACCGTATTTGCGAACCATGTCCATGATGGCTCTTACTTGTCTGCGGCCTTCCATTTCACTGTAGGTCAATGCCTCGCCGTCTGAACTGTTGGCGTGATACACACGCGTTCCCGCATACATGTACACGTGTTTAGAATTTGGAACTTGAGCGCCCCAACCAAAGCCTTCAGGAATATGAAATTCTTCTTTATACGCAAGCAGCGCTTCCGCCAAATCAAATCCTTGCAGCCCAGGCTCCCACCCATCGATCTTGGCGCATGCCGTTGACGGCTGAAACTCAGGGGAGATGCGGTGCCCAATTCCCAGCCGATCACACAGATCACCGTCACCTGTGGCGTCTATGAACATTTGGGCTTTAATCGCGCCACGCCCGGATTTATTCTCCACAATGGCGGCCTGAAGCTCCCCATCTACGACGTAGGGGGCAACAAACATCGTGTGAAGATAGACCTTTACATTTGCTTCCTGAACGAGTCGATCTAATTCGATCTTAAGTTCCTCGGTATTGAGCAAGAAACCCGAAGAGTGGTTCTTCTGGTGCTCAATCACGGCACCTATCCGATCCAGCCGCTCGATGGTCTCAAGCGTCAATCCGGCTATAATCTGTTGATTGAATTCGGTATTGTGCAGCGAATGCCAAATATTTACTAAACCCGATGTCGCAACGCCGCCGAAAGCGTTCTGTTTCTCAATGATAACGACCTTTGCGCCCAGGCGAGCGGCTCGAACAGCAGCAAAAACGCCAGTGCAGCTACCCCCTAGGACACAAATGTCTGCCTCGTAGAAAACAGGAATTTCTCTGGCTTCTTCACGTAACAAATCCATTCAACTCCGCTCTACTTAATCAATCCTTTTTCTTTAAAAGCTTTCTCTGCCTCGTCGACATACTTTTGAAGCTGGTAGGTCGTATTCAACGTTTTCACAAAATCATCGAACTGTTCAACCGGACGTTTCCCATAAATAAATTTGATAAACTCTTCATTCTCGAAACGATCCTTATCCGATTTGTTTAAGCCTTCCGGTGTTTTTACAAAGTTATTGTACACTTTGATGTACGGCAGGTTAATCGCGAAATCGATGTAAGCTTTTTGCTTGGCGAACTTCGTATACAAGTAAGGCAGCTCATCCCGGCCGGTCAACTGCAATTGAAAGGTCGATCCGAGCTCTGACATCGCCGGAAGCGGTGTAATCACGCTGCCTTCCTTGGTATAGTGCGTACCTTCAAAGCCAAACATCACCATGTTCTGACCTTCGCCTGCCCCTGTGATGTAGTCGAGATAGGCTAGCGCTCTTTCTAATTTCTCCGGTGTTTTCTCGATGGCTTTCGGAAGCGCAATTCGCCAGTCTGTTGCGCTATAGTCGAACGCGCCGTTAAATTTACCGGCAGGTCCCGTCGGCGGCTCAATGGCAATGAACTTGGCATTGGGATTCGTATCTGTCGTCAGCTTCACGAACTCATCCTTGAACATATCCGACCAATTGGCGTAGATGACGCCCACTTGACCTTTTTGAGCTTTCGTAGCTGCTGCATTTCCTTTATTCGTCAGGATATCCGGATCGATCGCGCCCGAGGCATACAGGCTATTGATGTAAGTGAGCGCTTGCTTCATTTCCGGTTGGGTGCTCGAATATACCGCTTTATTATCTTTGATGGTAAAATTGCCCTCCGAACCGAAAGCAGCGCCAAACGCCCCGAAGAATGGTGCGAACACATCCAATCCGGTTCCCGTCAGCCCGTAAGTATCTTGTTTGCCGTTCCCATCCGGATCCTTATCATGAAAAGCTTTAATGACGGTTGCCAATTCGTCTAATGTAGTCGGAACAGGCAGGTTCAGTTTATCCAGCCAGTCCTTTCTTAACATCACCATGCGGTAAGGGACCGCTGCCCGCTTCGGAAGCGTCATGAGCTTGCCGTCCACTTTCCCTTTGGTTAAGTCAGCTTCGCTGTACGCCTTTTTCACATTCGGCATTTTATCCAAATAATTCGTTAAATCCAGAATGGCCCCTTGCTTCGAGAATTGCTGCATTTGATCATTCGAAACGGTGAAAATATCCGGCGCATTGCCGGCAGCGACTCTGACGTTAATTTGATTGGCATATTCATTGTTGTTGCCCGTCTGCATCACGTTAAAGTCGAAATCCACGCCGAGCTTCTTGCCGATCTCGGCTTGAATCCGCTTGTCGACATCGCTTAAACCGGTCCCGCCGATCAGCACGCTTAATTTAACCGGTGCCGTTGATTTCGCAGAAGCTGCCGGTGCGGTTGCACTCGCGGAGGTCGCTTTGCCCCCATCCGTGGTTTCTGTTTTCCCACATCCGCTTAATAAGATACTGATCGATAACCCGATGACTGTAATGCTTGTCAATGAAACCTTCATAGAACCATCTCCCCTTAGATCATTTTATATGTAAACGGTTAACCTTTCACTGCACCAATCAACATTCCTTTGGTGAAATATTTTTGGATGAAAGGATAGACAATTACAATCGGAAGTGCTGTTAAGATAACGCCTGCCATTTGCAGGGTTGTAGAAGGAACCGTATTCTCCAAATTGATCTCGGCGGACATCGAGGCGGTTAGAATGCTTCGCAAAACGACCTGAAGCGGATATAGATTGGCATCCGTGATATATAAAATCGAGCTAAAAAACTCATTCCAATGCATAACGCCATAAAAGGTACTAATTGTAGCCATGACGGGGACAGACATCGGCAATAGCACACGAATTAAAACCTTGCTTTCGGAAGCCCCATCGATCCGTGCCGCTTCCATAATTTCTTCCGGTAAACCCTCGAAGAAGGTTTTTGTGATCAGAAGCGAAAACGTCCCGACTGCGGATGGAATAATCATCGACCATACGGAGTTCAACAATCCGCTTGCCTTCACGACGAGATAGGTAGGAATAATGCCGCCATTAAACATCATCGTAAACAGAATAAGGAAGAGAAAAATCGACCTGCCAGGCAACGTTTTCCTGCTCAAGGGATACGCCATAAGGACCGTCAGCAGCACATTCAATAAGGTTCCGATGATGGTGACGAATAAAGAGACACCGAAGGCTCTAGGGATCGTCGCATCCTTTAGGAACAGGGCATAGGCCTCGAATGAAATATGTCTGGGAATGATGAGAAAACCGCCGTTTTTCATCACCTCGCTGAACGGCGTCAATGACATCGATAGCACGTACAGCAAAGGGAACACGAAACAGGCCGACATTACGATGAGAATCAGATAAATCAAAATTTCAAAAAAACGTTCTTTCCAATCCATCACCATATGCTTCCACCTACTCGCTTGGCTAAAGTATTGGCACCAATGACCAAGATCAGTGCAATGATTGATTTATAGAGCCCTACAGCGGCACCCAGACTGAAGTTAAGCTGTTCTAAGCCCGTGCGGAATACCCAGGTGTCGATAATGTCCGCTTTCTGATACACCTGAATATTGTACATGATGTAGATTTGTTCAAACCCCGCATCTAAGATCGTGCCAAGACGGAGAATCAGCATCAAAATGATGACAGTCCGAATGCCCGGCAAGGTAATATGCCAAATCATTCTGATTCTGCTCGCGCCATCCACTCGGGCGGCTTCATACAAGGTCGGATCAATGCCCGCAATAGCAGCTAAATAAACGATGGTACCCCAGCCTAGATTTTGCCAAAGATCGGTTCCCACAAGTAAAGATCGAATCCATTCGTTCGACGTTAGAAAGGGAATCGTCGCCACGCCGGCATTTTTCAACATGAGATTGATAAGTCCATCCGCTTCCGAGAATAAGGCTAAGGAGATCCCGAAAATGATGACCCAGGAAATAAAATGCGGCATGTACATAATGGACTGAATGACATTTCGAAAAGCTTTCCACCGAATCTCGGATAATAAAATGGCAAAAAGGATCGACGGAGGGACGAGCCAGAAGAGCTTGTAAACACTAATGAGCATCGTATTCGCCATAATTTGCGAGAAGTACGGTGAATCATAGAAATATTTAAAATGCTTATACCACGGGTTTGCCCAAGGACTCCCCCAAATCCTTGTTGCAATATTGAAGTCTTTAAAAGCAATGATGGCGCCCCCCATCGGGACATATTTGAAAATGAGATAGTACACAAGCCCCGGAAGCAACATGACATAATGCACTTTGTGAAGAATGATTCTCTTATACACAGGACTCACCTTTCTTTCTAGATTTCGCATGCATGCTTCGAATCCGTTGATAGGCCCTACTCTATACCTTCGCTAACAGGCTGTATAGTTCTTAGTTTGAAGGGAGTTCTGAGAATCACATTTCGTCAAGTTCTCCTTTTCACACAAGGTTTTGAATCTCATGAAACCCCGCTGGACGATTGCATTCTGCTAGGACTGCTGAGACAATGGATATAGCGAATGTGACATACATCATCAACATCTTTCATCCTTTTGGAGGCTGCCAGCTATGCTAAGACGGATTCATTTCAAAGAACTTTACATGCGCATCTTCTTTATCGTCGGCGTGGCGTTTGTCGGGATGGCACTGCTCTATTCGTTCTTCCTATCCAGCCAAATTTCGAAATATGCCATTAATGAAGTGAACGAAAGATCAGCCGCTAAACTCAATCACTTTCGAAATACGATGGACATGACGTTAAGAAAATTAAAAGTAAGCAGTATTCAACTTTATCAGGAGCGGAATATGCGAGATTGGCTTACCCAGAAAGGAAAAGATGCTTATTTGAGTCATCTGATTGATATCGAATTAGGCGATTTTCTGGCGACCGAGCGGCTCGTTCATGATGTCTTCCTTTTTAACCTGACCACCCAAGAAGTGTTTTCCGTCAAAAACGGGGCTATGTCGTTTGATCAGTTTCCCGATCAAGCGATGCTGCAGCAGTTCATGCATCCGTCAGTGCAGCCTCTCAACTTTTCAAAAACGAGCTATCTGGGGCAAACGGAATTAACTCTCTCTCTGCCCAATGGCGGCATTGACCAGACACCGAAGGGGCGCCTTGTGATTATGCTGGATAAAGCATTTCTCGCTGAGGATCTTCTGCTGAGCAATAATGAATTCGAAGGAAAGTGGCTCGTCGCCGACACCGACCAGAACGTGCTGATGGGGGATGTCAGCCCTTCTGATGCAAAGACGATTATGCAAGCGGGGGATCAGTGGCGATCGGAAGGGCAGAGTTGGGGTGTACAATCGATTACTTTTTCGGACGAAGGCTGGCAGCTCTTCCTGCTGACTCCGCAGGGGATTTGGAAAAACAAGCTGCTCGCGCTCAATTTAAAAGTATTAGGCTCCTTCTTTCTCATGATCGTCTTGCTGCTGGTCATTCTGTATTTCCTGTCCAAACAAAATTACAAACCACTGACTGAAATTCTGGATAAAATTCGCCAGTATACCACAGGGTCGAAGCTGCCGGAAAATGAACTTTCGATATCCTCTTTTCATACGGAGTTCAAGCTGGGCATTGATACATTAGTTCATCGCATCGAGGAGCAAAATCGCTCGCTCAAAAACAGCGATTCGATTGTGAAGGATGAACTTCTGAGACAGTGGATTTTAAGCGGGTCCGTAGGTCCGTCCCTACGGGAGGATCTACAACAGAAGATCACCATCTCTTTACATAAGCCGATTCGCATCGTCGTCTGTCGCATTGAGGAGTATATCCCCTTTTGCCAAACGTACAACTTTCAATCCCGAAAATTAATGAAATTTGCGATACAGAACGTGATAGAGGAAGTCGTTCGAACGTACGGGTTAAAAGCGGAGACAGCCGATCTCGGCAGCGATCATGTGGTCGTCGTCCTCTCGGTTCCCGAGACGCAGAAGCGGAGTGAAGCCGAGCTTCTCGCCATGCTCGAAGACGCCAAACATCATGTTCTGCAATGGATTAAAGTGTCCCTTTCGATCGGAATCAGCGATGCCATTGCGCCGACTGAAAATATCCATCACATTTATCAAATGACGTACGAGCTGACCGAGATCTCCTTCCTTACAGGAGAAAGCGCCATTTATACGCCCCATGACAAAAAGAACACGCACATGGATGGCCAGTTCCAGGGATTGGATAACGAACAAATCTCCGCTTTTGTTCAGTCGATTCGCATTCGGGATACCGACGCTTTGCAACGGCAGCTTCTGCACTTGTTCAGTCAGCTGCAAGACTTGCCTGCGGATGAAAGCAAGCTTCAACTTATTCAACTCCTGTATGTGCTGCAAAAATCATTTAAACAGCTGCACACCCCCGGGGGTATGGTCGGCATACGCAACCAATTGGATCAGTATAACAATCTGAGGGAAGTGCATGTTTGGATCGAGGAATCGCTGATGAATCTGATCGAACAAATGTCCAGCCGCCGCACGCAAAAAGAAGAAATTTTTCCAGAGATTGTGGAATATATCTCTAATCACCTTCACAATGCGATGCTGACCATCGATGACATTGCCAACCATGTCAATTTTTCCGTCAATTATCTGCGCTTAATCTTCAAGGAACAGAACGATATTTCCATCTCCGATTTCATCCTTGAGCGCCGCGTTGAGAAAGTGAAGGAGCTGCTGCTCAAAACAAAATGGTCCGTAGCCGAAATCTCGGCGCAGTCCGGCTTCCAGTCGAAAAGCCACTTCTTTACAGCTTTTAAGAAAGCAACCGGCATGACGCCGAATCAATACCGCGAGCAGCATGAGCAGGATTGATAAAGAAGGTGCCCCCTCACCATGTTCATGGCTTTGGGGGCACCTTCTTTTAATACACTCTGATTTCGTAGATAGCGGCACTTGGATCGCCATTTGTCTCATAAACGACAAGCCGGAGCTTCTTTGTAGATACTGAATTCGCAAGATGATGAATCCGCCGCCTCTGATACTGGTTGGAGACCTTCTCCAACGTCATCCATTCCCCGTTCATCCACGCTTGAAGCTCGTACGCTTTGACGCACTGCGGGTCCGGGCTAAGCGGCGGGTAAAAGCGGTAATCGCGCAATAAATGCCCGGCAAACGTAACTTCCACCTGCGAAATCATTTGCGCCTCTTCCCAAGCTAACTCCACCCACTGCGGCATCCCTTCGGAAGGATCGGAGCGCCAAAGATTCGTGCTTCGATACGGTCGTGTGACGCCGCTTACGATATGCTGCGCCGGATAGCAGTTCTGCGCGGGCTCGATCTGAAAGGCCAACGTTTCACCGTTGCCATACCTTCGCATGAGCCCATTGCCCATATCCGACGCGGCTACCATCCCCGGTGCAACGCTGGCCGCCTTATGCCAATAGAGTTGATGATGAGCGCCGATATCTAACCGGACATAGCCTGCAGAAGCGTCCTGCGTTAGCTTCACATCCAGCTCCCAGCGAATCCACTGTAGCCGGCCAGGAGGAACCGCAAGCGTGGTGCTCGCGATGATCGGCTGCGTATCTGTGACATACTCCCAGATGTGACCGACGGCGGCTAAGGATGCAGCCAACCACTGGGTTTGATCGGTCAGATTGCTTACGCAAACAGAGAGAGCCTCAATCTGCGCTGTGCTTACAGCAATCCATTGGCCTCGTCTTTCCGTTAAAAGCTCACTGCTGTCATGAGCACCATCCAGTGCTGACCCCTGCTCCGCGGGTTCGATTCGACTCAGTTTAGCTTCGCTGCTAGCCGTCACCGTTGCAAATCTCGCTATGTCCAGCGGATCTTGATTGGTTTCGTTTATTAAGAAGCAGCCATCTCTCAAAAGCCTTTGTTTCAGCGCAGCTATGGTGTCCGCAGAGATACTGTTTACGCGCTCTGCATGGCTAAGCGCGACAGCGGCCGCCGTGCCTGCGGCTTGACCAAGCAGTGCGGTCGTGCCCATTACGCGGCTGCTGCCTAGTGCCACATGGGACGCGCAGATATTGCGTCCTGCCATCAATAAATTCGATACGTCCTTGGCCATTAGGCATCTCAGTGGAATGCCGTACGGAGCGACGTAGCTCTTGATCATATAGGCCGAATGTTCTCCTTCGGCAACAGATTGTTCGCTGTATTCGGCAAGCAATCCACCCGATTTGTGCAGATCGATATACCAGCCGCCGAAGGCAATCTCATCCTCAAAAACAGGCGGATTCACTAGGTCATTTTCTGTTAACAGGTACTGACCCATGATTCGCCGGCTCTCCCGTTTTCCGGGAACTTGGCCGATCCAGTCCAGCGCATAATTCGCTGCTTTTACCCTCAGGTCCGGATCCTTATTCTTCATATAATCCCATATGCCCAAGACGTGCCTCGTCAGCTCATGGCGAATGGTCTCGTTATCCGATATCGTATCCCACGGTACGCCCAGCTCAATCCACCAATAGCCCCCCTCAGGATCATGAGGAACACGGCCTCCTTTATAAAAGACATCCGGATCCTCATAGGGAAATGCCCATGTCGGCGCTTGAAAAGGGACCGGTCTGCCCATATCTTTGGCCCGAAAATGAATCGAACTGCCCATGACTTCCGCGTTAGCCGTAGAAGGGGCGTGCGGTTCCCCGAATTCATCCCTTCCCTCCGATCCCATGCGCCATTCGCAGCCGGATAAGTCCGCCAGGATTCCATCCCCTGAGCAATCGATAAAAACCTTCGCTTGCAGGGTAAGTTCGATCTCCGCATTGCCGATTCGCGCGCAAACCGCGTGAATCTCCTTAGCATCCCCCATTTCCACAGCATGAACGGATGTGTTCAAATGATAGGACAAGCCCGGTGTACTTATCACTTTATCGTACAGAATCATATCCCAGACACTGTTTGTTCGGCCATTTTCGTTATTGGGCTCATGATTCACGGCACGCTCTTCAATCAGCAATTCCGAAATAATGCCTGTTTCTCGCGCATAAGCGTTGTAGTTCGCCGCTCCCTGCGGAAATACCCTAATTTCAGACGAACTATTCCCTCCGAATACAGGGCGATCCTGCACGATACAGGTACGCGCTCCATTCCTTGCTGCGGCTATGGCCGCGCATACGCCAGCCAAACCGCCGCCACACACAACGACGTCAAAAGATTCTTTTACATGCTGCAAACGGATTCCTCCCCTAACGTTTCAACTAACTGTCCGCAGATATGGGATACTGTACGCCTTCCCCCGCCGTTTGTATAGTTCTCAGTTTTATGGTGGTTCTGAAAATAACGAAACAAAAAGTTTTGGACAAACTGCAACCTATTCGAACCGACCGCCGTCAGAGGGTTTGTCAGCAACAATACTGCTACTTGCAAAAGGATGTAAAAATTGTTGTTAACGGGCAAGACAGCCCGCTTACGCCTGTTTACATTGATGGCAAAGCATACCTCCCTGTACGCGACGCTGCAACGAAACTCGGCTATACCGTCAATTACGATGAAGCAAACAAAGAGCAGCACTTGGGTGATTTTAACGATACATCGACGGTGATCAAAAGCCTTGACGGCAAAACGCCAACCGCTGCTGATCTGAAGGTCGGTACTGAAATTGACGCCGGAAGCAGCGCAAGAATACCGCGACTTGGCTCTTGGGCGCAAGTGAAGGAGCAAGCTTCCCATATTACGACAAAGCAAGAGGAAGCTACGGTTCAAATCGTCTCCTCTAAGGAATCGGGCGTACTCGCAACGACAGACGAGCAAAAGAAATTGCTTGCCGACATCCAAGCAGCGAACGGCAATTCCGTGACGGTAACCTACAACACAGACCAAGATACACTCCTCGGGCCGTTGACAGCTGTGTTTGATTTTAACACGAAAGCGTTCGTCGGCTTCAACGCTAGACGATAGGCCCATATAAAGAAAGAAGAAGCTGTCCCACAAGTCAATGACTGCAGGATAGCTTCTTTTTTCAGCTTGTCGGAGTGCTTATTTGCTCAAAAACCAGCGAATTTGGACTTGATCTGCCAAATAGGCCCCAGGGTACTTACTCATATCGCAAGATTTCACCACCCTAGATCGGATCATTTTAAAGAATGAAAGTAAGATTACCCATTTCATTCGGCAATTGGGCGGGGGCATACGGAAATAGACAAATAATCTTGCCCTAATTTACTCCCTTTCAGTTATGCCCGAAGCCTCAATTTCCGCGGCTTTTCATAGAAAATACCTTACACATGTGTTATACTTCTTGCTCTCTTCATTATTTGAAGAAATGCCTCAAGATCCTCTTGGGCTAGTAGTTCTGAGGAGGACTGTTCTTTTTGCAATAATAACTCTCTGTTCTCTTCCCGTACCTTAAATGATGAAAATGGGATGAGGAATCCATCAAAACTGCTACTATGGCTGGGATAGGAAGGTCGAAAAGCTATGGCCTTAGAGCCCATACGTATCTCTGACTCTAACGATAAAGGTGCAATACAGATTGTCGCTTCCTATCAGGGAAGTGCTCCTGGGAGCTACTCTGGTAGTTGCACCAGCCCCTTATCCGAATTAGTCGTAAAGTCGCTCACAACCTTTCACAGAAAATCTCAATTATAATCAAATATTTCTTAAAAGTATTCTCATACCTTTACAATCTGAACAGGAAATTAAAACTTGTTTAGAACTGAAATAAAACCAGTAATAACAAGGATTCTTGCTATTACTGGTTAAAAATTTGTCTCAAACATATCACCTAGAATGTCCCAAATATCGACCAAATGAGTCTCAACTATAATCGTTACTCACACATGATGAGTTTATTTGTGCGGGATCTATCCGCTGCCGCATCGCCTCAAACAGCAGTACCGTCGCGGCCATCGCGACGTTCAGCGATTCCGCCTGCCCCTGCATCGGAATGATCACCTGCACGTCCGACAGCGCGGCCACGCCCGGCGACACCCCCTTGGCCTCGTTGCCAAGGATGAGCCACGCCGGCTCGCGCAGGTCGGTCTCGTAACACGAGCGCTGCGCCTGCAGGCTCGTGGTCACGAGCCGCACGCCCCGTTCCCGCGCGTGCGGCAGCAGCTCCGCCAGATCGGCCTCAACGATCGGCAGATGATAGAGCGATCCCATCGTCGAGCGGATCGTCTTGGGGTTGTACAGGTCGACGGTGCCGCGACCCAGCACAACGGCGTTGGCCCCGACGGCATCCGCGCTGCGGATGATCGTGCCGAGGTTGCCGGGGTCCTGGACGCCGTCCAGCACCACGACCAGGTCATGCGCGCCGGCGAGCAGCGCGTCCGCGCCGACCTCCGGCTTCGCGACGATCGCCAGCACCCCTTGCGGGGTCTGCGCATCGGAGCACTTGGCGAGCACGGCGCTGCTCACGCCGATCCATTCCGCCGCAGCGGCGCCGCCCAGCGAAGCGAGCTCGCCGGGCAGCCCTTTATCCGCGAGGAACAGGATCGTTTCGACCCCTGCCCCCGCTTTTAACGCTTCCTCAATGAGGTGGTATCCTTCAATGAGGTATTTGCCCTGCTTGTCGCGGCCGCGTCGTTCGAGCAAGGAGGCCCACTCTTTCACTCTTGCATTTTGCACGGATAAAATTTCTGAATATGTACGCATCATAACCCGACTTCCTACTCCGAAAAAGTAATCTCGAAATTTTTCAGACTCTCATTTTTCCCGACAATCACGAGCACGTCTTCGGCCCGCAGCGGCATTTCCGCACTAGGCGGAATGATGAGCTGCTCATTTTGCTTGATCGCGATGACGTTGCAGCCGTATTTGGCCCGCATATCCAGTTGCCGCAGGCTGCGGTCGACCATCATCTTGGATACCTTAATCTCCACGATGCTGTAGTCCGCGGACAGCTCGATATAATCAATAATATTGGATGAGATCAAATGATGGGCAACCCGCTGCCCCATATCGCGCTCCGGATAAATCACCTTGTCGGCCCCG
This sequence comes from Paenibacillus whitsoniae, assembly GCF_003955665.1. Lineage (GTDB taxonomy): Bacteria > Bacillota > Bacilli > Paenibacillales > NBRC-103111 > Paenibacillus_E > Paenibacillus_E whitsoniae. The sequence continues at coordinate 153,175 of NZ_RXHU01000011.1, forward strand.
ATTTTATTCAGCACCTTGCCGTGGAGGTCATTGACCGCCTTCACCACAATCTTGGGAATGCCCATTTCCTTCAGAATAATCGTCGTCAGAATGCTCGCCTGAATGTCTTCTCCGATCGCGACGACCACAACGTCAAAATTCCGCAAACCCAGCGCCCGCATGGCATCCTCATCGGTGGAATCCGCTTGCACCGCATGCGTCACGTAAGAGGAAACCTCCTGAACCGTCTCCTCGTCTTGATCAATGGCTAATACCTCGAACCCCAATTGCGTTATAGTTTTTGCAATCGCCGAACCGAATCGGCCGATACCGATGACCGCAAACTGTTTTCTTACACTCACTGCGTCTGTGCCCCCATATTCCGAGATTTTCCTCAGTATACCATACATGTTGCCCTCATCTCACTTTTTCCATGTGGACTGTCCCGACCGCTCAGAAAAAAGGATGAAGCCTCCCCTTTTTGCACATATTAATTTCGATACTGATATATAGAAACGAGGTCGACGTATGAACATCACGTTAAGACAGGCCATTCTCCAGCGTGTTAACAACAAATCGGATGAGGAGTTAAAAGAAATCATCGAAGACTCCATCGGCGGGGAAGAGCGGGTGCTGCCCGGGCTCGGGGTGCTTTTCGAAATTATTTGGCAGCACAGCGAAGCAAGCACACAAGATACGCTCGTGGAAACGCTGAAAGGCCATCTCGCCTAAGCGGCTTCCCGGCTCTACATGAAAAAAGCCTGCGGCCGCAGGCTTTTACATTTTTTATACATCCATCACGACCATCTGATGGCACAGCAGCTTCGGCACCTCGTAATGCACCGTTCCCTCGGCATCCGTCTCGAAAGCGAGCTCCGTCATTTGCGGAGCCAGATAGACGTGTTTTACAGGCTTGCCCAGACGCACCGACACCTTCGTTCCATACACCGGCATCAGATCCTCGATCACCTCTACCCCCTTCCCGCGTTTGACAGGCACCGCATACAGCAGATGATTCACATACCGGCCTTCCGCCGGCTGCTCCATGAGGGTAACGACGCCTTGTGCCGGCAAGTTGGTCGAGAGCGTTTTCGCTGCGCCTATCAGCTTATTCAGCGCGTAAAGCACACTCTCCTTCAGCACGAGACTGCCCACGCTTGCATACTCCTCAAACACGTTCCACGCGATATAAATGCCGCTCCGGCTTTCAACCATACCCGGACCGTTCGGCTGGAGCGCGCTTGGGGTATGCTGATGGGAGCAGAACGTGAACACGTCGCGGTTAAAATAAGGATTTTCCCGGTCCCCCAGCACGGTTCCCTCCTCGGTCACTTCGATCTGCTGCCCCTTCGAATAGAACACAAAGGACGCTTCCGGCAAGCTCTCCAGTGCAAAATGCGGACGGAAGTACGAAGGCTTATACGCATTCACCCCGGCATAACGAACGCCAAGCTCAATGGCAAAATCGGTGCCCTCCACATTCAGCCCCGATGCCCCCGTGGCCAGCAGCTTTCCGCCCTGCGCAAGGAACGCCTTCACCTTCTCCCCAAGCTCACCCGTAATCGCAATGCGATCCGGCAAAATGATCACCCGATAGCGGTGGAAATCGCTCGCCATATCGATCACGTCGAACAGCACGTGACCTTCCAGCAGCATGCGCACCGCACCGGCGTCGGAATCGCCTGTTCGCTCCGCCCCCTCCTCCTGCCCGGATGCTTCAACCGAAAACAGCCCGACATCCGCGACGCTTCGCACATCTGTGCACCACGCTTCCTTGCTCTCCACCTCGGCATAAGCCGCGCCGATGATCGCGTATGTCGCCGGATCCATCCAGCCTTCCGGGTGCAGCTGATCGCCGATCGAGCAGCGGGCGCCGTTCGCGATACTGAGCGCCGTCTCGTAGCGCAGCGCGTTCGGATGCTTGTAACCGCCGAACTCTCCCCACGACGTGTGGAACTTGCCCGTCATGCCGAGAAACGGCAGCCCAAGTCCCTGCGCATAGCGCGCGGACAGCGGAAAATGATCGTAGCCCCAGCCCCCGGTCGGCAGCGACTCCAGCTCCAGATGCGAGTTCATCGCAGCGAGATCCCGGCGCCCGCGGCGAATATGCCCGCCATTGTGGAACACGGGCAGCCCCGGCTTCACGGCGTCAATCGTCTCGCGAACCCGGCGAGCGTACGTCGCGTACGTACGCTCGCCAAGCTCCACAACTGCGGCAGTGTCACGCGGATCTTTTCCCTCGGCGAGCAGCTGCCCGACGCACGTATGGCAGAAGCATTTGCGCACGCCGACAATGTCGAGGAAGATGCCGTCCGCGTCGTAGCGGCGAACCACCTCATCGATTTGGCTGAGCAGCACGTCCAGATACGGCGAATTCATGCAGAACTGGTGATACCCCGGCTTCATGAAGCCATCCACCCAGTTCGTATTGTCGTTCACGTCCCGGATCAGCCATTCCGGGTGCCGGCGCGCCAGCTTTTCGTCCAGCCCTGCGGATAAGTAGACCGGCGTTTTCACCCCTATCTCATGCGCAGCCTCGATCATACCCCCGAGCAAATCGAACGTTAGATGCGGATGCATCTCGTTCGCTTCAGACGGATGGTACGCCCAGCCGTGATGGCATTTGGAGAAAACGGTGATGGAGTCCACGTGCCCCTTGCGAAGCATGTCCTGAAACTGCCCCTTGTCGAAATCGCGCCCGATCCCCGGGATCGCTTCCGATGTATGAAAATCGAGATGAACTTGACGAAAACGCATAAGTTACTGTCGCCTCCTGGCCCTGTAGTTAATTTAACTATAGTTTCAAAAGCGAACATGATATAGTCATAGTATCGACTTAAAATAGCATATTTTCGACCGACTTATGAATATGTCCACCAAGGAGGGCCCTACCTATGACCGACTGTTTGCAGCTTCGCATCCCGCCTTTGCCGCAATTTCTCACGATCGGCTACTCCACGTGGCCGGCCCAGACCCAGCATTTCGGGCGCACCTTTGATGTGTACGACCTGCTGCTCGTTCGCAGCGGGACGCTGTACATGACGGAAGGGGAGCAAGCTTACGAGATCGGCCCCGGCGAAGTACTGCTTCTGGAGCCCGGCGTCCCCCACATCGGTCACAAAGCTTGCACGGAGCCGACCGGGATCTACTGGGTCCATTTCAAGCATGAATCTCCGGCTGCCAGACTCCCGGATCACCAGGTTGCCTGGTCGGTTCGCGTGCGTGAAGGGCGTGACAGCGATCTGGCGCCGCAGGAGCAATATATGTATTTGCCTAAATTCGGGACGTACGATCGGGTAGCGGTGGAGCCGATTTTGGAGGAAATGCTCAGGCTGCGGCGTTCGTTGACGATGGAAGCAGCCCTTGATCAGCAGTTGCTCCTGGGAAGGCTGCTCTCGCAGCTGCAAGCTTCCCTGCGGACGGAGCGGCTCGGCAGCCGCTCTTCCATCATCGCCGCACAGGTGATGCGCTATCTCGAAGCCCGCCTGCGCGAGCCGTATCATGCGGCGCGCATGGAGGATGAGCTGCACTTCAACGAGGATTATGCAGCCCGCTGCCTGCGCAAACATACGGGACTCAGCCCGCTGCAGTATCATCATGTGGTCAGGATGGAGGAGGCGAAGCGTCTGCTCCGCACGAGCGAACTATCGCTTCAGGACGTCGGGGAACGTGTCGGCTACGAGGATTATAACTACTTTATCCGGATGTTCCGCAAAACCGTCGGGAGCACGCCAAGCGCTTACCGCAGGTCTGCGTATGGGTATGTGTGAGATTTTACAACAACACCTTTTTTACAGAGGCTGTCCAACGTGCATTTAGCTTGGCAACCTCCGTCCCCGCCAGCATCATGATGCCGATCCCATGATTGTCGTTGAGCACCGTTTTTAAATCGTCTTTGTAATATTCTGCGTGGAAAGCGTACCTGGATCCGCTGCACACCCCGTGTACGTTGCCCTGGCGGTCAATGGCGACCTGCGTCAGGCCTCTCCAGGCGTTGGACGCCGCCGTCAAGAAGCGTTCCGGATCGTTCAGCCAGCCAAAACGCACTCCGCGTGCAAAAGCATAGGCAAACATCGCCGTGCACGATGCTTCTTCATACGCGTCGGGATCGTTCAGCACTTGGCGCCATAAGCCGCTCTCCGCCTGAAGCGCCGCATATCCGCTGCACAGCTCGTTGAAGAATGCAAGGAGCGCCGGACGCGCCGAGTGAGTGCCCGGCAGCGTCTCAAGCACCTCTGTCAAAGAGAACAGGGTCCAACCGTTGCCTCTTCCCCACGGAATGCCCGTAGCTCTGCCGTACTTGAAATCAAACACATGCGACATGATTTGATGCTCCGGTATATACAAATAGTTGCGGAACAGCAAGAACTGATTCGCCGCTTCATCCAGCGCACGCTCGCTTCCCGTCAGCTTATAGTAGCGGCAAAGAAACGGCGTGCTCATATACAAATCGTCCGCCCACATGGTATTCGCCGAATATTCCCCGGGACATTCCCGGAAGAACGCACCGTCTTCCCTGCGTTCCAGACGGTTTAACATAAAGTCGGCGATCCGCTCGGCAATGCGCAGAAACGCCTCATCCCCGCATACGGAATATGCCTCCAGCATGGCGGAACCAAAAGAACCGCAGTTATCCAGCATTTTCATCAGCACCAGCTGCTGATTAACGGCCGGGAAACCATACTGCTCCCGATCCCACAGCGCGTAATCGTACATGCGTGTACAAGCTTGCACATGTGCAACTGCATAGGCGGTAAGATCCGGCCGGTTCAGCCATCGGCCCGCCTGCAGCAGCCCGTAAATCGTCACGCCCAGCGGATAGTCCCAACGCGCATAATTCGTTACCGTGCCTACGGTCCATTTGTTGCTGAGCATGGCGTTCTCATAGATCGGCCGAATCGCCGCATCCGGCGCGTCCAATCTCCAGTACACGCTGCTATCAGCGCCTTGATGTCCGCTAGCCGAGCCGGAAGGATAAACCCGGTCCGTGCGCATAAAATCGGAAAGAGGCAAGTCCGTGTCTGGATCGAGCGGGCCTACGAACATCCAAGCTTGATCCGTTCCTTTGACCGGCACGGGCAGAGCGAATCGGCAGGACGCTCCCGCGCAGCTTGCCCCAAGCGTAAAGCCCCACGCCGCGTCGGTGCACACGCTGCGAACGAGGACATCGCAGCTGCCACCGCCGAGGGCCAGCTCTTTCCGGAAGCTTCCGGCATGCGGCTGCTCCAGCACTGCCGTCCCGTTCACCCACACCGTTATCGGGCCGGAAGCTTGCCCTTCGAGTACAACGGGCGCGCCGCCGAGCCGCTCAAGCTCCAGCTTCGTCCAAGCGTACGCAAGCTGGCCAGGGCGTCCTCCTCCGAACATCCGCGCAAAGTTCGGCAGGCGGCGCTGGGCTTCGTCCCACTGCTGCGCAGGCAGCCATCTGAGGCCGCTGCACTCTTCGGCGGCCAGCCTGTGGACGTCCGGACCGTCCGGGAACAGATCCTTCTCCACCGGCTCGGAGTATACCCAGCCGGATTGCCCGGCCCTGCTGGGGAACGGCGTCAAGACATTCAGAATCCGCACCTTCGCCTCATCCGCACCTAAGCGGCAGCCGAAGCCGGCCGGCGTGCTTGTCATTTTGACGAACAAGCGATTCCAACCCTTGGCAAATGTGACATTCAGTTTCACCCTGGCATCGGGCAGAATCTCTTCGATGACATTGGAGCGGAAGATCCGTTCCTCGTTCAAATAAGCCTGTACCGGCCCCAAGCTCTCCAGCAGCAAATCCAGGTTCCGTTCGCTGTCGCTCCATACGAGCGCATAAGCGTAAGCAAAATGTCCGGGACGCGCGTCCGGAAACTTGGCTTGCAAGTCCAACTCATACAGGCCTTCCCGCGTCTGTCTAACACCCGACGGATAACTGACACGAAAGATAAACGGAACCGGCGGATTTGCACCTTTATAGCGGTCTGCAAGCAGCCCAAGTACAGCGCCCTCGTCATCTCCGAACTGTGCATACGCGCTCTCCTGCGCGTCAAAATAATAGGTCATCTCTCTCCGCCCTTTCTATCGCAATCGAATCGTCACCGTGTGGTCAAATGGGGAAAGCAAGTTGACATGGGCATACAAGCACCCATTCGGATGCTGTACGTCACGAAGCTCTGGCAGGCGGTGTTCAAAGGCGCCGGAGGCGATCTCAATGACATCCGGGCCGGCGGCATACGTCAGCGTTCCCTCTTTATACAGAAAACGGCCGTCACTGATCGGCTCCACCCCGCTGCCCTCTACTTCTCCTTCGCTCCCAAACACAAAAGTCAGCTGCGCAAACACATCCTCCCGCTCGTCGGAGCGAAGGCGGAGCGTCCACGCCTGGTCACCTTGCGCGATGTCCGCAGCCAGCTCAAACTGCTGCAAGTGCGTCATCGGCCGCAGATGATGCGGCAGCAGGTACCAAGGGCTCATGGACTCATTAAGGCGAAGCTCCCGAAGGCTTGCTGCCGGAATTGGGCCGCTGTAGCCTTTCTCCAGCAGCGTGCGAAGCTTGAAGGCCCCTTGCTCCGCCTCCTCGAGCGAATCGAACATCACCACGCCCGGCGCAAAGGAGGTCGCCAGCTTGACGCCAAGCAGTCTGGCCTTGCCATGGCGCAGCGAGAAGAAGGATGGCGCCTTCGCCATCATTGTCACGCTGTCGTTCCCGTCGCGCACGCGGACGACCGGAGCGCCGAAGGCGAGGTGCATCGAGCTGTGCTGGATTTTCATATGGTGGCCGACCTGGCCCGCCTGCTTCAAATGCGCCTCCATCGGGTGCCCAAAGTTGAGCCTCTTCACGTAGCGCTCCGGCAGCGGCTCGCGCTCCAGCCCTTCCAGACTCGAAGGAAAGAGTAGTACGCCGACCATCGGATGATTATTGACGCCTTCCTTATACTGTGAGATAAACGATCCCGCATAATCGGACATCGCTGCGAACAGCGGATCCCGGTCGTGCGCCGCCATCAGCCGGCAGACGAGAAAATAATTGGAAAGATTGAACGTCTGCCCCAGATCCTGTCTGCCGGAATAGTCCGTAACCACCTCGCCGTCAGGATGGATCAGATACGCCATCATCCGCAGATTGCGGCGGACATACTCGAGCAGTGCAGGCCGGTTCAAGGCCCGCGCTGTATGGAACAGCGAAATATTGCTGACCGCGTTGTAAATCCCGTTGCTGCGCTCTGTCCACTCCCCGTCCTCCGTCATGTCCATCCCTTCCGAGAGCCACTCCTCCGCACGGACAAGGAGCTCGGGATGGCCGAAGATGTCGTGCAGCTGCGCCAAAGCGGCGGTAATGACCCAGCGGTGGTTCGGCGTATGACAGCCGCCGGTCTGCAGCGCTGGAATCGTCCGCTCCAGAAACAGGCGGATATTCGCTAGCGCCGGTGCTAGCTCGGGCCAATTCGCTTGCTCGAGCAAGCGGTAAATCTGCGTCATGCCGCCCACCACAAAAGCGGTATCCGGCGGCGAGTTGAAATTCGTGGAACCAAGCGAAATTGTACCATCAGCATGCTGACGGCGCAGCAGAAACGCCGACGCCTTCTCCAGCGCTTCCCGCAGTTCGGCTTGCCGGTAATAGCGGGAATCCGCATTTACGAGCGAAGCCGCCCATGCGGCCATGACTGCGGGAGTGCCGAGATGGTTCGCACGCGGAATCCCCGTCGTTTCGTCCATCACGCCTCCGTCATATTTGGAGGCCGGATCGGCGACTTGCAGCTGCAAGCCCGCTTCCGTCCATTCATCGTTAAGCTGAACCAGCTTCATATACATCGGTTCCATGGTTCTCTCTCCTATCTTAAACGTCGACATTCGCTTATCTCCTGCCGTTCAACTTGCCGATCAGAAGCCCGTGGCTTTCATGAATCTCCTCCGGCTGGCACGCCGCCTTAAGCTCGTAAACCTTGACCTTCGCGTAATCGATCGCATCCAGAAAGTGGTCAAAATACGTCATGTCCTTGCTATGCACATACGGGCACCAATGATCCGACAGTTCCAGCGTCTCATGAATATGCACGCCGCAAATATACGGCTTGACGATAGCCAGTTCCTGCACATTATCGTACAGCCCCATCCGATCCATCATCATCGCATGGCCGATGTCGTACCAGAGGCCGACCGGGCTTCCCTGCAAATTGTCGCAGATCCTCTTCGCCTCCATCAGCGTCGGCATTTGATAGCAGCGGGCGCGTGTCTCGATGCCGATGGCCACCTGCCAGCCTTGGCGTGCGGCATGCTCCGACACTTGTTCCAGACTTTCCGTAATTCGCTGTGTATAGCGCGGGCTCAAGCGCTCTCGTCTCTCGAGCATTTCGTTCCACAGCTGACGGTATTCCGGCGAATCCTTGCCGAACTCGCGATACAGCGCTTTGAGCTCCGAGTCGATATTTCGGTCAAAAGGCACCTCGCCCGGATGCACGACAACCGCTTTGGCGCCGTAGCGAACCGCATATTCCATCGAGCGGATGAGCAGGTCGACCGAGCGCTGGCGCTTCTCTTCATCATCAAAGCCTAACAGCACGGAGTCCGTATCGTAATCCTTATCCGCGATGTAAGGGAACACGTTATGCACGCTGGATACGCCGATTTCTCCCCGCTCAATCATCGGCTCGATCGTCGATAAAAGCATCTCGTTCACATTGTAGTTCAGCTCCACCTGACGGAAGCCGAGGGACTTGATCTCCTCTATCATCACACGGCCTGTCGTATGCCGCTTAATGTTCCAGCATGTCGAAAATGAAAATTCCCCTTTATCCCACATTCCTAGCCCTCCTTGTATCATGCAAAACAGATAGCCGGTTTCTCCGCGTAAACATGCTGCAGAGAACCGGCTTCATCGATTAGACGCCAGACGCCGGAATCTCGCAAAGGCTTACAGCGCCGCCCGACTGCACAGACTTCACGGACGCCTCCATTAAACGTGTGAGATCCAGCGCAAGCTGTATGTTTTCATCGGCTGTAGTTCCCTGCTGAATATGGGTTACCCATTGCTCGAAGGAAGACGGTAGCGCGGAAGGCAGGTCCGTCCAGCTGCGCCATTCCTTCTCCGCTCCTGCAAATCCCGCGCCTCGCACATACAGTTTGTCGTCCTGCCTGGAGTACGATAAGCTGCCTAAAGTCCCCTGGATCTCGAGATTGAACTGCGAGTAACTGTTGACGAAGCCCGCTTCCACGATGCCAAGCGCCCCATCCGGATAACGAAGCACCGCAACGGCGCTATCTTCGACTTCCTTGCCCGTCACATAGCCGAAGCTGGCGTGTAGGCTCTCCGGCATCCCAAGAAAGAGGCGGGCAAGATACATCGGGTGGCAGCCCAAATCAATCAGCGCGCCGCCGCCCGCCTGCTCGAGGGAGAAAAAATGCGCAGGCAGCGAGCCGAGCGTTGACGTCTCCGTCGGCAAAGCGCCGTTATGCGCAAGGCGAAGCCTCGCCAGCGTCAGCTGTCCGAGCTGTCCGGCTTGAAGTATGGCGTTCACTGCTTGCGTGAACGCCATATTGAGGCGGGGCAGCGACACCGTGAGCGTCACTCCAGATTTCCTTACTGCGGCCAGGATGGCTTCGCAATCCCCAGTTGTCAAAGCAAGCACCTTTTCGGTAAAAATATGCTTGCCGGCCTCAGCCGCCGCCGTCATCACGTCGCGATGCCGATTCGTCGGCGTCACCACAATAACGCCATCGACGTCTGGCAAGGCGAGCACATCGTCCAGCCGCTCATAGAACGGCACGCCGTATTCGGTGGCTTTTTGCCGGCCACGTTCGGGCACTTCATCCCATATGGCGGCAATTTCCGTATCGGGATGCGCTATCGCCTGCTGGGCATAATCCTTCGCATGGACATGCCAGAAGCTCAGTATCGCTACTCGAATCACAGTGTGACGGCCTCCTTTTCCTTTAATCAAAATAAACCGCTTTGCCCGTCCGATTGGACTCGTAAATCGCTTCGAGAATTTCAGAGACGACGCAGGCTTGTTCCGGGGTCACTACCGGCTGTGTATCGTTCAGAACCGCATCGATCCATAGGCGGATCTCCTTGTCCTGCATCGATTCTTTCTTGCCCGCATAGAAATCTGCGCCCTTAGCTTCGAACTGCAGCTGATTCACATAGAGCCGGCTGTGCTTCTCGCCATTTATGCGCAGGCCGTCCTGCATGTCGGCGCCGCCTTCCGTTCCGCAGAGCGTCGACTTCGCTTCTTTGGCATCCAGCGTATTCAGCGCCCAGCTCGCTTCCACCATCACCGTCGCCCCATTCTTCATAACGATCATCGCAAATGCCGAATCCTCCACCGTGAACTTAGCCGGGTCCCAAGGTCCCCATGAATTCGCGGCATTTTCCTTCCGTGACAGCTTATGATAAGCAGCTCCCAGCACGACCCTCGGCTCGTAGTTGTTCATCAGCCACAGCGTCAAATCCAGCGCATGCGTGCCGATATCGATGAGCGGACCGCCGCCTTGCTTCTCCTCGTCGAGGAAAACGCCCCACGTCGGCACACCCCGTCTGCGAACAGCGTGCGCTTTGGCGAAGTAAATCTCACCCAAATCGCCTTCATCAACGATTTTCTTCAAATATTGGCTGTCTGCGCGAAACCGGTTGTTGTACCCGATCGTCAGCTTCTTTCCGGTACGTTTAGCAACCTCGACCATGCGACGCGCATCTGCGGCCGTCTTGGCCATCGGCTTCTCGCACATCACGTGCTTGCCGGCCTCGAGCGCTGCGATTGAAATCTCCGCATGGGTATCGTTCGGCGTACACACGTGCACAACGTCGACCGCCTCTTCGGCAAGCAGATCTTGGAAGCTCGCATACACCTTCGCGCCGGGTGCGCCGAATTGATCCCTTGCTTCCTTCGCTCTCTCCTCCGAGATGTCAAAAAATGCAACAACTTCAACTTTATCTATTTTATTTAAGCTGGGTAGATGCTTTCCTGTTGCAATGCCACCGCAGCCGATCATTCCCACTCTAACTTTCTGCATTTGGTACTGCCTCCCTGATCTTCTGGATAAAATGAGAAGGCCGAACGCTTTGTTCAGCCTTCCCGTTCTCTGCTAGCTTACTTCACAAGCTGCATTTGCGATTTCACAACCGCCATCGCATCCTTCGCAAGGAAGGCGGTGTCTTTATTTTCCGCATACCATTTGTTCATGAACTCGTCGAGCTTACTGCCGCCAGCTTTGTCATACGCTGCCTGGGCATCCTTAATGGCTTGCTCCGCCGTATATTTATCGCCGCTGATAATCGCTTTGACGAACAGGTCGCCTTTCTCTTTGAGAATCGTCGTGTTGATCAATTGAAGATCAGCTGGATATACCGGCATATGGTCGCCTAACGCGATGCCCGGATATTCTCTTTTCTCATCAAAATACAGCTTCTGAACGTCCCTATACATGTCCATGCCCGCTTTCTCAGCCGGAATGCCAGGGTTAAACTGATTCAAGACAAAGGAACAAGCGTCCGTGCCCGAGGAATAAAACATTTCGTAATCCAGCGCATACCCGACTTCGTTCTTCGATTTGTCCGGGGAGATCGTTTGCGGGCAACCGTTCGGACCTTTCTTCCAGTGCGTGCCTTCTTCGCCGTTGATGATTTTCGATGCCGTCTCCGGCTTCATCATAAAGTCGAGATAACGTCCCACCGCCTCAGGATCCTTCGCTTTGGCATTAATGACGGTTGTCATTTGCACCGGATTGTCGATGGCGCCGGTAAATGTACCCACCGGGGATTTCGGGTAACCCAGCGGTGCGATTTCTGCTGTAGGCACATTTTTCTTCAACGTGGCCATATCGTTAATCGAAAAATCGTACCATCCGCCTGAGAACTTCACGTAGATGCCGATTTTTCCGTTTAGGAAGTCCTGCTTCGCCTTGGCGCCGTCTTTGTCGTTGATATAATCTTTATCGATCATACCGCCTTCGTAGAGCTTCTTCTTAAAGCTTAAGGAAGCCAATTCTTTGTCCCAAGCGCGCACAACCTTGCCGTCTTTCAAATCCCAAGCCAGCAACGAACTGGAGGAGCTTTCGCCAAACAATTCGTTAATCGCCTGCTCCGAATAGGTGCTCATATTCATGCCGTATGTGTCCTTCTTGCCGTTGCCATCCGGATCCTGGTTCGCAAATGCATTCGCTACATTCAGCATCTCTTCCGTCGTCGTCGGCATAGACAAATTCAACTTTTTCAACCAATCAGTGCGAATAAGCAGAATGTGCGCCGGTGTTGCTTCTTTCACTTTTCCAATTTCATAAATCTTGCCGTCCGGCTTCGTGCCCGCTTTCTTCAGCTGCGGATATTGCGTTAACAGCTTCTGATACTCCGGCATAAATTTCAAAATATTATCGATCGGCAGCAGCTGCTTCTGATCGTATAAACTGCCCCGGAACGGGGTGTTATACTCGTTGATGATGTCCGGCGCTGAGCCGGAAGCGAATAGCACGTTGAATTTCTTGGTGGAGTCGCTGCGCAGAATCGGAATGTACTTCACATTGGCAGGGCCGTTCTGGTTAATCCATTTGGTCCAGCGATTTTCCTCATAAGAGCCTTCGGCAGCGGGGACGGCGCCCCGATCATACATGGATACCGTGATATCTCCACGTGCAGCCGGCTTTTGCGATGCTGTCGCAGCCGCTTGAGTGGATGAGGGAGATGCCTCCGTTCCTTCTTTCTTGTCGTTGCTGCAGCCGGCAAGTGTCGCCCCCAGCGCAACAAGACTTACCGACATGCCTAACCATAGCTTCTTGTTATTCATTCCCTTATTCCCCCTACAACGTGTATTTGAAGTTGTTACAACGGAAAACCGGACGGAAAACTAACCTTTCACTGACCCCAGCATGACGCCTTTGACGAAATATTTTTGCAAGAACGGATAGACGACCAGCATCGGGACGACCATGACGACGACGCCTACGGCCTTCACCATTTCGGTTGCCACGGCCGCCTGCTCTTCCGGATTCAGCGATGGCGAATTGAGCAGATCGTTCTTCTGCAGCATCGCCTGAACGACAACGGTCAGATTCATCTTATCGCTCTTATTAATGTACATCAGGACGCTCATAAAAGCGTTCCAGAAGTTGATGCCGTAGAACAGCGCGAGCGTTGCAAGCATTGGCAGCGAAAGCGGGAGAATGACACGGAGGAGAAGCGACGTATCGCTGCACCCGTCAATGCGGGCCGCCTCCTGAACCTCATAAGGAATATTCTCAAAATAGCTCTTCATCAGCAGCATGTTATAGGTACTGATGAACCCTGTCAGCCAGATGGACCAATAGGAGTCAATCAGATGCATATTTTTGACAACGAGATAAGTTGGGATTATCCCGCCGGAGAACAACATGGTGAACACCATCGCCAGTACAAAATATCGGCGCCCGTACAGGTACGACCGGGACAGCGGATACGCCGCCAGTATGGTACCAAGAAGGCTCAGCACCACCCCGATCACGGTGATGACGATGCTGTTCTTAAACGCCGTGAACGCCGGGCTGGAGATGAAAAATATTTTATATGCGGTAAACTGCATACCCACCGGCCAGAGAAACACATGACCGGAATCAACCGCCGACCGTTCACTCAGAGACAGGGCGATGATATGGATGAACGGGATGATGCACGTGAGCGCTATCAAACCGAGCAGCGCATAGTTGATAACATAGAAAATCGACTCGCCTTTTGACGGCTTCATACGCTTCCTCCTTTCCTCTAAAACAGCGCCTGGTCGAATTTCCTGGCGATTCGATTGGCAATTAAGACAAGACTGCAGGAAATGACCGACTCGAAAAGTCCCATCGCTGTCGTTAAGCTGAACTGTGCGTTGCCTAGTCCCATTTTATAGATATACGTGGAGATAACCTCCGAAACGTCGGCGACCGCCGAATTTTGCAAGTTGTACACTTGATCAAAGCCTACCTCCATAATGCGGCCCATCGCCAGAATCAGCAGCAAAATGATCGTATGCCGGATGCCGGGCAGCGTAATGTGCCATATTTGCCTGAACTTCGTCGCGCCGTCCATGCTGGCCGATTCGTACAAGGAAGGGTCGATGGTCGTCAGAGCGGCTAAATAGATGATCGTACTGAACCCCATTTCCTTCCATACGCCGGAGCCGACGAAGATGGTGACCCATGATTTCGATTCATATAGAAACGTAATCGGCTCGATGGAGAACAGCTTCAGCACTTTGTTAATCGTTCCGTAATCCGTCGCGAACAACGATAACACGATGCCGGAAACGATCACCCAGGAGAAAAAGTGCGGCAGGTAAACGATAGTCTGGATCCATTTCTTGTACCAAGCCCGCCTTATTTCGTTGAGCATCACAGCGAGAATAATCGGGACAGGGAAACCGAACACCAAGCTTAGGAAGCTGAGCCAGAAGGTATTCCAGATAATTTCCAGCGTGTTCGGCGTTGAAAACAGCTGCTTGAAATTATCAAAGCCGACCCAAGGGCTGTGCAGAATGCCATCGCCGAGATTGTAGCTTTTAAACGCGATAATTAATCCGCCCATCGGCCAATACTTGAACAGCACATAAAAGGCGAAAACTGGCAGCAGCATGACGAACAACGGGATGTTTTGTTTAAATCTGCGTCTTCGTTTTAAGGATGCCGCGTTTGTGGATGTCGTTTGCGGAAACGTGACAGGAGTATGTTCCAGCGTTTCTCTCATGTGTGCACCACTCCTTCATTCCTACTTGATGGTATTATCGTAACCGTTTTCAAGATAAAAACCCTTAAAAAATTATAGAGGAATCTATAATTTCATTAGATTTAGTAAACCGCTTAACCCCGCAGTCGGGGAGGCATTTACAGTAGCTTCCGGGGCCTGCCCGCGACCGCGGGGAAGCGGAATGGAGCCTCCCGCCCCGCCCTACACCGCGCTGCCGTTGCGATATTCCTTCGGCGACATCTGGTACCGCTGCTTGAATACGTTCGTGAAATAATTCGGCTCATCAAACCCGACACGGCTGGCGATTTCGAAAATTTTCATATCGGTGTTGCGCAGCAATAGCGCCGCCTTTTCAATACGCAAACGCGTTACATAGGAGGTGAAGCTTTCGCCTTTCGCCTTTTTAAACAACACGCTGAAATAGCTCGGGTTCAAGTGAATGTGCGCCGCAACGTCCGTCAGCCGGCACGCTTCGTGATAATGCTCATCGATGTATTGTACCGCTTTTTCGATAACGTTTTCGCTTTTTGACGACTGCCATAAGTTGAATTGCTGCATAAAGCCCTTGACCTGTTGACGCGCCCAAGCCAAAACGCTTTCGACGGACCAATCCTCTCCGGGCATCTCCTCTGGCAGCCTTGGCACAGCATCCTGCCCGTCCGGATCAAATTGCTTTTGCACAAGCTTGAGAAGTGCAATGGCCAGTGCCAGCGCCTGGACCTTCATGTCCTCCAAGGGTTTGTGCATGAACTCTTGCAGCATCTGATCCAGAAGCTGCTGCACGCTATCCGCCTGCCCCAGCAAAATGGCCGACATCAATTGAACCTCAATTTCGTTGACTCTGGCTTGATTCAGCGACAACATGCCGAGGTTCGACACCTGCTCCGCCGTCCTCAGAAGGTTCTCCTCTCGCAGTGAACCGCACACCGACATGTATAATTCCGTTAGATGCTCGGCAGAAGGCGCAGGACCCATCGGAATGAATTTGAGCCGGATTTTCAAATAATGCTGCACAGCCTCTTGCATATCAGCCGTCAGCTGCTCGGATACGCCGCTTCGCTCTGTTATCAATACGAACCGGTCGTGCTCTACGAGCAGAAGACGGCTTAGCAATCCCGTTTGCTGCAGCAATTCCTCAACAATGTTGGAAAGCGCGAACTGCAGCAAGCTTCGGTCCCCTTTTTGCGCATCCCGCTTAATAAAATCGTCATTATTCAACTGCAGCAGCCATAGCTCCTGATGGGCTAAGCAATCATTCAGCGCAGGAATGATCCCGTAGGAATATGGCAAATCTAGAAAAATCGAGCGAAATGCCTGATCTACGTTCAGCTTCTGCTCAACGAGGCGCTTCTGTTCCAGCGCATATTTCCGGTAGAAGCTCTCCGACGCCTTGCTCAGCACCTGACGAACATCCTGCTCCGTACAAGGCTTAATAAGCAGATCCAAGGCGCCGTGCCGCACCGCCGCTTGCGCGTATTCAAAGTTTTTATAGCCGGTGAGAATAACAACAAGCAGATCCGGATGACTTCTGCGCAGGTGCCCGACAAATTCAATGCCGTCCATAATCGGCATGCGAATATCGGTGAGCACCAGATCCGGCTGCAGCTCTGCCAGCAGCTCAAGAGCATCTTGGCCGTTGCTCGCTTCGCCAACGACTTCCCAGCCCAAATCGCCCTGCTCGATCATTTTGACGAGCCCCTTGCGGAAATTCATTTGATCCTCTACAATCAACACTTTCCCCTTAACCATGGTGCTCCTCTTTCCTTTCCTCTGTCATATAGGGCAAAATCAACCGCATGGTCGTTCCGCTTCCCGGTGTGCTCGATATTTCTAGGCGATACGGAGGCCCGTGCACAAGCTCAATTCGCCGCCAGACACTTTGCACGCCAAGGCTTTCCCGGCCATCCAGTCGCAGACGTGACGTTCCTGGTTGCCCCAGAAGATCATAGATTGTCTTCTCCTCCATCCCGCAACCGTTATCCTTGACTTCGATTTCCAACCTATCGCCATCCTTACGCGCGGTGATCAACAGCACTTTCTGCGTAATTTTATTGCGAAAGGCGTGAATAAAGACGTTCTCCACCAACGGCTGGAGAAGCGCGCGCATCATCTTTACCTCCATGACCTCTTCATCAACTTGAATCATCGTCTCCAAGTCCGGTTCAAACAACTCGCCCTGCACCTTCACATAGTTGCGAATTTGCTGAAACTCTTCCCCTACCGTCGTTAGCGTTCGCACCGGCATCAACGAATATTTGAGCATTTCCGAGACCGTCCCAATGAGCCCCGCCACTTCCTTCTCCTCTTTCAAGAACAGCTTCCAATAGATCTCATTAAATAAATTGTGTAAAAAGTGAGGATTCAGCTGAGCTTGCAGCGCCTTCAGTTCCGCCTCTTTTTCACTAAGCTGCGTTAAATACACTTCCTTAATGAGATGCCCGACCTGTGCCGTCATCGCATTGAAACTTTCGCCGATATAGGCAAGTTCATCCTTCGTCTGGATGTCGACCCTGGCGTCGAAATTGCCCGACCGTACCTTGCGAAGGCCAGATTGCAAATCTTTTAAAGGACGAAGCAGCTTTCCTGTGAATAAAGCGATGAGTATGCTCGTCAGCACAATACTGGCCAGACCCGAATAGTAAATGCGCTGCGACAAGTTCCTGTTTTTTTGCTTGATTTCATTCAGTGAAGTTCCGCTAACTAAGTGGAAAGCTGTCGATTGGGTTGCACTTCGTATGAATAAACGATTGTCGATAATCCTTGATGCGGCTACTGTTCGAATCCCTGCCAACGCATCAGGCGTAAGCGTATTCATGTTCGTGTACAGCAGTTCGTCATTCGGATTAAACAAATACACTTCCCCGGCCCCTTCCCGGGTCAGTTCCTTTAGTGAATTGGAAAAAAACGTCGCATCGATCGCCATGACGAGCATGCCATATGTCTGCAGGTTGCCATTCTTCATCCAACGCGCTGCAATAATCGTGTTCCGGTAACCGCTAGGTTCAATCGAACTCGGCAACTTCATACTCATCCACACCAAGTCGCCATATGAATCGCTGATTCGGTTTCGAATGGTATTGACCGTTGCCTCATCCAGCATGTTGATGGTTGCGGAAGTAAAGCTATATAAAGCCAGCTTGCCGTTTAAATCAAACATGTACATCCCTGTGATATACGGCTGATCGTACTTAATCAGACTCATTTGTGCTTCCAACTGCTTCTTATCGTCATATTGCCGATAAGCATCTGTGCTTTTATCGGCGGACATCGATTGAATAAGCCGTTCCAGCTCCGGATTAAAAACAACCGTTTGGGTGACGCGTACCATTTCCTGTATTCGCAAATCCAATTTTTCCGTCGCTGCTGCGCTCGTCTGATAAAATTGCTTGCTGATCTCTTCTTCAAACAATTTCAAATTGTACCGATTGGTCAAATAGCCGGTAATGCCAAATGCAAGCAGAATGATACAAGACAAGCTGAAGATCAGTTTTACCTTGAAGCTTCGATTCATACGCAACCAGATCGGCATCACATCTATCTTCTCCTTAAAAAAAGAAGGACACCTCTCCTTTGTGAAAAAAAAGAGCATGTCCTTATGTTTAGCATTATGGTAACTTGCGAAGGCCTAATCGTCAAGAGAAGATGATTGGCAAGGATTTTCCATCTACAGCGCCTCAGCCGGATTCAAAAGCTTCGGCCGCTCGCAGCTGCTCGCCATCCTATAGTGCTGGCCGCTGTCGGACGCGTCGTGGAACCCGTGCATCGCTTCCAGCACGTGGTACGCGAGCGCGCCGTTCGCGCGGTGCTCCGACGCGTCGCCCGTCAGCAGCGCCTTCGCCAGCGCCGCAACGCCCAAGCCGCGCGTATTGGCGTGGTAGCCGTGCGACAGCGGGACCGGCTGCCAATCCGAACCGTGCTTGCGCAGCAGCACTTCGCCGCTGAAGTTGTTCGGATTCGGCACGCTCAGCGAGCCGTGACTGCCATAAATCTCAATATGCGGGAGCTTCGTCCCCTCCATAATGTCAAAGCTGGTCACGAGTGTCGCAATCGCGCCGCCGTGGAAATCCAGCACACCCGCAACGTGCGTCGGGGTGTCGACGGCAATCTTTTGCCCGCGCTTCTTCTCGCTGGAAATGGTCCGCTCCGCGAACGAAATGCCCGTCGACCCCGTCACCCGGCGAATCGGCCCCAACAGGGCAACGAGCGCCGTCAAATAGTACGGCCCCATATCGAACATCGGCCCGCCGCCTTTGGCGTAGTAGAATTCCGGATCCGGGTGCCAGTGCTCGTGGCCTTTGCCCATCATGAACGCCGTCGCTGCCACAGGCGTCCCGATCCAGCCGTCCTCGATCAGCTTGATGCACGTCTGGATGCCGCCGCCCAGGAACGTATCCGGCGCGCTGCCGACGAGGAGCCCCTTGCGCGCCGCCAGCTCGAGCACGCGCTGTCCTTCTTCGCGTGTTACCGCCAGCGGCTTTTCCACGTAAACATGCTTGCCCGCTTCCAGCGCCTGCAGGCACACATCGGCATGCGCCGCCGGGATCGTCAAGTTCACCACAATGTCGATTGACGGATCCGCCAGCAGCTCACTCACCGAATACGCATGCGGAATGCCGAATTCCTCGGCGCGCGCCTTTGCACGACTCACATCGAGGTCCGCACAAGCCACTAGCTCAACACCGGCAAACGTCGGAAGATTCTTCATATAAATCGAGCTGATATTGCCGCACCCGATAATGCCTACTTTTTTCTTGCTCATCTCAAGACATCCTCCTCCAACTAACGTGTCGCCCACAACAACCCGCGCCGCATCAGTTCCAGCGTCTCGGGCATGCGCACGATGTTCGCTTGATGGCCAAGCGAGTTATAATACACTTTGCCGGCGCCGTACGTTTTCGTCCAGACAACCGGCATCTCCACATCGCCGAAATCGGTGACCGCATGCACCTGAATCGCCGGGTCCACATGCATATAGTACTTCTCCGACACGACGACAAAATCGTCGATCCCCTCCGTCAGCGGCTGCGCCCGATCCTTTATGCGCACGGTATACGTGACGCCGTCGTTGCCCGGATGCGCCACCCATTGACCGCCGACCATGTACTGATACTCGACTTCGTTGCGGAACGAATCGCCCATCCCGCCGTGGCAGCCGGCAATCCCGGTACCGCCTTCTTTGACCGCAGCCAGCAGCGGAGACAGCTGTTCCTTCTCGATTTTGCCCATCGTCCAGACCGGCACGATCAAATCGATGCCCGCCAATTTCTCCGCATCACGAAAGCTGTCCAGCGTATTCGATACCTCGACGCCATACCCCTCATTTCGAAGCAGCCCCGCAAAAATCCCGGCAACCTCCTCAGGCTGATGCCCGTCCCAGCCGCCCCATACGATGAGTGCTTGTTTTGCCATCGCGCTTACGCCCCTCTCCCTCGTTAAACCTCGCTGATTTTCACCCAACGGCGCTGCGCAATGGATTGATCCACCGCTTCCAGCACCTCCTGACACTTCACGCCGTCCACAAAATTCGGCACCGGCTGACGCTCTTCTGCAAGCGCATTCATTAACTCCACAACTTCATGCACAAACGTGTGCTCATACCCGATCGTGTGCCCCGCAGGCCACCAGGCATCCATGTAGGCATGCGGGGCATCCGTCGCCAGTACGCGTCTAAAGCCCTGCACATCCTCATCATCGCTCGTAAAATACACCTGCAGCTCGTTCATCCGCTCGAAATCGAACTTCACACTGCCCAAACTCCCGTTAATCTCAAAAGCATTCGTACACCGATGCCCCGGCGCAAACCGCGTCGCCTCAAAGCTGCCCAGCGCTCCGCTGGCAAAACGCGCCATAAACAGCGTCGCATCGTCCACCGTCACCGGCCCGTGTGGAGCGTCTTTGCTGCCTTTGGCGCTGAGGCCCGTCATCGAAGACGGCAGCGGCCGCTCCTTCACGAACGTCTCGCTCATGCCGATGACCTCTTCCATATCGCCCACGAGGAAGTGCGCCAGGTCAATGAGATGCGCGCCCAGGTCGCCGTGCGAGCCGGAGCCGGCAATTTCCTTCTGCAAGCGCCAGACAAGGGGGAACGTCGGATCGACGATCCAGTCCTGCAGGAACCAGGCGCGGAAGTGATAAATCGTGCCGAGGCGGCCGCTCTCCACGAGCTTCTTCGCCAGCTGCACAGCCGGGGCAAAACGGTAGTTGAAGCCGACCATGTGCTTCACACCTGCCGCCTCCGCCGCTTCCAGCATCTCTCTCGCGTCCGCAAGAGTCAGCGCCAGCGGCTTCTCACAGAATAGGTGCTTGCCGGCCTTGGCTGCCGCCAGCGCAATCTCTTTGTGCGCATCGCTCGGCGCATTGATGTCAACGACGTCGACATCCGGGTGGTTCACCAGCTCGCGCCAATCGGTCACATACCCTTCCCAGCCGAACTGCTGGGCAGCCTGCTTCACGCCGGCTTCATCGCGCCCGCAGATCAGCTTCATCACCGGCTTCGCCGCCTGCGGAAAAAACATCGGCAAATCCTTGTACGCGTGGCTATGCGCCTTGCCCATAAATTTATAGCCAATCATCCCAACGTTGAACGACTTCATGCGTTGAACCGCCTCCCATAATGGTGATGTAACCCGTCATTTCCTTCCCCAGTCCCGCGTCAACCCTACTCGCGCCCATGTTCAGCGCCAGCCGCGCGCCTGGACGATTGCCGCACAATGAGCTGCGTCGGCAGCTTCAGCTGCTGGCCGCTCCCCGGCTCTCCGTGTCCGATGCTCGCTAACACCGCGCGTGCCGCCGCCTTGCCCATCTCGAAGAAGGGGACGTGAATCGTGCTGAGCGGCGGGTCGCTCAGCTTCGCCGCATCGGAATCGTCGCAGCCGATGATCGCAAAGTCGCGCCCGGCAAGCCAGCCGCGCTCCCGCAGCCCCTGCATCAGCCCGATGGCCATCCGGTCGTTCGCCGCAAAAATCGCGTCGATGCGATCCCGCATCGCCCATACTTCCGCAGCCGCCTTGTAGCCGCTCGTCCGGCTGTAGTTGCCTTCGAGCAGAAGCTCCGGCTGAGCGGCAATCCCCGCTTCCAGCAGCGCTTGGCGATACCCGGCCAGCCTGTCGACGGAGTTCGAATAATCGGGGGAACCGTTCATGAAAGCAATGCGACGATAACCGTCCGCAAGCAAGCTGCGCACCGCCAAATAGCTGCCTTCCACATGATCCGCGTCCACTTCCAGCAGCGGGAGTCCCTCGAAGCGTTGATTCACGAGACAGAACGGCAGACCCTGCGCTTTCAGCTCTTCCAACGACCTCCGCTGCTCCGGCGTATCCCTTGCGCCAAGAATGACGCAGCCGTCCACCTTCTGCGAACGATAAAGCTGCGTATAATCCAGCTCCTCGTCTGTCGGCAGCAGAGAAAGCAGCAGATCGTAGCCCTCTTTCCGGCACTGCTCGCCGATTCCGCTTAAAATTTCCGCAAAATAATACGTGGAAAACAGATGCACCTTCGGCATATACGGCAGCACGACGCCGAGATTGCCGCTCCGCCGGCGCGCAAAGCTTTGGGCGATCGCATTGGGATGATACCCGAGTGTCTGCGCAGCCGCCAAGACGCGCTCCTTCGTCGCCGGCTTCATCGGTCCTACCCCGTTAAATACCCGGGAGACCGTCGCTTCCGAGACGGTTGCCAGCTCGGCAACCTCTTTTCGCGTTACCAAATCGCCTCGCTCCTTCCATCCTGCATCACTAAAATGTACACGCGTACATTTTCTCATTGCAATGGGCCCCCTGTCAATAACAAATTGAAATTTCCCTTATGCTTCTAGGATTCAGCGCTTTTCGACACGACCCGCTAAATTTTCATTCGATTCGTCAAGGAATTAAACAATTATTGTAAACAGTGGCAAATGTTTAGGTTGTCCTAACCGCGCCGCCGATTTATGATTATAAGATGTTTATGAACTACTTTGATGTGGGAAGTGTGATAGCAATGACAGCAATCAGGCGCCTTTTTCACCTCGCCGCATCGTTAACCGGGCAGGCTCCGAGGAGCCGGAACCTGCCCTCTCGTATTTCCAATCGCAGACAGCTGCTCGCAGCGTTCGAGCGTGCCGTTCAGCATAACGTACATACCTCCTCTCCCGCTTTACTCGCCCTGCTCGTGCTGGATATCGACCGCTTCCGGCAAGTGAATTTCTCGCTCGGCTATGCGGCCGGAGATCGCTTCCTCCAAGAGATTACCGCACGCCTGCAGATCTCTGGCTCGAATCTCGTTCTCGCCCGTTCCGGCGATGACGAGTTTGCTCTGCTTCTTCAAGGCGACTCGCCTGAAGCGCTTCAGGTCAACGCCGAACATTTTCGGCAGCAATTCACCGCGCCTTTCGTATGGAACGGACAACCCTGTTACTTGAACGCCAGCATGGGTCTCAGCGAACCCATCTCTTCCGCAAGCATGACGGAGGCCGCGCTCATTCAAGCAGAGCAAGCGCTTCTTGCCGCCAAGCATTCCGGCAAAAACAAACTTGTCCCTTTCGAGCATATTCACCGGCATCGTTCCAATCAACTCATCATGGAAGCCGAGCTCCGAGGCGCTATCGAGCACAATGAATTGATGCTGTACTATCAGCCGCGTCTGGAGCTTTCTTCCGGCCGCATTGTGTGTCTGGAGGCGCTCGTGCGTTGGAAGCATCCGGTGCTCGGGATGATTCCTCCGAACGACTTCATTCCGCTCGCTGAAGAGACCGGACTCATTTTGCCGCTAGGCGAATGGGTGCTGCGGGAAGCCTGCTTGCAGCGTGCCAGATGGCATGAGTCGGGTTTGCTTGACTACCAGGTAGCCGTCAACGTCTCTCCGTGCCAGTTCCAGGATGAACATTTTGCCGATAAAGCGATTCATATCATTGACCGGAGCGGCGTCGACCCGTCGTTCCTGGAATTTGAGATTACCGAAAGCTCGATTATGCAAAACATGGAAAAAACCGTCGCCGTCCTCGATAAGCTGACGCAAAAAGGCATCTCCATCTCGATCGATGATTTCGGCATCGGCTATTCGTCGCTGAGCTATTTGAAGCAGTTTCCGATCCACTGTCTAAAGATTGACCGCTCCTTCGTCAAAAACATTCAAACGAACCAGAGCGACCTGGCGATCACGAACGCGATCATCAATCTCGGTCATGCGCTTAATCTGCAAGTCGTCGCGGAGGGTGTCGAGGAAGTCAGCCAGCTGGACATCTTGCGGGAAACGACCTGCACGACGATTCAGGGCTACTTGTTAAGCCCGCCGATTTCCGTCGCAGAAATTGAACATACGTACAGCGCGCACAACGCACAGCCGGTTATGATTTCATAACCGGCCGTATGCTTTGGCGTATCGTTTTATTTTTGCGTAAACTCGCTTATCCTTCAGCTTCCTGAAAATGTACGGATCAGGACTCGTGTTCACCTCAAGAATCCACGGCTTCATTTCATAATCGACCGCGATGTCAACGCCGATCTCCTTAACCCCTTTATACCGTGCCTCTACAGCCTTCGCGGCCTTGCGCCCCAATTGTTCCAGACGTTTCACGTACAGCTTGCGGTCGTTCGCCGTCATATACCTGCGCAGCAGCGTATCGACGCTTTTCAACTTGCCGCCATCGTGGTAGTTGGTCACGATTTTCGACGGATGGGCGACGCGCCCGATCACACCGGTCGTTTCCCATTTGGCTGCCGGCGTCATCTGCACCATGACCCGCAAATCAAAGCGGTTTCCTTTGTATTTAAGCAGTTGAATCCCTTTTTGGACCAGATACCGCCGCTTCCCGATCACCTTGCGCAGCGCCGTATACATCCCCTCAAACGTTGCGAACGACTTCTTCCGTACGCCAGATTGGAACGTATAGCGCAGTGAGGCCCCGTTCTCGGGCAACGCCTTCTCCACGCGGATCACACCGTCTCCGCACATGCCCGCGTTCGGTTTCACATACACCATGCGATGCTCGCTCAGCATCTCCTGCAGCACAGCCGCATTCAGCCACTTCGTCGCAGGCACATACCCGCGAAGTGATGCTTTCGCTTCCAACGCTCGCGTTTTTCCCATTTTGCTGCTCACATATCGGGCTTTATTTGCAGTTGTTGCTGCCGCCGCGCGCTTGGAGGGGAGTTTCCCCTTCTTCGCCTTCTTTTTCCACGTTGTCACCATGTGCTGCTGCCTCCAGCCTCCATATTTTCCTCCTGCATCATATGTAGACGGAAGTCAAGTGGCGACTGGCCGTTTTGCAAAGCCAAGGGGGGGACCGACAGCACGAAGCCGTAGGAAGGACTTGCCTTCCCACGCAAAAAAAGCCCGGCGCTTTCGCCAAGCTTTTAGTCTGCCGACCAAGCCCCGATACCAGGGGGGTGGTCGAGACCTCTACCTAGCCCATAACCACTAGGTCATCTTCATCTGTCGAGCACTGCAACAACAGGAATGGCTGCACATGCGTAACGGTCGCCACAGCGTCTATTCGATACAAAATGCGGCATTGCACACTTTTACGGTTGCCATAGGGCTTATCTGCCTAAATACCGGCGAAATCTCACCGATTTCGTTTAAATAGCCGCTGCCACAACCGTTACAGGCCGCACGGCCAGCTTTTCGACGAATTAAGCTCACTGGCAACCGTTCCACTGTGTGCCCCCTCCCCCTCTACGCCAATGGAAGAAGGCAGGCTGCCAAAGATGCCACTACTTCGAAACAAGTCTCCCCGCTTTAACCACCTGCTGCAGCTCAATGCGGGTTCCCGCTCTGCGGAAAGTCGCCAAATCTGCGGGCGCCCCGACCGAAAGTCCCTGCGCAGCAGGCAAGCCCATTTGTAGGGCCGGGCGCAGCGATGCCATATCCCAAGCTGTCCCAAAATCCACAAGCCCCCGCTCTGTAAGGTGAGACACGGCGTCAGGGAGCAATGTCACCGAGCCGGCCAGCAGATCTTCATTGCTTTCCATATGCAGCCGGCCATTCGGTGTTAAAACGACGCAGCCGCCAATGTGCGTTTCGTATCGGCCCGGCGCCATACCTGCGAGGGACACCGCGTCACTGACGAGAAAGGCCCAGTCCTCTTTGACCTTCATAATGACCTTCAGCACCTGATCCGGCAGATGAAAGCCATCTGCGATCAGACCGCAGCTGAGTTCATCCAGCGCAAGCTGCTCCCAGAGGTAGTTGGGATGCCGGGGAAGCATGCGATGCGCCCCGTTGCCCAGATGCGTCGACATGCGGGCTCCGGCAGCAGCCGCAGCTCGAATCTGCTCGGGTGTCGCAGACGTATGGCCGATCGAGACGACCAGGCCGGCGGCTGCGCAGCGTGCAATGAAGCTGTCGCTCCCCGGCCATTCCGGCGACATCGTCAGCAGCCGGATCCGGCCGCCCGACGCCTCCTGCCAGCGCTGCAGCTTCGCCCACTCCGGCGCTGTCACATGTTCGAGCGGGTGAGCGCCCCGCGCCCCATCCTCGGGCGAAATAAACGGCCCTTCGAGATGAATGCCACCGATGAAGCCGGCCCATTCAGGATGAAGCCGGCATGCCCGATCGATGGCAGCCAGTAACTCACATAGCTCTTCATCGCCGTTCGTAATTACGGTCGGATAGAATGTCGTACACCCCCTCGCAGCCAAGCGGCGGGCGATGCGCTCCAGCGGAAATTCCCCGCCGTCTCCAAGCAGCGTATTAAAATCGTCGCCACCGTAGCCATTGATTTGCAGATCGACCAGGCCGGGGCCGACATAAAGGCCGGCCTCGCATGCAGGCGAGCTTAAGCTGCCAGGCGCAATTGCCGAGATACAGCCATCCTCGACGACGATGCGCAGCGGCTCTCCGGTCCGGTAATCCAGGCCGGATAGTTCAAGCTGCCCGCTCATCTTGTTTCACCGTAAGCATCCACATCCGTGTATAACGTGCAAGCAGGATGCTGACGCAAAATGGTGGAGGGACATGACACCGATACAGGCTGCTCGAGATCGACGGTATGCCGAACCGCTTCTCTTTTGCGCACGCCCGGCACCATGCAAAAGAGTCTGGCTCCGGACATCAGCGCCGGAATCGTCAACGTGACGGCGTGCGTCGGCACCTCCGCAAGCGTTGCAAAACAACCGTCGTTCACCTGCTGCTGACGGCAGACTTGGTCAAGTTCGACGCTTTTCACCAAAGCAGCATCGTTGAAATCCGCAACCGGGGGATCGTTGAACGCCAAATGGCCATTCTCGCCAATGCCCAGGCAGACGATGTCGATTGGCGCTTCGGCTAGCAAGCGGCTGTAACGCGTGCATTCGGCCTCAGGCTCGGCTCCCGAATCAATCAGATGAATTGTCCCCGGCTTTACCCGATCAAACAACCGCTCGCTGACGTAACGGCTGAACAATTGTGGCGCATCCTGCGGCAGGCCGATGTACTCGTCCATGTGAAACACCGTAACTCGGCTCCAGTCCAGGTCCCCGGACGCCTCAATCAACGTCTCCAAAAATTCGTTCTGCGAAGGCGCCGCCGCAAAAATCATCCGAATGCCCGGCTTCGTGTCCAACAGAGCTCTCATATACGCAGCCGCTTCCAGTCCCGCAGCGCTGCCTAGCGCTGATCGATTGGGATAAACCTGAACGTTAAGTTGATCCGCCTTCGTGGTAATTACAGGGGCAAATTTGTCGTTTGGCATGAATAATCCTCCCTAATTTTACTAGAACTTTGGTTCCTGCTATCATAAATGCATACAAATGTGGAAGAGGGGCAGCGCACATGGGCACTTCAAAAGGCCGAGGACCGACCATCGCCAAAGACGTCAACCGCCAAATCATATACCGCCAAATGAAACACAACCGTGAAACGACGCGCGTCGATTTGGCCAGAACACTGAACCTGCACAAGAACACCGTGAATGCCATCATCGGCGAATTCATGGAGACGGGATTTGTTGAGGAACTCGGCCAGCAAGCGCAAAGCGGCGCCGGGCGAAAAGCGACGGTCATCCAATTTCAGGCCCGCAATAAATGGGCGATCGGCGTCCAGATAACCTCGGATGTCATTCATTGGGCGGTGACCGATTTGTATGCCCAACCGATTGCCTCCTACTCCGTCCCTCTGCGGGATGCGGCACCGGACAATGTTGTCCAATCCCTGCTGTCCGAAGCGGACAAGCTGCTTGTCACCTATGGGGCAGAGGCCTGCGTCGGCATGTGCATCGGCATTCCTGGTCTTATGGAAGAGCATCGCTCAAGCATTATCCACTCCAGTCACTTAAGCTGGCAGCATGTGCCGCTGTTGGCGCTTTTAAAGGATCGGCTGAGCATCCCGCTCAAATTGGACAACAGCGTCAAGCTCGCCTCCCTAGGCGAACAATGGCATGGCAGCGGTAGCGGCAGCAATGACTTCGCCTACTGCTACTTCGGCAACGGCGTCGGCTGCAGCCTTGTGGCGAGTGGCTCCGTCGTCAGAGGAAGCGTGGGTGCTGCCGGCGAGCTGGGTCACTTCGTGCTGGAGCCGGACGGCCCTTTATGCGGCTGCGGCAATCGCGGCTGCTTGGAGGCTTTGGTCAGCCTACCTGCCCTCTTGCGCCAGATCAGCGAAGCGGACGGCGCCGGAAGCAGCGAACCGCTCAGTTGGGAGACCGTCCTGGACAGACTGCACCACAAAGACCCTGTCGTTCTGGAGGTGCTCCGAGGTGCGGGTCGTACCATCGGGCAGGCGCTGAGCTATGTGGTCAACTTGCTGAATCCGAAGCTTGTCGTCTGCGACGGCCCGCTGATGCAGGCGTCCTCCATCCTGTTTCCACACATCGAGTCCGAGCTCCAACGCCGCTGTCTCTCAGCCGTCATCCCTGTCCGCGTCGCGCGTTCAGAGTTATACCCTTACGCAAGCTGCATTGGTGCCGCCGCCGATGCCATCCAGACGTGGGAGGCAGCGACTTACCCGCTTTAAGCGGCTTTGGCCGTCAGCTTCCCCCAACGCTGCTTAGACAAATAAGATAATGGCGGTATCTTATTTGTGAAGTTTGCACCCGACCGCTTCCCCTCCTCTCCAATTAGTATAAAATTTATACCAATTATTCGAAATTAGCAAGCGCTTTTTTAAAACTCGCCATGGCCATGTGCCTGCCTAGTCCTATAGAGGTGTGGAACAGCACCTTTCGCCTGCCATCCTTACGGGGATCGAGAGGACGCTAACCAGGCCATTCTCCCCAATTTCGACCATGATGCGGAACGAGAGGACGCTAATCCGGCCAATCTCTCCACTTTCGATCATGATGCGGAACGAGAGGACGCTAATCGATCTCCAAGACCCCAAAATGCCCCAAAAAAGCACAAATAAGGGCCTCTCGCTCCCTTACAGGCAAATCTCCGCGATTTTCGCACAAATAGCGCATCCACGTTCCCTTCCCTGGAAATAGCTGCCGGCGAGCGGACGGCGGCAACTGCCGTACAACCTACTAAGCAAAAAAAGGCAAGCCCAAGGCCTGCCTCTTCATCCCTTAATTCGTCGGTGCGCTGCTCAAGAACTGCGCATTCGGATTCTTCTCGATCGAAGAACGCAGCGCATACTCGCTTTCGAACAAGCCGACATAGTTCCCCTTCTTGTCTTTCACAAGTGTGGAGTTGATGCGGAACTTGCCCGGATCTATCTTCTCATCCACGATCCAGCGCGCGAACTGGTAGTTCTGCCGCTGCAGCATAATGTCGACGCCGTACTCCGATTTCATCCGGTGTTCCAACACCTCGAATTGCAGCTGGCCGACGACGCCGAGAATCATATCTTCGAAGCCGATCGTCGTAAACACCTGGATCATGCCTTCCTCGGTAAGCTGGTCGATGCCTTTCAGGAACTGCTTTTGCTTGAGTGCATTCTTGATAGACACCTTGCTGAACAGCTCCGGCGAGAACGTCGGCAGCTCGTCGAACGTGAGGGCTTCACCTTCGCACAAGGAATCCCCGATGTGGAAAATACCCGGATCGAACAACCCGATAATGTCGCCAGGGAACGCCTCTTCGACGATGTCCCGATCTTGCGCAAGGAACTGCTGCGGCTGCGCCAGCTTGATGTCTTTGCCAAGCCGTACGTGCTTCACGGACATGCCGCGCTCGAACTTGCCGGACACGATGCGCAGGAACGCAACGCGGTCGCGGTGCGCCGGGTTCATGTTCGCTTGGATTTTGAACACGTAGCCCGAGAATTTCTCGCGGGTCGGCTCGATCTCCCCGAGGGAGCTGTTACGCGGCTCTGGATCTGGCGCCAGCTGCAGGAAGTTCTCCAGGAACGTCTGCACGCCGAAGTTGTTGACCGCCGAACCGAAGAAAACCGGCGTCAGCTCGCCTTTTAACACTTTTTCCATGTCAAAAGGGTCCCCGGCTACGTCCAGCAATTCAATATCATTGCACAATTGCTGATGCAGGAAGTCGCCGGCGATTTCCTTCACGAGCGGGTCATCCACACCGCTGACCTTGCGGACCTGAATGTCGCGATGATCCTCGCCATGGTACAGCTCCAGCTGCGATTTGCCACGGTCATACACGCCGCAGAACTGCTTGCCGGACCCGATCGGCCAGTTCATCGGATAGGAACGGATGCCGAGCACCTCTTCCAACTCCTCGAGCAGTTCGAACGGATCCCGCCCTTCACGGTCCAATTTGTTAATAAACGTAAAAATCGGAATACCTCTCATCCGGCACACCTGGAACAGCTTCTTCGTCTGCGTCTCGACCCCTTTGGCGACGTCAATCAGCATGACCGCGCTGTCCGCGGCCGTCAGCGTACGGTACGTGTCTTCACTGAAGTCTTGGTGGCCCGGCGTATCCAAAATGTTGACGCGATGCCCTTCATAATCGAACTGCATGACGGAAGACGTAACGGAAATCCCCCGCTGCTTCTCGATCTCCATCCAGTCGGAAGTCGCATGCTTGCTGGCTTTGCGACCTTTGACCGTTCCCGCGAGACGAATCGCGCCCCCGAACAGGAGCAACTTCTCCGTCAACGTCGTTTTTCCCGCATCCGGGTGAGAAATAATCGCAAACGTCCGCCGCTTGGCGACTTCCGTTTCGAGCAATTGCTTGAGTTGCGTTTTCATAGTGGTCATTAAATTCCCTTCTGCTTCTACATTAAACATTTATCAAATGGCGGATCAGACTTTCACTTTTTCCAAAGGCACCGTCCAATTCGCCTCTTCAATCCAAGTACGGTTGCTGAACTCACGGCCGCGCACAGTCACTTTGTCGGCAAACACCTGCACGTAAATCCCCTGCGCCTTGTTGCGCGCTTCCTGCTGGTACGCCCGATTCAGCGTCCTGCCGACGGAGGCGTTATGAAAATAATGGAACGTCTCCTGAATGTAATGCGGCGTGCCGTTCTGGAAATCCTGATGGCGGTGGCCGCAGAACACGAGCACGTTCTTATACGGTGCAAGCGTATCGCGGAATTCAATCGCCCGCATCAGTTGATGCGTTTTGCCATCGGTCCCGACCGGCGGCAGCGGCTGATGGGTCATGACAAACAGTGGCCGTCCCGGCTTATACAGCTGCTTCACTCGCGCTTTGAACCACGCCATCTGCTCGTCGGAGTACCAGGCGCCTTCACCGACCTCCGGCTTTTCCTGCACATAGGTTTCCTGCGATAACAACACGATCGAATGTCCATTCGCCGTAAAATCGTTATAAATCTGGGAATAGCCAAAAAACTTCTTGAACTGCTCACGGCTGATCGCATCGCTTTTGCCATTCGGCACCGCGTCCTGGTCCCATTGATTCGCTTTGTTGATCCAAATCGTATAGTAATCGTGGTTGCCCATATTGGCATGAACCGGCGGCAGCTTATACGCGTTCAAAATCCCCCGCAGCTCCTTATAATCCCGATCCGTTCCGGTATCCGTCAAATCGCCCGTGAGCATGATCGCATCCACAGGTCCGTCAAAATGGGTGACATCATCCAACGCTTGCCGCAGCTTCGTCATCGTAAGGGGATCTCCGATCGTCACATGCAGGTCACTTAAAATAAAGAACGACATCAGCGGCCCCGGCGGCAGCGGTTCTTCCGAAGGCTGCGGCGGTTCCTGCGATGCTGACGGTTCGGGCGTATCTGCAGAGTGGGCAGCTACGGTTACGGTCTCCGTCATAAATTTTTTCTTAACGAGCCAACTGAACCAGGCGCTAATCCCGATTAAAATACCGCCGATGGCCACCAACCACCGAATAAATGCCCTGCGCGACATGGATACACCCCATAATATATGATCTTCAAGCCTGCTCCGTACGATTTAGTATACCAAAAAAATGTACGGCTTACGATGCCCTCGGACCAACTATTCGACAAAAACAAAAATCCAACAGGCTCCTTCGCCTGTTGGATTTGCAGGTACGCTTTTAAGCGAGTACCGTTGTCTTTTGAACTGCATCCCAATCGACTTCGCCTTCGTTTTGACCGTTGATTGGCCACCACTTGAAGCCATCGTCGCTTAGCAGCTTCGATGCTGCCTCAGGCCCCCAGGAGCCCGCAGGGTACTGCTTCAAATCTTGGGATGTCTCTCTCCACGCCGCAGCGATCCGGTCAACGTATTCCCACGCCAGCGCAACTTCGTCCCAACGCGTGAAATACGTGGAATCTCCGCGCGCCGCATCGTACAGCAGGCGCTCGTAGGCTTCCGGCGTGTTGATGCCGATTTGGCAACTTTGGCAGAAGTCCATCGCGATCGGCACGATGACACCTTCGGAGCCCGGCTGCTTCGCATTCATTTTCAGATAGATGCCTTCCATCGGATTCACACGGAACACCAACAGGTTCGGCTCCATCTGATGTTTAGACGCGAGGTAGACGTTGTTCGGAATATTTTTGAACTCGACGACAACTTCGGTCGTTTTGAGCGGCAATCTTTTGCCAGTACGGATATAAAAAGGTACGCCCGCCCAACGGAAATTGTCCACGTGCACGCGTGCGGCAAAATACGTCTCCGTCGTCGACTGCGGGTTCACGTTGTCCTCTTCGCGATACGCCGGCAGCACTTTGCCTTTGGAGGAGCCTTCGATATACTGACCGCGCACCACGTTAGCACGCACATCCTCGCCGTCTTCAAATAGACGCAGGGAGCGCAGCACTTTCACTTTCTCGTCGCGAATATCTTCCGGATTCAGACGGCTTGGCGGCTCCATCGCCATCATCATAATCATCTGCAGCATATGGTTCTGACCCATATCGCGCAGTGCGCCCGAGTGATCGTAGTATCCGCCGCGTTCTTCCACGCCGACCGTCTCGCTCAGCGTAATCTGAATATTCGCAATGTACTTGTTGTTCCAGAGCGGCTCGAAGAACGCGTTCGCGAAGCGTACGAATTCGATATTTTGAACCATTTCTTTGCCGAGGTAATGATCGATGCGGTAAATGTCCTTCTCTTCGAACACTTGACGCAGCTGCTCGTTCAAACGCTGTGCAGACGGCAGATCGTAGCCGAACGGCTTCTCGATCACCAGACGGTGCCAGCCTGTTGTATTCAGCAAGCCGCCTTCTTTCAGGTTGAGCGACACATTGCCGAACAGTTCCGGCGCCAGAGCCAGGTAGAACAGGCGGTTGCCGCCGGTTTGGAATTTGTCGTCGAGCCTGGCCGTGAGTACGTTCAGCTCATGGAAGCCCGCGACATTGTTAATGTCGAGCGACATGTATTCAAAATGGGACGCGAACCGTTCCCATTCGGCATCATCCACTTTTTTGTACCGTGCAAAATCTTGAATCGAATGCTTCACATCATCACGGAACTGCTCATTCGTCCGCGGTCTGCGCGCCAGCCCCACAACGGCAAAGTTCTCGCCGAGCTTGCCTTCCCGATACAGGCTGTAAAACGCCGGAAACAGCTTTCTTTTCGCCAAATCCCCTGTTGCCCCGAAAATATAATATACAGCTCCACTCATCTATGCATCATTCTTTCTCTATTAGATTAGGGTAATAAGCATAGCATACCGAAATTTGTCAGACGATTCAACTTTTCTACGACATTTCTTCCATAACATTTTCTTATACCAAACTAGACATTCGTCTATACCAGTCGGCAATACGGCGCATAGGCTATCATACCAACAATTCACGGAGGTGCCACATCAGATGCAACCCATTCACCCAATTTCGGCAAAAAGCTGCAAAAATCTGCTCGGAAAGCCCGTGTTCCTCGTCTTGAAAGACGGCTCACGATTATTCGGCGTCTTGCATCGCGTTGACAACAATAGACTGACGATCGGCGACGAGCCGCTCGCGAACGTCAGTGCAAAACCGAAAAAAACCGCCAAGAAGCCGACCGCAACCAAAAGTAAAACGGTAAAAACGACCAAGAAACAGACGCCTGCCGAGCAGTCTGCGCCGGAGCAGGAAACGCCTGCCGGGCTGATTTCGTTCGGATTCTGGGGACCGCCGCCAGAGGCTCCTGCTCCGGCTCCGGCTCCAGCTCCGCGCTCCTGGGACGTCCCGCTGGACAATGTGGGCGCGATGTTTACAGAGACGGTATAAAAAAAAGGCTGCGGATGCCCAAGCCATCCCAGCCTTTTATCTTGTTATGCGCTTGCTCATTTTGTAGCAGTAAAGCTCCGGAATGTACGTCTCCACCGCATACCCTCGTTTCGTATAAAAGTGAATCGCTCTTGGATTGCTGTCATCGACGAACAGCTCTACGGATTTGCAGCGCTCTTTCCGGCCGTAATCCTCCGCTGTTTTCATCAGCTCATGGCCGAGGCCTTTCCCCTGCTCGCGCTCGTCAATCGCCAGCATATCGACGAAGAGCACGCTCGATTTGCGTACAAACGTAATAAAGCCATACGGCTTACGGAAACCTCGGGCCGCTACGTAGGTTTTGTTGCGATTCAGCCTGGATCGAATTTCTGAGAACGTCACCGATTGGCCCGCTTCGTAGAGTCTTGAGTAAGGCACCAACTGTTCGATGACCATGCGATGGATCATGGCGTCGTCCGATGTAGGTAAACGTTTACGAATCATGCAGCACCGCCTCCACAAGCAGCAATAATGCTATCTTATGTCGCGTCTGCCGGAAATGACCCTGTGCCTGCCAATTTACCCCATTTCGCTTTGGTGATATAATAAAAGGAAGGAGGGGGATGACGCGATGATCAATGCCTATCCACCGATTCAAGCAGTGAGCAGCTACCAGACGCATAAGGATTACTATCGGGTGTCCGCGGTGAGCCGGACGGCCGGGGGGCAAGCCAGCACAATCCGCAGAGCGATGGATCTGCCCTATGAGAAGCTGCCGTACAAGCACTATGCGCACACTGCAGCCAAAAGCGTATCGAACGTCCTCGCTTCGGCCCAGCACGTGCAGCAATCCGCCGCGGCGCTGGTAAGGGCGGGCGACGAGCGTCAGCCCGCTGCAGATCGCGACATCGAAGAAACCGTTCATCATTTTATTGATTCCTATAATGATTTACAAGATGAGCTCGGTCAAGCCGGCGGCGAAGTCAGCCACGTGCTGCTCCGCGGGCTCGAACGCGCTGCGCAGCCGTACCGGCTCGGCGACATCGGCATCACCGAGCAGGAGGACGGCAAGCTCACGCTTGAGCCCGAGCTGCTCGAGGCCGGCCGCGACGCGGCGCTTCGCGCAGACGCGGGCTCGGCCATCAGCCGCGTGACGAACTTCGCGGCGTCGATGGCGAAGCGGCTGGATCAGCTGCAGCAGATGCCAGCGGCGGCGTTGCTTCAGCTCTCGGCATCGCCGCTGAAGCCATACGGGCAATACCGCGCCAAGCTGGACGCGTATTTGCCGGTGCCGCTGCGCGGCCTGCTGCTTGACGCGCGGATGTAAGGCGCACGTGCCGGGAGTGCGCATAGGGCATGCAGTGCGCTGCATGCCCACGCCAGGAGCGACCGATCGGCAGCACGCGCTGCGTTACTACTTAGGCGCTGCCAACGAGAACAGAGAAATGCCTGCGTAAAAGCAGGCTTTATTCGAAAAAATAATGGTTTTCGCAAAATGCCTGCGAAAAAGCAGTTTTTTAGGCCAAACTCGCTGAATACGCGGGTTCTCGCCGAAATTTCCTGCTTTCTTGCAGGCATTTCATCTAATCAGGAAGGGGGAGCGAGAAATTCCTGCTTTTTTGCAGGCTTGCTGCTCCATCCAAGGGACTCCCGTTCCTCATCCCTCTGCACTAGTCGTGCTTGCTTCTCATCATTAGCTTCGAATACGCCAGAAATTCGACTCGCGTGCCACGTCACCTGTAAATTGTACAGGTAATTTCCGCAAATCTTCGAATTCCACGCGATTAACTGCATTTCCTACAGCAATTTTGCACCCCACCCCCCAATTTCAGCTTATATCGCCCCAATCGAGGAAATTTACCTGCACATAATGCAGGAAGTAGCTCCATTCCCTACATCATCGCCAGGATTACATGTACAAAATACAGGTTCAGCACCCACGGCAGCAGCTATTAGGAGACATTTCGCCGTCTGGGGGCGGACATTCATATCGTTCGTTCAGCACTCGTCAACCACATCCGGCTATTCGCAACGCAATTAACCAACCACATCCCTCTATTCGCAACGCAATCAGCATCCCCCACTCAGCCAGCCGACTGCCAAAACTAAAAAAACCGCCCCTCCACGCTACCCCATCCCGAATCCGGATAAAAGAAAAGCGCAAGAAGTGCGGCTTATCTACGAATGCCTTTTAAAATAGCTTCTTCCCCAGCACATGATCCATCGGAATGAATCCGATAATCCGGCTGTCCATCGAATTATTTCGATTGTCCCCCATCACGAATATATTATCGTCGGGGACGGTCCATTTCTTATTGCTGTTCGCTTTCATGTCCTCATTCAAGTATGGCTCGTCCAACAGCTCGCCATTGCGGTACAGCTTGTTGTTCTTCATCTCAAGCACGTCGCCCGGCTTCCCGATCACGCGCTTGATCCAGATGTGCTTGTCGTCGCCGTGGACGAACAGGCTGAGCAGCGGGCTGTCCAACAGGTCGTTCTTGAACGTCCGACGCAGGTTCACGCGGGAATCGATGATGACGATGTCGCCGTAATCCGGCTCATAGCGAAACGTGTGCGACAGCTTCGAGACGTATACCCGCTGCGTATCATGCAGCGTTGGATCCATGGAGTGTCCGCTCACCCGGGTCGATTGAAACACGAACACGCCTAGAATTAAAACTAATACAAAAGAAATCGCAATGGAGCTGACCCAACTCCAAATTTGTTTGGCTGCCTTCATTCGGTTCGCTCCTCGCTTTATTCCACCAATCCATGCTTGAACGCATAAATGGCCGCCTGCGTCCGATCCTCCACGCCCAGCTTCGCGAGCACGTTCGTGACGTGAAACTTGACCGTCTTCACACCGATAAACAGGTCGTCCGCAAGCTCTTGATTCGACTTGCCCTGCGCAATCAAGCGCAGCACTTCCATCTCGCGCTCCGTGAGCTCCTCATGCGGCTGCGCTTCCTGCTTCGGCTGCCGAAAGCGGTTCATGATTTTGGAGGCCACTTGAGACTCCAGAATCGACTGCCCTTTTGCCGCGGCGCGGATCGCTTGGGCAATCTCAGAAGCACGTGACGTCTTGAGCAGATAGCTGAATGCGCCGGCTTCGATCACCGGATACATTTTCTCATCGTCCAGAAAGCTCGTCAACACAATCACTTTGCAATCCGGGTAGAGCTGCAGCAATTTGCGGGTCGTTTCGATCCCGTCCATACCTTCCATCACAAGATCCATCAGCACAACGTCAGGCCGGTACTCCTGGGCAAGACGAATGCCGTCCATCCCGTTGCTGGCCTCACCTACGACCTCAATGCCATCCTCAGTGCCCAGCACCGCGGCAAGTCCGATGCGCACCATTTCGTGATCGTCCACTAGCAGTACTTTAATCAGAGTGTCGTCGTCCATTTGCTTCTCCTTCCGTCCGGCAGCGCCGCCAGGTACCGCGGCATCTAGCCCTCTATGGCTTGGACATCGCCCGCAAGAATCGGTACCCGAATCTCAATCCGCGTACCGCGGTCAGGCGCTGTAATAATGTCAACGGACCCGCCAATCTCATTGACGCGCTCCTTCATCGACACGATGCCGTAAGACGTCAGCTTCTTCGCATCGAGTTCAAAACCGACGCCGTCGTCCCGAATCACCAGCCGAATGCCGTCAGAGCGGTGCAGCAGCTTCACTTCCAGCTTATTCGCCTTGGAATGCCGCAGCGCGTTCGACAGCGCTTCCTGTACAATACGGAACAAATGATCTTCAATTCCTTTATTCAAACGAATTTCTTCGTCCATATCCCATGTTATCGCCATTGGCACCTTCGCTGCAAGTTCTTTAAGCAGTTCGGTCAGGCCTTCCGACAACCGCTTGCCTTCCAAATGAATCGGCCGCAGATGCAGCAGCAGCGCGCGCATCTCCGATTGGGCCACGGAAGCCATCTCTTCAATGAGATGAATCTGGCGCTTTGCCTTCTCAAAATCCTTGTCGAGCGTCCGGCCGACCGCCGTCGCCGTCATCGAAATGGCAAACAGCTGCTGGCTAACCGCATCGTGCAGCTCACGGGCAAGACGCTGACGCTCTTCAATGACCGCGGTCAGCTTTGCTTTTTCCGTCAGCTCCACGTTATGGTTGGACAGCCGCTGCAAGCTCGTCACCTGCTCCTCCCAACGCTTCACAACCCGCTCCAATTGCTCGCCGAGCCGGCCAATCTCATCCTCGCCGTTGGCATAGTTGCCGCGGGTGAACGTCCCTTTTTCAAGCAGCAGCAGCGCCTCCATCATCGGATCGAGCCTACGGGTCACGCGGGAGGAATTCCAATAGCCGTATACAGCCCCAACCACCGTCAAAATAATCAAGGACATAAAGGCGAACGTGACGATGTCCTGCCAGCCCGTAAAGGCGAGCATAATGTTCCGGGAATTCAGAAAATACAGCACAACCCCGAAAACCACGAAGCTGAAAACGATCGCCTCCCCCATACTGCGCCATATCATGTTCGTTAACCGCCGTTTATAACCGTCCACTGGGTGAGGAACCTCCCTACGCGAGTTACAGTACTTTAACCTTGATATCTCCTACGATAAAAGAAAGGACGAGTTTCACCCGATGGTCGCAGTAATCATAATTGTTCGATTGCCATGTCAACTTGTTCATCACGCCGGTCTCCCGTTCCGCAGCAACTTGAATCTGTCCGAACGTCACCGAAGATACAACCGAGACGCCGATATCGTCCGGCACTTTAATGTCGATGTCGCCGACCACGCCTTGCAGAATGACCGTCGTTTCCTTTTGCTCCAGGATGGCCAGAGACAGATCGATATAGGTCTCCCCCACCAGATACCAGGTGGAATTGTTGCGTAAAATCCAAGGCTCGCGCCCGAGCCGAACGCTGTCCACGATCTTCTGCTTCTGACTATAGCTCTCATCTTTATACACTTGTCTGGATTTGATAAAAAATAATCCCAGTGATATCAGCACAATGGCGATTACAATCGTCACATGATTGCCAAATAGAATCACCGCGCCGGCCCCGATCAGGACGTAGCCTTTGTATTCCTTTTTAGACCGCACCCGGTGTATGCCGAGCAGAATGAGGAGTATCGCAAGAATAGGGAAAAAGCCTACAATATGATCCAGAAGCAAAAAAACACCGGCAGCGATCAGCACAAGCGCTGTGTTGCGGCTGCGGTTATTTTTGGTTTCTTCTCCCATCGTTGCACCTCCTCTGGTTGCTTGTACACATCGCTTCCTATGGAGTGTCTGAATGCTCCGAGGGTAGCAGATTTTGCCGAATTTTCGTTCCATGCAAGGAACTTTGGTGAAGGCGTACCGGGGGTACGTCAAGCAGAAGTGACGCAGCAGGGGGCGAAAAGGTGGTGAAAGATGCCCCTGAGCGGGTTTTCAGACATTCCTTAGCATACCATAAGTCTGCACCGCCTCCAATAAGCAATTCCTTACCGCTCTAGGGGTTGGCATATGCAGCGTAGGCGATGCGGGAGACTCGGAAGATCAAGCGTCGTGATGTAAAAGAACGCTGCCCGGCAGCGGGCAAGGCGAAGCAGTGAAGCCTTCGCAAGCCGAGTCGTCTGCGGCCGGCGCTCACTCGCCGGCTGACGGCTATGCAGCGGCTACTTCACGCCGCCGCCGTGCGAATCCCGATCGGCGCCGCGACGCCGCTCTTCTTCTTGCCATTCGCGCTGCAAGCGGGTGCGCAGCGCGCGCAGTTCATGCTGAAGGTTGCCGCTGGCCTCCTTCAGCGTCTCCTTCGACAGGCGGCCGGCGATGCGCAGCCCCTGCATGGCTTCCCGGCCGAGCTCGCGGCCGGTCGACTCCAGCTCGCGCCAACTGTGGCGCGAGGCCTCATAGCTGGTGCCGCCGCCATCACGTGGCGGCACATCCGCGCGCATCTGCTCCGAGAGCCGCAGGCACTCGTCCTGCAGGCTCGCGTACTGCGCGCGGTATTGCTCGCAAGCGGCCTCCTCGCGCAGCTTCTCTTGCAGGGCGAGCCGCGCGAGATCCTCATCGCCGGCCCGCATCGCGAGCTCGGCCTGCTCGGCGCGCAGCTGCGCCATTTCTTCGGCGCGCTCAATGTGCTGGCGCAGCCCGATCATGTCGTGGAGCGCCTCCTGGTAGCGCTCTTCGAGGTAATCTTTATCCACCCGGCGATTCCCGGGGGCATTAGGATCCAATTTGCCGACAGTCTCCTGCCAAACGGTGTCCATCATTTTGCCTACATGTTCAAACATATGTGAAAAGTCAAATCCGCCGCGATGCTTCGTCATTGCGATCCGCTCCTTTTTATCGTTCATCATACCCTTATCGTATCCGATTCCGAAGAAGGTCAAAACGGACCCGCGACTGTTTTGAACCTAGACCTAAGTCCAGTACGTGCAGCGTTACCACATTTTGGACGTTGTTCCGCTATGCCGCAAATGATAAACTATTTGAAGCCGAATCCGATGCATTTATTGAAGTATTGGTACGGGGGACGATTTACTTGGGGTGAATATTTGCCGGCCATCCGCCGCAGACTAGGGAGAACCTTCTTCCCGAACCCGTCAACTAACCTCGAAGGCTTACATGAAGGAGGATTACCAATTGCATAAGTTTACCAAAGGGTTAACAGGCCTTGCTGTGTCTTTGACAGTACTGGCTGCTGGCTTTCTTTCCCCATTCACAGCCAAAGCTGCCGAAATGGACGTGAAAGTGCAGGTCAACGATGACCTTGTTCGTTTTCCGGATGCGCAACCGTTTCTGGATGACAATCATTCGACGCAAGTTCCACTCCGTTTTGTAACGGAAAAGCTGGGCTATGAAGTTGATTGGAAAAAAGTTGGAAATCAAGTTACAGTTACACTCGATAACAGCCATCATACCGTTACCTTGATTTCCGGCCAAAAAGAAGCCCTGATCGATAATTCTCCTGTAACGCTCGACACGCCGCCTCAATTCCAAAACGGGCGCGTCTATGTCCCGCTACGCTTTCTCTCGAATACCGCAGGCATTCCGATTCAATGGGACTCCAGCAGCAAGCTGGCGATTCTCAGCAATGACGGTCAGCATCATGCACCGGATTACCAGGTTTTTGAATCGACAGCCTACTCCGCAGACCCGTCCGAAAACGGCGGCTTCGGCGCCTTCGATTTTCTCGGCAATCGCCTGGCAGTCGGCACCGTCGCGGTAGATCCTTCGGTCATCCCGCTCGGCACGAAGCTTTATATCGAAGGTTATTCCTATAACGGCCTCCCGCAAGGCGGCATGATCGCCTATGCAACGGATACGGGCAGCTCGATTAAAGGCAACCGCATCGATATTTTCATCCCTGGCTCGAAGCAGGCCCTGCGCAGTTACGGCATCCAAAAAATTAAAGTGTACAAGCTGTCCGAATAGCGGATTCGCTTGCAGGTCGACCGCCTTGTTCAGGCTGGTCGGCCTTTTGATTTTTGTTGCGGCCTGGGCGGGCAAATGTCCAATCAACGAATGCCTCTCCGCCATATGCTGATGTTGTAAGCACCTAACACAATCCACATTCGGAGGGGATTTCATTATGAGTTGTGCAGGTACAGGTACTGGAACTGGTTACGGATCCGTTGGCATTATCCTTGTTTTATATGTGCTGCTTGTGATCATTCTGGCGACGTTCTACTAATACACGGCATCATGCTGAAAAAGCCTGCCGCACCCCGGCTGTGAAGCTGGGGGCGACAGGCTTTTTCTATGGGTTTAATGGGGATGCGGAGCAAATGCCTGCAAAAAGGCAGGCATTTTCCACTTTCCCTTCCTGATTCGATGAATGCCTGCAAAAGAGCAGGAATTTTGGGCGAGAGCGCCCTTTTTGAGCAAGCATGGCCTAAAAAGCTGCTTTTCGCAGGCTTTTGAGGAAAACGCCGGTATTTGTAAGAAATCCCCTGCTTTTTCGCAGGAATCTCGGCAAGATAACGACCTAGACGCCAACTTGTCTTCCCGTTCTGCCCGCGGCGACACTCCCTTTCACCGCGAGCCGCCCGTCGGATACACCGTCACAAGCTCGCCGCGCGGGAACCCTTGTCCGCCGGCAGGCAAATAGATCAGGCAGTCCGCATCCTTAATCGATACCATGATGCTGGACTTATCGATGCCGGCTGGCTTCACCCGGACGATGCCGTCAACGACAGTCCTAGTACCCCGGACGTAGCGCGGGTAAGCCGACGGCTTGTTATAGTCGACGTCCAGGAGCGCCGACTGCTGCAGGGCATTCGGCTCGCCGCCTCCGAGCATCCAGTCGATCACCGGCTTCGCAAAAAGCTCGAAACCGACGAACGAAGCACCGGGATTGCCGGAGAGCGCAAGCAGCAGCTTGCCATTCCAGAGCGCCGCGCTCGTCGGTGTGCCCGGCCGCATCGCGACTTTATTGAATAGCAGCTCTCCGTCAAAACGTTCGAACACGCCCACCAGCACGTCGTAATCACCGACGGATACGCCACCCGAGGTCACGACCAGATCGACGGCAGGCAGTATCTCCCTGAGCGCCGCTTCAACCTCTGCGGGATCGTCCGACAGCGCCGGCCTCACCATGGCCGTGCCGCCGGCCGCTTCCACCTGTGCAGCCAGCATGTAGCTGTTGCTGTTGCGGATTTTCCCCGGCTCCAGAGGGGCGTCAATGCCGAGCAGCTCCGCACCTGTGGAGAAAATCGCCACCACCGGCTTGCGGTACACCGGCACCTCGGCGCAGCCGAAGGTCGCGAGGATTGCCGCTTCGCCGGGGCCGATCCGCGTGCCGCAAGCGAGCAGCTGCTCCCCGGTGGCAATTTCGCCGGCAATCGGCGTAATGTTGCTGCCGGCTTCGACGTTTTTCTTCACCCACACGCGTGTCGCGGCCTCGGCCTCCACGCCGTCGGTCATCTCCAGCATGACGACGGCATCCGCGCCGTCCGGCACCGGCGCACCGGTCATGATCCGCGCGCACGTGCCAGGCTGAATCGCGAGCTGAGGCATCGTGCCGCTCGGGATGTGCTCCACGACGCGAAGCTGCGCCGGAGCCTCCGGCGTGGCTTCCGCAATATCGGCGGCGCGTACGGCATACCCGTCCACGCCGGATCTGCGAAAATGCGGAACCGCATGGTCCGCATGCACGTCTACGGCCAGCCGCCGCCCGAAGGCGGCCGCAAGGCCGATGCGCTCCACGCCAAGCGGTGCCGCGTGCTTAGCCAAGAGCAAGCGCGCTTCCTCGACGCTGACGATGTTTCGTCCGAATTTGAGCTTCAATTCGCGACTCACGTGCTCCCGTTCCCCTTTCACAATTACCCGCCGATCTGCGACATTCGGCGAAGCGTCGGCGTATGCGACTGCGCTTCGTTCAGCAGCGCCTGCGCCATTTCATGATTTTGCGGCTTGATGTCCAGCGCCCGGAAGAACAGATTCTCGACCGCTTCATCATCGCCGATATATTTACGGACGTTGAACTCATCCGACCAGTACAGGCACGGTTTGATGTTGCCGTCGGCCGTCAGGCGCAGCCGATTGCAAGTCTCGCAAAAATGATCGCTGATGGGATGAATCAGCCCGAATGCGCCTTTCGCGCCGGCAATCCGGTAATTTTGGGCGGGGCCGTTGCCGTACACAGCCTCGGATGCTTCAGCCTGCCAGCCGCGTTCTTGACAGCAGTCCAGCACAGCGCTCAGCGGGAGATACCGGGATTTCCAGTTCTCATCGGCGTGTCCAATCGGCATGTACTCAATAAATCTCACTTGGATCGGCCGATCGATCGTCATTTGCAAAAAGTCTGCAATTTCGTCGTCGTTGATGCCCTTCATCAGCACCACGTTGAGCTTGATCGGCGTAATCCCCACGCGATAAGCCTCTTCAATCGAAGCAAGCACACGGGTGATATCGCCGCCGCGCGTAATCAGCGCGAAACGGTCCGCCCGCAGCGAGTCCAAACTTATATTAACGCGGGTTAGCCCGGCGGCACGCAGCTTCTCGGCGCGCGACGCAAAGTAAATCCCGTTCGTTGTCAACGCAATATCTTCAATACCCGGAATCGCCGACAGCATGGCGACGAGCTGCTCCAGATTTTTACGAACGAGCGGTTCGCCGCCGGTTAGCCGCAGCTTGCGAACCCCAAGGCCGGCCAGTACGCGAACAACGTCCGCAATCTCGTCGAACGTCAACAGCTTCTCATCCGGTTCAAACTCCATGCCTTCCTCCGGCATGCAGTACACACAACGCAAATTGCAGCGATCCGTCACAGAAATTCGCAGGTAATCATGCATTCGGCCAAAACGATCCATCAACAGTTGTTTCGACATGGCGTCCACCTTCTTTCTGTGCTCATTATGGCATATTTTCTTACATTTTTAAAGAATAACGCTCTGGATTTCTGTCTATTATTCTACCTTCCATTAATTCACGGCATATTACCTAACATATCTATCCAATCCTCCGGCGTATTCACATTCGCCGCAAATCCGGTTG
The DNA here is from genome assembly GCF_003955665.1 of Paenibacillus whitsoniae. Classification (GTDB taxonomy): domain Bacteria; phylum Bacillota; class Bacilli; order Paenibacillales; family NBRC-103111; genus Paenibacillus_E; species Paenibacillus_E whitsoniae. The sequence goes on from NZ_RXHU01000011.1 coordinate 197,705, forward strand.
GGATTCCTTTCTCTTCAAAGAACAGCTCGTCGACCCGCCGACAATCAAGCGCATCCAGCAGCCCCATCACCCGGTAGCGCTCCTGCCGGAGAAGGTTTTCCGCAGCACTGTTCACGCTCCGGGCATAAATGCCGTGCAGCGGATGTGTACGCCCCGCAATGACGGGAATGACCGCGTCCGCGTTCTCGGCTAGCCCGTGCCCTGCCATCGCTTCCGCCGCATCCGCCGAAATCCTGGGCATGTCGCAGCCCACAATCCACATGAACGGCGATGCAGCGGCGCAGCTGGCAGCGTGGATGCCGCTGAGCGGGCCCTTTTGCCGGTAGCGGTCTTGGATGCAGCTCACGCCCGGATACGGTTTGAGCACGGGGGCCATGCGCTCCGGCGTATTGGTGACAACGAGCAGCTGCTCACAGATGCGCGACATTTCCTTGATCTGCCTGCCGATCAGCGGTTCGTCACCGCAAGGCAGCAAATATTTGGGGCTCCCGCCCATGCGGCTGTTCAGCCCTCCGGCCAAAATGACACCCGTGAGCTTCACGCTTCGAGCTCCGCGACTCTTTTAAGGAAAGACTGCTTCCAGCTCTCCGACAGCACTTCAAGCCCCGCAAGCTTGCGGGCGGCTTCCAGGTTCTTTTTATCGTGATACTTCGTGTGGTTGGCGTATTTCAATGTGATGCCATGCTCATCTCGGCGAACGAGCTTGATCGGGGATGTCTGTGAAATCTTCCCTTCCTGCAGCACGCGAAAATAGTACCCGGTATAGCCTGTCTCCTGTACATAGAGCGCCGCTTGAGGCCAGTCCATGCGTTTAGCGAGCTTGTGGCAGGGCTGCCTCGGCTGCGAAACCTGCACCAGCGCGTCTCCGATCGCGTAGATGTCCCCGATGCACACATCCTGCTCCAGCATGCCGCGAACGGTCAAATTTTCGCCGAACGTCACCGGTTCGATCCGTTGCCCCCGCTTCTCCTCCCAATAGGCGTAATGTTCCTCCGGATACACGCACAGCGCTTTGTCGACGCCCCCATGCACGGTCAAGTCCGCTTGCCCGTCCCCTTCTAAACCTAGCTTGGATAAATGTAAAAGAGAGCTGACGGGCGTTTTCACAATCCCGGTAACCAGCTCTTCTCCACGATACTTCATGACTTGCGGCAGACCTACGTTTAACGATACGATTTGCAATTGGCTTCCCTCATTTCCGAGCAAGATGGTTAGTTTCTACTATACCAAAATCCGCTCAAAAAGAAAGCAGGACCTCCTGTCCGCTTATGACAGATGAGTCTCTTGGCATGCTGCTGGATTGGAACCGAATCTGAGCGACGCAGCTCTCGGAAAGCCACTTACATGTTGGACTTGCCCACCCAGGCATCGTTATCATACCCCCGCACTTCCCAATAGCCGATATGCTCCTTGTCGATCAGCTCAATTGCCTGCAGCCATTTGACGGACTTGTAGGCGTACATTTTGGGGACGATGAGCCGCACAGGGCCTCCGAGCTGATTCGGGATGGGCTTGCCGTCCAGCATTATGGCTACGAGAATATCGTCCATTCCCGCCTGATCCAGCGAAAGTGCATCCGTGTACACCTTGTCGCCGGAGTAAAATTTCACGAACTTCGCGCCGGGCTTTACGCCAGCAGCAGCCAGCAGCTGCTTCAGCGGGATGCCCTCCCAGGTGCAGTGGTAGACGGACCAGCCCGTTACACAGTGAAAATCGCTGACCTGCACGGTGCGCTTCAGCGCCAGGAACTGCTCCCACGTCCACGTGGCGGGACGCTCCACCAGCCCGGATATGGCGAATTGCCACGTATCCGAGGAAAATACAGGGATTTCCGTTACGGTGTAGATGCGGAAATTCCCCTGCGCTCCGCCGCCGACCACCGCAGCGGAGTCGGGCAAAGGCGACGGCGGCGGCAGCATCTTGTTGCCGTCGCTCGCGAGGTACTCGGCGGTCTGCGACCCGCCGGTGTCGAACGCGCCTTTTACCCACCGGTAAAAGGCGGGGCCGACCGCGATCACGAGCAGCCCTCCTGCGACAAGTCGCAGGAAGGAGCCGCGTGTGATCGGCGATTGTTTCAGCGCCGCGATGAGCGCCTGCGCGGCGGTGCGTTCGGCCGCCTCTTCGGGGGCGGCCGGTGTTGGTGCCGCAGCCGGCTGCACGGCGGCAGCGGCGGGTTCCGCAGCTGGCGCGGGCTGCGCAGCCCGCGGGCGGTTGGCGGCGGCTGCGCGTTCGAGCCGCGCCTGGCGCTTCAGCCATCGGCTGCGCGAGATGGCGTGGTACACGGCGTAGGGCACGCCCACCCAGGTGAGCAGGTCGTGCACGAGCAGCGCCGCGTTGTTCAGCCCCGGTGGCATGTGGCGGAACTGCCACAGGATGATGCCCGAAGCCGCCCATCCTGCGAGCAGCGCCAGGACGAACACCAGATTCGCGCGTTGACCGCGCCGCGCGCGAATTTGTCGCCAGTGCTTGCGCAGCATCGGCGCGTACAGCAGCATCAGCAGGATGGATGCGAGGCCAAGGTAGATGTGCAACTGCTTGAGCGTCACCCGAAAGCCGCCCAGCTCCCCGCGGATTGCACCGATGCTCAGCACAATGCCCGTCACCGTCAGCGCCAACAAAATCCAGGCGTTCCAGCTATGTATCGCAGTTAAACGCTTTCCAAACGATTGCTTCAGCCAACTCCGTTTGCCGTCCATCGTTGTACCTCCTCGATTTGAGCCACATTTTTATGCTCTCATCATACTCCATAAATATTAAAAAAGGCTTACATTTTTGTCCTTCAGACACCAAACCTCTCCGGCACTTTCGTGCAGAGAGGCTCGGGACGAATCCTATTTTAATAGATACATGTCAACAAACGCTTTCGTCACATACGTCGTGCTGTCAATGAGGACAGGTGCATACATCATCAATTCCGTCATGCCGTCGATCTGAACCGATTTACTATCAATCTGAAGCATGATCCCCTTGCTATCTACCATCGACTTGTCTTGCATCATCGACTTATCCTCCATCATGCCCTTACTATCCATCATCGACTTATCCTGCATCATGCCCTTATCGCCCATCATCGACTTATCCTGCATCATGCCCTTATCGTCCATCATCGTCTTGTCCTTCATCATGCCCTTATCGTCCATCATCGACTTATCCTGCATCATGCCCTTATCGTCCATCATCGTCTTACTCAGCGTAATCGAACGGGTTTCCCCCATCCACCATACTTGGTAGCCTAGGCTTTCTGCAACTTGCCGAAGCGGCACCAACTCCATGCCATCCTTCATCATCGTGGTCACGCCCGTGTAGTCATAGCTGTTCTTGTTCATCATCTCATCCGCATTCGCCAACGCAGGCAAAGCGAGTGTACAAGCCACAACGCCTGTCATCAGCATGGTTCTCCAATTTTTCATCGTATCCAGCCTCCTGAAATTATAGTCATTCGTTCTTCCTCTACAAAATTAAGGGACAAAGATTACCGATGACTAACAGGTTTCTTACAAAAGGCTTACAAAAGCCTATCAGAACTGTGCGGCGTGCCGTATAATCCGTACCGAAGTGTTCACAAGCTAGATGCCTACAGTACCACAAAAGGTCATGAACTGCATTTTGTACATGTAAATGGGAATCTAAACAGCCAAATGACCGACTTACCTGCATAATGTACATGTAAATCCCCTAATTTGGATGGAAAAAGGCGAAAATCAGTCTATATCCAAAAATTAACTGTATGTTTTACATGTCTTCGATGTTTTTTGCGGAAGTTTAGCAAATAACCTGTAGTTTTTACAGGTAGCCGACTACGGCGCATGCGTGTGAGTCTCCTGCCAGCTTCCAATGACGCGAGTATCATCAAGTTTTGGCAAGCTGTGCGGTAGCTCTCCTCAGACATCTAGACGCACCGCGCCAGCGCAAAAAGCCCTCCCCCACCGCAATCAGCGACAGGAGAAGGCTCCCCATGCGTTATTCCGTTCTATACACAGGCAGTGTGAACCAAAAGCAGCTCCCTGTACGGTGCTGGCTCAGAATGCTCTGAGCCCCATTCGCCTTCTGCCCGCCTTGCTCCTCCTGCACGCTCTGATCGCCTTGCTCCTCCTGTACGCTCTGTCCGCCCTGCTCCTCCTGCACACTCTGACAGCCTCGTCCCCCCTGAACGCTCTGACCGCTCAGGACACCAACCGCGCCGCCGTGCAGCTCGACGATCGATTTCGCGATCGCAAGTCCGAGCCCTGCACCGCCTCCAGCGCGCGTCCGGGACGGATCGACGCGATAAAAGCGTTCAAATACCCTCGCAACATCTTCCGGAGGAATGCCCGGCCCTTGATCCTGGATCGCAAGCTTCACGAAGCCGTCGTCTGCAAGCTCCGCCTGTATCTTTATCGTGCCTCCCAGAGGGGAGTGGCGGATCGCATTGCTCAGCATGTTGCCCAGTACCCGATTGATTTCCTGGGGCATAATGGCTACAGGAGGAAGCCGATCCGGCACGTCAACCTCGACTTGCAGCTGCTTCTCCTCGACTTTCAGCGCCAAGCCTTGCAGGCTGTCGATCAGCAGAACGTCCACATAATAGGGCACGGGATCGTACATCGTTCCGCCCGCTTCCAACTGCGAGAGTTTGAACAGCTCCTGGATCAGCGCATCCAAACGGCCGGTTTCCAGCTTAATCGTTTGCAAATAGCGCTCAAACGTCGGACGGTCCTGAATGACCTCGTCCTGAAGCGCCTCGACATAGGACTGAATCGACGCCATCGGTGTGCGCAAATCGTGAGAGACGTTGGCAATCAGCTCCCTGCGCGAAGCCTCAGCCGACCTTAGCTGCTGAAAGCTTTCCTTCAGCTTCACAGACATCACGTTAAATTGCCGGGCAAGCCCTTGAAATTCTACTGGGCCAATCTCCGGGGCCTTGCCTTCAAACTGCCCTTCCGCCAACTGTTCTGTTTCTCGCGTAATGGCACGAATCGCTTTTTCGAGCGGCCTCGTCATGACGTAGTGAAGCACCATGGATACGCCTGCTGCCCCTAATGTCACGGTTGTCAGAATCAACACATCCCGCCCGTTCAGGATCATCGTTCGATAGCAAATAAACAGGGTGAGCAGAATCATGCCGGTACTGACTCCGCTTGCAACCAGCAGATAGTCCCGCAGTTTCATGACGATTCCCTGCCTTCGAATTTGTAACCGATGCCCCAGACCGTTTTAATGTAACGGGGCTGCGAAGGAACGGGCTCGATCTTCTCCCGCAGCCGGCGAATATGTACCGTCACTGTCGTCGTGTCGCCGTAGTAGTCGATGTCCCAGACTCGATTAAGCAGTTGGTTCCGCGAAAAAACCTGCTCCGGATGCGAGGCAAACAGATGCAGCAGCTCGAACTCCTTCACCGTGAGCTCAATCTCTTTGCCTTCCGTGCGCACCGTTCTGGAGAGCGCATTCAGCTCCAGACCCGGAAACCTGAGGACGTGCCCCGGCGCCGTCTGGCTGCTATCCTCCGGCTGGCTGCGGAACTGCCGCCGCAAAATCGCCTTAGCCCGGAGCACCAGCTCGCGAGGCGAGAAGGGCTTCGTCAAATAATCGTCCGCCCCCATCGTGAGGCCCATCAGACGGTCCATTTCATCTCCAAGCGCCGTTAGCATAATAATCGGCACATCCTCCTCGCTGCGAATCTCCTCGCAGACCTGCCAGCCCGTTATGCCCGGCATCATCAGATCCAGCACAATAAGCTGCGGTCTATGCAGGCGCCATTGACGAAGCGCTTCCTCGCCGCTTGCCGCCGTGATGACCCGATAGCCTTCGCGGTTAAAATACACGCTGCATACGTCCGTTATATTGGATTCGTCATCGACGACAAGTATACGTGTACTCATCCGGCTCAGCCTCCTTGTCCGGTTTTGTCTTCTTTCCCGATTATACGGCATTCTCCCCGGAAAAGGATTACAAAAACCTTACAAATCGCCTGCCGTGCCAACTGCTCTCCTCCACGACAGGTACCGCAGGAACAATATTCCTGCCGAATACGGGCATCAGCTGCACGTTGAAATTCCCACATACGCTTTACTTACTGCAAATAAAAAAGGCTGACCGATACAATTCTCGGCCAGCCTTTTTTTTATTAATTCAATTGAAACAACCGATCAATGATAACTGCCGCTTGCGCGCGGTTCGCTGCGTCCTGCGGCGCAAACTTGCCGCCGTCCACACCGTTCACGATGCCATTTGCTTTCATCTGTTCAACCGCCTTCACGGCATATGGCGAAATATTCGCCTGATCCGCGAACGCGCCGCCTGTGGATGTGCCGGCCAGCTTCATGCCAAGCAGCTCGGATGCGCGATAGATCAGCACGGACATATCCTCACGTGTGATCTCATCGTTCACGCCAAAGCTGCCATCCGCTTTGCCTTGCACGATGCCCAGCTTCTGCGCTGCCGCGATGGAGCTGGTGTACCAAGCATCGGCCTGCACGTCCGTCAGGCTGCTTGTCGCCGCCGGATCAGCGAGATCAAATGCTTGCATCAGCATTTTAACAAATTCGGCACGCGTCACATGCGTATTCGGGTTGAACGCTTGATCGCTTACACCGTCCACAATACCTCGGGAAGCCAGCTTCACGATGCTGTCTTTCGCCCATGCTGCGCCGGACAAGTCGTTAAAGCTTACGGACACATAAGCAGCTGCGTACATACTGAAATGTGCCGGTTTAAATTCAACTTTGCCTGTCGCGCTGTTCCATTTGCCGTTTTTCACGACTTGCGTTTGACCACTGCCATCGATGTAATACACGACAATGCCGTTCGGATCTTCACCCGGCTGCAGCTCGTACGGGAAGCCGACGGTGACTTTGCCATCCAGGTTCGCCGCTTTTTCGCCGTCAACCTTCAAGTTCAGCTCATACACCGGATGATTGCCAACAAGCGATGCTGCTTCCGCGGGTAAGGAAGCCGGTTCGACTTTAGCCACCTGGAGCTGCAGATTGGATGCGCCGGATTTCAGATAGTCGGTGTCAAGAGCAAGCTCCGCTAACCCGACGTTCATCACCAGTTGCTTCACTGAATCTGTTTTCAGCAGAACTTGTACCGGGACGTCCACCTGAACTTCTTTCGTACCTGCCGCCGGCGTTACTTGCAGACGAACGTTGCCCGCTTGGCTGCCCGCAGCTTTCAGAAGATCATCCTTCTGAATCGTCACGGCCGCTTTACCGCTTGCATCCGGCTGTGCCGTCAGCGAAAGCTCGCCCTCTTTTACCGTAGGGGACGGTGTAGTGATGCCGCCTGTTTGCGCAGAGCCCGATTGCCCGCTGCCTGAACTGCTGTCTCCCGATGGTGTGTCACCGCTGCCGTTTCCGTCGGAGCCGTTATCTCCTCCTTGATCGCCGCCGGAACCACTATCCCCGCCACAATCGCATCCCGTATCCGGCGCTTCCGGCGCAGGCACTGTATACATATTTGAAGCAGGCGGCGTTTGCATGCCGTTACCCAAATAGTAGCTCAGATGCGGCGGCTGGTTGTAGCCGGTATTTTGCCAAGCAATGCCTAGACGATACACCGGATCGTGCATCAATGTGACGAAGCGATAATCCGTTACAGCCGTCGAGGAATAGATGCGAAGTGCTGAGCTGTCTTCCGTTCTAGCCACAACTTCCTCACGCCAGTCGCCGAGAATATCGGCCTGCAGCGATGGGTTACCTTTGGTGCCGTTATTCGAGTAAGTTCCGTTGAACTTAACCAAATTTACCAGACTGCTGTTCGCATAATCCCATTTGTCAATTTTCGGTACGCCGTTGGTTCCATCCCAATTATGATCCAGCAGCTCGCGGCTCAAGTCGCCGTCCCACCAGATCGCAAAGTTGGAAGTTGGAATTTTGTTGGAAATTTTTGTTCCATCGCTCGTAAACATGAAGCCTTCTGAATTGTTTTCGGTTGCCGCTGATTTGGTCGCATCAATTGCCCAAACTTCCTCACCCGGATAGCGCGGGTCTAAGTCTGCCGAAAGACCGCGGCCCGTATCCGCCCCGACTTGCGGCTGACCGAACAGCACTTTGCCTGTACGGGCATCAATCATCGTACCCGAGGTTGGCGCGCTTGTTTCTTCTTGCACCGTCCACAGTTCCATGCCTAGACGATTTGGATTCAAATCGCTGAGATGCATCGCATCGCCATGACCAAGCTTCGTATCCCAGAGCAGTTGGCCATTATCGTCAATCGCGGTATTGCCTGTCACAATTTCATCTTTGCCATCGGCATCAACGTCTGCCACGCTCAACTGATGGTTCCCCTGTCCATAGCCAGGGTTCGGTCTGTCGAACGCCCACAGCTTGGTAAGCTGGCCATCTCTCCAGTTGTAAGCCACAATTGCCATTCTTGTGTAATAGCCGCGCTGCAGCACCAGACTTGGCCTTTGGCCGTCCAGATATGCGATCGCCGCGCCGAAACGGTCTACACGGTTGCCATACGTATCTCCCCAGCCGCCGACATCGCCTCTTGGCGGGTCGTAAGCTTCACGCACCAGCTCTCTGCCTGTCAATCCATCGAAGATCGAGAAATACTCCGGCCCTTCCAAAACATACCCCGTACCGTTCCGGTGATCCGCAGTTCCGTCGCCGATAATCGCGCCTGTTCCGTCAACCGTACCGTCGGCTGTACGCAGCGCGACTTCCGCTTTGCCGTCCCCGTCCAGATCGTACACCATCAGATCCAAATAGTGCGCACCGGCGCGGATGTTCACGCCCATATCGATCCGCCACAATCGCGTGCCATCTAGCTTATAGGCATCGACATACGTATTGCCGGTGATGCCCGACTGCGAATTGTCCTTGGAATTGCTAGGGTCCCACTTCAAAACAATTTCATACTGGCCGTCGCCATCCAGGTCGCCGACCGATGCATCATTCGCGCGATACGTGTACGATTCGCCCGCTGTGGTCACACCGTCGGCCGGTTTTTGCAGCGGTACCGTCAAATAATTGCTAGCCCAAGGCATTGCCGTCTCGGACTTTTTCTGCTCCACGCCGCCCATGACGGCACGCACGTAGTAGGAAGAATCTGCTGTCCCTGTGGCATCTACATAATTGGTGCTGCCGGCAATCGGCGTAGTGTTCAGCTTCACACCGTCGCGATATAGATTAAATGTTGTATCGGCAGGATCCGTTCCCAGCAAGCGCCAGCTCACAAAAACGTTCCCGCTGTCCTGAATCGCAACCAGACCGCGATCCAGCTTCTCCATCTGTCTGGCCGGGAACTGGGTCGGCGTCGCGCTCACGTCCACCGCGGCAGACTCGGACTCGCCTTCACCGTCATATTCATAGACGGCTGTAACTTTGTAATTGTAGGCCGTTCCATTCACAAGGCCGTTCAGCGTTGCCATGGACGTGCCTTTCGGCAGCGTCGCCGCAAGCGTCAAGGATTGATCGCTGCCCACCGCATAAATCCGCGCTGCTTGATACGCAGGATCGATAGGCGGCTTCCAGCCGATTTGCACCTTGCCGTCATGTCCTTCCGCAACAACATCCGTCACTTTCGGAGACTTTTCCAGCTTATTGACCGTTAAGTTATACGTCCTTGCGACGTCGGTATAGGTAAGCGAGGTAACGGAAATAGGTACCGCCGTGGACAATCCGGTAAGCGGCACTGTCGCCGAAGACCCGCTGCTTACGCTTTCCGTTCCTACTTTGAGCGATACTTGCCCCGTGTTGCTCGCCGTCGGCGCCACTGTAACGATGGCTGATGAGTAAGGCACATCAATTTTGTAATTTTGTACGGCGGGATCGAAGGAGAGGGAAGGCATATAATCCCCCGAATTTACAGCCAGACTGCTTAACGTCAAATCCAGCGAAGTCAGCTTGACGTTTGTAACGTTGATTTTCTGCACATCTAATAATTTATTATTCCAGAATGAGAAACTGCTGACCCGTTGAAGATTGGCCGTGTAAAAACTTTGATCGGTCACAACTTCCGTTCCCGTATTCAAATCTTTAATCGTCAACGAATACTTCTGCTTAGGCACATTCACAATCATCGAAAACCGATACCAATGAGAAGCATCATAATTCACCAGCGTTGTGCCGGTGTTCTTAGCCGTCATCTTCTTAATGGTGCCGTTCTGAATCTGGAATTGTGAAGCTACTGCGTTGGTTGCATTGATTTTTCCGTCCATCAAAAAGAAGCTCACGTTTGTTGTTGCAGGCATGTTTACATCAAACTGCATCAGCATCCCTCCGGTTTCCGGAGTAAAGCGCTGCCCGAAATAAGAAGACACCGGTGGATCTGCCGAGGGAAAACTGACCGCGCCATAAGTAATGCCCGTCACGGAATCCTGCGAAACATTAACTGTCGGCACCCCTCCCTCCGACGCCCATTTGTTACCGCTTCCAAGCGTGAGCGCGCCAAGCGAGTACGTACTGAAATCATCACTGACTATAGCCGTGTCCGCCGCGAATGCAGGAACCGCTTTCATAGGAAGCCACGGTACAACGATGGCCGCCGCAAGCAGCAGTTTGACTGATGCCGTCCCGGCCATTTTCCGCCAAAAGCTCATATTTACTCAACCTCTCTCTCATGTAAAATTCTCCCTCATTATTCACCCAACGCTATCTCCGCAACAATGCAATAAACCGAGGCAAATCTCTAAAAAACAGTGTTAACTACGTTTGCACAACGCCGAACTGGACTTGCATTTTGTTGCAGAGCTTGGACTATATTGAAGTCCCCGTCTGGCCGCGGCAGTAAGGGCTTAGCAAACGCAAAAAAGACCAAGTCCGCCCCAAGAGCGAACTCAGCCTTTATTCCAATACCTTAGTTTGCGCTAAGGCAATCACTGTCACCGTCAACTATCCGCCAATCCGAATTTTGCGATATGTATCGATAAACGAAAGCACATCCACGCGTTTTCCTCTGCTTTTCGCCACACGAGCCATTTTCACAAGCGTTGTCCAGAATTCATCCAAAACCGGGGAATCCCAATCGTTCTCTTTTGGCTCTCTCGCGCAAATATGCTTGTAGTCGTTGCCGTCATCCGCAATCAAAAACTGAAACTGATTTTTTTTCCATTGTTCGCCGGATACGTAGCTGATGCCCATTTCCCGCATTTTTTTGCGGACCGATGTCACTGGCCGAGACAATTCTCGCGCGATGACTACCGGCGGGCATTCTGTGGCTAGACGAAGCAATTTGTCTAATTCTTGTGTCGACCAAGGTTTTTTTGTCATCATCGACCAACTCCCTTTCTCGCTCATCGTCAAAAATTTTCCTGCTCAGTTTCTTCTCTCGAAGCAAACATTGTATAATCAAAGAATAGCAATCAAATGTTAAGTAAGTATAAGGTTCTCATATAGAAAGTATGAGCAGAATAATTTGTCACAATTTTGCCGAGGAGTTGTTGGATAATGAAGATCAATGTCGAAGGCGCGGAGTTGTTTATTGAGGAAAAAGGACAAGGAGACGCGGTTATTCTACTGCACGGTTTCCCGCTGGATCACGGCATGTGGGAGGCGCAGGCGAACGCGCTGTCCGCTTCGTTCCGCGTCGTGACGCCGGATTTACGCGGCATGGGGCAGTCCGCAGTACCCGAGCAAGCGATCGCAATTGAGCGCTACGCCGACGACGTGCTGGCCATCATGGACAGCCTCGGTATCGAAAAAGCCGCCCTCGGCGGCTTCTCCATGGGCGGTTACGTCGCCTTTGCGCTCATGCGCAAGGCACCCGCCCGCTTCACGGGGCTGATTCTGGCGAATACCCGGCCGGAGGCGGACAGCCCCGAAGCCCGCAAGAACCGCATGAACATGGCGGCTTCGCTGTACGAGAAAGGCCCCGCGGCCGCACGTGACGCGATGCTGCCGAAGCTGCTGACGCCGGCGACGCTGGAAACCCAGCCGGCGCTGGTGGACCGCCTGCGCGCGACAATGGACGCGATGCCGGCGGAAGGGCTCGTGCACGCCGCGCTGGCGATGGCGTTCCGCCCGGACTCCGCCGCGTTGCTCGGCGGGATCCGCGTGCCGACGCTCGTCATCGCCGGCGAGCACGACGCCATCGCGCCGCCCGACGTCATGCGCAAGATGGCGGACGCCATCCCCGGCGCGCGTTTCGAGGTCGTCGCCGGCGCCTCGCACCTCGCGCCGATGGAGGCGCCGGAGGCGTTCAGCGCCCTGCTGCTTGATTTTCTACGTAACGTTGCTGCAAGCTAACAACGTCTGACAAATAGAAGGGGCTGTCCCAAAAGGCAATTTGTGATTTTTTTAGCCCCACTTTGAGCCAAATATCGTCAAGTAAAAGAACCTCATCCTCCACTTTGAAGTGGAATTTGAGGTTCTTTTGCTTGTAAAATGGGACGTTCCTTGTCATGCGAACACTTTTGGGACAGCCCCTTCTCCATCATTTCCCCCTTACCCACACCCTGCAGAACCTACAGTAAATCCTCTCCAAAAAGGCTTAATCAGATGAAAACCTGCATTTCCTACATCAAAATAAAGCTCCACCCTCGATGTAAGCCCTTTCATCGCTTGAATAGCCAAATTTAGCTGCACATTATGCAGGTCTTTGTGGAAAAATAGCCTCTATGGCCATATGACATGTACTTTTTGCAGGATCGAACCGCGTAAGTGGAGTACGACGTGCTCGGAAGGCGGTGCTGGCGGGGAGAAGCAGGCTCATCTTATCGCATACAAACGCCGAAAGGCTCGCCGGATCCGCTCCGTGGGGATTGCTCGCCAGCGTCAACGCGATAGCGCCCGCTTCTGTCCGAAGCGCGGCACTATCTACACACCCCATCCGCACAAAAAAGCGCTCACCACCAAATGAACGCTCCAACCACTACTCACACTTTAAAAAGCCGGTTCATCACGAGCACCGCCGCGCCGATCGCCAGCGCCTCTTCGCCGAGCCCGCCTCGGCTGAATACCACTTGGTACGCGGGGTAGTAGTACGCTTTTCGAATCGCGACCGCGGTCGCCGTTTGGAAGAACAGCTCTCCGCCGGCCAGAAGCGGCCCCCCGAGAATGACCTTCTCCGGATGCAAAATATTGAGCAAATTCGCCAGCCCGATCCCGAAGTACGTTGCCGCTTCCGTCACGATCTCCACGACAAGCCCATCGTTTTTTTGGAGTGCCTCCATCATATGTACATAGGTCAGCTGCTCCGGATCGGCTACCAACTGCGTCAGCAAGGTTGTCCGGCCCATCTTGATCGCCGATTTGGCCCTCTTTTCGATCGCATGCAGCGATACGTACGACTCCAGCGCGCCATAATTGCCTGACTTGTCCCGAGGCGCGACGCCGTCGGTCTGGATGATCATCTGACCGACCGAGCTCTCCATATCCACGGCACCGTAAATGACCTTCCCCTCGGAAACCATCGAGGAACGGAGGCCTACACCTGCATGGATGTACAGCAGATGCTTGAAGCTCTGCGAGCGCTGGTGCCACGACTCCGCCAGAATCGCCGTATTCGCCCCGTTGTCGAGCATCGACGGAATCCCAAGCTCCTCACTCAGCATCTTGCAGATCGGCACCTGCTGCCAGCCTTTAGACGGAAAATACGACGGCTCCAGAATTACGCCGGAATGACGGTCGACCGGACCGACCGACCCGATGCCGATACCGAGCACGTCGGAAATCGCTATCCCATGATGCGCCAGCATCGCCTGCGCTTCCTTCACAATCAGGCCGACGAGCACATCAGGCGTCATTTCCGCCGTCATCGCCCAGCTTCTGGCCTCCAGCTTGGTCATCCCGAGATCGACCAATACGAGCTTGGATAGTGTTCGCGAAATCTCCAGACCAAAGACATAGGCATAAGCCGGATTGGTCTCATACAGAATCGGTCTGCGCCCACCTGTCGAAACGCCAAAGCCCGATTCGAGAATCAGGCCCTGCGCCGTCAGTTCCTCCAGATGCCGGGTTAACGTCGAGACCGTCATGCCGCTTTGCTCCAGCAGCTCTATTTTGGAAACGGTCGTTTGTCTGCAGATCAGCTCATAAATTTCTTTCGCTTTGCGGTTGGAAATACGTTCAGATATGACGTCTACGTTCAAAAGAAGCAGCCTCCATTGAAAATCTTTCTCACATGTTCGCCATTCACGAACGAATTTCCTGCTTAGCCGGCGTAAACCGTTACCCTTTCGTGCCAATCATGAGCGTATAGCCCAGATAGGCATGGTATTTGTTCACCAGCTCGTCATAGCGGGCCGTAATTTGCCAAATACGCGGATCCAAGAACGATTGCTTGTCGGATAAATGGACAGGGTCCGGATGCTGCACCTGGTCTTCAAACATGGCGAGCGGGAACGCATGAACCCCGGAAGATTCGACCGGATCGAAGCGCTTGCCCTCGAACAGCGCCTGCCACTCCTCCTGGCTGTATATTTTATTCACGCCATAGAAGCTGCACAGTGCGCGGTGAATGGCAGGGCTCAACTCCTTTATGCGAATGACTTCGCGATCGTAGAGCTTGCCGCCCGGACGAAGCACCCGATAGTACTCCGAGACCGCTTTCTCCGCATCGGCGAAATTCGTCACCGACTCCACCAGCACAACATCAAAAGTACTGTCCTCAAAAGGCAAACAGCATACATCGCCGACGATAAAATTCACGGATACGCCTTGTTTCTCTGCCCGAACCTTCGCTTTCGCAATCATTTCCGGCCGGATGTCCACGGCGGTCACTTCAATGCCCTGCTCTGCCAAATAGCAAGCGGTTCTACCTGTGCCGCATCCGACCTCCAGCACCCGCTTCCCCTGCTCGATCGGATACCGCTTGAGCTGTTCGACCGTCTCTCCGAAGCCGCCGGGATGGGCGTTGCCGATGCCGAGCTTAGCGAGCATATCCAAATATTCCATCACCCTACACCTCCATGGTGGCATAACGTTTCTTTAACTACCATATGGATGGCGTCTGCCACTTGTTCGGCGAGTTCCCCGTTTTCAAGCAAAAAGGGCGCTTGCCTACGTGAGGAAATCTTCTTCCCCGCATATAGTCAAAACACCCAAACATTCAGGGAACCATCTCCATAGGATAGTATTGTCTCTCATCCGATTCAGACAGAGAGCATTCCTTGCGATGGGGGGTGACGTGAATGGGTGTTGCTGTAGGTACGACTGGTGCTGGTTATGGAGGCGGATATACATCCGCTGCTGCAGTTCTTGTATTGTTCATCTTGCTTGTTATCGTAACGATGACTTACGCTTGGTAATCGTAAAGGAGCCTGGGTTCTGAGGAACCCGGCTCCTTCTACATAGGGTTATTTCTTATTGGCCGCCAGGAACGCGTCGAGCTGCTTCTGCTTCTCGGCGATAATTTTATCGATGCCGGCTGCTTTCATTTTATCCTGGTACTTCGGCAAGGACGCATCTACATCGACGGAGCCGGTGTCCAGCGTGGCATCGAATTCTTTGCCGACGTTGACCGCAGCGGCGACTTGCGTTTTCACAGGCTCGGAATCAAAGGTGAATCCGAGGCCCGGCGACTTTTTGCCTGACTTGTTGAATTCCTTGAATTTGTCCCACTTCTGCGGATCTTCGTTATCGTACAAATAGTTCAAGAACTGGTTGCCAAACTGCCACGCCGCACCCGGCGCATAGTTTTTACCTGCATCCGTCGCTTTAATGATGTTGTCGGACACTTTCGTGTAATGTACACCTTCGATCCCGAAGTTGATCAGGTTGTTCAGCTGCTTATCGGTATGCAGCAGGTTAATGACCATCATGGCACGCGCCGGATCCTTGGACGTCACGGAGATGCCCAGCATCGATCCCGCCGTATCGCCAGTGGAAATGGTGCGCGGTGTCAGCTCAATCTGCCCCAGCTTGCCGACCAGATTGGTCGCATTGGCGAGCTCCGCATCTTTGCCTGGCTTGAGCGAGGAGGTAATCATGAACACATTGCCGGATTTGAGTGCATCCTGACCGGACAATTGCGTGGTCGCCGCATCTTTATTAATGTAGCCTTTTTGCATAAAATCGCGGGTCAGCTTCAGAATCTCCTTATAGCGCGGCTGATCCCACTTCGGCACAACCTTCGTGTCGCTGCCATCCTTCAGAATCACACCCGGGATCGTGCTGTCGCCGAGATAATCGTACTGTGCCATATAATGCGCATTGAGATTATCTCCGTCGCGCAGGAACAGGGCGGTCATTTCCGGCTTTTTCTCCTTAACCGTTTTCAGTACATCGCCGAGATCTGCCATCGTTTTGACCTTGCCCATATCAAGGCCAAGCTCTTTCGCAATGTCGGCACGATACACGACACCGCCGGAAGCGGCCAATTCCTTGTTGGTCGGAATTCCGTAATTTTTACCGTTAATTTTGGCGCCTTCGAGGAAAGCGGGATCGAGCGCATCCGTAATGCCTTTGCCGTATTGGGTCAGCAGATCGTTCAGCGGCATCAGTGCGCCTTTGCCGACGTTTACCGCATGGCCGTTCCACTGCGCCGTGAATAGAATATCAAATTCCTCGCGAGACGCAATCATCAGATTCGTCTTGTTGTCCCATTGCCCCCAATCGATCGGCATGAGCTTGATGCTCGCATTGATTTTATCCTTGAGCACTTTGTTCATCGCATCTTCGACTTTCGCTTGGTCAGGCTGCGGCGTACCCGGATAGACGAGCTTCACTTCGTATGGCTTCAAATCCGATCCTGTCGCGGCTTTCGTTGCAGCGGGCTTCTCTGACGCGGCGGGAGCCGCTGATGTGCTGGCCGCCGGCTCCTTACTGGCCTCAGATGAACAGCCTGCCAAAGTAAGCGATAGCGCGAACAGGGATGTTAAACCGACAATCGTGCCTTTTTTGAACACTTTCATGAAACATGTTCCTCCCTTTTTTATCAACGTTCTGTATGCTGATCCGATAAACGGAATGACCGTTAACCGGGACAAGCCTTGCGGAAATTACCCTTTGATCGCACCTACCGTGAGACCTTTCTTAAAATATTTCTGAAAAAACGGATACGCGAACACGATCGGCCCGATGCCAAGCACGGCCATCGCCATGCGCACCGTCTCTGTCGGCAGCTGCAAAATCCCGCCGGCCTGCGACAAACCTTGGCTCGCCTGCACATTAGAGCTGAGGAATTGAATGTCCAGCATCGTCTTGTACATCATAAACTGCAGATTGATGTTCTTGCTGCCCGAGATGAACACGAGGTTGAGGAACCAGTCGTTCCAATAGTTGAGCACCTGGAAAAGCGCCACCGTCGCCAGTACCGGCATCGACAAGGGCAGGATAATCCGGGAAAAGATGCGAATCTCGCCCGCACCGTCGATCTTGGCTGCTTCAATGAGCGGCATCGGAATCGAGCTGGCGAAAAACGTGCGCAGCAGCAGCACGAAGAACGCGGAGACGAGCAGCGGCAGCATGAGCGCAGCCAGCGTATTTTTCAGATCCAGCAGCTGGGTGTATACAAGATACCACGGAACGAGTCCGCCATTGAACAGCATCGTGAAGAACATGAAGAATGAAAAGAAATGGCGATGCGGAAAATCGCTCCGGGAAATCGGATAAGCATACAGCGACATCAGGATAAGGGAGATCGCCGTGCCGACGGTGGCCAGAAACACCGAGATGCCGAAGGATCGCAGGATTTGATGCCAATCCTTGAACATAAATTTATACGCTTCCAGGCTCCACGCCTCAGGAAGGAAGTTGTACCCGTGAATGAGCACGCCTTTCTCATCCGAGAACGAGACGATGATGACCAGGGCCAGCGGCATCAGACAAGCCGCCGTGTACAGCCAGAAAAACACGTTGACCAGCAAGTTTGCCGGAGCGGACAGCTCATTGGGTCCCCTCGTCTTGCGGACACGGAGTTGGCTGACCGTCGATGGGATGGTGGTTTCGCGCATGACAGACACTCCTTCCTTTTAAAATAGGGCGTTCTCTTTGCTCACTTTTCTAACGAACAAGTTCGTCACCAGGACGAGCAGGAAGCCGACGACCGCTTGATACAGTCCCGCTGCGGACGACATCCCGATGTCGCCCATCGTCAGGAACGTCTGATACACATACGTGTCGATGACTTGGGTCGTCGGGAACAAGGCCCCGGCATTTTTCGTCACTTGGAAGAACAGCCCGAAGTCCGCATAGAATATGCGCCCTACCTGCAGCAGCGTCATCGTAATCATGACGGGCATAATGAGCGGAATGGTGATGCGCCGGATTTGCGCCCATTTGCTCGCGCCGTCCATAATCGCCGCCTCATAATACTCGTGATCGATCGCGAGGATGGCCGCCATGTAGATGACCGTGTAGTAGCCAAGGTTTTTCCAGGTGTTCACGATCGGCAGGATGACCGTCCAATATTTCGGCTCCGTGTACCAATCGATGGGCTGAATCCCTAGCTTCGGAAGCAGCACCGTGTTCAAGAAGCCATGCTCTGCCCCGAGGAAAGCGTATACAAGATAAGCCACGCACACCATCGAGAGAAAGAACGGTAGAAACATCGCGCTTTGGTGAAATTTTGCTAGGAACTTGCTTCGCATTTCATTAAAAAGGATGGCCATGGTGACGGCGATCACCAGATTCAACGCAATGAACACAACATTGTACGAGATCGTATTTCGCGTAATGACCCAGGCCGATTCACTGGCGAACAAATATTTGAAATTATCGAAACCGATCCAAGGGCTCGCCCAGATGCCTTTCGTGTAGTTGACATTCTTGAAGGCGATCAGGACGCCTGCCATGGGAATGTAATTGTTAATGATCAGCAGCAGGGCCGCCGGCGCCATCATGATGTAGAAGATCCAGTACCTTCGGACCGTCCGTAAAAATGTCGATCTCACCCGCTCCCGCTTCACAGCTTTCGCAGGCATCGTCTGCACTGCCGCTTTGGGCGTATGTTCCATCTGCTTCTTGCGCTCCTTTCCGCTTAATCCTGTTCTGTAAGCTTATTGTAAATTTTTCCCGGTCAAATCTCTATCCTGGAAATGACCGAATCAGCAGTTCTGTGACATGGGCGTGAAATGCTGCCCGTCGATGCAATTGACCTGCTTCGAGGCACGAGTGTGCGCCTAGCAAGCAGGCGTTATCGGCAAATGGCGTCGTTCTGTATATGGCTCAAAAATTTGTATATTGCCGGATAGCGAAAGCGAATTGTATGTTGAATGGGCACATTTGGCTGTGTGCAATCCCGTCCGGGGAGGTGAATTCGTCAGAATTGAAATCGCTTTCAAGTTGTCCCAACACCCAAGCGAAGGAGAGGAAGGAATTTGAAACGTAAACCATCCGCCATCACCGCTATGCTGCTTATTGCTTCTTTATTATGCAGTCTGCTGCTCGTACCAAACCGTACCGCTTATGCCAGTGATGAGTATGATACGCTGCGCCTCAAGCTATCTGACGTCATTACCGGCGGCACCTCGTTTAACCCGTTGGATCCCGATATTGCGCCGAAGATTACGGCTCTGGATACGAATGCTCAACAGTTCTGGAGCACGATGGACAAATCCGCAGGCCGCACCTATCTGTGGAGTGAGCTCGGAGATCCGCTCGGCGCGAGCATGAACTCCACCCACGTTTCCGGCAGCTACAGCCGGCTTCAAACGATGGCCACAGCCTACAGCACGAACGGCTCCGCCCTGTATCAAAACGCGACGCTGCGCGCCGACATCATCAGCGCCATGGATTGGATGTACACGAACCGCTACAACACCAGCGTGCCTAAGCGCGGTTACGGCAACTGGTTCGACTGGCAAATCTCATCGCCCCTGTCGATCAATGCCATCTCCGTCCTGCTCTATCCGTATTTGAGCACGACGCAAATCAATAACTGGCAGGCCGTTATCGATTGGCAGATCCTGCCGTTCACCTCCTCCAACACGGGCGCTAACCGCGTCTGGACGTGCAACATTATGATTACCGGAGGCATTCTGGCCAAGAACAGCACCAAAATCACGAACGGCGTGAACGGCATGAGCCCTGTCTTCGACTATGTCACATCAGGCGAAGGCTTCTACAGCGACGGCTCGTTCCTCCAGCATACGGCGCTAATTCCTTACAACGCCGGCTACGGTCGTTCGCTGCTCGATAATCTGACGCAACTCATGTACCTGATTGCCGGCTCGACCTGGGATTTTACCGACCCGGATCTCAGCCATGTGTATGAGTGGATTTACAACGCGTACGAGCCGCTCCTCTATAAAGATAATATGATGGAAATGGTGAACGGACGGAACATCGCCCGCGTCGCCAACGACAACCTGGGCGTCACGACAGTGGGCGCATTAGGCTCATCGTTGGTGCGGCTGGCCTATTCCGCTCCAAACCCTGCCGACGCCGCACGCTACAAGTCCATGGTGAAGCAGTGGATGAGCGACGCCACATCCCCGACGCCTTATGCGAGTCTGGGCTCGATTCAGCTTATCCAGCAGACGAAAGCGATTATGAACGACGCTTCCATCGTTGCCGCAGGCGATTTGTACGGGAACAAGCAGTATCCGAATATGGCGAGAGCCGTGCAGCGCAGACCTGGCTTTGCGTTCGGTGTCAGCATGTCATCGGGACGTGTCGGAAACTACGAGAATGTCAATACGGAAAATATAAAAGGCTGGCACACCGGCGATGGGATGACCTACCTGTATAATACCGACATCGCCCAGTATCACGATGCGTTCTGGCCGACAGTCGATAGCCACCGCTTGGCAGGCACGACCGTCCTGCAAAACAGCGAGCCTGGCGGACAGCTGAAGAACGGCTCTAACTGGGTCGGCGGTACCGACGTCGGCGGCTTGTACGGCGTGACCGGCATGCAAGTCATCGCTCCGGACTCGTCCATGTCCGCCTACAAGTCCTGGTTCCAGTTCGACGATGAAATCGTCAACCTGGGCGCCGGCATTCAATCTTCCGTAACGACCAAGCCGGTAGAAACCATAATCGAGAACCGCAAGCTGAACAGCAGCGGCAATAACGCGCTGACGGTCGGCGGCACCACGAAATCCGCCTCGCTCGGTTGGTCGGAGACGATGTCCGGCGTTAGCTGGATGCACCTTGCCGGCAACACGGCAGGCGCGGACATCGGCTACTACTTCCCGACGGCGACAACCGTGAAAGGGCTGCGTCAAGCCCGCACCGCCAACTGGAACAGCATCAACACCTACTACAACGATCCGGCGCTGACCCCTGAGTATTTTGTCAATTACACGCGGAACTTTATGACCTTATGGCTGGATCACGGCAATGCACCGACGGCTGGAAGCTATTCGTACGTGCTGCTGCCGAATAAAACGACGACGCAAGTCGCGAATTACGCGGCGTCGCCGGACGTGACGATCATCGAGAACAGCACGCAGGCGCAAGCCGTTCGTGAAAATAATTTGAATGCCCTCGGTATCAATTTCTGGCAGAACGCAACAAAGACGGTAAGCGGCATTACCTCCAACAAAAAGGCGTCGGTCATGGTCCGCACCTCCGAGAACGGCACCGAAGTCTCCATCTCCGACCCTACGATGGAGAATACAGGTACGATCCAGCTGACGTTGACGCAAAGCCTCGGCCCGTTGGCTTACAAAGATTCCCGCATCACCGTCAGCACGAGCGGCGGCACGACGACGCTAACCGTCAACGTGAGCGGTGCTGCCGGCAAGAGCATCAAGGCGTTCTTCGCAGCGCCAGTCGGCGGAGCGGTCACGGGTTATGCTGTGAACGAAGATTTTAACAGCCTGACCCTGGGTTCCCTTGACGGGCAAAACGGCTGGATCTTCGACAACGGCGGCGCTGCCGGTCAATCCGTCGTCGTCTCGCCGGTAAACGGCGCTTATGCAGCGAAGTCGCTGAAAGTGACGACCACTTCCACCAGCGGCGGTGCGGTGGCGAATCGAATCTTTAGCGCGCCGCAAGATAGCTACATTACCGCAGAGGCCACCGTCACTGCGGACGATAATAACTGGAAGAATGCGTTGGTCATCGCGGATAACAGCTTGACCAGTGGCGGCTCAGCCGTGCATCTGATCATGCAGAACGGCAAAATCTGGGGCTATAACGGCAGCACTCAAACGGATATTTTAACAGGCACTACCAATGGTCAGCCGTATCGCCTGAAAGTCGTCATCAACGCATCGACGAAAAAATTCAACGTCTACGTCAACGATGTGCTCCGCGCCTCCAACTGGAGCTACCGGTATGCCGCGGTGAACACGCTTGATAAGTTCTCCACCTCCATCGCAGGCAATGCCAGCTCCATGAGCGTCGACGACGTGAAGATCTCGTACGCACCGCTGACGCTGAGCACGGTGATCGCTACGGATTTTGACGGCCTCGCGCTCGGCAATTTGAACGGGCAAGGCGGCTGGACGTTCGATAATGGAGGCGCCTCTGGGAATACGGCCGTTGTGCAGAACGCCATCGGGCTCGCGGGCAACAAAGCGGCCAAATTGACGACAACGTCCACCAGCGGCAAAGCCGAAGCGTATCAAGTATTTACCGCGCCAGCCGGCAGCACATTGATTGCGGAAGCGACCATCACCGCAGACGATAACAACTGGAAAAACGCGCTGGTCCTCGGCGACAGCAGCCTGACCTCAAACGGCTACGCCGCGCACATCATTATGCAGAACGGCAAAATTTGGGGCTACAACGGCGGCACGCAGACGAACCTGCTGACTTCCACCGCCAACGGGGAGCCTTACCGCCTGAAAGTCATCATTAACACCTCGACCCAAAAATTCGACGTCTACATCAACGGCGAACTGCGCGGCTCGCAGTGGAACTACCGGTATTCGGGACTGACGAAAGTGGATAAAATCATCTCCTCCATCGCCGGCAACGCCAGCTCGATGAGCATAGACGATGTGAAGGTCAGCTATAAACCGTAAGCGGCAAGTGGCGTTGTTGAAGCATCCAGACGGCAGCGTTTTGCTTGCTAGATGACGCTGCTAGAAGTACTACTATCCGCCATGTTGAAAAGGAGGGGCCCCCCCTCCTTTTTTTGACTCGATTCGTAGGTTCCACGAATCCTCACATCCTTATTACTGGGCACCTCACCCTTTTTCTGACCCTTGTTTCCGTGAATTTCGATGCCTTTCTTCCCCGCTCTTGCTACCTGATTACCAGTCTTCCCCTGCTGCTCCATTCTCCCTCGTGCCCAACGCCTCCCCGCTTCTTCACTCTCCCCACTTCCCTGCTACCTCGCTCCTTACGCCTCCCGCTACCTCGCTCCCCCGCCTAACCATCGCTCGCCCAGGCTCACCTGCATTAATTACATCAAATTTCGCAAAATCGGCAGAAATCGAGCGAAATCCTGTAAAATGTACATCAAATTTTCGAACTCGCCCCCCTTTTAGCCCCTTTCCAGGCTCAGACCGGAAATTTACCTGTACTTTTTGCAGCAAAACACTCAAATTCCCCCCTTCTCCCCACAGTTTACTGTACAAAATACAAGTTCTCGCATCACACCAGCCAGCTAGTCCCTGGAAATATCCGGGATTAGCAATTTTTCAGAGATTAACATGTCCATTTACGCCCTATATGCCTCGCCCAGTAGTCCTACATGCAGCCGCTCCTAGCCTTACCGGCTCTCCCAGGCTTTTCATCCGCTTTCATCCGCTTTCATCCGCTCTCATCCGCTCTAATCTACTCTTCACCCGCTCTTCGCCTCCCTTTTCCTCTTCTAATTTTAGACGCTTCCTGCTGCTCTCATCCTACAGCCCCTCTTGCCGCTCTTCCTTGACGTTTCCCAACACTCCCCCTCCCCCGTTCACTCCGTTCACCCCCTTCGCTCCAAATTCAACCGCTGTTTATCCCGCAAAAACATGTATATTGAGGGATTCCGCCCAGGCGCAGTAAGCTAAGCGTGTTCCCGCAGCAAGCTAATAATCGCTCACATAGAAGCGAGGGGCTGCCGAACCTAACTAGCCAAGGAATGGAGAATACACATGCATACGACACCCGAATGGATCGAACAAGCTTGGGACGCAGGTGCCCGGAAAATAAAAAAAGCAAGCCTGCGCATCGGCGCACGCTTTCCGCACGGCTCCATCGACGGCGAATATCACCTCATGCCGCCGGTGTACTGGACAGCCGGCTTCTGGACCGGCCTCCTGTGGCTCGTCTACCGCGAGCACGGTGACGAAGAGCTTCGCGCCATCGCCGAAGACTGCGAAGCGCAGCTCGACGCGCTGCTGCAGGACTACAGCTCATTAAGCCATGACATCGGCTTCATGTGGACGCTGAGCTCGCTCGCGCAGTGGCAGGTCACGGAGAGCGAAGCCTCTCACCGTAGAGGCATGCTGGCCGCCAGCCACCTCGCCGGCCGGTTCAACATCCAGGGCCGCTTCATCCGCGCCTGGAATCAACCCGAACGCATCGGTTGGGCCATCATCGACTGCCTCATGAACGTGCCCTTGCTGTATTGGGCCACGGAACAGACGGGCGACCCCCGCTTCCGCCACATCGCGGTCGCGCACACCCTCACCGCCGCGCAGCAGTTCCTGCGCAGCGACGGCTCGGTCCACCACGTCGTCTTCTTCGATCCCGAGACGGGGGAACGCACCGGCGCCGGCGGCGGGCAAGGCTACGCCGAAGGGTCTGCCTGGGCACGCGGCGCGGCCTGGGGCATCTACGGCTGGACGCTCGGCTGCCGGCACACAGGGCGCCGGGAATTCCTCGATGCCGCCGAACGCGCCGCTGCCTTCTTCCTGAACCATTTGCCGGAAGACCGTGTGCCTTACTGGGATTTTCGCCTGCCGACGCAGGAAGGTGCGCCGCGCGACTCCAGCGCCGCCGCCATTACGGCGACTGGGCTGCTCGACCTGGCGGACATCGTCGGCGGCGAAAAAGGCCGCTACTATCACGAGCAGGCACTCAGCATCCTGCACTCGCTGTATACGAACTATCACGCCGACGACAACGAGGAAGCGATTCTGCTTCACGGCACCGGCAACCTGCCGATGAACCAGAACATCGACCGGCCGCTCATCTACGGCGACTACTATTACATGGAAGCATTGGCCAAGCTGAAGGGCAAGTCCGGTTTCTGGGGGCCATGGACGAGATAAATCGCATAGCGGCGCGCTTTTCGCCCTCTGTTAATCGCACAAAATCATGTATATTGAGCGCCAAAGCGCGTTTGCTATACGATAGCCTTACTTCAACCGAGAGGAAGTGACAGCAGCAATGAAATCGATGGACGACTCGGTCTCTTCCGTGACCACCACCATCCCGCCAGCCACC
The DNA here is from genome assembly GCF_003955665.1 of Paenibacillus whitsoniae. GTDB lineage: Bacteria > Bacillota > Bacilli > Paenibacillales > NBRC-103111 > Paenibacillus_E > Paenibacillus_E whitsoniae. The sequence continues at coordinate 222,841 of NZ_RXHU01000011.1, forward strand.
GACGCGAAGCCGGTCGTCAGAACCGGTTGGCTGCAGCGCAAATACACCAAACGGGTGCTGAAACAAAACATTCCGCTTTACATCATGTTTATACCGATACTGATCTACTTTCTCATCTTCAAATACTATCCAATGACCGGCCTTGTGATTGCATTCAAAAAGTACACGTTCATCAAAGGCATTTGGGGCAGTCCTTGGGCGGGACTCGATATGTTCAAACTCATCTTCTCCACCAAGCAGATGACGAATATCATCTGGAACACCCTTCGCCTGAGCGGACTCAGCATCATCATCGGCTTTCCGATGCCGATCATCTTGGCACTGCTTCTGAATGAGGTCCGGAAAATGTGGTTCAAACGCATCGTGCAAACGTTCGTATACTTGCCCCACTTTCTGAACTGGGTCATTATCGGCGGCATCGTCGTGACGATCTTCTCGCAAAGCACAGGGGCCATCAACCATGTCCTGGACAGCTTGTTCGGCTTCACGTACCCGTTCCTTTACAAAGACGTATCGTGGATCACGATCTTCCTGACGTCCGGCATCTGGAAAGAAGCGGGCTGGGGCGCCATCATCTACTTGGCTGCGCTTACCTCCATCGACCAAAGCTTGTACGAAGCCGCGAGCATCGATGGGGCGAACAAATGGCAGCAGCTCATACGAATCACCGTTCCAGGCATCATCCCTACGGCTATTATCATGCTCATTCTCAAAATCGGCCATCTGATGGAAGTCGGCTTTGATCAAGTCTTTGTTCTGCAAAATAATACCGTTGCCGAAATTTCCGAGGTCATTTCAACCTTTATGTACAAAACCGGTATTCAGCAAGCGCAATTCAGTCTCGCTACCGCAATGGGTTTATTCGAATCGCTGGTCGGCCTGCTGCTGGTCGTCATCGCCAATCGAATCGCCAGACGTTTCGGCCAAGGCCTATGGTAAGGAGGAACCACCATGAAGCATACGACCGGTGAAAAAATATTTTACACCGTCAATTATCTGATTCTCGCACTCGTCGGGCTGAGCTGCCTGCTTCCGCTCATTCATATCGCGGCCGTATCACTCAGCGATAAGCACGCCATCGCTTCCGGGAGCATCGCCTTCTGGCCGGTGAATCTGGAGCTAAGCGGCTATAAAGCGCTCCTGAAGGAAACACCGGTAGTCGAAGCGTTCCGCAACAGCGTTGTCATCACTGTCGTGGGGACGGCGCTCAATATGGTCGCCAGCATCTTGGCGGCATATCCGCTGTCCAAGCGTTACTTCATCGGACGCAGAGTCTACTCGTTCGGCATCATCTTCACCATGCTGTTCGGCGCAGGCCTCATCCCAAGCTACCTGCTGCTCAAAAGCCTCGGCCTGATCAATTCCTACTGGGCGCTCTGGTTGCCCGGCCTCGTCAGTGTCTGGAACATGATGGTGCTGCGGAGCTTTTTTGAAGGGATGCCCGAGGAACTCGAAGAGGCCTCACGGATTGACGGCTGTTCGGAATGGCGGCTGATCACCCAAATCGTGCTGCCGCTCTCCACGCCAGTCTTGGCAGCGCTCTCTTTATTCTACGCGGTCGGCCATTGGAACTCGTTCATGAGCGTTCTGATCTATATTAACGATTCCAGCAAACACAACATGGCAGTTCTAATTCAACAAATGATTCAAAATTCAAGCCTCATGCAGGAAATGGCCAACGTGCAACCGGATCTTGCCCTCTCGCTCACACCGGAAGGGGTTAAAGCCGCAGGCATTATCGTCATGACCATTCCGATGCTGGTCGTATACCCATTCCTGCAGCGCTATTTTGTGAAAGGCGTGATGATCGGCGCAGTGAAAGGCTAATGGCTTCCATACTTTGCCTAGGTGGTGATCCAACACATTCCGTGTAATTCAGTTTGAAAGCGATCCAAAGTATGCGACAATATGACAAGGGGAGTGTCTATACAATGAAAAAACAACTACTCAACAAAACCGTTACAACCTCTTTCGCATTGATGCTGGCAGGAAGCGTGCTGCTGACAGCCTGCGGTAGCAAGTCCGATGAAACGACAAGCACTCCAGGTGCAGCTTCCACTTCTTCTGCGACTGCTGCAGCAACTAAAGGACCTAAACCTAAAATTAAAGTGTCCATCTATGACCGCAATAACGTCCCTGAGGGCGAAGGTAAAATTACCGACAACCGTTGGACCAAATGGATTAATGAAAATGCGCCGGTTGAGGTCGAGTTTGTACCGGTCCCTAGGACGAATTCGCAGGAAAAGTGGAACGTGCTCTTCGCATCCGGCGACGCGCCTGATCTCATTTTAGAATTCTCCAATGCGTATATGAAAGATCTTGCCGCTAAAGGGCAAATCATCCCGCTCGACGACGCCATTGAGAAATATTCCACAACGTATAAGCAGTTCTTGAAAGATAACCCGATTATTAAAACGCTGACATCCTATAACGGCAAAACGTTCTTCTTCGGACGCCTGCTGCCCGCTTCCACGAACCATTACCTGATGGTTCGCAATGACTGGCTCAAAAAGCTGAACCTGAAAGCTCCGACAACAGCCGAAGAATTTTACCAAGTAGCCAAAGCATTTACAGAGCAAGATCCGGATGGCAACGGTAAAAAGGATACGCTCGGCACAATTTTCACAGACATCGACATGTTCTACGGCTTTGAGCCGAGCTCGCCGGCTTGGATGTACCACCTGCAAGGCGACCAGTACGTTCGCTCTTGGGACCGTCTCCAAGCTTCTACCGAGCTGAAAAAGCGTCTGTATGATGCCGGAACGGTAGATAAAGATATTTTCGCAGATAAAACAGGTGCGAAAGCCCAACAGGACTGGGTCAACGGCAAGCTGGGCATGTACGTCGGCGACGGCCTCGAAGGCTCGAAAGGTTATGGCATCTACGATACCCTGATGAAAAACAATCCAAATGCCGAAGTTTCCGTCATTCCGCTACCCAAAACGGAATTCGGTCAATACTCACCGGCAGGTGCAACACCGTTCCAATTTGATGCGGCGATCAACGCAACGACCAAAAACGTCGAAGCCGTCATCAAATACGTCGACTGGCTCATGAGCGATTCGACAGCGAATACGCTGCAATACGGTCTGGAAGGTGTCCACTATCAGAAAGATGCGACAACCGGCTGCCCGAAACCGATCGATGTCGAGAAGAATAAGAAAGAATTGACCTGGAACGCCGACTTCTCCATGCTCAGCCAAACGTATAAATTCGGCAAATGCGCCGAGTTTGTGAACACGTCACTCAACTTGAGCAAGCCGATCGACAAACAGTATGCTGAGCTGATCGCCAAAGGCCGCGATGCTTACATTTCGCCGGATCGTCCGCTTTACTACGACCTGACATTGCCGGTGACACTCACCGATGACCTCGTCGTCATCAATAACACCGCAACAACAACGATCACGAACACGATCACGAAAGCGATTGTCAGCGGAAGCAGCTACACGACCGAGCAAGCGATCAAAGACGCGAAAGAGGCTTGGGAAAAGAGCGGCGGCAAAAAAATTGACGATTTCCAACAGAAAGCTTATACCGACTACAAAAATAACGGCGTCATCTTCACCAAAGATTTTTACCAATATATGAAAAAGTAAAGCATCATTTCGAAGGCGAGTACCTCACTCGCCTTCTCTCTCATTTCCACTGCTTCTATACACGCAGAATTGTGTGGTAGACTGAAGACGGTCCTATTCGAAGGAGTGTTACAACGATGAGCAAAAATTGGTTCCACAGGCTGCTTCTCTCGTATTTGCCCGTCTTGCTTTTGCTTGTTTGTCTGTTTGCCTTTATCGGCATCGTTCAGCTAAGTGAGCTTTCCCAAAAGGAAGCCACCAAATCAAGCCGCGTCTATGCGCAAAATCTGCAAAACAACATCGATACCTCACTGCGTTCCATCGAATTGATGATGATGGAAACCATATCCCGTAACGCCAAATTAACGTATTTTGCAGGCATGGAGAGCTCTCCCGAATTCATCATCGACCTCTCGCGTCTCTTGGAAAGCATGCTCAACACGAATAGCTGGATTGATTCCGTCTACATCTATCGAGCCGGTGACGGTGCGATCGTGACGGACAAAACCAAGCTCATCATCGATCAGTTCGCTGACCGTGCTTTTATCGATGATAACCTGACCGAGCGCCCGAACGGTTGGAGCAGACCGCGCATATTTCAGGTTTTTCCAGACAGTACCGAGAAAGAAAACGTCATTTCCATCGCCAAAGGCGTTCCACTCAGCGGCAAAGGAATTGCCCTGATGGTGGTTAACGTTAATATAGAAGCTATTCGGTCGTATTTGAGCAATTTCGCTAGTTCTGACGTCAGCTACATCTCGGTCACGGACCAGCAAGGCAACGCTTTGTTCCAGCAAGACAAGGGTCCCGCAGATACCGAGGACATCATTCTCACCTCCGCCTACACCGGTTGGACCTATCACAGCGGATTAAAAGTGAAGTCATTCAGCAACCTTTTCAGCTACTTGACCAGCGGCTGGCTAATCGTAGGCTTCCTCGGGCTCGTTCTGGGCATCTGGTGGATGGTTTACATTTCCCGCAAAAACTACAAGCCGATCGAGACGATGATGTCCCGCATTCAGAAATACAACCAGCAGCATCAACATGCGGCTATTCAGGAACCTTCCACAGATGAGCTCAGCTACATCGACTTTACGCTCAGCAATATGATCGAAGCTACGCAGGACTACGAGCACCGCGCGCAAGAGAACAAGCGCTATCGCCGCTTGCGCGTGTTTCAGGAGCTCGTCGAAGGTAACGGCTCGCTTAACGACAACGAGTGGCGCGAGGAACTCAGCGAGATGAAGATCGGCACGCTGAACGGCGCCTCGGTCAGCATCATCGAAATCGATAAATATCCGGAGTTTATCCGGCAATATTCGCATGAAGATCAGGGCTTGTTCAAATACATCCTGACCAAAGTCGTAGACGAAACGGCCAAAGCCGATTCTCTGCGCATTTGGCAGGAATGGGTGACCAATCACCGGCTGTGCGTCATCTATTTTGACGCCGACGAAGACAAGCCGCTGCATGGCGGCAGCCGCATCCTGGCGCAATCCGAGCAGATTCGCGTGTGGTTGCTCGAGAACCTGAAGCTGACTGTCACCTTCGGCATTGGGACGGCCGTTTCGGATGCCCGCGCCATCGCGCAATCGTACGAATCCGCGACCCAAGCGCTCAGCTACAAATCCGCGCTCGGCAGCAACCGCGTCATCGGCCACTGGGAAATCGAAGTGCTCTCCCACGACGATCTGTTTGTGTACCTGCAGTACGTGCGGACCATCGCACAGGCCTTCCGCGTCGGCAACGACGGCTGGCAGGAGCAGTTGACCTTGCTCTTTAACGGCCTCCGCTCCTTGCTGCTACCGAAGGAAGAAATCGACGGCGTTCTCATCTATATGAACTTCTTTTTCCAAAGAGAAATGATGGAGCTGCCGCCCGAGTATCAGGAACTATGGAACACCGAATTCCGTGCCAAATGGGAAGCGCGCATGGAGTCGCTCGAAACGCTTGACGAGCTGGAATCGTTCTATCAGGAGCGCCTGACGGCCTGCACACGCCTCATGCGAAGCCTTCGCGAAGAAAAGGGTAACCACGCCGTTGTCCGCCGGGTTCGCGAGTACATCGAGTCGCACTTCGACAATCCCGACCTGTCGCTCGCGATGCTCGGTGAACAGTTCAACATGAACACCTCAAGCTTGAGCACGCTCTTCAAAGAGGAATTCGGCGAAAAATTCGTCGTCTATCTATGCCAGGTGCGCATGGAGCATGCCAAAGACATGCTGCGCAACACCGACCTCCCGATTCAGGACATTTCCGGCAAAGTCGGCTACCTGCACCCGATGTCCTTTATCCGGACGTTCAAAAAAACCGTCGGCGTCACACCCGGCGACTACCGCAAAGTTCATCAGTGAGCGCCTCCGGCGCGCTCCACGCCAAAAAACCAGCAACCTCCGCGGTTGCTGGTTTTCTTCTACCCTTGAAAGCTCTTCCGATACTCCTGTGGGGACAAACCGGTATATTTCTTAAACATTTTCGCAAAAAAGGAGAAATGCGAATACCCCGTTTGCTCTGCCACCGCACTCACTTTGTCATTGGACTCCGCGAGCAGCTTCTTCGCGCGCTCCATCCGAACCTTGAGGCTGAACTCCGAGATCGAGAGCCCGGTCTCCTTCTTGAACAACCGGGACAAGTACGCCGGGTTGAGATATACCGCTGCGGCCAGTTCCTCGCGGCTCAGCTCCTCGTGCAGATGCGTCTCGATATACTGGCAGACGCGCATTGTGACTGCCGATACGTCCTTCAGATGCTCGTTCATATAGTCACAGCAGCTCACTGCGACGCGAATCGCCCAGTTCTGCAATTGGTGGAGCGAACGCGTTGCCCCCGCGTAATCCTGCAGTTCTTGCGGAGGCAGCAGATCATGCACCGCCAGCCCTTTCTTATGGCACACCTGATACACCAGATGCAGCAAGCCATAGTAAATGGCTTCCACCGTCTCAGAGCCGATTTCTTCCCCCTGGTAGCGGGCAATCGTTTCCTGAATGCGCTGGATCAGCTCCTCTTTTTTCCCCGCCTCCAGTAAAACGCTCCAATCGCCGAAAGACGGCGCTTCCCGCTTTCTGCCGCTCGCCCCGTCCGCTGACTCCGCTTCCGTCAACACGCAGTTGCTCCGAGTCACATTGTTCCGCTCCGCTTGCCACAGATCCGCCACCCGCACCGCCACATCCGTCAGCGCCGTATACGAGCCCATGTAGCACGACAAGCTGCACTGAAAATAACGATTGCACGCCGCGATGAACCCTTCGCATCTCCGCCTCACTTCCTGCTCCGACAAACACGCCTCCGCATCGTACAGCAGCACCAGCGTCGATCCGTTCTCCTGAATCACACAGCCTTGCTGCTCCGCGACAATAAGCTCCGCCGCCGCCTTGCGAATCGCATACTCCATGATTTCCTCATCGCGGGCATTCAACGCCTCCTTCCAATGTTCCACGGAGATGAGAATCGGCAGAATCGTGCTCCTTATCTGTAGGGGCAGCTCATACATCTGGAAGTGCCGCAGCAACCGCTCCGGATTCGCCGGTATTTTTCCCCCTAACAGCTCTTGCCAGAAGCGTTCCACAATCGCTGGGAGTTCACTCACCCAGTGCTGATAATACGTCTTGTACGTCTCATGAAACTCCTGCTGCTCCTGATCCGCTCTAATCTTCTCCATGGCGCTGCCGACAATCTGATGCAACCGATCATGGTCCACGGGCTTCAACACATAGTCAAAGCTGCCGAGCCTGACCGCCTGCTGCGCATATTCAAAGTTTGCATGTCCCGTGAGAAAAATCGTTTCCGTATGCGCCGAATGCGCCCGCACCCATTCTTGCAGCTGCAGCCCGTTCGCACCTGGCATCTCGATATCCGAGATCATAATGTCAATCCGCTGCGTGGACAAAATACGCTTCGCTTCCTCGACATCCAACGCCTCATAAATGCCGCCAATCGGCATGTCCGACCAATCGATGCCAACCGTAATGCCTTTGACTGCAAACTTCTCGTCATCCACGACCAGCAAGTTCATCATGGTCCTTCTTCCCTTCCCCATGTTTATGCCACGGCAGCCTGAGCGTCACGACCGCACCATGGTCCTCTCGATTCCCAAACTGTATGCCAACCTCGCGTCCAAAATTCATCTGCAGTCGATGCCTGACATTCCAGATCCCCAAATGTTCGTCCCCGGACTGATCCAAATACTGCGCCGAATTAAGCTGTGACAATAGCTCAGCCTGAAAGCCCTTCCCATTATCCTCAATGCGCAGCAGGAAAAAATCATTCGGTGCCTCAACATCTCTCTCCGCCCTCACCCGAATCTCAAACGCTCCGTACGCCTTCGTAAAGCCATGGATAATCGCATTCTCGACAAAGGGCTGCACCACGAGCGGCGGAATCTCAACGTGCTTGTACGGCTCAGGGATCTCCAGTTGAAAAACCAGATCATCCGGATAGCGCATCGCTTGAATTTCCAAATAGTTGCGAATATGCGCAATCTCATCCTCCAGCGTCATCGTTGTCCGGTTCGTCCTCATAATGAAGCGGAAATAATCCGCGAGATGCAGCGCCATTTTCTGCACCGCCTTCGTATCCTTGAGCGCCGCAAGGTTGTAAATAATATTGAGACTGTTCATATAAAAATGCGGATTAATCTGAACCTGCAAATGCTTAAATTCCGCTTGTTGAACCCGAATCTTCTCCTCGTAAACGGAAATTTTCAAATGCTCAATCTGATCCACCATGTTGTTGAATGTCGTGATCAGAAAAGCAAACTCCGTCGAGCCCCCTTCATGCAGGCGCACCGACAGTTCCCCCTGGCCGATTCTGCGCATCCCGCGCATCAGCTGCGTCAGCGGCTTCACCAGAATTCGCTGCAAATAGAGCAAATACACCGCCAATACCGCCGCTCCGCCTACAGGTAAAAAATAAATCGCCAGCTGCAGATATGGTAAATTCTGCAGCATATTTTTCTCCGCGATGATCAACTCAAACTCCAGCGCGGCATGCGTAGAACCTTCCCGAACAATGAGGAATTGTTCGTCCTCCTCCCTATCCTTCACGATCCGCACGCGTGAAGGCTCCAACTGCAGCTGATCGCTAAACTGCCGATAGCGTTCCAGCGGAAAAAACATCGTCGTGAGCGTCTCCCCCGACGGAGCAACCACCAGGGCGCCTCCGCCTGGCCCTGTGTTCCATCGGCTGAGCGGCTCTGCCAAGCTGCTCATCTTAATCAGAATGCCGCCGGATAGGCCGGCTCCCAGATCTTTGTTGATTTTCATCAAATAGGTATCGCCGCTCGCCGCCGTCATGACAAGCCAGTTCCCGTTCGAACTGTCGTTCGGCCGCGTGGTAGCGTTTTCGCTTATAAATTGCTTCACCGTCTGTACGCGATCATAGTAGTACGTGTTCTCCCGCGTCGAAACCAGTAAATCGCCTGTCACCGGCGAATAAACAAAAAACGTATTCACCAGATTGTAAATATCCAACTGCCGGCTTAATTTATTAAACACTCGCTGCTTGGCCAGCACATAATCGTCCGTCTCAATCGCATATAAGTCCATGTTAATGACATCAGGGTCGCTATACAGGTGGAACAAATAGTTATCGAATTCTTTGAGCGTATTGTCCGTATCTTCCACGTACTGACTTAGCAGCTTGCTGTAGTTTTGTGAGATTTGATCCCGAACCACATTCATCGAATACACATTATTAAAAATCAAAAAACTCACGAGCGGCGCCACCACCAGCACGAAGCCTACAAAAATTTTAAATCTCACTGAATTAACCAGTTGCAATGCCTCCCCGCCCCGATTTTGTAGTAGTGGGCCTGCGCTTTCATTGTAGAGCAGCTACTCTCATTTTACTATCAGTTGGAGGCACTTACATAGCACTTTTGATACAAAGGCTAAAAAAGAAAAAACGTATGAAATCATCAGATTTCATACGTTTTTTTTATACCGGCGAGAGGACTCGAACCTCCACGGTTTCCCACTCGATTTTGAGTCGAGCGCGTCTGCCATTCCGCCACGCCGGCATATTCAGTTGTAAAACAATGGTGCCGAAGACCAGACTTGAACTGGTACGGTAGTCACCTACCGCAGGATTTTAAGTCCTGTGCGTCTGCCGATTCCGCCACTCCGGCAAGTGTTGGAGGCGCCACCCAGACTCGAACTGGGGGTAAAGCTTTTGCAGAGCTCTGCCTTACCACTTGGCTATGGCGCCTCATTGCAACATTGGAGCGGAAGACGGGGATCGAACCCGCGACCCTCGCCTTGGCAAGGCGATGCTCTACCGCTGAGCCACTTCCGCATAATATAAAACTGGGGATCAAGGATTCGAACCTTGGCATGACGGAGTCAAAGTCCGTTGCCTTACCGCTTGGCTAATCCCCACTATAGTTAACCAATAGAGGGCGACCGATGGGACTTGAACCCACGAATGCCGGATCCACAAACCGGTGCGTTAACCCCTTCGCCACGATCGCCATATGAAGTTAATTGGCAGGGGCAGCAGGAATCGAACCCACACCAAAGGTTTTGGAGACCTTTGTTCTACCTTTAAACTATGCCCCTAAAAAGGATATGGAGGCTGATGGATTCGAACCACCGAACTCGGAGAGAGCAGATTTACAGTCTGCCGTGTTTAGCCACTTCACTAAGCCTCCATACAAACAGTGCCGTCGAGAGGACTTGAACCCCCAACCTACTGATTACAAGTCAGTTGCTCTACCAGTTGAGCTACAACGGCATATTAAATTAAATGGTGGCTTTGGACGGAATCGAACCGCCGACACGAGGATTTTCAGTCCTCTGCTCTACCGACTGAGCTACAAAGCCTTACTTTAAATAATAATGGCGGAGCCGACGGGATTCGAACCCGCGGTCTCCTGCGTGACAGGCAGGCATGTTAGGCCTCTACACCACGGCTCCACATTCATTATTGGTTGCGGGGGCAGGATTTGAACCTGCGGCCTTCGGGTTATGAGCCCGACGAGCTACCGAGCTGCTCCACCCCGCGTCGTTAAGTATAAGTGATGTATCGAAGTAAATCAAGCTTTACTTTAAGATACATGATGGAGGCTGACGGGATCGAACCGCCGACCCTCTGCTTGTAAGGCAGATGCTCTCCCAGCTGAGCTAAGCCTCCATGGTACTATTAGAAGAAGTGACCCGTAGGGGACTCGAACCCCTGTTACCTCCGTGAAAGGGAGGTGTCTTAACCACTTGACCAACGGGCCTAGATATTTTTTTGCGGGTTCCCGAAACTAATCGGAATACACGACAACGCTGTGCTTCACTTTTTAGGGTGAATTTGTGGCGGAGAGAGAGGGATTCGAACCCTCGAGACGCTTGTGACGCCTACACGATTTCCAATCGTGCTCCTTCGGCCAGCTCGGACACCTCTCCATATGGCTCCCCGAACAGGACTCGAACCTGTGACAACTCGATTAACAGTCGAGTGCTCTACCAACTGAGCTATCAGGGAATACACTTGCTATTAAATTCAAGGCTTGCACCTTGAAAACTAGATACGAAACGTTGCTTCAACTTTAGGTTTGTTGTTGTAGTTTTGGGCCCCGAGAAAGTAATCGGCATCAGCTACAAAGCTTCGCTTCACTTTCTTGGGATATGTTTGGTTAAGCCCTCGAC
>NZ_RXHU01000110.1 GCF_003955665.1 Paenibacillus whitsoniae
CATGGCCAGCTCCGGGCTCGTATTCCGAGCTCCGTCCATGCGCTCCATGGCCAGCACATAGCCGCCGTCGTCGACGATACAGATCGTCTCGGCGGCGCCAAGCGCTCGAGCGGCCGCTATGCCGCCCGCGATCATCGCTCTCGCTTCCGCAAGCTCGAGCTTCAAAACAGATTTCATCAAGATGTCCCTCCCTCAGCGCTAAAGCGAACACATTCTGGGTAATGCCTTTTTCATATGTATGGGCAGACCGGCAGGATATGTCGAAAGGAAGCTAAATGAAGAAAAAATACCGTGCACGCAATCATACGGAGAGATTCATTACTTCACTTCATTTACGTTGCAACGCACGCCACCGTCCTTATGGCTCAGCTGAAATCTGAAAAAGCCTGCAAAAAGGCAGNNCTGCTTTTTCGCAGGCTTTTCCGTTTGTACAGCTTCTTCTGAGGAAATTCCTGCCTTTTGGCAGGAATCGACCCTGCGGGCGACCACGGGAGCGGCCATGCGGGAGGACACGCTGGAAGCCACGCTGGCGGCAACTGCCGAACACCGGCAGCTGTCAGCCGCCTGCCCTTACAACCCGAACGCCTGCGCCAGCAGGCGGTACGACTTCAGCCTCGCCTCCACGTTATGGATCGGCGAGACGACCATAATCTCATCGGCCTGGTACGCCTCGTTCAAGGCCAGAATCTGCGCCTTCACGCTGTCCGGCGTGCCGACAATGCGCTGATGCTGTCTGCCGCGAATCAGCGCGTAGTCATTCACCGTGTACGGATAATGCTTCGCCGTGTCCACGGACGGGAAGAACGGCAGCAGCCGGCCTTGCCCCAGCGACAAGAAGAACAGATCCGTGCTCAGCGCCAGTTCATTCGCCTCTTCTTCCGAGTCCGCGCAAATCGCGAGCACGGCGGCCAAGGAATACGGCTTCTCGTTTAGACTCGAAGCCGTGAAATGCTCCCGGTAAATGCGCAGCGCTTCCGCGCAGTCCGCATTACCGAAAAACTGCGCGAACCCGAACGCGGTACCCTGTTCGGCCGCAAGCCGGGCGCTGTCGTACGACGAGCCCAGCAGCCAAATCTCCGGCGCCGTCGGGATAATCGGCGCCGCGCGCAGCCCCGGGAAGCGGTGCCCCGCGGGCTGCGTATCGTGCAAGTACCCGGTCAGGTCGGCCACCTGCTGCGGGTACTGATCCACGACATTCACGTACTTGCCTTCCTGCAGCGCACGTGTCGAAATCGGCATGCCGCCCGGCGCGCGCCCCAGGCCGACGTCGATCCGGCCAGGGTGCAGCGCCTCCAACAGGCGGAAGTTCTCCGCCACCTTATACGCGCTGTAATGCGGCAGCATAATGCCGCCTGAGCCCACGCGGATGCGCTCTGTTAATGCCGCGACGTGTGCAATCAGCACCTCCGGACTCGAATGCGCAAGCGCCTGCGAAGCGTGGTGCTCCGACATCCAAAAGCGCGTGTAGCCGAGCTTCTCGGCTTCCTGCGCGAGCGCTGTCGTCTCCGCCAGCGTCTGGGCCGCATCGCGGCCTTCTCCTATTTGCGATTGGTCAAGAACCCCCAATTTTAACATGCAGCTTCACCTCCCTCTAACTGTAACACAAATAGAAACAGAATAGCAAAGTAGGAGAAATCGACAACATTTTTACCGTCAAAACTAGACAATCTCTCTCAATTTACACCTCTATCAAACTTGCTGAATTCATGCTATTTTAGACTATACACCGAAGCAGAAGGAGAGATTGTCATGAGAACGATCTATGAAAATTACCGAGGCTTTAAAATCAATAAGGACGACAACAGCTACACGGCCATTCATTCCAACTGCATTATTATGAACCAATCGCCGCTCAGCCAAGTCCTGGATACGATTGATTCCTATATTGATTCCCAGTTGAACGCCCTCCAAACGGACGAGTCTACCAGCTATCCGCAGAGTTGATATAGCTTGCGCCCCAGCACCGAATGGCAGCGCCCTTTCCAGGGTACGCTGCCGCTTCGTTACTTCAGCTCACTCTCGTCCTCGATCGCCGGAATCATAATGACCGCCCGGACGCCTTGCTCCGCCCGCTGCTCGTAATGCAGGCCGTACCCCGCCCCGAAGTGCAGCTCGATCCGCTTTTGCACATTGATCATACCGTAGCCTTTGCTGCTCTCATTTCCCTGCAAGACGCTGTTCAGCCGCCCCACATCCACGGCCCTGTAGCCGTTGTCCTCGACTCGAATGACCAGTCGGCCCGCTTCCACGTTCACGCGAATCCACAGCAGCCCGTCCTGATCCATTTGCTTGATGCCGTGCAAAATCGCATTCTCGATGATCGGCTGCAGGACGACCTTCGGCACAATGTACGTCTTCGCTACTTCCTCAACCTCCCAGTGCACCTGGAACGCATACTCATACCGGAACAACTGCAGTCGGACATAGGCCTCCGCGTGGTTGATTTCCTCCATCACCGGAATAAGCAGCTTGCCTTTGCTGAGGCCGATCCGCATAATCAGCGACAGATCCTTAATCATTTCAGCCGATTCATTTGCCCCTTCCATAAGCGTATGCCAATACACCGACTCCAGCGTATTGTACAGCAAATGCGGATTGATCTGCGCATGCAGGATCGACAGCTCCACTTCTTTATTTTTCAGCTCCAGCTCGTATTGGTCGTAGATCGTCTGGTTAAGACGGTTCGTCATGCGGATAAAATGGTTGCTGAGCAGCACGATTTCGTTCTTGCTCTCGGCGTGCAGCGAAATGCCTAACGGCCTTCCGGGATGGTATGAGTTCGTGATGCGCGCCAGCCGCGAGATCGGCTTCAGAATGGATTGGATGAAATACATGCTCGCCAGGATTAAAATGAAAAAATACCCGATCATAATCCAGTGCACAAGCCGCTGGACCAAAATATGGTCGCGGATGATCGACTGTACGGGCACCCGCATCACAAGCCGCGTATTCGTCGCCTCGCTCGTATGAATGACCGACATCATCTCGATGCTCCCCTCCTGATGCCGGAACACGCCCTCCACCTGATTGGCCGGTACATTGGCCTTCGCTCCGATCGCATACGCCGGCGTATTTGTCGCGATCACTGTATTGCGGTTATCAAGCAGCAGCACCTGCGCTTCCTCGTACTTGCGGAACGGCTCGAAATCGCTCTGCAGCGGCGTCTCAATCCCGGACACGACCAAATAGCCGATGACCGATTCGCCATTATAAATGCTGTTCAACTGCCGCATATAGGCAACCGTCTGGACGCCGGACGAATTAAAGCCGAATTTGTCGATGACGCGGATAATGCCCTTCCCTTTGGCGCTGCTCACCTCCTTGAACCACGGCAGCTCATCCAGATTTGTGGAGTAGAAGACGCCGCTTTTCAGCAGATCGGGGTTCGGGACGAAGGAATACAGTTGATTGCGGTCCGAAAAAAATAGCGAGTACGTAATCGCATTATTGGAATAATTGCTTAAATATTTATCAAGCGCTTTAAACACTTCAAACCGCTCATATTCGGAAGAGGAGGAAATATTATTGAGCTGCTGTATCTCCTGCGAGATCATGATTTTTTCGGTCTTTTCGTCAAAATCGCTGCTTTCGCGATCCAGTGTCAGGTGGCTGCCCTCCACAAGCTGCAAAAGTGCGCTGCCGACCTGCACTTCCGTAATCGTTTCCAACTTCTTGGCAACGCCAAAATCGAGCACGAGGATCGGAATGACAACGAACACAATCAGCAGCAGAATGAGTTTTCTCATCAAATTCATATTTTGAAACATTTTTCGCATGGGAGTGACCGCCCTTTATTCATTAGCTTATGAGTGTTAAGTTCGCCGCTGCCTCCCGTTACTCCTCTACACACTGGGACGACAAGTCACACCGTCTACAGCGCAAAAAACGCCGCCAGAACAGCATTCTGATCGACGCTTCGCGCCTTAACCCTTGACACTCGAAACCGAGAGTCCGCGGATAATGAATTTTTGGAAAATAAGGAAGAAAAC
The DNA here is from genome assembly GCF_003955665.1 of Paenibacillus whitsoniae. GTDB lineage: Bacteria > Bacillota > Bacilli > Paenibacillales > NBRC-103111 > Paenibacillus_E > Paenibacillus_E whitsoniae. The sequence continues at coordinate 3,990 of NZ_RXHU01000110.1, forward strand.
AACCGGCGGCAGCATGGCCATCGTCAGCACGGCGAAACGGACGCTCCAGGGAATGACCGAGTTCTGATACACAACGTAGCGATAGATCCCTGTTGCGATTGGGTACATGCTCTTTTCGGTCATCACGATGTTCGGCCAATAGAAATCGTTCCACGTTGTCGAGAACGACAGCATGAGAAGCGTCCCGATAATCGGCGTCGAGAGCGGCACGGCGATCGTGAGAAACGACTTGAATTCACTGGCGCCGTCGATGCGGGCCGCTTCCAGAATTTCTTTGTGGATGCCGTCAAAAAAGTTTTTGAGCAGCAGCATGTAATACGCATTCGCCGCAGCCGGCAGCCAGAACGCCCAGTACGTGTTGATCAGCCCCAGGCTTTTCAAGTTCAGGAAGTTGGGTACGATATAACTCGCCGGCGGAATGAGCAGCGTCGAGAAGAAGAACAACGTCACCCACCTTTTCAGCGGGATGTGCAAATGCGACAGCGCAAAGGCAGCCAGCCCGAGAAAAAGCAGCGAGAATACCGTATTGCCGAGGTAGATAAAGATTGTATTTTTAAGAAACGTAAATAACGGCAGGTCGAAGGCATGGAAGGCATCGTCATAATTTTGCCAGATCCAGTGCTTCGGGAAAAAAGTCGGCGGGAATGTGAAGAACTCCTCGCGTGTCTTGAGCGATCCGAAAAATGTATTTAAAAACGGATAAATCATCGTAACGGCAATGGCGACAATGACGAGCACCATCCCGGCGTAGCCGATTTTTACCGTGCTTTTTTTGAAATCATAGAGGGAAATAATCCCGCGATCGCCTTGCTTCATGTCCGTTCACTCCTACGCTGCATGATATTGTAAGCCACGGATAATAGAATGAGCACAAAGAACATCAAACTGCCCATCGCGCTCGCTTTGCCGAAGTCCAAATCGCGGAACGCCGTGTGGTTCAACCAGAGCAAATAGGTCAATGTGGCATTGTTCGGACCGCCGTCCGTCATCGAAAGCTGCGCTTGAAACCCTTGCGATGTCGTGATCACCTGCAGCAGCAAAAGGAGCAGCATCAGGGTCTTGATGCTCGGCAGGGTGATGAAGCGAATGCGCTGCCAGACAGAGGCGCAGTCGATTTCAGCCGCTTCGTACCAATCCTTCGGAATGCTGACGATGGCTGCAATGTAGATCAGCGTGGCGCTGCCGAAGCTTTGCCATGTCTCCATAAAGACGATGGAGGGCATCGCCAGATGCGGCGAGAAGAAGGAAAGCTGAGGAAGGCTCAGCGATTGCAAAAAGGAATTGATCGGCCCTACCGCATCGAAAAACCACATCCACATGCCGTAGAGCACGATGGCGGGAACAGCGCTGGGCAAATAGCTGACAATGCGCGCAGCGCCTTGGAACCAGCGGAGCTCGGATACGGCGATTGCCACAAGCGGCGGCACCCAGAAGCCGATGACAATGCCGAGGCCGATGTAAAGCAGCGTATTTTTAATCGACGTCAGCAGCAGATCGTCCTTAAGTACGGAAACGTAGTTGGCAAGCCCTGTGAAATGATTCCCGCCAACGAAATCAACCGTGTAGAAGCTGTAAAAGATGCCTTTTACAATCGGCACCCATAAAAAAATCAGAAACAAAATCACTTCCGGCAAAATGAACAGCGTCCCCCACACATACAGGTTCCGTCTCTTCTTGAGGCCTCTAACGGCAACAGCCGGTTCTGTGCGAAGCTCCGCATCCATTCGTAACACTCCCTTATGAAGTCGGATCTGGCCGCTCAGGGCATAGAGACCGCGAGGAAATCAAATTGGCTGATTTCCTCGCAGCCCGCTAGATCCGAGGATTATTCCCTGAGGCTATTCAACCTTTACTTTGTCAAACACTTCGGTTTGCACTTTCGTGGACGTATCGGTGAGCAGCTTTTTCAGATCCACATCTTTGGTCGTGAACACTTTTTGAATGACGTTCGCCATTTCGGTGTAGAATTTTTGCGCTTCGTACTGCGCTTCCGGTTTGCCGTCCCAGAGCGCCAGCAATTGCGGATCGTATTTGAACACGTTGTCGTACTTTGCTAACAGATCGGTGTACTTTTTGCCGAAGTCCGATGAATCTTTCCAGTAGTTGATCGGCTGCGGAATGTAGACGCGGTTTTTCGTTTTGCGGTCTTCGATTTCTTTTTGCGTGGATTTCAGGAAATCGTCGGTGAAATATTCATCCACAATCCATTTGAACGCCATTTGCTGCTGATCTTTGTCGCTCTTCGGATTGATGACGCGGTAGTTGCCGCCGAGCACGCCCGTATGCTTGCCGCCCTTGGTGAAGGAAGGCATCGGATACACGACGAGATCGTCCTTGGAAATGCCGCCTTCGTTAATCGCCGTATCAGCTGCGTTGCCGCTGCCGCACATGACCATCGCACCGCGTCCTTGCGCGAAGGCGTTCAGGGCATCCCCGTATCCTAACGCCCAGTTTTGCGGAATCAGGTTCTCGTCTTTCAGCTTTTTATAGAATTGAAGCGCTTGCAATCCAGCCTCAGAGTCAAAGAGGGACACAACTTTCCCGTTATCCAGCTTTTGCACGTCACCGCCAGCGGCATAGAGGAAATTCGTCCAGTTCCAGCCCGCTTCCGGCCCTTTGCCCATCGGAATAAAGCCTGCGATGCCTTTTGCCGGATCGTTGATTTTACGTGCCGCATCCAGCAGATCGTCCCATGTCCAGTCCATCGGAGGCAGCGGAACGCCTTTTTCCTTAAACAGTTTTTTATTCAATGTAATCGTCATGACGTACCCGTCAATCGGCACCCCATATGTTCTGCCGTTCACGACGAAAGGCTTCGACAGGAGGTCGTTCATATCTTTGGCGTGCTCCCAAGCGTTCATGGAATCGGTGATGTCCGCGATCCATTTTTTGTCGACCAGCACTTTGCCTTCCGTCGCGTAGGTCGTATACTCCGTCGGCGCGCTGTTCGATGCCATTTTAATCCCGATTTCCAGCGGATTGTACTGCCAATCATCTTTTTTGAACTCGACATTCGGATACTTCGCTTTGAAGCGCGCAATCCGCTGATCGAGCTGGTCGTTCTTCTCTTTCTGGTCAGCCTTGAAGCTTTCCGCAGTAATGGTTACTTTTTTCGCTGGAGCCGTGCTTGCCGCAGCCGTAGAAGCTGCCGTTGCTGCTGTATTCGGACTGACCGTGCTCGTCGTTGTCGTATTGGACCCGCAGCCAGCCAATAAAACCGTTAGCGCAACCGCCCCTGCTCCCAAGGTAGACGCTTTTTTCATCTTCATCGTTGTGGTTCCCCTTTCCAATCATTTCTCGCATTTGGTTGGTACATTTCTGATTATAGAGGGAGCCGCCTCAAACGACGATGTGCCGTGTTACGTTCTTCGTGTCACATATTACGGTCCTGCCGTTTGCTTCACATCCGAAATGTTCATCCCGAAATGTTTCTTGAACAGCTTGCTGAAATGCTCCGGCGACTCATACCCGATGTCCTCCGAAATCTCGTATCGCCGTTTGTCCGTCGTCAAGATGAGCCGTTTGCCCTCTTCCATCCGCAGCTTCGTCACGTAATCCCACAGATTGATACCCATCACTTTTTTAAAAAGATAGCTGAGATAATTCGGGCTGAGGTGCACGCTGTCGGCGATATCCTGGAGCTTAAGCCCTTTCAAGCGGAAATGCTGTTCGATATACAGCTTCGTCTCGTACACGATCCGGTGATTGGCTTCATCCACCTGCGTTTCGGTCATATTTGCCCGGTTCGTCCCATCGCCAATATCTTCAATGTAAAGCATATAATGATCCTGATGCTTCTCGCAGTACGCCAGGCTCTCCATCGCTTCCCGGTACAGCACCGGCCACGCGGTTACCCCCTCCCGGATGCGGGAAATCCCGAACTGGCTCTTCACATGCAAGTAGCGCTGCAAATTCGTATGAATCATTTGCGCGATCATTTGCAATTGATTGACGCTGGAAGAACCGCGTTTCTCCTCTTCCGTGAGTTGGAGCAGCAGCGTAAAGCGGGAATGATGATTGTCGAAAAGCAGATGCTGCCACTGGGCGGCCGTCTCCTCCACCACGTTCATCGCCGCATACTTCAGCAGGCTGCGGTCTTTCAGGCTCATGATTTCTTCATCGTTGCGCCCGCCCCGCTCCAGCGCCAGCTTGATCGTCATCATGCTGTAATGTGTCCCGTTCATGCGATGGTCGAGCTGCTCGAGGATCGAAGCCACTTCCGACGGCTGAATCGTACTCGTTACCAACTCGTTCAAGTAGTAGTTGATTTCATGCGACATATGCGTGGGAAGCGAACGCACACCGTCACCCTGCGAGAAGCGCTGCCCCTTCTCTTCTTTATCTTTCAGAATTTTGCTTACGACCGAAATGAGGTGCGGCGGCGTAATCGGCTTGACCAAATACTCCTTCGCGCCAAACCGAATCGCTTTCTGCGCGTATTCAAATTCACCGTGGGCCGATAAAATGACAACCGGTATGGACGGATCATGCGTAAAAATGTTCTCCATGAGCTCGATACCGTTCATTTGATCCATTTGAATATCGGTGAACACGAGATCGATCTTCTCCAAGTGAATAAAGTCCAGTGCTTCAAATCCGTTATTCGCGATAAACACTTCGTTAATGCCCAGCTTTGACTGCTTCAGAATCGCAGCAACGCCTTTGCAAATCATCGGTTCGTCATCGACAATCAGTACGTTAACCATCCTGCCACCTCGTTCTATTTGCTGCATCCCCTTCATTCTAGTCGGAAACCGCGGGATTGAACATGATTTTTATTACGGACATCGTGTGGGATCGTTGGGGAAATGGATGATCGGTTGCGTGGTGAGCAGGTGGTGGCACGGGGCGGAATGAAGCTGGTCACCACTACCAAAAAACACCCGCCCCGCTTCATCAGCGGGAACAGGTGCGCAAGCCACTTACTTATAAAGCGGTCCGAAGTTCGTGCATGCCCGGTAGTCAGCGCCTTCCGGATCGGATGTACCAAAATTGCTCCAGACACGCGGACGGAAGATTTGATCTTTCGCCACGTTGTGCATGGAAACCGGAATGCGCAGCATCGCAGCCAACGTTATCAGATCAGCTCCGATATGGCCGTAAGAGATAGCGCCGTGGTTCGAACCCCAATTATCCATCACCGAATACACATCCGTGAACGAGCCTTCACCGGTCAAAATCGGAGCAAACCATGTTGTTGGCCAAGTGGAGTCGGTGCGATCGTCGAGCGTTTTGTGCACATCGGCAGGAAGATCGACAGTGTAGCCTTCTGCCAACTGCAGCACAGGGCCTAGTCCTTTCACCAGGTTAATGCGGGACATCGTGACCGGCATGCCGCCTCTGGTCAGGAAGTCGGAGGAGAAGCCGCCGCCACGGAAATATTCCAAGGATGCTGGGCGCCAGGATGTGGCTTCCAGGCATTTCTCCACTTCGTCGTCGGTGATTTCCCAGTGCGGCTTCATGACCGGCTGACCGTCACGCGACTGCTCGCCTGTACCGTCCAACGCAGCCGGACCGGAGTTGATCAGGTGCAAGATCCCGTTGGCCGCAGCGCCTTCGAGTGTATGTCCGGTTACGCGTTTCACCGCGTCAGGGCTCCAGTACGTACGCACATCTGCAAAAATCTGCGCCGTATTCGTCAACAGATGGCCGAACAGCATCGCGACGCCGTTCAAGCTGTCGTTCTCTGTGGCGACCAAGTATGGTGCGCGCTTGCCATTCCAGTCAAACGAAGTGTTCAGGATCGCTTCCATGAAATCGCCGTTCGGGAAGTGATCCGTCCACTGGCGCTGCCCTTGGAAACCGGACAGGATCGCATTGTGACCCAGCGCTTCCTCACCGAAGCCGAGCTCGTTCAGACGCGGATTGCCGACCATTAAGTCGCGGACGATCAGGGACATTTTGACAACCGTTTCCCAATCCTGATCTTTCTTCTCGCGGGACGTTTGGATACTGGCCGGATTATTGTCCGGACCTTCCACGCAGTTTTCTTTCACCCAGCTCATCGCAAGCTCGTATTCCGCCGGATCGTAGATCACCTCGTCAATACGGCGCACCAGCTCCGACATGTCGACATATTCATTGCGCATACCTAGGTAGTTCTGGAACAGCTCTTCGTTGACAATGGAGCCTGCGATCCCCATGGAGACCGATCCGACGGACAGGTACGATTTGCCTTTCATTTGCGCAACAGCCAGCCCAGCCTTGGCAAAACGAACCAGCTTCTCCTGCACATCGTGCGGAATGTCCGTCGTGCCCGCATCCTGCACCTCCTGGCCGTAGATGCCAAATGCCGGAATGCCTTTCTGTGCATGGCCCGAGAGCACTGCCGCCAAATATACCGCGCCAGGGCGCTCGGTGCCGTTGAAGCCCCAGATCGCCTTCGGCGTGGATGGGTCCATATCCATCGTCTCCGTCCCGTAACACCAGCATGGCGTAACTGTAATGGATACACCAACGCAGGATTTGGCAAACTTCGTCGCCGCTGCTGCAGCTTCCGCTACACCGCCGATGCAGGTGTCAGCGATGACACACTCAATCGGCGCGCCGTTCGGGTATTTCAGCGTTTCGCTCAGGAGCGCCGCAACCGCTTTCGCCATGTTCATCGTCTGCTCTTCCAACGATTCGCGAATGCCTTTTCTTCTGCCGTCGATCGTCGGGCGAATTCCGATTTTCGGAAACTCCTGACTCCAGCGGCTATTCTCAATCGTCATGACTATTCACCTTCCTTGGTATTGGTGAGCTTCGCAATCGAGCACGATCTTGTCGAATTTCGGGGTTACCGATAAACCTAACTACTCGACTACAACGCCTTTTTTCAAAATCACATTCGCATAAAGCGCCTTCTCGCCAGTCGCAACGATGGCGTAAGCGCGTTTCGCCCTTTCGTAAAATGCAAAGCGCTCAACGTGCTCAATCGCAGGCTGCATGTGCTCCCCGATAATGGTTTCATATTCGCCCCAGATCGGCGTTTCAACCGGATCCCCCGGCACTTTCGCCATAAGCGCAACAGGCTGCTCACAGTAAGTATCCAGCGGGAATAGCAATAAAATCGCTTTCAATAATTCAGGCACCGCATGACCGTCACAACGAATCAGCCGCTGCGCATGGCTGGCTGCGGGAAAATTGCCGTCGCCCAGCACGATCTCATCCCCATGCCCCATCTCCATTAACACTTTTAAAAGCTCTGGCGTCAGAATCGAAGGTATCCCTTTAAGCATCCAAAACATCTCCTAGTTTTAAGCTGTGTTACCGATAACCCAAAAATAACAAGTTTGTGCCTTGCTGTCAATCCTTATTTTCTATACAATAGACAAATAGAATTGGGATGAAAGGTGATCAAGCTCGTGATAACAATCTATGACATCGCTGAAAAAGCCGGCGTATCGGCGATGACCGTATCCCGGGTGATCAATAATACCGGCCGTATCAGCGAGGATACACGTAAACGGGTTCGCAAGGTGATGGAGGAGTTGAACTATATCCCCAACAGCGCCGCACGCAGCCTCGTTTCCCAGAAAACGAATATCTTGTCGCTGCTCATAGCGGATATTACGAATCCGTTTTATACTACACTTGCCCGCGGGGCGGAAGATGCCGCCAAGAAGGCTGGGTATCGACTGCTTTTTGCCAACAGTGACGAAAATTATGCGAAGGAAAAAGATTACGTCGACATGATGCTGTCCACACGCGTCGACGGCGTTCTCTTCGCCCCAACCGGGGATCTCTCGGTGGATAACTTGAATCGCCTGCTCCAGCACCAGATTCCGCTCGTCATCCTGGACCGTGAAGTGCCCGGAATCGAAGCCGATATTGTACTCGGCGACAGCAAGGAAGGCGCGAAGACGCTCGTTGAGCACCTCGTCTCCCTCGGACATCGCCGCATCGCTATGATCAACGGCTCGCCGGACGTTTCCACCGCAAGGCTGCGGTACACCGGTTACCGGGAAGCGCTGGTGCTCAGCGGCTTGCCCATGGACGACGAGCTGGTTGTGCACCTCGGCTTCCGCGTGTTTCACGAGGATGCTGCGTTGGACGCGCTGCTCACACTGAAAGACCCGCCGACGGCGATCTTCGCAGCAAACAACCTGCTCGCCGTCGGCATCATCCAATCCTTGCGCGAGCGCGGACTGCAGGTGCCGGAGGACATCTCCGTCGCCTGTTTCGACGACATCGGGCCCGCCGAGATGATCAATCCGTTTCTCACGGTGGCGGCTCAACCGGCTTACCAGTTCGGGCTGCTTGGCATGCAGCTTCTGATCGAACGCATTGAAGCCGAAGCTGCGCAGCCCCCGCGTAAAATCATGCTGCCCTCCGACTTGATCATCCGATCGTCGACGCGAGAATTGCAACGAAAGGAGACAAATGATGGAGCGGAAGGTTGAAGAAACGCTGCGCGCTTGCATACAGCATTGGAACGCAATGGCGAGCGCGGATGAAGAGGACCAGGAAGGCGCAGCTGACCACTTTCAATCGTCATTTTACGTATGGATTGAAGCAGTTCGCGAATGGGTTCAGGGGATGCAATCAGCGCCTGAATCGTTAGATGCATTTATGGCGCTGCCTGATGTGGAGGAAATCATGGACCTGCTCCCTGCCCCGCTTCACTTGAACTTCGAGACGGAAGCCGAACTGATTCTCGATGATTTCATTCGAGAGGAAGAGGACCGGTACGATTAAGGGACCGGGAACACTTTCCCGCCCGATTCCAACCCGAAAGAGACGTAATGCCGGAATTAACCTGTAGGTGATACAGGTTTCCATCCATTTACCGCTTGATTCGCATAATTCCCTGAGTTTGCAGGAAAATCTACTGACAAAGAGGCTGCGCCGACGGCGCAACCTCCCACTCATCTTACTCCTTCTCGTTCGGCGAAGCCGCAATGAAGATTCGATACGTCCCGGAGCCCAGTTCCAGCACGAGGGCATCTCCCAGCTGCTGAGCGGACAAGACGCCGTCTGCCTGCCCCACACCTACATCATTGACAATGACTTTCTCCATTGCGCTGCCCGGCAGCCTCACTTCGGCCGTCGTATTAGGCGGAAGCTCAAACTCGTAGAGGACCGTACCACCGACTTCGCCTTCACCTTCGCCAAGCCGCCACTCACTGCGGATCAACCCGTAGGCAGACTGATAAGCTGCCTTCGCGTAGGTCAAGCCTGAATCCGGACGCGGTTGGAAGCGAATACGCTGATAACCCGGCCCCGTCTCGTCCAGATCAAGGCCGGCCACGAACCGATACAGCCAATCCCCAATGGAACCGTAGGCATAGTGATTGTACGAATTCATATCGTCGCTCCAAAATGTGCCGTCCGGTTTAATGCCGTCCCAATGCTCCCAGATCGTTGTGGCCCCCTGGTGGATCGCATAGAGCCAAGACGGATAACCCTCCTGCTGCACCAATTTCACGGCCAACTCATGATAGCCATTCTCGGACAAGGCATGGCACAAATAAGGCGTTCCGACGAATCCTGTCGTCAAGTGGCAGTTATTCTCCTCCACATAAGCGGCCAGTGTCCGCGCCACGCGCTCACGCACAGGACCTTGGACTAATCCAAAAATGAGAGGCAGCACATGCGCCGTCTGCGTATGTGCTGCAAGCCGCCCGCTGGCCGTCACAAACTCTCGTTCAAATGCAGCGACGATCTGCTCATACAGCGTAGCATACTGCTCCGAATCCTCATGGCGGCCAAGTACTTTTGCCGTCTTAACGAATAAGCCGGTAGAATACGCATAGAAGCACGTCGCGATGAGATCTTTGGGTGTTGCACCGATATAACTGCCTTCTTTGGCATCCAGTCCAAGCCAATCCCCGAAATGGAAGCCGGTATTCCAGAGATTCTCGTCATCCCCTTGCGCGCGGATGTAGTCAATCCAGGCTTTCATGCTCTCGTACTGCTCTTCAAGAACACGCCGCTCTCCGTAACAGATATACAACGTCCATGGGCAAATGACAGCCGCATCCCCCCAGGCCGCAGAGGCGTACGCCTTCTCATCCAACACATGCGGCACCACGAACGGTACGCCGCCGTCGCTGCGTTGATCAGCCTTCAGATCGCGCAGCCACTTGGCAAAGAAAGCGTCCACGCCGTAATTGAACGCCGCCGTCCGAATGAACACTTGCGCATCGCCGGTCCAGCCTAGCCTCTCATCCCGCTGTGGACAATCGGTCGGCACGTCAAGAAAGTTCCCTCTCTGCCCCCAAACGATATTCTGCTGCAGCCGATTCAGAAGCGGGTGCGAGCACTCGAACGTTCCGCTAGGTTCCATGTCCGTATGAATGACGTGTCCTGTGAAGCGCTCCAATTCAAGCGGCGTCTCTTCGGGCCAGCCAACAACCTTTACATACCGGAACCCCTGAAATGAAAAATGAGGTTCATATTCCTCTCCGCCTCCCTTGCACGTGTACCTGACCGTCTGCTTCGCAGTGCGCAAATTGCCGATATAAAAATTGCCATCTCGATCCAACACTTCGGCATGCTGGAGCGTAACCTCCGTGCCTTCCGGAAGATTCAATCGGAGATGCAAGCGGCCAACCATGTTTTGGCCCATGTCGATCACCGTTTCGCCGGCAGGCGTCCGCAACAGCGCAACCGGCTTCAGCCGCTCCGTGATCCGTGAGGGTTCATTTTCCTGCATGACCAAAATGTCCATCGCATGCTTCACTTCGCTGACAGCACTCCAGTTCTCGTCGTCGTATGCCGCTGTCGTCCACCCCGCCTTTTCCTGACGAGCGTCATAAGTTTCTCCGTGATACAGCTCCGACATGAGAATTGGCCCCGTTGAAGCTCGCCAAGTCCCATCCGTGCCGACAATATCTGTCGTACCATCGGCATAATCGATATGGAGCTGCAGGAGAAGCGCCCGCGTGTCACCAAAAATGTTGCGCTGATCCTGCCAGGCTAGATTCCCTTTGTACCATCCGTTCCCAAGCGATGCGCCGATCGCGTGGTTGACGCCGGAGCAAATGCGATTCGTCACATCGTAGGCTTGAACCTGAAGGCGGTTGCGGTAACTCGTCCAGCCTGGGGTATACTGCCAATCGCCGACGCGCTCACCGTCCAGCTCCAGTTCATACAAACCGAGCGACGTCGCATAAATCGTAGCCCTTCTCACGCCCGAGCGGACAGAAAATGGTTTGCGCAGCAGAAATATATCCTCGACCTGCGAATCGATCGATGCTGGGTCAGGTGTAATAAAAGCCGCTGACCAATCCTCGGCATGAAGCAGCCCCATTTCTAGATAGGCCGTCTCGCTCCAAGCCGATTCCCGGCCGTGCTGATCCCATACTTTTACGCGATATTGGTATTGACGGCGAGACTCAAGCGTTGTGCCTTCATACTCCACCCCTACAGAACGCTCCGATTGCACGATACCGGTATCCCAGACCAAGGCGTTCTCGTTAAAATCTTCCGAATCAAAGCCTACTTGCAGACGATACGCTCGCTGTATCACATGAACGCCATCCGACTTTAGCTGCCAACTGAAACGGGGAATTGTGACGCCGAGTCCAACCGGGTTGTGCAGGCTCTCGCATCGCAAGCGTGTAACTTCGAATAAGGTCATCGTACACATTCACCTTTTCACTATGAATTCGTGCGCCATCTGTCATTGGCGCCGTTACGTTTAATTGTAAAGGGGATTCCCATTCCTCTTAGGGGATAATTCGGACAATATTATAGGTTGATCTGGACAATCACAACGCGTATTTGTAAGATAGCATCAGGATTCCTAAAGAACGGAAGGAGCATGCCTATGAGCATTAGACGCCACAGCTTTGTGATGTTGGAGGACAGTTTTTTTCATCCGGGTGTGCCTATCTATGTGAACCGGGCTTATGAATCCTTTGAGTCATCCGAGCACTCCCATGAATTTATTGAAATTACCTACGTCAGCGAAGGCGCCGGTGTGCATTACATTGCCGACGAGGCCGTACCGGCCCTGCATGGGACACTCTTTTTCATACCGGTAGGGTGCCGGCATGTATTCCGGCCCAAAACGCCGGAAAAAGACCGGCCGCTGATCGTCTATAATTGTCTCATCCGCACAGCTTACTTGACGGAGCTCGGCAGCGGCTTTCCACAAGCCTCCGGCATTTGCGGCATATTTGCTGACAGCAGTCTCCATTGGTTCACCATGAACGATTCGTCCGGCGAATACCAAGCCATATTCAGGGAGTTATACCGGGAGTTCTCCACCAAACCGCCAGGCTACTTGGCTGTACTCACTTCTCTCATCATTCGAATCCTTACCGGCTTATATCGGCATCAGCTTCAAATTGACGCACCTGCCGCGGAAAAGCCGTTATGGCTAACCCTCGAGGAAGCCATCTCTTACGTTGATCGGCATTACAGCACCGACATCCGGCTTGGGGAGCTTGCAGCGCGAAGCAACCTCAGTGAACGGCAGTTCAGGCGCCTCTTCAAAAGCCAAACCGGAATGAGTTTCACCGACTATTTACAGAGCATCCGCATCGAGGCCGCTTGCAAACTGCTCATCGGCAGCCGCAGCAGCGTGAGCGAAGTGGCCGCTTCCGTTGGATATGCCGACATGAAATTTTTTCACAGGCTGTTCAAGAAGAAGACCGGGATTACGCCAGGACAATTTCGAAATCGTACAAATGAAGCGCCTGCTCTTAAATAACTTGCGCGGGCTTGTTCAACGAGCGGATTTTAGCGTAATGCCCGGGCAAATTGATCCTGCCGTCATACATTATCAATAATCAGGCGGCGAAAAGTTACCGGTCGTGCCGAGAGCCCCAGCCCTGCACTGCGGTAAAGCAGACGCGCTTTAAAGCTCATATTTGCAAGTCAGAAAATTCTGACTTACAATACCTAATAATTCAATCGATCGAAACGAAACATAATCAGAATGCGATGACGGAAAGAGTAAATGAGATTCATGACTTGCCAGGGACGCGGCGCCACCGACTGAGAGCGCGCGAAGTCATGCCCCATTGAAGTTCATTCCCGAGCAGGCTGCTGAACCGCGACAATTCGCTTGCCGCGCAAGTAGGTTCGCCCGTCTCCCTGCGTTAAAGGGCTCAAGATGAAGCATTTCCCCGTATGCGCATGCGGCTGAAAGCTTCTGAATTAGGGTGGTACCACGGCTCCTCGTCCCTTGCGGCGAGGGGTCTTTTTGTATGCTTTTATCGAAATCGAGGAGGAATTATCCATGACAAATGCTAAACTGGATGCGCTGCGAGGACGCATAGATGAGATTAATCTGCTATTGCTGGAGCTGCTTTCCGAACGGGCGGCGATTGCCCAGGAAATTGGCCAGGAGAAAGAAAAACAAGGCGTACCCAAGCATGATCCGATTCGCGAGAAAGAGATGCTCGAAGCGCTTGTTGCCCGCAACAACGGGCCTTTCGATACCGATGCGATCCGGCATCTGTTCAAGCAAATTTTCCAAGCGTCCCTGAATCTGCAGCAAAACGATCACAAAAAGCAGCTGCTCGTCTCACGAAAGCAGAAGAAAGAGGATACCGTCATCACGCTCGGTCCGGTTACGGTTGGGGGCACGAAGCCGATCATGGTCGCCGGCCCCTGCTCGGTTGAAAGCTATGAGCAGCTGCGAACGGTTGCTGCCTCCTTGAAGCAGGCCGGCGTGCACGTCATGCGCGGCGGCGCGTTCAAACCGCGGACGTCCCCCTATGATTTTCAGGGGCTCGGGATTGAAGGGTTACGCATGTTGAAAGAGGTTGCATCTGAATTCGGCCTGAAAACGATCAGCGAAATCGTCGATCCCGCGCATATTGAGCTTGCCGGTCAGTACATCGACGTTATCCAGATCGGCGCGCGGAACATGCAAAACTTCGAGCTGCTCAAAGCAGCCGGCGAAGTGCGCACGCCGATACTCCTGAAGCGCGGGCTCGCGGCGACGATTGACGAATTCCTGCATGCGGCAGAATACATCCTCTCCCGCGGCAACTCGCAAGTCATGCTGATTGAGCGGGGCATCCGCACATACGAGAAGGCAACGCGCAACACGCTTGACATCTCGGCCGTACCGATTCTTAAGCAGGAAAGCCACCTGCCGGTGCTTGTCGATGTCACCCATTCGACCGGTCGCAAGGACATTTTTGCGCCGTGCGCAAAGGCTGCGCTGGCGGCAGGGGCCGACGGTATCATGGTCGAGGTGCACCCCGACCCGCCAACCGCCCTGTCGGATGCGGCGCAGCAGCTCACGATCGAGGAATTCAATCGTTTCTATACGGAAGTGAATAAGAACGGTATCGTTTTTTAGCATGCAAAAGCCCCCCGCCCGACTCTTAAGAGAAGGACGGAGGGCTTGTCTTTCAGACAGACGCCGCCTATACCGTTTTATCGATAAACGCAACATTGTTCTGGTCTGCGTACTTTTTCAATCGGACCGCCATCGCGTCGACATCGAAGCGGTTCAGCATTTTCGTATATACCCAGCGCGGCGTTTTGCCGTTCATCTCAATGACAACCTGATTCGACTGAACCACAATTTCCTTAATGTTCTCTGCCGTGACGTTCAGTTCCCGCGCTAGACCGCGTTTGGACAACGTCGTTTTGCTGACTCGCAGATAAGGACGCCTCAGAAAGAAAATAAAGATGCCGACTACCAGATAGCTGAGCGTCGTAAACCAGTACATGTTATCCCCTTCCGCTCGCGTCAACGTAAACAGCAGGAACAGGGCGACAACGATAAAAAAGCCGGACAGCAGCAGGCTCCTGCCTTTGAACACCTCCGCACGGTCCGGGTCAGTCGATATTGGCGCCTTCCCCTGTTTCGCTCTCGTTTTGTTAATTTGCTTAGAATTTTTTCTGACCATTCGTTCCCACTTGCGAGACATGCCGTTCACTCCTTGACTATAATGCGAACCTTCCTGTGGCCTGCAGGCCGCAGGCGCTTTCGCTCATTGCTCCATCATCCCATAAATTGCGGCGAATGTCGATACGCGGGAAGGATGCACAAGGTGCAGATGTCATCGCTTTCGCGTATACTTAATCTCACACCAAAACTTTACATAAATTCCCAGAGGAGTGGTCCCATGCCTGTATTTGCTGCAAACCCGATATTAATCGAATTTCCAGAGAGTTTCGAAAGCTCCCGCTTGTTGATCCGAGCACCTTTATGGGGAGACGGCGCCCCGCTCAATGAAGCTGTCGCCGAAAGCTTGGAAGAGCTTCGCCCCTGGATGCCTTGGGCACAAACCCTGCCTGCACCGGAAGATTCCGAAGCCAACATTCGGGACGCAAGGCTCAAATTTCTGGCCCGTTCGGATTTGCGATTAATGCTTATCTCCAAAGAAACCGGTGCGCTTGTCGGCAGCAGCGGACTGCACCGCATAGATTGGCAAGTTCGCAGGTTCGAAATCGGCTATTGGATCCGCACTTCCTGCGCCAAACAAGGCTTCGTCACCGAAGCGGTCAACGCGATTACTCAATTCGCTATCGACGAATTACAAGCGAACCGCATCGAAATTCGCTGCGATGCACAAAATACGCGCAGTGCAGCCGTAGCGCTTCGCGCCGGTTATACGTTGGAAGGCACGCTTCGCAGCGATCGCTGCGACGTGAATGGAGAGCTCCGTAATACGCTGGTTTTTGCCAAGGTGCGCGGGACCGAGTTCTAAAGGATCGCTCAAGAGGTCAAGAGGCTTCCGAGCTGCAAGCGAAACTTGACTTACCCCCAATGCGCCGGCCGCTTTAACCTAGGCGGCACCTTCGTGTGCAAATCTCCCTTAGCTGCGTTAAGCTGGGCTTGCGTCACAAACAGACTCGCAGACAGATCGGCCCCCCGTAGATCCGCATCCCGGAAATCTGCGCCGATCAAGTCGGCTCCCGACAGCTCGACGCCTCTTAGATCGGCCGCAATCAGAAAAGCTCCCCGCAGGTGAGCGCCTCGCAGATTCGCAGTCCGCAGGTCGGCGCCCATCAGATCGGCACCGCGACCAAGCTTGTGACGCAAAGACCGCCCTTTGTCATTCGGGCGAGTTTCTTGCCCAGCGGTCGCTGCCGCCCGGACAAGCTCGCTTGTCTTCACGAGCAAGCTGTTGATGGATGCCCGGTGCAGACCGATATCCAGGTTCAGAAGCTCTTGCGGGCGGAGCGACGTCATCCGTTCGGTCTCCTCCAGCAGCCGGCGAAGCTCATCATGGAGAGGCGCCGCCACTTGCAAGCCGAGCGCTTCCGTCAAATACCACAACAATTCGTGCAGCTGCATCATCACACGAAATACGTCATACATCTCATTAGCGGATTCCGGCGATTCCCGCCAATCTTTACCGCCGTAGGTTTCCCCGGATACTTTCTGCCCTGCACCAAAGCAGTCAAACGTTATACAGCCTTTCAACCCTTTCTCGGAAAGCTGATCGTGAACACGACAACGATGATCCGTCTGCAAATGAAGGCAAGGCTGCCCCGCATGCTTATCGTCTGGAAAGCCGTCTGATGCCGAGAAATATAAAGCCACACAGCATAACCCAAAACATGCACCGCAATCTGCCTGCAGGGATGTTAAAGATGGCTTCGAAACGAGGTTTGATTTTAGAGATTCTTGAGATTCTTGAGCCACAGGCCAGTCCTCCTTGCTCCCGATTGTTGATAATTCCTTTTTCATGATGTGCTTTATGATACCGCCTTCACGCCAATGATTCAATACAAGCCTTCCTACCTCCTGCCAAAAAGAAACCGCCAACCCTCACAGCCGCAAGGATTGGCGGAATTCTCTCACTTACTGATTCACATTGGAGTTGTACAAATTGCCGCCGCCTGTGCGCGTATCGTTCGCAGCGGTTGTGCCCGTCGCCTGGCTCGTTGCAAAGACAACGTAACCTGCCGAATTATCCAAATTTACCGTGTTATTGTTAAACGAGTTGTTCATGCCTGTTGCGTAGTCGGTGCCATGCGTGCGAACCTGGAAGGCGTCCAGTATTTTCGTATTGCCGTTGCGATAGCCTTGATTATAGCGAACAATGGTATTTACGCCTTTTATATCGATAAAGCTGTCTGCGCTGTTATCTCCGCTGATGCCTGTGCCATTGAAGGTGCAGTACTCGATGATCGTACCGGTCGCGCCCTCTTTGACATCAATATGCTCCGCCGTAATGCCGCCGTTGAAATTCGTGTGGCTGATGACATTTCCCGTCACGACGTGTTCGTAATTCGAGCTGGAGTCAGATCCGATATAGGCGCCTTCTCCGTACCCTGACTGGTATTTGCCTGTATCATAAATCAAAGAGTACTCTAGCGTGTTATAGGAGCTGCCGTCACGGAAATGAACGCCCTCGTCGCCAACGTTGTGGACCTCAACATTGTTCAGGAGGTTACGATTGCCGTTGTCGATGATGATGCCTTTTTGCGCCGTGGTGATTTCAACATCGCGAATTTGCCAATAATCGCCGGTCAAATGAATGCCGTAAGACCCGTCATTCACAGCCGAGCCTTTCAGAACTGCCGGGTTCGAGGAATCGCAGCTTTTCAACACGATCGGACTCCCCGACGTACCGTTCGCTCCGGAGTAGAACAAGCCTTGACCGCCCGGATCGCCGCTGGTCGAGCGATTCCCGACATACGTGCCCGGTGCAAGCAAAATAACCGTACCCGCCGTCGCATTTTTCATTGCGTTCTGAATCGCCGTTGTCGAACTCAGTGCCCCGGAGCAGCTCGAGCCGGAAGAGCCTGCGCTCGTCGTCACGTTAATCGTGGAGCTTTGACCGGAGGCATTGCCGGCAGCATCCTTCGCTTTGATGGCATAGCTGTAGGTGGTGGAGGCTGACAGGCCGGTGTCGCTGGTAGATGTGCCGGTCACCGTTTTGAGAAACGAGCCGTTCCGGTATATCTCATAACCGGTGACTCCGACATTGTCGGTCGATGCGGACCAGCTCAAATTGATCTGCGAGGACGAAGCCGCCGTGCCAGTAAGCCCGGTCGGCGTCGAAGGTGCCTGTGTATCGCCACCTCCCCCGCCGCTGCCGCCGCTCTCGATCACAAGCTGCGGCTTGTTGGAGGCATTTTCCTTGCTGTTCAGCGTCGTATACTTCCCTACGCTTTCCTGCAACGCGAAAGATACCAGGCCGTCACCCCCAGCTTCCGCTGTAACATACGACGTGACGTCGATTTCGTTATACATGTTGGTCGTATTGATCGGGATACTGCCTGCGGAGGCGCCAACCGTCGGCTTCGTATTCCACGTAATGGCCGACTGCGTCCAGCTGTCCGTCGTCTTGTAGGCAGAGAGCTCCGTGTTGGAGGAAGCGCTGCCATAAATACGCAGCTTCGCGCTCGTGACACCCGAAATACCTGCCAGGCTAAATTTCAAAAACGAATAGCGGGAGGCACCTGGGTCGTTTTTCACATACAGCGAAGTGGCTGTCCCATAATTACTCGTCGGATTCCCTTCATGGACATAAGCATCGTCGGAAGGGGTGAGCGTCGAAGTGGCGGCGCCGGCCACAGATGGAACCGCCAACACCAGCAAGGACGATAGGAGAACCAACAGGCTCGTTCTGCTTCTCTTGGGATCATACTGCTTTTTCATCAACATTCCTCCAGGTTTTCAAATAGATTACGATTTCACAAAGCCAACCTCATCTGCCGAAACCTACTGCTTGCTGCCTTCTCGTCCTCCCTGCCCCCTTTCTCTCAAAAATCATTTGGTTGCGCTTACAAACCAAGCTTACCACTTCGCCGAATAAGCGAATTGTATAATTTTAGGGTATTCATGTGTTTTCTTTGGAAAAAAAATCCTGTTCCCGCCCGCTGATCAAAAAATAATCCCCGGCTGCTTGCGCACGTTTTGGATGGAACTAGGCATAACTGCCAGATCCCCGTCATACCATGTAATGTTGATCTTTTCTGAAAAGCTTTCTGAAATTTACAGAAAAACGGAAAGACCAGCTCCCCAAATTCGATGCCCAATGGAAGGATGTTGATTTCGTATTCTTACGCTGTCGAAAGTACTCTATCTGGAGAGCCAGTGCTCCAATCCGCAAGATGCCATTATTATCCGTTTGCTGCTGGAAGGCTTAACGCCGCAGGATATGCTCCAGCTTCGCCGCCATTCGCTCCAAGTTCCGAGCCGAAAACTGACCTACACAGATGGCTGCGGCACCATAAAACAGCACCACGTCTCACTCGCCTGCATGGACCTCTACCAAGCGGCCATCGATCAGACCCACTACGAGATTCCCGCCGCCCGGCTTGCCAAAGCCTCAATTGCGACGCTGCGTGAAAGCGGCCGGCTGATCAAACTCACCTTAGCTGATTATGTGGCGAATCGCTGCTTGATCACCGACATGGATTCGGCCATGCTGCGAACCATCTACATGCGGCTGCGCCGATTAGCCGCCCATTTTTCGGCACCTGAGCTGCTCGAGCTGCTGAATGGAGGCAATCTGCCCGCATCTGCGCAACAATTCGCGCATGCCTAACCGCAGCGCTTACATATAGAAAGCCGCAAATCCTGTCTGGGGCAGGACTTGCGGCTTCTTCTTTTTATTGCACTTTCAGCAGGCGCCACTGCTGATTCTTACCGCCGTTGTCCGTCCATTGAATGGCTGCGCCGCCATTCGCTTTGGACCCGCCGGAAATATCGATCAGCTTGCCGGTCGCTCGATTTTTCAGCTTGACATTGCCGCCGCCGTTGTCGACGACTTGCCATTGCTGGCTGCTCCAGCCGCCGTCCGTCCATTGCTCGATCACCGCACCGTCAGCGGTCGAGCCGCTCTCCACGCCGATGATCAGACC
The DNA here is from genome assembly GCF_003955665.1 of Paenibacillus whitsoniae. Classification (GTDB taxonomy): domain Bacteria; phylum Bacillota; class Bacilli; order Paenibacillales; family NBRC-103111; genus Paenibacillus_E; species Paenibacillus_E whitsoniae. The sequence goes on from NZ_RXHU01000110.1 coordinate 23,712, forward strand.
GCTGCCCCGGTTCTGAATCTTGTAATATCCGCTGCCGGCGCTGATAAATTTCCACTGCTGGCTGGTCCAGCCGCTGTCAATATACTGCTCCAGGTTATCACCGCTCGCCGTCCCTTGCCCCACGACATTGAGATCTTTCCCGCTGTTGCGGTTTTCAAGCAAATAATACGCGCTCGTATCGATCGCCGGCGAAGAAGCGGAAATACTGCCCATGGCCGCATCAATCGTCACATTGCTGCCCCAGCTCATCGAGAGCGAGGTGTTTGTCGGGAACGTCAGCGGCAGCCACACATAACGCGATTCCATCACTTTGCCGCTCCAGGCGCCCGCCCAACGGTCGCCCATGTACAAATAGCTGGTTGTGCTTGAGCCTTCAACCGGCAAAATATACGCACTTTGCGAATCAAACGTCGTCGAATCCCCAAAGTTCGTCAGCCCGCTCCACGTGCCCGTGATGCTGGACGCTGTCGCGTATTTGGCCTGGTTCGGATCCCAGCCGGTTGCTCCCGACGTCACGAGGAAGTACGTGCTGCCCCGCTTGAACATTGCCGGCGCTTCGCGGTATTGGCCTGACCATAAGGTCGTGACAAGCGAATCCACCCCAAGGAAATCGTTCGTCAGCTTGTAGATGTTCAAATTCGCATTGACGCTTGTCGCCGAAATCAGATAGGCGGTTCCGTTATCGTTGTACACCGTCATATCGCGGGAATCGTACCCGAGCGGACGGAAGCTGCCTTGGTACGTGTAATTGCCGTCTACTGTGCTGGAATAGGCGACGGCTGTGCGTGCCTGACCGTAGTCCGACCCATTTTCCCAGTGCATCCAGAGCACATATTTGCCCGTCGACGCATTATAAATGACCTTCGGCCGCTCGATATTGGAAACATTCAGTTCTGCCGCCGAATTTTTCGTCAGGATGTCGTTGCGGAATTCCCACGTCTTCAAGTCCGTAGACCGGTAACAGGATACCGCCTTGAACGTGCCGTCGTCGTTGCGGTTTTCCCCGAACCAGTAAAAGTAGCTGCCTACCTTGATCACCCCGCCGCCGTGCGCGTGAATGATGTTGCCGTTCGTATCTTTGAATTGAATGCCATTTTGGATCGTGACAGCGGCTGCCTGTGAGCTTGGAACCAAGAAACATGCACATGCCACCACAAACGCCAGCAAAAAGGTCAGTATGATCCCCCATGTGCGACCTCGGACAGGTCTTATCATCATTGACATCCATCCTTTCCCGTGCGGTTTGGTCTTGCGTGATACCCTTCTGTCTGACCATCGTGCTTCGTGCTGCTGAAAGCGGTTACTTCACTGCTCGCGCCACCACCTCCTTTACCTTCACATTAGCGAATTCTCCGAGTTCTCCGCTACTGAACAATCCGTCGTGAACTATGAACTTTCTCAACTTCCCGCTTCCGCATGCAACGGTTCACCGCCCACGATGCAAACGCCCATACAAAAAAAATGGATCTCCCTCATCTTACGAGGAAAATCCACCTGTATGACCGCCGAACGGCGCGTCCCTTCGTTTTCGTTTGATCAGTTCCGGAACGGCAATGCCGATCATGGTAATGATGACACCAACCCACTGCAGGGCGGATACAGACTCATGCAAGACGACAAACGACATCGTGACCGCTGTCGGCAGCTCGGCCGCGCCCATAATGGTCGCCATGCCGCCGCCGATGCGCGGCACGCCCAGCGAGAAAAAAAGCGGCGGAATGACCACGCCGAAAACTGCCAGCAGCAACGCCCACGGCAGAAGCTGCTCATGCAGCGAGCCGTTCCAGAGGAAATGCGGCGGGTACACGAGCATGACGAGCACGAGCGAGCCGGTCTGCATCAGCGCGCTTCGCGTAATCGGCGCTACCGTGGTTGCTGCTTTTCCGCTCACGACGATGTACAGCGAGTAGGTCAAGGCTGACAGCAAACCTAGCATCGTCCCCAAGAGTGACGGTGCTTCGAGGCCCCCTTTTAAATATCCGCTCGCCATCAGAATTCCGGCAAACAGGACAACGAGCGAAAGAACTTTGTCCGAACCCGGCCGCTTTCTCCCCATAATCGCCTCAAGTACAATCCCGATCCAGGTGAACTGGAACAGCAGTACAATGGCAAATGAAGCGGGAATATACTGCAAAGCGCCATAATAAAAAATCCCCGTTAAGCCGGACGTCGTGCCCATCGCCATCAGCGTCAGCACTTGCCGCGGCTTAGCGCGGTAAGCAGCGGACGACTCCGCCTTGGCGCCGCGATCCGATTTGGAAACGACCAGCACCAGCAGCCAAAGCATGATGACGCCGAATAAACATTGACCGCCTACCACATCGCCGACGTGATAGCCCGCATCGTACGCCTTTTTTACAAACGTAGACAACAAACCGAAGCTGCACGCCGCGGCTAGCACGTACATGTAATATTTCATCATAGCGAGCGCGTCAGAATGTCTCTGACTGACTCCCTTGTCATGATTTTATATTGCCCAACGGACGGTTTCATAAACGATTTATGCACCAGCTCCTCGATGCGGCTGTCGTTGATCTGGAAATCCGCAAGTCGACTCGGTGCCCCCAGCGAGTTCCAAAAATCGCGCAGCCTACGAATGCCCTCGAAAGCGATCTCCGCCTCCGTCTTGCCTTCCGGTTGAATGGCGAAAACCGCCTTGGCAAGCTTCGCCATGCGCGAAGGATCCTCCTCTGCGCAGTGCTGCATCCAGTTCGGGAACAAGACCGCCAGACCGCCGCCGTGTGGAATGTCATAGACGGCCGACAAGCCGTGCTCGATTTGATGCGAAGCCCAATCCCCGCCGTCCGTTCCGCAGGAGAGCTGCCCATTGAACGCCATCGTCCCGGCGTACATGATCGTCTCGCGCAGCTCGTAGCTTTGCAGGTCGGCAATCAATTTAGGCGCCGCTTCGATAATCGTCAGGAGCGTCGCTTCCATGTAGCGGTCGATCATCGGTGCATTGTCAGTCCGGTGAAAATATTGCTCCAGCACATGGGACATCATATCTACAATGCCGTAAATCGTCTGATCTAGCGGAACAGTTGTCGTATACATCGGGTCGAGGATCGAAAAAGCCGGATAGGCCAGCGGCGAGCTCCAGCCACGCTTTTCGTTTTTATCCCAGTGGGTAATCACGGAGATATTGTTCATTTCCGAGCCGGTTGCCGCCAGCGTCAGCACGGTGCCGAGCGGCAGCGCGCGCGTCGCCTCGGCTTTGCGTGTGATAATATCCCACACGTCGCCTTCATAATAGACGCCGACCGAAATCGCCTTGGCGCAGTCGATGACACTGCCTCCGCCGACGGCCAGAATAAGCTCAATGCCCTCTTCGCGACAAAGAGCAATGCCTTTTTGAACAGTGGTCAAACGAGGGTTTGACTCCACCCCGGAAAGCTCAACCACATGTGCTTTCATCCATTCAAGCTGCTCCATCACAGCGTCGTAAACACCGTTTTGCTTGATGCTGCCGCCGCCATAAACCAGCAGCACGCGTTTGCCTGGTGTGCCAAGCTCCTGCTGCAGCCGTTCGATCTGTCCCAGTCCGAACCAAAGTTTGGTGGGATTATATTGCAGAAAAGATTGCATGGTACGTCTAACTCCTTCGATGACTGATTCTACAGCAGTATATCATAACTTGTGTAAATTACTAAGCGGGTGCGTTACCACAGTAAAGAGAGCACCTCACTGCCCGCCTCCCCGCGCAAAAAAACATCCCCAGCCATTCACATGACTGGGGACGAACACATCTATCCTACACGCGGTGCAGCGGCAGCGAAAACGAAATACTGCAGCCTTTGCCCAGGCGGCTTTCCGCCCAGATCTGTCCGCCGTGGTACTGGACAATCTCCTTGGCGATCGCCAGGCCGAGCCCGCTGCCGCCCGAGTTGCTGCGCGACTTCGACACTTTGTAGAACCGCTCGAAAATATGCGGCAAATCCTCCTCGCTGATCCCGACGCCGGTATCCGTCACGCGAATCAAGAGCTCGCACGGCTCGTCACGGATTTCTACGCGAACATCGATAAAACCTCCGCTCGGTGAAAACTTGATCGCATTATAGATAATATTCGCATAGACCTGCTCGATCCGGTCAGCGTCGACCGTCAGCAGCAGATCCTCACCCTGCGTCGGCACAATGTCCAGCGTATACGTGATGCCTGCATTCGCGGTATCGAGCTCATACTTCGCAAACAGCTGGCGTACCATCGTGAGCCAGGAGGTCGGCGCCAGTTGGAAGTGGAACTGCTTCGTCTCCATCCGGCTGAGCTGATACAAGTCCGTAATCAACCGTTGGATGCCGACGATCCGCATATGCACAACCGACAAATATTTGCGCTGCTCCTCCGGCTCCTGAATGACGCCGTCCAGAATCGCCTCCACATAGCCTTGAATCGACGTCAGTGGCGTTCCCAAATCATGGGAAATGTTCGAGAGCAAATCTCGGCGCGACGTTTCCATCAAGATAAGCTCGTTCGTCCGCTCCTTGACTTTCGACTCCAAGTCATTATAAAGACGTGCGTTCTCAATCGAGATGGCTGCCTGCGCGGACAACAGCTTGATAATATCGAGACGATCCGACGTAAAAGCGTTCCGAATCAGATTATTTTCCAGATAGAACACGCCCACCAAATTACCTTGATGCAGAATCGGCTCGCAGAAAATAGACTTGCTTTCCGTTAGTCGAATGTATGGATCTTGCGTGAACATTCCCTCATTCTCGGCATCGTCGAGCACGACACCCTCTTTAAGCCTTGCGACATACTGGATGACCGAAGCCGGAAGATCCTCCCGCGTCGTCAACTCCACCGGACTGACGATACACGACTCCTTCCCGCTGCTGGCCAGCATTTCCGCTTCCACGTACAAAGTGTCCTTATCCTTGAGCACGAGTAAGCTGCGCTCGGCGCCCGACGAGTACGTAACAATTTCCATCAACCGCTTGATCAACTGCTCCAAATTGACTTCACTGGAAAGCGAACGCGACGTATTCATAATCGTCATAAAATCAAGCGCGTGCAGCGAGTAATCGCTGATCTTCGTCGTGCTCCACTCCTGCTCTTCCGTCACACCGGTCAAATAGCCCGGGTAGCGCAGCATGAGATCGTCCGCCTTCGACTTCGCGCCCCAGTGACGGTAACCGAAATAGGCGTCAAGCAAATACGTTTTGGCGATTTTCTCGCGCCCCGCCGTCCGGTAATGCTTGCCGGCCAGCTCGCATGCCAGCGCCTCGTGCTGGATAAAGCCCATCTCGCGTGCCTGCCGAATCGCAGCCTCAAAGTCCTGCTCCGCCTTCAGCGTATGCCCTGTCACGCGATGCCACTCGGCCTGCATCAGCAGGCTCATGTGCAGGTAGTTGGCCGGGCAATTTACGGCCCATTTATCCATTTTGCGCTGCATCTTCTTCACTTGCTTGGCAAACCATCGCTTGCTGGACGGCGTCGCTTCTTCATACATGGCCGCCAGCGCCAGCGTGTAGTACAAATAATGCTCCGGAATATGGAACAACCCGAAGGAAACACTTTGCAGTGATTCAGCGGCTTGGCCGAAGCGAACGGCTTCCGCGTAATCGCCGAACAGCACGTTCAGCATCATTTTTTTGACATGGTACACATGCAGAATCACCTGATTCGGATGAACCTCCAGCTTGCGGACGAGCGCCTTCTCCTCCTCATCGGAATTCCCGATGACCGTCGGATTCAGCGATTTTCCCTCGAGACTCCGAATCACTTCCCTGAGCATTTCCAGCATGAACAGCGTGTCCTGATGGTTCGTCTGCTCCAGAATCCGGTAGTGCTTGGCGAGGTCCTCCTGGACTTCTCCAAGCGCAACGCCCTGCAAATCCTTCACTAGCACCTGATATGTCAGCGCATAGCCGGCAAAAACCAGATCCCCGTCCTCGATTCCGCTGCGGAACGACTCTTGGAGATGCTCCAGCGAAACCTGAAGCGGCTTCACCCACGGCGTCACGAACAGGCCGAACGAAAAATAGCTTTTGGACCGATACTCCGGTGCCTGAAACCGATTGTTCATCCGATTGCCGAGCTGGCCGTACTGGTAACCTTGTTGATAATCGCCAAAGCCCGAGCCGAGAATCAGCCCGTACGCACCGTATACGTAAGCCATCGCCGGCGTATTGCCGTACTTGAGCGCACGCCGCGTCAATTGGATCATAAACAAGACGAATAAGTTCGTATTGACAAAATAAGCTGAAATCGCCACGCTCATCATCAATTTCGTAATTTGAGCGCGATAGCTATCTTCCATAATCGGCAAATCGTACAGCTGCAGCGTGTTTCTGCGGCCGATTTTATGTTTTACATTCAGATAGGCAGCAAAAATGTTCAGCGAATTCGGCGATTCCGGCAGCCGGATGCCAAACTCCGCGAGCGCTTTTAGCCCCACCTTAACGCTTTTGTGCTGTTGCCCGACATTGGTATACAGGACGACAAGCAGGTGATAGACCTCAAGCCGCATCTCATCCGTTTTCGCCTCCAGAAGCAGCTGATCGTAAAGCGTCTCCGCCTCATCGGCTTGACCGTTCAAATACAGCGCTTCGGATTTATCCAAACGCATCGCGAAGCTGAGATCGGCCAGTTCCCTATGGTTCACTTGCACCAGCAATGCCAACGCTTTATTAAAGTACTGAATGGCCGAACGATACGCATTGGACGCTTTCGCCTTGCGGCCCGCGCCGTAGTTGTACTCCAGCAGCTGCAGCAGCTCCTGCCCTTCCGTGACGAGATCCGAGCCCATATTCATATGGTTCACGATTTCAAACAGCCGCTGCTCGATCTGCTCTTCCGAATACTGATCCAACAGCGTCCTGGCGATGTTCAAATGCATCTCCGCAAGCTTCGCCTCTTCAATCGAGCCGTACACCGCTTCCTGAATCGAATCGTGCACGAAGTTGAAGCGAATGTCCCGTGCCGCCGCCTGGCCCGCGCCCTCGTTAAAGAACTTATACGCCGTCCCTACCGGGATGATCAGCCCGTGCTGAATCGGAATCTCAAGCTCTTGCAGCAAAGCATCGAACGGCTTCCGCATCACAAGTCCGAGCGCCTCCAAGTCAAAGTAGACGCCGAGACACGCCGCGATCCGCAGCATATACTGCGTGCCCGCCGGCATCCGTTCCAGCTTTTCCGCGAGCAGGAACATGAGATTGTCCGTAATGCGCAGCTTCTCAATTTCGTCCATATCCCACATCCAACGATTCGCTTCATAGTTGAACGTCAGGAGTTCTTGTTCATACAGATCGGTCAAAAACTGTTTCACAAAAAACGGATTGCCGCCCGTCTTTTGCAAGATAAGCTGGGCCAGTTCGGTCACTTGCCCCGTCTCCGCTTTCAGCGATTCCGCCACGAGTTGGCCGACATCTTCGATTTTCCAGGCTTCCAGCGCAATCCGCTCTCGCACCAATCGCTCCGGCAGCTTATCCAGCAGCTGCACACGAAGCGTGGACAGTACATTCGTATCGTATTCCCGGCGATAAGACCCGATGAACAGGAAGTGCTTCATTTGCGCATCGTTCAAAAGCAAATCGAGGAAATGCAGCGAAGCCGCGTCCGCCCACTGCAAATCGTCGAGGAACAGCACGAGCGGCCGATCTTTTCCGCAAAAAACTTGCAAAAACTGCTGCAGCAAAAAGTGCAGCCGATTCTGTGTCTCCTGCGGAGGGAGCTGCTTGGCCGGCGGCTGCTCACCGATCAGCAGCTCCAGCTCCGGAATCAGATCGGTCAGTACCCTGCCGCTGGTTCCGATCGCCTTGAGCAGCAAAGAGCGGTACTCCGCGAGCTGCTGATCCTTGCTCGTCAGCAGTTGGCGCGCTAGCTCCCGCAGCGCTCTTGTCAGCGCATGGTAGGACACATGCTGCTTATTCGGCTCGAACCGGCCGGAAATGAACCAACCGCTGTCTTTCATCAGCGTCTTCATCGTCTCGGCGATCAGAAACGTTTTGCCGAAGCCGGACTCCCCCGTCACCCAGACGGCTTCCAACGGGCCATGAACGGACCGGCCGTACGCCTGCATCAGCTTATCGATCTCGGAGGAACGCCCGATCAAGCCCTGCGGAATCTGGAACATGTCGGTCATATCATAGAGACCCACTGTGAATTCTTGCAATTCCTCGCCGGCGTTCACCAGCATCAGGCAGTGCTCAAGATCCTGAATGATGCCGTAGGCGCTCTGATAGCGGTCCTCGGCATTCTTCGCCAACAGCTTCATCACGATATCCGAGACAGGCTTTGGAATCCCCATGCGAAGGCTCGCCGGCGGCGCTGGCGTCACGGCAAAATGGCAGTGGATCAGCTCCACCGGATCTTCCGTCTGAAAAGGCAGCCGGCCCGTCAGCATCTCATAGAACGTAACGCCGAGCGAATAGTAATCCGTCCGGTAATCGATGATCCGGTTCATGCGGCCCGTCTGCTCCGGGGACATGTAGCTGAGCGTTCCTTCGAGCAGCATCGGGTCCAGCATCTCCTGACGTTCGCGCGTCAGGGAAGAAATGCTGAAATCGCCCAGCTTGAGCAGCTGCTTGTCGCGGTTGTAAATGATATTGCTTGGCTTAATATCTTTATGAATGACATAGCGTTGATGAATATCCCCGACGATTTTGGCAAGCTGGATCGCAGCCGTCAAGAATGCCGTGAGCGACTGCCGGAACGAAGGCAAATACGCAGTTAACGGTTCGCCTTCCATATCCTCCAAGACCAGCGCCATATTATTTTGATATTTGGGCAGCGCAATCGGTTTGACGACGCCGGGAATATCAAGCATAGTGCCAATCTCAAACTCGCGCTTCAATCTCGCCAGATCGGCTGCGAGCGGATAATCGGAACGGAACGTTTTGACAATGACTTTTTCCTGCGTAACCTTATGTACAGCGCGATAAATAACCGTACGCTCGCCCTGATAGAGTTGTCTGATCAGCTCGTATTCCGGCAAAATTAACATAAAACCCTCCTACTGAAATCTTGCTGCCGCACATAGCGTTAGAGGAGTTCTCCGTTCCAAGGAAGACCTTTCTCAAATCGCTTCTTGTCATGGTGTTTATATAATTTCAAGGCTGTCAGCAGCCCTTTGTCGAATTGGTACATCTCCCAGATTTCACAAGGCTTCTCCTTGGAATCATCCTTCTTCAGAATCGCATTGACCGCTCGTCTGGCCGCTTCGTTCGCGCCTTCCATCGTCGCCAGGTTCGTGTTCGTGCGAACGTAGTCCGCCGCCAGGAACAGGTTCGGAATCTCGGTATACGCTTCGGGGCGAAGATCCCACGTGCCGACGCGGTTGATCAGCAGCGGTTCCATGTTGGAGCATGCGCCCTCTGGATTGCTAAATTGTATATCGGTATCCAGGAACCAGGAATGAAGAACGCTGTCCTCCAAAATGACCACACCGTCCACATTGAGGCTTTTCTTCATTTGCGCCCAGACTTCTTCTTTAATTTCTTCAGGCGTACAGTACATGGCCGGCTTGCCGTACAGGATGCCAGGCGTATTCCAATCTGAAATATCGACGGACAAAATGCCTTTGACCAAGCCGTCTCCGTAATCGCTGAGGTTCACGTTCGGCCAGAACTGCTTTTGCGAAACCGACGTTAAGGACCACGGCGCGTCCAAATAAATCACATGGCCGTGCGTAATCGTTACGTCTTTGTTCATGTAGAACTGAATCCCGTTCATCCAAGCCACGGAATCCATCAATTGCCGAACGCCCTTCAGCGACGGAGCCGCCTCCAACATGCTGTCAGTAATGAACGTGCCCATCACTTCCACCGGGAAAGCGCAAATATAGTAATCGGCTTCAACATCGAACGTTTCGCCGTCTTTTGTAATTGTCGCACTTTGAATCATGCCGCTTTCGCACGTAATACGCTCAACTTTGGCATTCAGATGATACTTCACGCCCCGATCCTGCAAGAACGTCAACCACGGATAAATCCATTTGTCGTTCGTCGGACCGTTCAGCAATCGTACAAAAGACGTACCCGGCGTCGTAATATCGAACGTCATCTGCGTCGCGACCGGGCCGACAGTTTGCGTATTCGCCACTTTGGATTGGCAGGCGACAAGCGTCTTGGTAAAGCCGGCAAAAATTTTCTGAAACGCCTCCGACTGTTGTTCCGCCTGAATAAACGTCCACCAGTCGATGTCGTTGTACTCTTCGCGAATCCGCTCATCGCAGCTCGTCATAATCTGCCACAGCTTCTTGCCGTACTGTTCCATGTCGCTGCTTGTAAGACCTAAGCCGTTATCAAAAATATCCTTCAGCACGACCAGGAAATTCTCGATGCTGAACTCGACCTTGGCCAGCAGCGGCAGGAGCGGAGCCGTATACGTCGCAATATCCAAACGTGTCACTTCCTGTAAATTATCATACACGGTTCCGTCCCCGTAGGGAATATTTTTTAACGTATCAATGACATGGCGATAAAATCGCGGAAACAATCGGAAGCCGTGCTCGCCCGGCAAATCCCGGCGGCCGCCCACACCGCTTCCCGTATAAGGCATGCTCCGTGCCTTGCCGCCCGGTATGCTCTTAAACTCGTAAACCGATACGTCGTACCCTCTCGTAATAAGCTCGTGCGCTGCACTTAATCCAGCAACCCCGCCACCTAAAATTGCGACTTTTTTCAACAGAATCCCCCTTTCGAATTGGTGCTTTTTGTAAAAATAACTGAATCTATCATACCATTCAGTACTATCGAATCATAGATATGCCGGGTAAAAAGATAGAAAAATACCTTCCATATCCCGTGACGGATATGGAAGGTAGCGTGCGTTACTGGGAATATGTAATCCTTATTACCCAAGCCGAAACCGGGACAAAGCTTGAAGCAGCTCGTTGGAAATGAGGTTCAGCCGTTCGGAGGAAGCCGCCGTCTCGCGGGTCGACGCCTCCTGCTTGTGCAGCGAAGACGTCACCTGTTCTGTATAGGAGGAAGCTTTGCGGGAAATATTCACGCTGTCTTCCATGGAAGCGGCTACTTCTTGCGTGCTCGCCGTAATTTCCTCGGACGCAGCCGACACTTCCTGAATCTGTTCGGCTACGCGATCGACCGCGTGCAGAATGGCCTCGAACGCTTCGCCAGCATCGTTCATCAGTCGGCTGCCTTTTTCTACCTCGAGAATTTCCGTTTGCGCCTTTGCCGTCGCCGATCTCGAGCTGTTTTTGATCAAGGCGACGAGCTCGGCGATGCCCTTCGCGGATTCGCCGGACTCGTCGGCCAGCTTCCGTACCTCGGCCGCCACCACCTGGAACCCCCGTCCGTGCTCGCCGGCGCGCGCCGCCTCGATGGAGGCGTTCAGCGCCAGCAGCCGGGTCTGCGCGGAAATATCGGTGATGACGTTCAGCATTGCGTCAATCTTAGCCGAGACTTCCACAAGCGCGGAAATGGTGCCGGCCGTTTCCGCCGCTTGGCCCTTGATCGACGCCATCTGCTCTAACGCGGCGCCCATCGCGGCAAAGCCCTGGCGCGCCTGCTCGGCGGCGTCGCCCGCCGCTGCAGCTACGACGGAAGACGTTTCCGCGATGCGGGACACGCCCATGGACACCTCGTTCATCGCGGCCGCCGTCTCAACCGAGCCCCGAAGCAGCACTTGCGAGCCCTGTGCCATTTCAACCATGATCGCTTGAATGGCCGCTGAGTCCTCAGCCGTCACCCGCACGCTCGCTTGCAGCTGCTCCGAAGAAGCGAAGGCGCGCTCCACCACAAGCCGGCTCTGGCCGATCACCTGGGCGAAGCTGTCGGCAATTTGGTTAAAAGCCTGTACAACCTGCGTAAACTCATCCTTGGAGTCCGCCTCGACCCTGGCGGTCATATCGCCTTGTACGAGCCTTCTGGAGGCTGCAGCAAGCCGATCAATGCTTTGTTTGACGGCTACATAGAAGGCCATAAACAGATATGCGGCGAGCAGCAGCATGACGATCACAATGCTCACGTCGACAATCATGTGCGAGCGATAACTGTCAATCCGAGCTTGCAGGAGCGACTCCAACTCTTCTATCTGTTTGACGTAGGCCGCAGTTGCCGCCGTCTTCGCTGCGCGTGCCAGTTCCGCGTATTCCGTCGCTTGGATTTGAATGACACCGGTGTTCACCAGCTTCTCATTCAGGGCTGCAACGGCCGCCAGCGCCGTCTGTTGGCTATTATCCAACGACGTCTGAAGCACTCCCATGAGCGCGGGGGCTTGCTCTTTCATTTGCGCTGCAGTTGCAGCCATTTCTGCAAGAAGCGATTGCGATTCTCCGCTGATTCGGATCAGCTCTTCCTGTTCCTCCGGATTTTTAATTTGCCGTCGGGCCGCAACCTGAACGCCTTTCGTCTCCAATTTCTCAAGAAGATTCCAAAATTGCGGGAAGTAGTGTACAGTAAAGTGAATAAGGTTTGAGCTTATCTCTTCAGGATCCAAATCCAATTTGCTATTTTTTTCCACAAGGCCGATGAGAGTTTGAATCTGCAGTTCCAATTGCTGATGCTGCAGTTCGTAATAATTTTGACTCATTCCCTCTCCGCTCGTTTGAATCGCTTTCCACTGCTCCGCGATGGCGGAAATCTGCTCACTCTCCGCAACCGTACCTTGTACGGCAGCTCCTTGCTGCAGCTCGGCCAATATGCCCTGGATACGCGCCCGGATTTCGCCGGTGTCCCATCCTTTCGGCGCAGGCACGCCTTCGGCAGATGGAAGCATTTGTCCATATTGATCAAGTCCAATTAATAGTTCACCTAGATCCCGCTGCACGCGGAGCCCCTGCATTTCCAAATCGGCAGCACGCAGTTCCGTTCGCGTCTCCGAGAGGACTTGCTGGGCGAGCCAGATCAGGGGAATGAGAAACATACAGCCAATCACGAGAAATTTTTGCAAATAACGCAGCTTGTTCATCACATGAACGGCAGGCTTGAACAACGGCAGCAGCCTATCTGTTGTAAATGGCTTCGATTTCATCTCGATCCTCTCCCTTATGCGCAACGCTTCTCTCTATATGCGATAATGGCAACATCTTACTATGAAATCGGGAAAATTACCGTCGATTCGAACCATTTTGATCATTTTCAACAAAAAATTCGCTGTCTTATGTCATTTTACCTAATTGCGTTCCTGAAATTCCTTATTCCCTTCGAATCCTATATAATAAAGGGGATTTCCTAACCTGCTAAAAAGAGAGGATGAACTTTCCATGCCAGATCAGTTGGAAACGCGGTACGTGACGCGCGAGCATATCGCCACGCTCCCTCATGGAACTCTTCAATATGGTGAGGATGTTTATCTGAATCGCACTGTGCTGCTCTACCACATCACGCTTCCCACTGGGAGCCGCGGCGTAGATTACATACAAACGCTTCACCATAAAGCTGCCTTTATTCACGACGGCTTTCATCATATATTGGACACGTCCGTTTCCGAGCATGCCGTCAAGATCGTGCTCCAAGCCAGAAACGGCTCGCTGCTGTCTTCGCAAATCGGGCACAAACGCTGGACATATCAGGTCGTCACAGCCATGATCAGCGATCTCGGCGTCTCTCTGCTCGACGCGTTGGAAGAACGGATTACCGGCTTCTCCGTCCGGGCGGACAATCTATGGCTGTCGGAAAGCGGCAAGCTCTCCGTCCTGAATTATTGGAACGAGGAAGAGCTGCTGGATCAAGGCGCCATCGGCTTGTGCCGCCTGATGGTCAGCTTGCTGACGCGGGACGCGACCGGTTCGGACGCTTACGAAGTGCTGCACACAAATCTTGAGCGCGCCCACATCCCGAGTGCGACGACCGAGCAGAAAGCAGAACTCGTGCGCCTTGTGAAGCACATCTGCCAGAGCCAGGCATCGCTCTCCTCGCTCGTCTTTGGGCTGCGCAATCTGCCGGGAGCGCAGCAGGCGGAGAATGCGGCAATGCCGGCCGCAGCGGCTGCCGACAGCGCACCGCGGCGCATGGTGCCCGTGATGCCGGCGCAAGCGGCCGCCGCGCAGCACGAGGACGATGACGAGGATGACGAGCATCGGACGATTGTGCGCGGCCTGCCGCGGCGCACGGCTGCACCGGAGCCGGCCCGCAGCGAGGCGCCGTCGCGCGCCGGGTGGAAGGTCGGCGCCGTCTCGGCGGCCGCTTTTCTCGTCAGCGCCGCAGCCGTGTGGGCGGTGTGGCCTTCCGCTTCGGAGAAAAGCGACAAGACCATCCCCCCGCAGCCGAAAGCGACAGCGGCGACGGTCGCGATCACGCCTTCGGCAACGCCGACGCCGAAGGCGAGCGAAGCCTCCGTCAAGCAGCCCGGCGACAAAACGATTGTGCCGAACCTCGTCGGCCAGATGCAAGCAGGCGCCGAGGAGCTGGCACTGCAGGCCGGGCTGCATTATAAGTACTTCCTTGTCGATGACGCCAAGCCGCAAGGGACGGTCATCCGGCAAGACCCGCAGCCAGGCACCGACGGCTTCCAGGGCGACAACGTCATCTTCTGGGTAAGCAAGGGCAGCCCGTAGAAGGAGCGTTCTTATCAGCAAAGCCTGCATGATTTTATGCAGGCTTTTTGGCCATGTTACGAGGGAACTTCGTTCCACCGGGTTGGTTCAACTGGAATTCCTCCCGTTCATGACCAACTTTTTCGCGGCAGGAGACATATGAACTGGAATTTCTCCAACTCATTTATACGATTTTGCCCGATATGGGTGGAAATGGATGATATAAACTGGAATTTTTCCAGTTTATGACGGTGAAAGTCGCTATTGGTGCGAAACGTAATGGAGAAATTCCAGTTGAGCTGTGCGCGGGAAGCGCTTTGTCACGAGGCCAGATCGAGGCTGGGCACCGGTCGGAGATTCCGAATGTGAGCGGGCGCGCGTCATACGTCCGGACAAAAAAGAAGCCTTGCCTCCCCCGAAGGGGCGGCAAGGCTTCTTGGCGTTTAAGCGTGGAAATCTTGACCGGAACGCACTTCTTTCACATAGCCGGCGCGAATTACAAAGTCACCGAAGTGTTCGCCTTTGTTGCGCTCTTTCGCATAGTGAGGAATAATCGTGCGCAGGGAATCCATAATTTCCGCTTCACCGATATTTTCTTTATACATTTTGTTCAAACGGCTTCCGTTGTGGGCGCCGCCGAGGTACATGTTGTATTTGCCTGCGGCTTTGCCGATGAACGAAAGTTCCGCCAGCATCGGACGCGCGCACCCGTTCGGGCAGCCGGTCATCCGAATGACGATTTCTTCGTCGCGGAGACCGTTTTCTTCGAGCAGCGGCTCGATTTTGTCGATCAGCGAAGGCAGGTAGCGCTCGGATTCGGCCATGGCGAGACCGCAAGTCGGCAGGGCGACGCAAGCCATCGAGCTTCTGCGCAGCGCAGAGTAGTGCATGCCGTCCGTCAAGCCGTACTCAGCAATCATCTCTTCGATTTTCTTTTTCTTCTGAGCGCTGACGTTGCCGATGATCAAGTTCTGGTTGGACGTCAGACGGAAATCCCCGTTATGGATTTTCGCGATTTCGCGCAGACCCGTCATCAAGCGGTAGCTGCCTTCATCTTTGACACGGCCGTTCTGGATGAACAGCGTGAAGTGCCATTTGCCACCCACGCCCTTCACCCAACCGTAACGGTCGCCGTTGTTGTCGAAGTGGTACGCGCGAGGCGCTTCCAGCTTCCAGCCAAGGCGCGCATGCAGCTCGCCGATGAACCAGTCGATACCGCGATCGTCAATCGTATATTTGAAACGCGCATGTTTACGTACAGAGCGATCTCCGTAATCGCGCTGAATCGTAACTGTCTTCTCCGCAACGTCAATCACTTGCTCCGGTGTACAGAAGCCGATGACTTGAGCCACTTGCGGATACGTTTTGGTGTCTCCGTGGGACATCCCCATACCACCGCCAACGCTTACGTTGAAGCCGATCAGCTTGCCGTTCTCGACGATGGCGATATAGCCCAGATCCTGCGAGAACACGTCAACATCGTTCGATGGAGGGACAGCAATTCCGATTTTAAACTTCCGCGGCAGGTACACTTTGCCGTAGATCGGCTCTTGTTCTTCTTCGGAACGGCTGTCGATCACTTTCTCTTCGTCCAGCCAGATTTCATGATACGCTCTCGTGTGCGGATCGAGATGGGCGCTGATTTTGCTCGCCCATTCGTACACTTCGCCGTGAATCTCGGATTGGTGAGGATTCGGGTTGCACATGACGTTACGGTTCACGTCACCGCAAGCGGCGAGCGTACTCAGCAAAGAGGCGTTCACTTCTTGAATCGTCTTCTTCATGTTCCATTTCAGAACGCCGTGCAATTGGAACGATTGTCGCGTTGTCAAACGAATCGTGCCGTTCGCATAACGCTGCGCAATGCGGTCCATCATCAGCCATTGATCCGATGTTACAACCCCGCCAGCCGCGCGTACACGCAGCATGAATTGATACGCAGGTTCAAGCTTCTGCTTCTGACGCTCGTTCCGCAAGTCACGATCATCCTGCATGTAGCTGCCATGGAATTTCATCAACCGGTTGTCATCCTCCGGAATCGAACCTGTGATACGGTCTTGAAGCGTTTCTTCCAAGCTGCCGCGCAAGTAGTTGCTGCGAATTTTAATGGCTTCGACATCGCTGTGCGGCGCGCTGTTCTTCGATAGTAAATTGTTCTCTGACATGTTGCCTTCTCCTCTCGTACCCTCGGGGCTACCCTTAAAGCCCTACCTAGTAAACATCGCGTTGGTAACGTTTTTGCTGCTGCAGCGCAGCCATGTAGGCAGCGGCCTCTTCCTTGCTCTTGCCGCCTTCTTTTTCAATGATCGTCAGCAGGGCTGCGTGTACATCGTGCGCCATCTTCTTCTCGTCGCCGCAAATGTAAACCGCTGCGCCCGCTTCCAGCCATTCATACAGCTCGCGGCTGTTTTCCAGCATGCGGTGCTGAACGTATACTTTTTGATCCGTATCGCGCGAGAATGCAACATCCAGCTTCGTCAAGACACCGTCTTTGAGCCAGCGCTGCCATTCGATTTGATATAAGAAGTCCGTGG
The DNA here is from genome assembly GCF_003955665.1 of Paenibacillus whitsoniae. Lineage (GTDB taxonomy): Bacteria > Bacillota > Bacilli > Paenibacillales > NBRC-103111 > Paenibacillus_E > Paenibacillus_E whitsoniae. Next base: position 40,689 of record NZ_RXHU01000110.1, read on the forward strand.
AGAAATGCTGGTCTCCGTAGAACAGCCAAGTTTTGCCTTCCGCTCCCGTTTCTTCGCGCTCAGCGAGGAACGATCTGAACGGTGCTACGCCCGTACCAGGTCCGATCATAATCAGCGGCGTCTCGCCGTCAGCCGGCAGCTTGAAGTTCGGGTTGTTTTGGATATACACCGGAACCGTCGACCCTGCCTGCACGCGCTCGGCCAGGTGAACCGAAGCGACGCCGTATCGGTTGCGTCCGTTCGCTTCGTAGCGTACAGCGCGAACCGTGATATGCACTTCATCCGGCGAAGCCTTCGAAGAGCTGGAGATCGAGTACAGACGCGCCGGCATTTTGCGGAGCGCTGCTACGAAATCGGCGACTTTCACGCCGGTAAGCGGGTAATCCTGCACGAGATCGAGCAGATCGCGATTCGTCGTATAAGCTTTGAGCTCGTGCTCGTTGCCGGCAGCAACCAACTCTTGCAAGTCACTGTTGCCCGACAGCTTCGCAAGCTGCTCAAGCAGCGGCTTCGTCAGCACGGTGATTTCAAAGTTGCGGAGCAGCGCTTCGCGCAGTGAGCGCGTCTCGCCGTTTTTCACCGTGACTTGCTCGTCTGCGTTGTAGCCCATCGCCTGGATGATCTCTTCGACAAGACGAGGATGATTTTCCGGATACACGCCAAGGCTGTCGCCTGGCTCATATTGCAGGCCAGAGCCCTCGAGGGAAATTTCTACGTGGCGGGTTTCACGGTCGGAGCCGCGGCCGTTCAAGTTCAAGTTTTCCAAAATTTCCGCTTGGAACGGGTTCGTTCTGGAATACTCGGATTCCCCTGTGCTTTCGGCTGCTGCGGTTGCGCCGCCGGAAACGGAAGCACCGGATGCCGATGCGGATTGCAGAGCGTTCAATACGCTGCCCATCCAAGCCGCTGCCGGCTCGTCGAAGTCGACGTCGCAATCGACGCGCTCCGTGAGCGGCTTCGCGCCAAGCTCTTGAAGACGTTTATCGAAATCTTTGCCCGTCTGGCAGAAGAATTCGTAGGACGTATCGCCAAGGGACAGCACCGCGTAGCGTGTGCCTTCCAATTGCGGAGCGCGCTTGCTGTGCAGAAATTCATAGAACGAAATCGCATTATCCGGCGGTTCGCCTTCCCCATGCGTGGAGACGACCATCAGCAGATTCGTCACTTTTTTCAAAAGGTTCGTTTTGAAATCGCTCATGGAGGAGAGCGTCACTTGGAATGATTGATCTTGCAGTTTCTTCGCCAGCTTCTTCGCTAAACCGTGCGAGTTTCCAGTCTGGGACCCGAAGAGAATCGTGACGTCCTTGGAAACGGCTGTCGGCGCACTTGCCGGTGTCGGGATCGCAGCTGGAACTGTGCCTGACGCCGATGGGACTTGCGCTCCTTGCGTAGCGGTCAAATATCCGCTAAGCCAACTGCGTTGATTGTCGGTTAGTGTAGGTAGAAGACGATTGAGCAATTCGACTTGCTCTTGGGTAAAAGGGCTGTTTACGACTTGAAGTTCCAACAAAATCCACCTCATTAGCATGTAGTGATAGAATTGACATATTTCGCGCACAATTTTATTCTTCTTATGAAAACTAACACAGTGCGACTGGCAGGTCAATTAGATTCGTCTTATGAGACTTATAAGGGTTATTGATATATAGACGAATACGCTTTATTTTTCCAGAAAAAAGAAAAAAACCTTCACAATCGAACAAACAGACTGCCTGTTTGCTCTTAGTAAAGGCTTATGTTTGGAATTTTTGCCCTCATCTCCTCGCAATTAAGAGGTCCCGTCCAGACTCTCCTGAAAAAAGCTCGATTTGCGGGCTTGAATCTCATCCAGCAGCAGCGTTAAAAACTCTTTGCTCATGTTCATTCGACTTGCATTTATATAAGCGTCGACAAGTGTGTCCGTGCTAAACGATTTGAGATTGTCCTGATCATTCATTGCGCATATTCCATTTCTGTTTGGATTCGAGCATGAACATCATTTTTTTCATCGATTGCTGAATTTGTTCATCGGAGGGCAAGCTTATATTCCCATAAGTTTGCAGAACAACTTCAGGTAAAACCGAATCAATAAAGCTGTTTAACTGTTCCGTTTTCACATGATTCCCTCCTGAATTTCATTAATCTGGAAAATTGGTTATCTCTATCTTAACGTGAAGAGAGCGGAATAACAGCGCAATTTTTTTTGCATTCCTTCCCTGCTTCCGTTTCAAACATGTGTATTTTTTTTGCATTCTCCCAAGATTAGGTCCGAAGCCTCTATCGTCCTGATCGAAAAACAAAAACCTTCCGGCCGTTTGACAGCAAACGACAGAAGGTTTTCAGGTTAAATCTCCGCATTAGACATGATGCCGATTCTGCGCAACGACGGTCGCTGCCGCCAGCAATTCCCGCATAATGTCAGACTGCAGCTGCGGGCTGATATACTCGCCTTTTACAAACAAAAGGCCTTTGTCACTCGAAGTATACCTCGGAGGGAGCTTGTTAAGCGCAATCGCCAGCACATCCTCGCGGCAAATTTGGCAGTCACAGGACATTTCATACGTTTTCTGAAACTCTTCAAACATCCGGTTCACTACCGTTTCCATAGCATTGTAGACGACCACGATTATCCAGCCCCTTCTAGGAACATTTACGATTCATTATACCCGAAACCACAAGATAGAAAAAGCCGACATAAAAGGATTACTGCATCGGTATTGAAATCTGAAAGACGATATAGCCGTCTTCAATCGAGACGTCGATCGATCCGCGGTAGTATTCAACGCGCTCTTTCACGACCGGAAGACCTAACCCCTGATGATCGCCGCCGCCTTTGGAGCTGTAACCGATCGCAAACAGCTGTTTGACATCCGGGGCATGATTCGGTCTAATCGGATTCGACACGGAAAATTTCATAAAGCCGTCCTCCGTCCATCCGTGCACGGCAACGATCCGATCTTCCACAGGGAACATCGCCGTTTCGTCAAACGCATTGTCGATGAGATTGCCCAAAATTTTCACAATATCCACCGATTTTACGCCGAGCGAGAGCTCGTCCATGCCCGTAAATTGATAGTTGAACACCGTTTTCGTGTGCATCGCAATTGCGATTTTCGCTTGAATCAGCGCAGCAATCGCCGGTTGCCCGATCCGGATAATGTCGTTCACCTCATTGATCTCTTCGATCAACTCTTTCATATACCGCATCTGATCTTCCTTTTTCCCCTTTGAAATCATGGCGTACAGCGTCTGCACGTGATTCAAGAAATCGTGACGCTGGCTGCGTATCGTCGCAAACATCAGATCCACATTTTGAATATACATCTCTTGCGTGGTTTGAACGGCCGTTTCGCGGCTTTTCGCAACGAAGCGGAAGATGAAATAAAGAAGCGCCAAACTGAACAGCGTGAAAAAGATGATGAGCAAAGCCAATTGGATCAATTGTTTTTGGAGCGTATTCTCAATGGACTGATAGTCCGTTACGATGGAGATGACAAAAGGCATTTCACGCTGGACTTCCATTACTTTTTTGACAGGGACGTAGACGAAAGTTTTGAGGATCGGCTTGCCGTTCCAATGCTCGACCACGCTCACCGGCTTGCCCGTATCAATCGACTTCCGATAATTGGCCTGATCGTCCGGCGTTGGCATCGTGTAGGTGCCGTACAGCACCGGGCGGTCGTAGACAGAAATAAATGTCGCGCCGTCTATACCCTTATACTCCTTCGGCTCTGTACCGAAGGTTACGCCGTTGAGGCCAGCGATTTCCAAGATGTCCGGGTTGTTCGCAAGCGTTTTTTTCATCACCGTATCGGCGCCGACGATATTTTTGAACGTTTGAATTTTATCCGCGTTCACAAAGACACAGATCAAATAATTGCCGGTCCCATCGTAAAAATAACCGAATTTGCTGACATCGCTTGAGCCGGATGCCGGCACTTCATAAATGCCCGACCAGAAATTGGGCAGCTTCTGACCTTCGGGAATCGTCACCTGATGATTCTTCAGCAGCTGGTCAAAAGCGGTAAACCAATAACCGAACGCAATCGTGCTCGTAATCGTGAGCTCTTTGGGCTCTGACGACCTGCCGACCATAATGTCGTCCCCCTTGCCGCTGCGCGTCATGAGCGAATAACCGCTCACGTCGGCTTCTTTGGCCAGCGCGGCTAGCTGCTCGTTCGTCACGTTGTGCCAATCGGGATTGAGCTGGCTTTTCGCAAAAATAGCCGCGGATCGCAGCTGCTCGCCGATCATATCCTCAACGAAAAACGATCCTTCCTCCGCCTGCTCGATGGACGTTCGAATTTGATTCGCCGTAGATTCCATCCGGTCCGCCAACGCTTGCGTCAATAGCGATTTGGTGTACCAGTAATACGACGTATTGTTGGTGATCAGTAGTAAAATCACGATAATGAAGGTGACATAAATGACGCTTCTGTTCGTTCTCATGAAGTAATCAACAGTCCTTTGTTGTATGTTAAATATTACGAACTCCACAGCTATGTAGCCATTCGCAATATTCCCTGTAGAGCGCGAACTTGCTTTCTTCTAACATAGTAGTATAGATGGGAAGGAAAGCGTTGTCTATGACAGAATTATACAGCCTCCGCCTCCCCGCAAAGTCCATCGGCTTTACTTGCCCTTCTTACTTTAGTACTATAGAACAAGTACTGTACAAATGAGGAGTTGCCGCTAATGTCCAATGATGAAATTATCTTAACCCCGGAGGGTCTGCGAAATTTGGAGCAGGAGCTGGAAGAGCTCAAAGGACCTCGTCGCAGAGAGCTGGCTTCCCGGATCAAAACCGCTATTTCCTACGGCGATTTGAAGGAAAACAGCGAGTATCACTCCGCCAAAGAAGAGCAAGCCTTCATGGAGACGCGTATTCTCACGATCGAGCAGATGTTGAAAAGAGCGAAAGTCGTGACAAACATGGACACATCGAAAGTGCAAGTCGGTATGACCGTCGTGCTCAACGATATTGAATTTGCCGAAAAAATCGAGTACAAAATCGTAGGCGCCGCCGAAGCCGACGTCAACGAGAATAAAATTTCCTACGAAAGCCCGCTGGGCCAGGCGCTTATGAACCGGAAGGTCGGCGACGTGATCAGTGTCAATGCGCCGATGGGCGTGATCGAGTACAAGCTTCTTGAGATCAAGCTGTAAGACAGCAAAAGAGAAGCGAATAAAAAAAGCAATCCCCGGACAGGAATCGCCCTGAACGGAGATTGCTTTTTTTATCTTTGTGCCTCCATGCGCTGCAGCATAGCCAGCGCTTCAGGCATTTTGCGCAAGTACGCCGGCGAGTTGTCCGAGCACAGCCAAGTGACGTCGGTGCTTCCTCCTTGCCCCAGTGCACCGCGCTCCTGCAGCAATTGAATAAGCCGATTTACGGTCCCTTTGCTGCCGTCGACGATCTGGATATGGCCCGGCAGCAGCTCGCTGAGCAGCTTTCGGTAAAACGGATAGTGCGTGCAGCCCAGCACGACTGTGCCGTAAACGGATAGATCCACGTCCTGCAGGATGCCTGCGAAGTAGTCGCGGATCGCTGGGCCTTCGAAGACCAGGGACTCACAGTACCGCACCAAATCCGGCAGCGGGATGGAGTCGACCATGCCGGCGTCGTCGACGCGGGAGACGAGCGCTTTGTACTTCGACTCCTTGAGCGTCAGCGGCGTCGCAAACACAAGCACGCGCTTCCCGGAGGCGCGGTTCATTTCAATCGCCGGCTTCACCGCCGGCTCCATGCCGACAATCGGCAGCGCGTAGTGCTGCCGCAGGGCATTAATGGCGATCGACGTTGCCGTGTTGCAGGCGATCACCAGCGCCTTCACGTCATGTTGCACAATCGTCTCGGCGGATGCCTTCACAAATTGCAGCACGTCCTCCTTCGGCTTCGTCCCGTACGGGACATGAAGCGTGTCGGCGAAATATATGAAATCTTCCCGGGGCAGTCGTCTCATCGCCTCATGCAAGACCGTGATGCCGCCGATGCCGGAATCAAAAACACCAATTTTCATCTGCCTCACCCTAAGAAAATCGTATGTAACGCTACAGCAGGCCTGCTGTGACAAGCCCGTTCCGAATGCCTTCCTCGTCCACATGCGTCGTCACGTGGTCGGCAAACGGCAGCAAATCCTGATGCGAGTTACCCATCGCAATGCCAAATCCAACATACGACAGCATTTCCATGTCGTTCAAACCGTCGCCGAAGGCAACCGCTTCTTCCGGCTTCAGTCCGACCAGTTCCAGCAGCGCGGCAATCCCTTGCGCTTTGGAGCCGCCGGCCGGCAGCACATCCATCGCATGCTGGTGCCAGCGAATCAATTTGAAATCGCCCAGCAGCCCTTCATACAAATGCTCATCTTTCGCTTCGCAGTGCAGAAAAATCTGATAAATATCGTTCGTCCGCCAGAAATCGGGGTCCACGCCTGGTAAATCCACCTTCAGCGAATTGACGGAGGACAGCATAGACGGATGGTCCGCCGTGTCCGTGTAATATTCGCGCTCGCCTTCAAACACGAGCGAGTGCCCGTGCGCTGCGGCCAGACTCACCAACGACGCAATCGCGTTTTTGTCGATGACGCGGCGGTACAAAGGCTCTCCTTTATATACCGCAAAGCCTCCGTTCAGGCAGACATACGAATCGATGCCGAGCAGCTCCGCCAGCGGTTTAATAAAATAGGGAGCTCGTCCTGTCGCGATGACCGGCTCGATTCCCTTTTGCTTAAGCTGATGAACGGCCTTGACCGTACTTTCCGGCACTTGTTTCTCCTCGTTCACGAGGGTGCCGTCAATATCAAAGAATACAATTTTGTACACAGTGCGGGTCTCCTTTTCTGATGGAGGCAGTTCGGCTGCTCCTTCTCTCCTACTCTCAATTAAACACCAAACGAGGAGAAAAGACAAAAAGAAAAAGAGAATCCCTCAGGCTTCTCCGCGCTGCTTGCCACAACAAAGCTAGACAATCCCATCAATGATCCCGCAGGCAAGCGCCTCCTCCGGATTCATGTACCAGTTCCGCTGATGCTCCTTCACGCGATGCAGGTCTTCCGCCTGCAGGCTCGTCTTGGCGAGCAGACATTCGTCGTAAATCTCTTGCAGGCGCTGCGTTTCTTCAACCCGATTGCGGATATATGCCAACTGACCGTCGATGTGCGTCGAGACCGAGTGATACATAAACGTGCTGTAGCGGCCTGAGTAGCGTTTATGTCCGCTGGCGGCAATCAGCAGGCTCATGCTGGCGGCAAGACCGTAGACGTAGGTGTGGAGCGGTGTTTTGCTGTTTTCCATCACGTTGATCAGGCCCAGCCCGTCATAGACGCTGCCTCCGTTGCTGTTGATAATCAAATCGATCGGCACGCGCTTATAGTCTTTTTCCTTCTTGTCCTTGTCTTCGTCAAACAGGTTGATTTTCATAATTTGTTCCACGATTGGTTTCACGGAGTTTTTATGCACGCCATCGAATAGATACAAAGTACGGTCGTTCATTGGGATGCCTCCTGTCCGTATGGCCCATTGTTACAGTTAGTTTATTCTGGGCTAAGGACGTTTGTAACCCGTAAACCGCTTTTTTTTCATATTTTGTTCGGGCAAAAGAAAAAGAGCCGTCCCGCAGGCGCTGAGCCTAGCCGGAATGACTCTCGTTCTATCGCTTAGTATACGCTGATATTATCGAATTTCGAATTCGCTCGATGCGAGTAGAGACCGATCTGACCGGCTGCGAAGGCGCTGTCCGTTGCTGTCAGCTGCTTCGTGCCGTTCACCCACAGCTCCAGCGTGGAGCCGTTGACAACGGCTTTAAAGTCATACCAGGTGCCGGTGTTCAGTGTATACGGTACAGTAATGAGATCCGTAGATGTTCCCCCAGCAACTTTGCCGATTTTAAGCGAATTCGTCAATTTGTAGTACGTGAAACTATAATAATTGTTGCTGTCGACACGTCTTGCGACCAGCCCAATTCCAGCATAATTCCCGCTATTAAAGCTGTCGGCTTTGAGTTTGGCCGATACGGTATAATTTTGCCATGAGGCTAGCCCGGCGTAAGCGGACAAGTTTGCCGCCGTATTGTCGGATTGACTGAAAACTTGGGTACCGTCAGTGACGACTCCCCAAGTGCCGCCCGTATTCGCCCAGCTTGCCGCCGTGCCTGATTCAAAATCGTCCCCGAACATTGGCGTCACACTGACATTGTCGAACTTGGCATTTGCACGATGCGCATACAAACCTACTTTACCCGACGTCAGCGTCGTATCCGTCGTCGTGAGCAGCTTCGTGCCATTCATCCATAATTCAAGTGTCGGACCATTCACGACGCCCTTCAGATCATACCAAGTGCCAAGACTCATCGTATACGGCGCCGTGATGAGATCGCCTGCAACACCGCCTGCCACTTTGACAATTTTCAATGTATTGGTGAGTTTGTAGTACATAAAAGCGTAATAATTACTACTGTCTTGATACCGCGCCAAAACACCCACACCTGCATAATTGCCGGCGTCAAAAGCGTCCGCTTTGACCTTGGCCGAAACCGCGTAATGCTGCCACGCGCTGTCTCCGATATAAGCTGTCGCCCCGCCCGTCGCCGTACTCGATTGATTGTACACTTTGGTACTGCCATCCGTGACGACGGACCAAGTGCCGCTTGCCGCTGTCCATCCGCTCGCCGCGCCCGATTCAAAATCGTCGCTGAGCAGCTTCACGTTTCCAGATCCCCCCGTCCCCGGATTACTATCGGTTTGGAAGGAGATGATCACCGTATCTGTTGAGCCGCCAGCTTCGGTGAAGGTCAACGTTTTGGAATAGTTGGTGTTCGGCGCTAAGCCCATGGGATTCACGGTAAAATAAATCTCTCGTTCGCCCCTTAAATTGCCGGACGTTTGTGTCAGCGACAGCCAGTCGCCTTGCCCGGATACGCTCCAGCTCGTACTGAGCCCGCCTCCTCGGTTGACGATTTTTAGCTTGTGTAACTGGCTGCTGTTCGAAAGATTCTTCATACCGACGTTAATGGTTGCCGGAACGTCGATCTGCGGTGCCGGGAAACTGCCTATGGCGCCCAATTGATTTTTCTCTTGAAATTTCACCGTCGTCCCTTTCTTCGCCGTCAGCGTTAGCTGCAGCCATTTCGCGGAAACGCCGTTCGGCACGTTAAAGGAAATCGTTTGCTCCACCTTGTTGCCATACGGAACCATGACATTGAACGTACCCGTCTGGAAGCTGGTGTAGGTTTGCGTAGCAGGATCTACATAGCCTGCTTCCCAACCCACATCGATACTGGTACCATCGCGCTGCTCATCGTTATATACAATTATCGTTCTGGTTGTAGCAGCACCTGCCGGAAACACGGGCGGATTGACACCGATCAGATTGTTTTTATCTCCATCTTTATCAAACGCCGCCACAGGAGAGTAAGTATTCTGCGTGTACATGTAAGAATCCGAAGGGATCGAGCTCGGCTTGGAGGCATCATAGGCGTTGAAAACAGGACGGTTGATTTCAACCGGCTTAAGCCCTGGCGCTGTCAAATCCGTCCAAATAGGGCGAATCGTATCTTCAATCGGTTCATAGGAATATATCCAGTTCGCGTAATAACGGATATCCGCAAGTCCGGCATAGCGCATCGCGCGCGTCATTCGGTCCGCAGCCCGGTGCCAGACCGCTTGGGACACCAAATTATCGTTATACAAATCTTTGGATAATGTCGCGTTGTACGTCCCATCGGCATTTAACGTAGGAAAACCACCCGAAGGCGTAAACGCTTCTCCCTCGCCTTTCGGTTTGGTGCTGTTATTCGTGTAAAGACCGTACAGATTACTGTTATTTAGCCAGGAGATCGGATACCCGCCTGTATAATGATGATTTTCTTCATACGTCGTCGTAAAATCGTCCTGGATGATCGGCCTCGTTGAATCGATGGAAGTAATGGCCGCTTCGATCGTCGGATGTAAGACTGTTGAATTCAAGGTAGTCGCCGAAACCCAGTTTTCATTCCCTCCGCTCCAAATGACAATGCCCGCATGATTTTTACTCGCACCAACCCATTGCTTTACCCATTTGCTCACGTGATCCATGGCGACGGTATTGTAACTATGTACGGTCTGATACTGCCAGAAAGGCGTCTCGTCAATAACCAGCAGCCCGATTTGGTCCGCATAATCGTAAAATTCCTTCACATCGCCCTTAAGGTGTGTTCTGGCAACATTGTAGGTCGTCTTCCATGCATCCATCGTTTTTTTGAGCTCGGCAATTGAGGAGTTGGCAAAGGACTGTGAAGCGCTGGGTCCAGGGCCATGCACACTTCCCGTGTGCCAATTAAACTGCAGTGCATCGCCGCGAAGATTAGTCTTAATGCCGTTAAGCTGGAAGTAGTTCGAGGTGACCGTGAATTGCCGGAAGCCGAATCGGGTTGACAAGCTGTCGATGGTCGTACCCGTCTGGGTCAGCGATGTTTGAAGATCATACAGTTTTGGATCGTGCGTCCACCAGTACTTGGCATTGGTCCACGAAACGGAGGACAACGTAACCTGTTGTGAACTATTGGCGGCTAGTGTGACTGGCTGGTCTGAGAACGTCTTTTCCGTGGTGCCGCCAACGAGCTGCGCACTGTTTGTCACCGTTACCGTTTGGCTCGCGGCCGTCGCGTTCGTTACCGTAATTTTCAGAGTAATCTCATCATCCGAGGGATCGGTATTATTTTTCAAATTCGTGATCACCTGTGTATCGGAAATAAAAACCTTCGGAGATGCCACGAGCGCGACATCGTCGGTTATGCCGCGACCTTGACCAAACGTTTGATTGTCAATCCCGAGGGGATAGAGCGATTTGCCGCTGGAGTCCAAAGCATCAGCTGGCAATGAGCCGTAGCCCCAGACACGCACCTCCAGCGTATTGGAGCTTCCGACGTTTACGAGAGAGGTGACGTCCAGCTTATAAGGCAGACGCGTCATTAAATACCCGTCGGTTTCCGTCGCAAGCTGCGTACCATTCACAAATACCTTCGCAAGCGGGGCAACATTGGAAAAAGACAGGAAAATTTCCTTGCCGTTCATCGAAGACGGAACCGTGAAATTTCTTTTATATACACCATAGGAAAGTGTCGCCCAAGCTGATGAATAACCGAATCCCGCCCCGTCCCATAAGGAAGGCACGGTAATGTCGTACCTTGTTGTTCCTCCGCTCGGGTAAAAGTCCCACACGCCGTTCAGCGATACCTGCTCCCGGCTCGTATCCGCATGGGCAGTACGAGTTAACAGCAGCGTCGCCATGAATAGAAGCATCACCATCACGACGACATGCTTCATGCGCAACCGATTCCCTACTCCTTGCAATCCCATCTAACATCCTCCTTAAAATGAATTCGACTAGCCATCCTTCTTCGTGCCTTCGATGAAATCTTGTAAAGAATCCCCCCTTTCCACACGTAAGTTGACTTGCCTTCCTTAGGCTTACAGCCGAAAATCAATCCGCTCCTCATCTACCTCAATGATCGCCGATTCTCCTCGAGCACGGGACAAATAAACCTTCACTGTCCGCTGCTCCTGCAGCACCTCGATCCGCTCAACTTTCCAGCCTGCACCCTCTGGCATGCAAACCGTTGCTATCACAGCACGATCAGTAAAAGCCCCTTGGCAGACGAGCACCGGAATCGCCTGCTTCGATCCATAGGAGGCTGAACGCCAGCCCTCCTTGATTCTCAGCGTCACATCATGAAGCCCGGTGCTTCCCCAATGAAACCGGACCGACTCAGCGCCCGCCTGCACGAGCGCTTGCTTGCCCGCCTGCTGAGACTGATCAACATCCGCCCCCGCCGCAAGATGAAAAAGCTGCTCCGCCTGATGCGTGCCCTCCCCGTCCAGCCAATCCACGAGCAGCAAAAACGGCACGTTCTTGCCCTTAACTAACCACCGGCGATGCATGACCGGATCAGTTAGACGAAGGTAGCCGTTATGCGAGGCGTCAACCAACTCCACCGCCTCATCATCGATGCGACGGTGCACTGTGACCTCCGCCTCTGTCGTCCCCCACTTTTGCGTAGCCACATAAGGCGTCTGATCCTCTTCATCGATAAGCACCGTATTGTGCCCAGCCGTGCCCTTAAAATAGCGCCGCCACGCCCCTTCCTGATACGTATACCGGCCGCAATCGCCGAAGATCAGCTGCCGCTTGTACATCCACTCCACATGCAGCGCGTCCGCATGTCCGTGGGCGCCGCCAAGCGGAGCCGCATCCAAGAAAACATAGTTGTCTCGATCTCTGAGCGCATAATAGCCGGAATCGGGAAAATGCACCGAGGACAGCTGCCCGTCACGCGCAGCTTCCTCTACCTCTTCAAGCAGACGCAGATACGCATCCTTCCCGAGCAGCCACAGCAGCGAATCGCTCATCTCGCCTTGCCGAACGATTCCCACGTCGCCGACAATCGCGCCGATGAAGCCCACTTTCGCTGGCACATCCAGCGAACTGTCCGAATCCGCCAGCGGAAGCGATGTGCCATCCGGCCGGATCGTCGCCAGGCTGAACGCCACCATTTCGCGCAGCTTCGCTTCATAACGGGGCGGGAAGTCGCGTCCCGTCTGCTTCGCCAGCCAGAACGGCGTGCCGAACATTTCCAGCGAGCCGGTATGATAATGCGGCGTCAGTTCTTCCTGGATGCCATCAGGCCGAATCTGCTCTTGCAGACACAACAGCAGACGCTCTCTAGCGAGCTGCCTCCAATACGGTGCAGCGAGATGGTCTTCCAGGAACGTGCCGACCGTAAAAAGGCCTTGCATATGCATCGTCGCGTGATTGATCGTCGTCTCACCCAAATAACGCGATAAATACGCTGCTTGCTCGGCAAGGCTAGCCTCCAGCTCCTCCAAGAAGGCCAGCTCCAGCTCAGCGCTGTGGCACATCAGCATATAGCCCCAGACCCAGGACTGCACGCGCAAGCCGACCTCAAGCAGACGCCATGGTCCCGGACGCTGAAAATAAACCGCCTCATCATAGGAGAGGTCGGTCGGCGCCGGATTTTGCCTGATCCAGGATCGGACATGCGCTTGAAACGTCTGCACACAGCGCTCATCCTTCGTAAGCAGATAGGCGATGCCAAGGTCGCGTAAATGCCAGTGACGATTCAAAATCCAGGTATATTCCAGATCCTCTGTGGGATTATACAGCCAATCCGGCGGACTTCCGTGCTCGACCCAGCGATCGGCGGCCATCGTGTAGGGAAGCTTGAATCTTCCCTGCCACGCATTTTCCGCCGTCTCGATCACTTGCTGCACCCGCTCAGGGAAGCGCTGCCCAAACAAGACGGATGCTTCTTGCAACTGCTCGTTGGTTATATAAAAACGGGTCGCCATCGGTCACATCATCCTTTCACTGAACCTGATGTCACGCTGATGAACGACTTGTTCGCGAGCGCATAGACGACGAGGATCGGAATGATGGACATACATGCGCCTGCCATCATAATGTGCGTTTCAGCCGCAGCCGAAGTCCCGTAGCGCAAGCTCGCAAGCCCGACCGTCAGTGTCTGCAGCGTAGGCTTCGTCATTGTGAACACGAGAGGCAGAATGTATTCGTTCCAAGCGTTCCGGAAGACGAAGAGCCCAGCAACACCAAGCCCCGGCGTCAACAGAGGCAATACGATCCGCCAGTAGATGCCATATACCGAGCAGCCGTCGATCATCGCCGCCTCGTCAAGCTCTTTTGGTATGCCTTTGAAAAAACCTATCAAGGTAAAAAACGTTGCCGCATGCCCGCTGATCAAAATGATGATCACGCCCCACAGCGACTTTTGCAGATTGAGATGCACCATCAGCTCAAATTGCGGGCGCAGCACCACAGCGCCGATGGAAATGAACATTGTGGAAGCGAGCAGCGAGACGAAGAGCTTTTTCCCCGCAAACTCTCGCCGATCTACCGCATAAGCCGCCAAGGAAGCGACCAGCAAAGCGCCGACCGTCGTGACGGTCGCGACAAATAAGCTGTTGAACGTAAACTGCGCGAAATTCGCTCCCTTCCAAGCCTTCACATAGTTCTGGAACTGCCAGACCGACGGCCAGAACGTCGCGCCTGTCGTGACTTCCGCGTTCGTTTTGAAGGAACCTAGAACCGCCATCACGACCGGAAATAGCGTAAACAAAACGATAATCAGCAGAAATGCCCACAACACAAGGCCCCCGGCAAGCTTGCCGATCCAGAGGGAGACGCTGCCCGGATGGGAAGCTGTTTTGCGTGTTGATATTGTAGTTGGTGCTGAATTCATCCGTTGTTCCTCCTAGCCTTGTAAGTGGTTTAAGCGACGTGACATGTAGAAATAACCCAGCGTAACGGCGCCGACGATGAGGGCGGACACGAAGCCTACGGCACTGCCGTAACCGATCTGCTGCTGCACAGCCCCGCCTGCCGACGAAATCGGGAAGAACAGCTTATACACATACAGATACATAACCTCTGTTTTGCCAATCGGACCGCCTTCCGTCAGCACCATGATGCTCTCATAGCCCTTGAGCGCCGCCGTAATCGCGAGCAGCACGATCATTTGAAGCACGGTGCCGAGCATGGGAACCGTAATATAGACGAATTTCTGCCAACCGCTGGCGCCGTCGAGCGCAGCGCTTTCGTAGACGTCACGCGGAATATTTTGCAAACCGGCGAGGAACAGCAGCATGTAATTGCCGATTGCCCCCCATACCGCAATAATAATCATGGTCAGCATAGCGAATTTCGTGCCCAGCCAATCAATATTCGAGGAGGCAATCCCGTATTTGACCAAATATTGATTCAGAATGCCGTTATACGAGTTGAAAATGACATAGAACACAACCGACATGACCGCAGTGGAAATGACCGTCGGCAGAAAATAAATGGCGCGCAGCAGATTGCGGCCACGCAAGCTTTGATTCAAAATGACGGCCAGCACCAAGGAAATCGGCAGCGTCAGCGCGATTTTGCCCCCTGCATAGACCAAGGTGTTGAGGACGGAATGCCAATAGACCTCATCTGTCGCCAAGCGCTTAAAGTTGTCAAAGCCGATAAACGTCATCTTGCCGTACCCCGGATAACTGTAGAACATATACCGCATCGCCCAAAGCAGCGGGTATATGCTGAGCACGAGTGTCAGTATCAGACTGGGAAACGTTAATACATACGGTGCCAAGGCATCCTTGCTTTTTCTCATGACGAAGCTCCTTTCCGAAGACACAATCTCTCTAGGATTTAATAATGAAAAGCCGCCCGTGCTCGCCTTACGCTGAACCGGGCGGCTTCCTCATTCTGCCGTTACCCTATTTGACCATGCTGCCTTGCAACTTTTTCGCATCAAAATCCGGCATTGGTTTATTCGTGGTCGTTCCCGCTTGTCTGGCTTTATCGAGAGCGGCGTTATAACGGTCCGATAATTCGGTCATGAGTTTGTTCGCATCGCCGCCTTCCAAGATGTACTTCAGTGCGGTATCCCCAAGATTCTTGCCCTCCGGTGTTACGGCCGGTACTACTGGATACAATGCATCGTATTTGTTCGGAACGAAGAGATCCATATTCGGAAAGCTCGGCTTCTTGGCAACCGCGATGACATCTGGTACAGCCGAGATGCCCACGCTGTCTTCCTGATACGTTTTAAGCACATCCGGCGAATACATGTATTCCAGGAATTTATAAGCTTTCGCTTTAACCTGCGATTTCGAGCTGAGCGCCAGAAAGACTGTGGCGTTCAAGAACGGAGACGCGCCATTAATCGTGCCGTCAGCCGTCGGCACCGGCGCTGCGCTCCACTTGATTTTTGCGGGGAACTGGTTCTTGTAGACACCGGGTTCACTCGCGTGATTGATGTACATGCCGATCTTGCCCTCAGCAAATTGGGCGCGCAGCGGATCGATGTCCAGCAGTTCGAAGCCTGGGATCAAGCTGCCGTCCTGCTTCATTTTCCGCAGCGCTTCCAGCATCGGGATTTGGCTGGTGAAGTCGAATTTACCCGTTTTGAAATTGAAGCCGGCTAGCATGCCCGTGCTTAGCGCGCTAATTGAATCAGCGGTTCTCGAGAAGCCTCCGTTGTTCTTGAAGCTGCCGGCAAAGCCATAAGCGCCGATGTCCTTGCCTGCAGCGGTAATTTTTTTCGCGTCTTCGACCAATTCATTTAACGTTTTTGGCGGTTCTGTGATGCCCGCTTTTTGGAACAAATCGACGTTGTAAATCAGCCGCCAGGTGATGCCGTAATTCGGCAGGGAGTAGATTTTGCCATCGATGCGATTGCCGTCGTCCACAATCAGCTTCTCAAATCTTTTCTTGAACTCCGGTGTCATGTAGCTGTCTAAGGATTCCAGATAGCCTTTTTTGACAAACTGCGCAAAGTTTCCGCCTGACGTCCTGATGATATCCGGTGCTTGATTGGAAGCGAACGCGACGTCGAGCGACTGCTCGTAATTGTCAGCCATAATCGTGACTTCGACTTCGATATTGTCTTTGTTCTCAGCGTTATACTTGGCGACTTCCGCCTTGATATGATCTGCTGCCCCGCGATCGTTCGTCCAGTAAGTAAGCTTGGTTTTGGCGCCTGTCGCTGCCGCAGGAGCAGCCGAAGCGTTCGCAGCCGGCGAGGCTGGAGCGGATGGAACCGGTGAACCTGAGGTTGTGTCCGACGCGCCGCTGCCGCAAGCGGATAACGTTGTCAGCAAAGCCGCCGACAGTAGAAGATGGAACGGTTTCTTTTGCATTGTTGAGGAGCCTCCCTTTTATATCGTGCCATTTGGTGACACCCTAAGTGTAAGCGAATTCAGAATGGATGAGAGGAGGGCAAAACAACTTTCGGAGAGGAAAATCTTACGGTCTATAGGCGCCTTTAAATTCGGACGGCGTCATGCCGGTATGCTTTTTGAACACGTCGGTAAAATAAGAACGGTCCTCATAGCCGAGCGCCGTTGCCACTTCCTGCACCTGCTTGTCCCCCAGCAGCATCTCCTTGGCTTTATCGATCCGCAGCCCGGTCATGTAATGAATGAGGGTTGTGCCTGTCACTTTTTTGAACAAATTGGCAAAATAGCTGGCGCTCAAATACACATGCTTCGCGAGATCGTTCACGGTAACGTTTTTATCCAGATTCTCCTTCATAAACTGAATCGCTTGCGCGATCACCGAGTTCGCCTCTTCTTCTTTCTGCGCCTGTAAGAGCCGACAGCCTTCTTCCAAAAGTCTCGTCAACGCCTCGATCAGTTCCTGCTGCTTGAGCGGCTGCTCCAGCTGTAGCGTCTTCAGCCGGGCGGACAAACCGTCCATGGCCGAAACTGCGGTCAGCTTCTCTGCAAACAGGCGATACATGAGCAGCCCAAGCTCGCCGCAGACTTGAACAAAATAGCCCGGCGCAGCCCCGGCATAGCAATCGAGTATCGTTTGCAGCATCGGCAGCGCCTTCTCCTCATACCCCATGCGCAACAGGTTGAAGAGTTCTTTCTCCTGCTCGGCGCTATGCCGCTTTGGCTGATCGGGACGGGGCACAATCTCCTCGTAGCGAACAACACTGTTCCCGCCGGTATAAAAGTTAAACGACCGCGCCTCCGATGCTTGCTGGTACGCTATCGGCAGCTCTCGAATTGTAAGCGCCTCCGAGCTGACACCGATGGAAACCGTGTAGCGCGAGTAATTCCGCACATGCTCCCGGCACGCTTCAGCCAGCGCCGCCGCATCCTTTGGGGTATTCATCAGACAAATAAAACCATACAAGTGTTCTCGAAACACAACCGCCTTCGTATGCATCGAAAGGGTTTCCTCTAAAATATTTTTCACCGCGAATCGGGCAAGCTCTACCTCATGCATGGAAATCCCATCCATTTCTTTGTCCATTCCGTCCATTTCCACGCAAAGCAGCGTCAACCGCTGGGGCTCCAGCTCCATCCGCAAGTAGTCCCAGCGCTCCTGCAGCATCGACTCACTCGCTGTATACCTCAGCAGCAGCTGCAAGTATTCCTGGCGAAGCAAAGGCATGCTTTCTTTGATCTGGCGCTCCATCTCGGCTTGCCGGGCATGCTCGGAACGATCCGCCAGCACTTGATCCCGCGCCTTGCGAACGACATCCTCCACCGCTTCTTTCAGAAACGGCTTGGCCAGGAAATCAAAGGCGCCGAGCCGGATCGCTTGCTGTGCATATTCAAAATCCGTATACCCGCTGAGCAAAATGACCTTGCACGTTGGCAGCGCCGACATAATGGCCCGGGTCATCTCCAATCCGTCCATACGCGGCATGCGGATGTCGGTCAAGACAATGTCCGGGCGAAGCTCCGTCACCAGCTCCACCCCCTCCTCGCCGTTGCCTGCCGAGCCCACGACCCGGACGCCGTGTATGTCTTCGTCAATTAAGCCTTCAATGCCCCGCACGACGCTCTTAATATCATCAATGACACAGAGTGTAATCGGTCTAATCTTCATTGCTCCTGTTCCTCCTTCAGTGGAATGGTGATTCTAACGACCGTCGATTCGAACGGCACGCTCGACAGCTCCATCACTGCGCCCCCGCTGTAGTACAACTGCAAGCGGTTATACACATTGCGCAGCGCGTAGCCTTTAGGTCCGGACGCGTGAGTACGAAGCGACGCTTGCAGCTTCTCGGCGTCCATACCGGCGCCGTTGTCCTCCACGCGCAGCTGCAGTCTGCCTTCCTGTGTCGTGAGCGAGATTCGAATTTGTCCGCCGGAAGTCATATGCTCGAAACCGTGCAGCAGGCTATTCTCGACAATAGGCTGCAGCATTACCTTCATGATCGGAAGCGCCAGTAACGCATCGTCTTCAACCTCAATCTCAAATTCAAATAGATCTTCATAGCACAGTTGCTGAATCGTCAAATATTGCCGAACGTGGGAAATTTCCTTCTCTACGGTCGTCATTTCATCCCCATTGTTCAAACCGAGTTTGAACAGCCGGGAAAGCGCGATCACCATGACTTTGGAACTCTCCGTTTCGCCGGTTTCCATTTTCCAAATAATCGTATTCAGCGTGTTGTAAAGAAAATGCGGGGAAATCTGCGCTTGCAGCGCCTTCGCCTCCGATTTGCGCTTCTCCTGCTCCGCCTGCTTCACCTCTTCTATCAGATCGGTGATTTCCATGAGCATGCTGTTAAATTTATGCCCAACCTGACTCACTTCATCCTGAAACAAGCTGGAGAAACGCACAGACAGATCGCTTCGTCCGACCCGGCTCATCAGCATCTGCAGATGGTACAGCGGCTTGAGCAAAATCGAAGAAAGCAAGTTGGACACCAGCACCGCGATCAGAATGCACACCGCCATCGTCAGTACCGTCGCCCATTGAATCCAGTTCAGCTCCTTCAACAGTTCGGCGCGGGATTGCACGCTAAGCAGAAGCCAATCCGGATTGAACGTAACGCTGGCATAATTAATCAGATCGTTATGTCCCTTCACGTTCACATCAAAATGTCCCTGGCTCCCGCTCCCGATGTGCGCGTCGAGAAAAGCTTGATTATAGTAGGCCGGCAGCGGCGTCTGATTCATTAAAACGCTTTCAGATTTGCGATTTATCAAGTAGAAATGCTGCTCTTCCGGTTCCTTTAGCCGGTCGGTGAGAATGCTTTGAATTCCTTTCTCGTTCAGATTCACGACGAAATACAGATTCGGCGCATCGCTAATCGAGCGCATGACCAGCGAAATGACTCGGTCTTTGCCTTGAAAAAGCAAGTCCTCATGGCCCTCCACCCAGAAAGGCTCCTTACTTTCTTTTGCTCGCGCATACAAGTCAGAGTCATAGAAGGAGAACGACTGGTTGCGGAAATAGCTGGCTGAATAAAACTCACCGATCGGCGTCGCGATATAGATCGACTCAATCGATGGCTCCGCGAGCTTAGCCTGGGTAAAGGAGGTATTCATCGCCGACATGTGTGCATAATAGCCGTCGGTTTTGCCTGCCGCTGCATCCTTTGCCATCTGCACAAACGGTTGGGAAATCATAATATTCAGTACAGCCACGAGAATTTGCTTGGCCTTCTCATCCATGACGCGGGCCGACGTGTTTAAGTTGTCCTGGCTGAGCTGGAACGTGTTCCGCTCGATCACGCCCGCGCTTATATAGTAAGAGAGCCCCCCTGTTACGCTAATGGATAGCGCGATCAGCAGCACGAAAGATACCCACATGCGCTTCTTAAGTGTAAGCTTGTACAGCATTGTCCTCATCTTTTGCACCCCCTGATGGCATTGTATCGCAAACCTTCTCTGGCGGCATCGCAAATTTTTGAAAATGTGTGCTACGCGGCTATCACCGCCTCCAAGGCGGCATCATCGTTGACGAATGACGATCGGAGCCTGCTTCGGCGAGACCTGGACTGCACGCTGAAAAAGCCCGCCGGCACATCGGTCAGATGGCTGGAGGGCTTGTCTAGCTGCGGTTATTCTACTCGGCATCCGGCTGCTGCTCTAGCGGCTCAAGTTCCTCGTCCGCCGCCTGGAACCGTTCAAGGGCTACGCGGCGCTCGTTATCGACGAGTGTCACGCCCTCGGCCTGCAAGAGAAATCGCTGGAGCTGCGCGGCTTCATCGTCCTGGATCGCAATCTCGCCCTGCGCGTTCACGATGCGATGCCACGGCAGGCCATGCTTGCTGCTCATCGCGTGCAAGATGCGTACCACCTGCCTCGCAGCGCGGGGGCTGCCAGCTACACGGGCAACCTGCCCATATGTGGCAACTTTGCCTTCAGGAATGGCGCGCAGCACACCGATCACGCTTGCCGTGAACGGGTTCATTCGGCGTCGGCTTCCACTTGCGCAAATTTGATGCACACAGGCATAGACAGTTCAAGCTTATCGCCGGTCGGTGCCAACTTGCCCGTCGCTTCGTCACGAGCAAATGATACAACGTTGTTCGAGTCCTTGTTCGCGACGAGCAGAAAGCGGCCGTCCGGGGAGAGTGCGAAATTGCGCGGATGCTTGCCGCCCGTGGATTCGTGCTGAATCGCGGAAATCTTACCGTTGTCTGCGTCGATCGCATAGACGACGATGCTGTCATGTCCGCGATTGGAGCCGTACAGGAAGCGGCCGTCCGGCGAGATGTGGACGTCGGCGCAGGCATTGTCCCCCTGGTAGTCCCCTGGCAAAGTCGACACTGTTTCAATGGGCGCAAGCTGCCCCTGCTCTTCGTCATAAGCAAATGCCGTCATCGAGGACCCTAACTCGTTGATCACATAGGCGTAGCGGTAGGACGGATGGAAGGCCAAATGACGCGGCCCCGAGCCGGGAGGTACTTGCACTTCCTGGTGCAGATCCAGTTTGCGGCCCTCCACGTCCAGCTTGTACACAATAACCTTGTCCAAGCCCAAATCGCAGACGACGGCAAAGCGATTGTTCCGGTCGACCGTCACGGAATGCGCGCGCGGTCTGTCCTGCACGGGCAGGACACTGGTGCCCTGGTGCCGCCGTATGTCGCTCGTCTCGCCGAGCTTGCCGTCTTCCAGGATGGGCAGTACGCCCACCATGCCGCCATGATAGCTCGCGACCATAGCAAGCTGGTTCGTGCGATCCAGCGTAATGTGGCACGTCGTGACCGGCAGGGTCACGGCTTGATTCAACGGCGTCAGTTGGCCGTTAGCCGGGGCAATTTGATAAGCGCCGGCTGCGCCGCAGCGCTGACCGTCCGCGTCCGTCCCCTCCGACAAGGCGTAGAGCCGCCAATTGTCGGTGTCTACGGCAAGGAACGTCGGATTTTGCAAACCTGCCGTTTGATGAGTCACCTCGAAGCTGCCCTTCGCTTCGTCAAAAAGGGCGGTGTACACCCCCGGGTTCTTCGAATCAGCATAAGAACCTATAAATGCGTATGTTTTCCGCGGCTTGTGCGCTGTCACGTGTCGTCACTCCTTCTGTGGTAGATGCAATATTTGCATTATCGCAAATCTGGTGGAGCGGAGCAACTGTTTGGGGAGGGAGGCGTCATTTGTTCCTCACACGCAGCCTGGGGTTCTTGTTCGCTGCTAGCTATAAACTTGCTCACCATCGTTCAACATACATGTAATTCGAGGGAAGCTCGTCCCACTTACATGCAGCTTGCTAGACACTTGTTCTGCATACATGCTGCTCGGTGGACATTCCTCGGCAAGACACTTGATGACCAAACTTCCCGAGAACGGAACGACGTGACGCTATTTCGCCGAAAACGGCCGTTTTCGCGAGGTTGCGGAACGTAGGAGCGCTAATCGACGTTTCTTCAAGGGTTTTCGTTTCATTTCAACGAAATAAGGTCCTCTCGTTCCCTTCACAGACGCAAACACGTCTTTGACACATGAATAAGGCCCTCTCGTTCCGCTTGTTACCAGCTTAGCCCCACCTATTCCCAAACTACAATCATTTTCCGGGGCGGTGCGTAGGTTTCGGAGAGTCTGGGGCGGTCCGGTCGCAGGTTTGCGGGG